>JAZKIN010000147.1:0-8761 GCA_040384885.1 Pseudomonadota bacterium | reverse complement strand
TTTCTCCGACGCGATTTCTGAAGCGTATCAGGCGCCAATTCCAGCGTATTGCCCCTTCCGGCGGCGCAGCACATGCTAGTTCGGTCACTCGGGAAGGAACAGGCATTTCCACTGGTAACCCCGGACGTGGGCGGCGCCCGCGACGCCGCCCCGCTCGCGCGCCTTGACGATCCAGTCTTCGATTGCCGGGGCGGCGGCCAAAGTCGGGCTCAAAGCGTGCCGGATTCGCGCAGGAAAATGGAAAGTGATTCGAGCGCGGCGTGACCGCTGCCGAAGGGGTGTCTGGGATTCATACCCGTTCCCTGTCTCGTTTTGTCGCATTCTGTCGGTTCCTGCCCCTGTGTTTGCCAAGGGAAATACGGCCGAGTTCAAAAGCGACAAAACGCGCGTCAACGCGACGCCCAACGAGTACGAATGCCAGAGGGAGTTGGTCAGGGACGCCCCCACCCCGCCCCGGAAAAAATTCAAGCTGGAAACAAACCAATCAAGCGAGCACGGCGCGAGTGGCGGATTGCGCGAAACGGCCCGGCAGCCAACGGCGTCGGCCGCGCGCGCCGCGCCCCAGGCCCTAAAACCCGCTCTCGCGCACCACCACCGCAATGCACTGGCGCAAGAACTGCCACAGTATGCTGCTGCGCCCGCCCTCGATGTGGCCGGCCACCGGCGTCACCTGCGCCACGTCGTTGGCGGGCACGCGCACCGTGACGCGGTACAGCGCCTCGTTGGCGATCAACTCGCCCTGCTGGGTGGCGCGCGCGGCGATCGGGCCGCCGTGCACCGAGGCCAGCATCGCCTCGGGCAGCTGGCGGCTGGCGGTGCTGTCGATGCCGCTCACGCTGGCCTCGACCGCCTTCGGGTCTGCGTAACGCGACAGCAGGCGCACCTTGGCCCCGACTTTGACGCGCGCGATCTGCGACTCGTGCACGAACAGGTAGGCGAGCGAATCGTCGCCGCCGACCACCCGCCCCAGCACGTGCTTGCGGCTGACCCAGGCGCCCGAGAACAGGCCGCGGTCGAGGTCGCGGAACACGCCGGCGTGCGGCGCGCGCACGGTCAGCCGTTCGCGCTCCTGGCTTTGCAGCAGCTGCTCGGCCCGCGCCGCGGCGAGCTGCTGCTCGAACACCGGCGCGGCGTCGCGCAGGGTCGGATCGCCGATCGAGCCGGCCAATTGCCGCTCTAGGCCCTCGATCCGGCTTTGCAGCTGCGTCCACTGGCTCTCGACCTGCAGGTCCGCCAGCACGAACAGCGGTTCGCCCGCGCGCACGGTCTGGCCGTCGGCCACCAAAATCTTCGACAGGCGCGCCGCCACCGGCGGGAACAGGCGGCTATGCTCGCGCGCCTGCCAGTAGCCGTCGGCGCTCACGTCCGAACGCCACGGCACCGCCAGCGCCACCAGCGCCAGCAGCACCAGCGCGCCGCTGAACGTCGCGCGCCCGCTCCAGCGCGCGCGCCGCGCCCACCATGCCTTCATCTCGTTCGAGATAGGGCGCAGCACGAACCAGATGATCTCGACGGCGAACAGGAAGATCCCGGCCAGTTTGAAGAACAGGTAGTAGACCGCCGCCGCGATGCCGACGAACAGCACCACCCGGTAGATCCAGGTCAGGTAGGCGTACAGGGACAGGCTGATCCGGCGCGACTCGAGCTGGGGTTCGGGGAAGGGCTCGTCGACCCCGAGCACCGTGCGGCGCAACTGCCAGCGGGCGATCGAGAAGCTGCGCTCGGACAGGTTCGGAATGTCGAGCCCGTCCATGAGCAGGTAATAGCCGTCGAAGCGCATGAACGGATTGAGGTTGATCGCCAGCGTGCTGACCCACGTCACCGCGGCCAGGATGTAGGCCGCGCTCTTGAGCGCGCCGTCCGGGGCCACGCTCCAGACCAGCGCCGCGAGCGCGGCCAGCATCAGTTCGGCGATCACGCCGGCGCCGCCGATGGCCAGGCGCGCGCGGCGCGAATGGAGCTTCCAGGCTTCGGAGGTGTCGGTGTACAGCAATGGCCAGAGCAGCATCACGGCCACCCCCATGGTCGGCACCCGCACCCCGTAATGGCGGCAGGTGTAGGCGTGCGCCAGCTCGTGCACCACCTTGGCCAGCGCCAGCGCCAAGCCGTAGTACAGCGCGCCCTGCCAGGAGAAAAAATACAGGAAGGTTTGCGAGAACGCCGCCCACTGGTCGAGCACGCGCCACAGCGCCAGCGCGCACAGGGCCCCGAGCCAGACCAGCAGCGAGGGCTGGAACAAGGGCGCCAGGAAGCGCCCGGTGCGCGCCAGGAACAGCTCGGGCTTGACCAGCGGGATGCGGAAGAACAGGTAGTGGTGCAGCAGCCACTGCCAGCGCGAGAGCGTGCGCTGGCGCGCCATCTGGTGCAGCGAGGCGCGCAGGGGCGCGGCGTCGGCGCGCAGCAGCTCGTTGACCATCAAAAACTGCAGCAAGCCCTCGACGTCCTCGGTCTCGGGCGCCAGCGCAGTCTCGCGCTCGACCTGCTCGCATAGTTCGGCCGCCGGCGCGCCCGCGCGCCAGCGCGACAGCAGCTCGAATTCGAGCCAGCCGAGGCGGAAAAAGCGGTTGCGCACCGGGTCGACCAGATGCCAGTGGGGCGTGCCGTCCTGGCCGCGCGGCGCCGCTTCGAGGCGCAGGTCCTCGCGCAGGGCCAGCAAGGTGGTTGGGGGCTTCGGCGGGGCGCCGAAGGAGATCGTTTGAGCCATCATGGAGCGTGTGTACTTTCGTTGTAGCTGTTGTGGCTTCGTCGGCTTTGTTATGACTTGGTGGCCGCCAGCCGCAATTGTTCGAGCTGCGCATAGGCGGCCGCCAGCACGGCGCCGCTGTGCATCGGGGCTTCGTTCGGGTCGCCCCCGAACGGCAAGCCCGCGTCCTTCGAATGGAAGGCGGCGCGCGCGCGGATCGCCGCGCCCTCGTCGGCGCTGCACGCGATGGCCAGGCCGGCCAGCAGGGCCGGCACGGCGCCAGGCAGTTGATTGTAGTTCAGCAGGGTCAGGCCGGGCGTGCCGGCGTGCGCGAGCGCACAACGATAAAAGCGTTCGAGCACCGCGATGCAGTAGGCATCGAGGTCGCCCGGCGCGCGCGCGCCGTCGTCGATGCCGAGGCGGGCCGGGTCGATCATCCCGGGCACCATCTGCGGCCCGCGCCGGCGCCGGTGCGAGGCCAGCACGGCGTCGGGCTCGCGGTACAGGAAAATGCACGGGGTGGCGGGAAACGCGCGCCGGATCGCGCCCAGGCTGGCGATGTGCCAGCTGTCGAACTTGACCACGAAGGCGCTCTCGCCGGGCGCGCGGCGCTGGCCGAGCGCGCCCACCAGCAGCCGCAGCGCGGCCACGCCGGCGGCGTCGAGGCCGTCGTCGTGCAGGCCATACTGCGCGTGCTCGCGCAAAAAGGCGTCGAGCACGGGCGGCTCCGACATCACCACGCAGTGCGGCAGCGCCGCCAGCGACTGCGTCAGCAGGGTCGAGCCGCAGCGCGAGACGTGGAAGATGAACGCCGACGGCGCCAGCACGTCGTCGAACCGCGCCAGATCCGCGTAGGGCGTCTGGCAGACCAGGCGCGACGCGCGCGGCGCGGCCGCCAGCGTGTCGCTGAAAAACGGCTCGGTGAAGCGTTGCTCGCCCATGAAGCGCCAGCCGATCTGCTCGCGCGTGGCGGCCACCGGATACCAGCCGCGCAGCGATTCGAGCCGCTCCGGCGCTGCCTGCGCGCCGCGCATCAGGGCGCGCTCGATGAAAGCGAAACCGTGCGTCATGGCGGTGGCAACCCGGTTGACCGGGCCGAGCGCGCCAGCGCGCCCAGGCGCTCGGCCAGCAGCAAGGCGCCCGCCCCGCCGCCCGCGCGCAGGCTGGCGATCACCTCGCCGACGTTGGCGTCGTTGATGTTCGGGTCGCCGTAGTGCGGCGCCGGCGGCGCCACGTAGCCGGCGCGCGCGAACAGCGCTTCGAGCCAGGCGTTGGGCACGCAGTCGAGCATCAGGTGGACCCGGCTTTCGGTGCTGTCGTTGACGACCGCATGCTCGCAGTTGGCGTTCAGGTACCAGGTGCCGCCCTGCGAAAAATGCACGTCCTCGCCGTCGATCGTGAACACCACCTCGGGCCGGGTGAGGATCGGCACATGCAATCGGGCCAGGCCGTCCTCGAAGCCGGTGCCGGGGTCGCGGTGCGGCAGGATGCGCGCGCCGGGCGCGAGCGACATCAGGCGCACCGACTGCAGCGCGCAGTCGAAGCCGGCCAGCACCCGCTGGAATTGCGGGCTGCGTTCGAGCACCACGGTCGGCGCGTAGTCGTCGCCGTCGAGCGCGATGATGTGGTCGAGCCGCCCGCCGACCGAACGCAGCGGGATGCATTGCCATCCGCTCGCGTAGGCGGTGGTGTTGTAATGGTCGATCCATTCGGTGGCGAGCATCTGCGTCAGTTCCGCCTGCAGCGGCGCGGCGTCGAACGACAACGGCAGCTCAAGGTAGCGCGTCGAGTCACGCGTTTGTGGGCGCGCCGGCCCGCTCACGCCTGGCCCCGCGCGCGCCAGACCATCTCGTCGGCGGCGTCGCCGGCCGCCTCGAGCTCGAAGCCGAGCCCCAGGTACAGGCGCCTGGCGCCCGCATTCTCTTTGGCCACCGACAGGCGCAGCGGCAGTCGCAGCGCCGCCGCCTCGCGTTGCAGTCGGCGCAGCACGGCCCCGCCGTGGCCGCGCCCGCGCGCCCGCGGCAACAGCGCGATGTCGACCACGCGGATGCCGCGCAGCGGGTCGGTGTCGGTGACGACGCGCCCGAGCGCCTCGCCGGCGTGCTCGATCAGTTCGCAGCGCGCCTGCGGATAGGCCTTGCGCTGGCCGTTCTCGTGGACCATCTGCTGCATCCGGATCAGGGTCGCGATCAGGGCCGGGTCGGCGTCGGCCTGCCGCAGGTCGCTGCGCGTGGCGTGGTACAGCGCATCGAGGAAGGGCTGGTCGGCGGCGACCACGCAACGCAGGGACAGGCCCGGCGCTTCTGGAAACTCAGTCAAATCTACTCCTCGGACAGGTGCGCAACAGCATTATTTTGCTTATCATGCACAGTCTTCAATTTGCTTGCAACAACAACCGAAACGGCGCCCCACAAATGAACTACACCCTGGACCAGTTTATCCCCCTGCTCGACACCGTCTTCACGGCCCACACCAGGGCCGGCCCGGTCGAACTGGTGCTGATCGAGGCGCGCGAGTTGCCCAGGCGCGGCCTGCCGGAGCAGTTCCGCACCCCGCTGTCGCTCATTTTCGAAGGCGGCGCCGCGCTCACGCTGGGCCAGGACAACTACCATGTCGACCATCCGGCGCTCGGGCGCGCGATCTGGATGCTGGTGCCGGTGATCCGATGCGCCAGTTCCGCACGCCCCGGGCCGACCCAGCAATACCAGCTCAGCTTCGCGTAAGCCTCACGCGTCCGGGCGAAAAAAAGCGCGGCGGCGCCGCGCTTTTGAAGCCCGCCGCTTAGTTGCGCGAAGGGAAGATACCTTCGGTCGCGATGATGTAATTGAGCACCGTGAACGGCGACATGGTCGCCGTCGTCACGCTCGTGTTGCCGCTGAACGGAATCGGCGCGCCGCCGCCGGTGTCGCTGTTCGCCACGGTCACGGCCCCACTGAGGGTGCTGGTAATGTTGCCCATGTCGACCAGCCCGGTGGTCGGGGCCGGCGACATATAGATCGCGGCGCCGCTCGGGCCGGCGAGCGCCGCGGTCAGGCCCGCGCCAGCGACCGGAGTGACCGAACCGCCGCCCGTGGACGAGGTCTGCAGCACGGTGGCTACCGCCAGGGTCGAGGTCACGGCCGCCGTGTGCGTGTGCGAAGGCATGTTGGCCGAGGTCACCGTCACCGAGCCATTGACCGTGCCGGTGCCGACGGACGATTCGCCGCCGGCCTTATCGCCCTGGGTGCGGGTCGACAGGCCAGGACCCGATCCGGCGCCGACGACCATGCGCCCGCGCAGGTCGGGCAGCCCGAAAGTGGTCTGGCCATCGCCGCCATAGTTTGTCCCCAGCAGCGCGAACAGGGCACTATTTTGCGCAATCGACATCAACTGGCCGTTGCACATCGCCCAACCGCGGGGGGCAAAAGTGACCGCCGTCGCCATTACTGTACCCAGATAAACTTCCATGTTCGTTCCTTCACTATGTGGTTGATCGAATGCTTCCCCGGAATTCCGCCGGCCGTCCCGGCCTTGCTTTTTGGAAAGCATGTCGATGCTACATTACTCCTAGGAAAATAGTGACAAAAGTCAAAGAATATTGTGACTTTGGTTGACAAAAAAAGACGCCCGGAAATTTATATTGGCAACTGTGAGTATCTGAAAGTTTTGTGTTCCATAATCATTGTTAGAATCGCGGAGGGCATTTCGCATTGCAATAACAGTAATAAAAATATTGCAAATGCAATCAATGCGCACCTGCCCCGGCCCGACAGAATGTAGAAAAACCATGAGTCCCACTTGCGCGCGCGCCTGCACGGCGGCGCGCACGCCCACCAGCCTGAATCGACGAAGCCCGCCTCCATGCCCACCCAAAAATTCCACTTCATCTCCGGTTTGCCACGCTCCGGCTCGACCCTGCTGGCCGCCCTGCTGCGGCAAAACCCGCGCTTCCATGCGGGCATGTCGAGCCCGGTCGGCGGGCTCTACAACGGGATGCTGGGCCAGTTCGGCGCGGGCAGCGAATTCGGCGCGGTGCTCACCGGCGCCGAGCGCAAACGCCTGGTGCGCGGCCTGTTCGACGCCTACTACGCCGAGCAGGCCGGCAAGGACGTGGTGTTCGACACCAACCGCTTGTGGTGCGCCCACATGCCGATGCTGATGGACCAGTTCCCCGGTGCCAAGGTGATCGCCTGCGTGCGCAACGTGGCCTGGATCATGGACAGCCTCGAGCGCCGCTTCCGGGCCGACCCGTACGAGATCACGCGCCTGTTCCACGACGGCGCCGAACGCAACACCGTGTTCAGCCGGGTCGACACGCTGGCCCAGCGCAACCGCCTGGTCGGCTTCGCCTGGAGCGCGCTCAAGGAGGCCTTCTACGGCGAGCACGCGTCCTCGCTGCTCGTGGTCGACTACGACCTGCTGGCCAAGGCGCCGCACAAGGTGCTGCCGCTGGTCTACCAGTTCCTCGGCGAGCCCGAGTTTGAACACGACTTCGAGAACCTCGACTTCGACGCCCCCGAGTTCGACGCCACGCTCGGCATGCGCGGCCTGCACAAGGTGCGCAGCAAAGTCGGCTTCGTGCCGCGCGAGACCATCTTGCCGCCCGACCTGTTCGAGCAAAACGCCAATTTGTCGTTCTGGAAGGACGGCAGCAACAGCCGTGCCAACGTCATCACCGAGCAGCCCGCAGCAACCCCAGGAGAAAAAGCATGAAGCGCCCACCGAACCGTCCCGCCGCCCCGAACCGCTCGAACGGCTCCGACAACGGGGGCGCGCCGGCCAAGAAGCGCCGCTTCGGCCCGCGCCGCGACATGCTCGCGCTCGAGTCGCGCATCGTGTTCGACGGCGCCGCCGCGGCCGCCGGCCCGGGCGACCTGGCCCAGCTGCGCGACGGCGGCGGCCACGCCTTCGAGCAGCGGCTGCTCGGGGTCGCGCCCGACCAGCGCATAGCGCTCGACCTCGCGGCGGCCGCCGCCGACGACGGCGCGGCCGCCACCAACGCCGGGCGCAGCGTGCTCATCGTGGACAACCGCGTGCCCGACTACCAGAGGATCGTGGCCGCCGCCGGCGCCGGCGTGACCGTGATCGTGATCAACCAGGACAGCAACGGCGTCGACCAGATCGCCGCCGCGCTCGCGGGCATGAGCGGGCTCGATTCGATCAGCATCGTCTCGCACGGCGACGAGGGCATGCTGTTGCTGGGCAACGCCGCGCTCGTCGGCACCAACCTGGCCGACTACCGCGCCCAGTTGGCCGCGATCGGCGCCACGCTCAAGGCCGACGGCGAACTGCGCCTGTACGGCTGCGAGGCCGGCACCGGGGCCGAGGGCCAAGCCTTCCTCGATGCGCTCGCCGCGATCACCGGCGCGGTCGTGGCCGCGTCGAGCGACGCCACCGGCGGCGGCGCCCGCGGCGGCGACTGGGAACTCGAGATTTCGACCGGCACCGCCGCCACCGCCGGCGCCGCGTTCGACACCGCCGCGCTGGCCGACTACGACCACGTGCTGCACACCGCCAGCGTCGGCACGCTCGCCGCGCTGCGCAGCGCAATCGCGGCCGGCAACGGCGACGGCCTCGCCGACCTGATCACCCTGACCGCGAACATCACGTTCGGCGCCAGCGACACCACGGCCATCGCGCTCAACGTCACCGACAACATGAAGATGACGATCGTCGGCGGCGGCTTCACGATCGACGCGGCCTACCGCTCGCAGGCGATGACCACCGCCACCAGCGGCAGCTCCTCGATCGAGATCCAGAACCTGACCATCACCCACGGCGTCGCCTCCGGCACCGGCGCCTACAGCAGCACCGCCGCCGCCACCGCGCAAGGCGGAGCGATCCTCAACACCGGCACGCTCAGACTCAATAACGTGACGGTGAGGGCGAATGCGGCCGCCGGCGGCGGCGGCGGCGGCGGCAACTCCTCCAATTACGGCGGCGGCGGCGGCGGCGGCAGCGGCGCCAACGGCATCGGCGGCGGCGGCGGCGGCGACGTCGGCGGCGGCGCCGGGGTGTATCACGGCGGCGCGCCCAACGCCGGCACCGGCGGCATCGGCGGCGGCTACGGCGTGCTGGGCGGCCGCGGCGGAAGCACCA
>JAZKIN010000146.1:0-42180 GCA_040384885.1 Pseudomonadota bacterium | reverse complement strand
GCCACGATGAAGCCGCCGATCAGCGCGAGCCAGTTCAAATCGCGGTACAGCCAAGCGACCACGCCAAGCAGCGTGATCGTTAATGCAATCTTTATAAATTCACCGATCATGAACGTCATCGGATTCGCGCCGCCTGGTTTCTGCGCGTTGGCAAACAGGCGCAGCGCAAACAGCGCGTTTGGAATCACGCAGCACAGACCGCCAAGCACCGCCGACAGCATCGCAGGCAGGCCGCCGAAGATCGCGGCGAATGCGCCAGCGAGGATCGTCGCCATTACTTGCAGGGAGACTATGCGCAGCATTGAAATGTTCATCGCGCCAGTCATTGGGATGCCGTGTTATTTACCGCGTTGCGTTCTAGGATTTACGTGAATCAGCGGGATTATAAGGGTTTATGCATACCCGCGTCAAACGTTGCTGCACTGCGGCAGAGCGTAAAAGTGCCCAAAAACCACGACAACGCACGCCGTTGGCGCGTGATGGCGGCGTGTTGTGGTGAGTTAGGTAAGCTTTATGGATTGACACTTGTGCGAAGCTGCAATGACACCGATGACGCTATAGAAACCACCACATCGTCCTCGCGAAGGCGGGGACCTATAGAACGCTGGCTCTGAGCAACGGTTCTATGGGTCCCCGCCTTCGCGAGGACGATGTTGGTTTTTTTTGTTGGTATTTCTTCTGGTACGATTTCTGAGGCTGGTGCTTTAAGCGTTCGGGGCCTACGCGCGCAAGCGCGCCAACACCCCATCAAGAATATCCAAATCAGCAAAATCGATAATCATCTGCCCCCGCCCCTTGGTTCCCATCTTAAACAACACCGGCGTCGCCAGCTTGTCGGACAGCTCCTCCTCCAAGCGCACGATGTCGCCCGATTTTTCTTTTTCGCGCGGCGTCGGCGGATTGGCCTGCTCGTCCATGGTGCGCGTGACGAGCTTTTCGGTTTCACGTACCGACAGTCGCTTTGCGACCACCTGGTTCGCCAGGTTGATCTGGCTGGCCGAGTCGACCGCGAGCAGCGCGCGTGCGTGGCCCATGTCGATATCGCCCGCCATTAGCATGGTCTGCACCGGCGGCGCGAGGTTCATCAGGCGCAGCAGGTTCGACACGGCGCTGCGCGAACGTCCCACCGCGTTCGCCGCCTGCTCGTGCGTGAAACTGAAGTCCGAGATCAGGCGCCCTATGCCCTGCGCCTCTTCGAGCGGGTTGAGGTCTTCGCGCTGGATGTTCTCGATCAGGGCCATCGCGGCTGCGGCCTGGTCGTCGACGTCGCGCACCAGCACCGGAATCTGGTCGAGCCCGGCCAGCTGGGCCGCACGGAAGCGGCGCTCGCCGGCGATGATCTCGTACTTGACCGCGCCGGTGATGGCGTCCTTGCCGACCGGGCGCACCAGCACCGGCTGCATGATGCCCTGGGTGCGGATCGAGGCGGCCAGCTCGTTGAGCGCGCCCTCGTCCATGCGCGTACGCGGCTGGTACTTACCGGCCTGCATTTGCGATACAGGCAAGGACGACGGTGTGCCGGCGTCGGCGGTGGTGAGGTCGACATCGCCGCCGAGCAGTGCTTCCAGGCCGCGGCCGAGGCCCTTGAGTTTTTTGGTTGCCATGATCGTCTCTACCTTCTTACATTGATTTGATTCGTTTGACCATTTCGGCGCCGAATGCGATGTAGGCCTGCGCGCCTTTGGAGGCCGGGTCGAACACAACGCCGGGCACGCCGTAGGACGGCGCCTCGGCCAGCCGCACGTTGCGCGGGATGATGGTCTTGAATACCTTGTCGCCAAAGTGCGACTCGAGCTGCGCCGAGACCTGCTGCGACAGCGTCATGCGCGGATCGAACATCACGCGCAGCAGTCCGATGATCTTGAGGTCGGGGTTCAGGTTGGCGTGCACCTTCTTGATCGTGTTGACCAGGTCGGACAGGCCCTCGAGCGCGTAGTACTCGCACTGCATCGGTATGATCACGCCGTGCGCGGCACACAGGCCGTTCAGGGTCAGCATCGACAGCGCCGGCGGGCAGTCGACCAGGATGAAGTCGTATTCTTTGTCGACCAGCGCCAGGGCGTCCTTGAGGCGGCGCTCGCGCTGGTCGAGTTCGACCATCTCGACTTCGGCACCGGCCAGTTCGCGGTTCGAAGGCAGCACGTCGAAGCCGCCAGTCTCGGAGCGCTGGCGCGCGGCCGCCACATCGGCTTCCCCGAGCAGCACTTCATAGGTCGACGCCTTCAACCCGGCCTTGTTGACGCCGGAGCCCATGGTGGCGTTGCCCTGCGGGTCGAGGTCTACCAGCAGCACGCGCTGGTTAAGCTTGGCAAGGCCGGCGGCCAGGTTGACGCTGGTGGTGGTCTTGCCCACCCCGCCCTTTTGGTTTGCAACGCAAAATATCTTGGCCATGTATCGTTCTTATCGTAGACGCAACAATAATGATTTATACCATTTATACTATTTAAACCGTTTATTCGGTTTATTTAGTTTATTTGGTATAAATCGTATATTTGGTTTATATGGTTTACTCGGTTCCGGCTTTTTGGACGAATACGAGATGGCGTTCGGCTTGCAGCCCTGGCACCTGTATATGGCGTAATTCGCTCACTTTCCATGGCGCCGGCAGATTCTCGTGCTCGCTGGGCGTCTCGACCCCTTTTAGGGCTATGAATCGCCCGCCCACGGCCAGCAGGTGTCCCGACCAGTTGACGAAGTCGGAAAGGTCGGCAAAAGCGCGCGAGGTGATGACGTCGAATTTTTCGGGCACTTGCAGCTGCTCGACGCGCATCGTGTGCACGCTGACGTTGGTCAAACCCAGCTCGGCCTTCACTTGCGTCAGGAAGGCCGTTTTTTTGTGGACCGTGTCGATCATGGCCACCTTCAGGTCGGGGCGCGCGATCGCCAGCACCATGCCCGGCAAGCCACCGCCCGCCCCCACGTCGAGCACGCTGACCGCGCCCGCGAAGGCCGGCACCGCGGCGAGCGAATCGAGCAGGTGGTGCGTGACCATTTGCAGCGGGTCGCGCACCGAGGTCAGGTTGTACACCGCATTCCACTTGAACAGCAGCGCCAGGTAGTCGAGCAGTTTTTCGTGCTGTTGCTGGTCGAGGTCGAGCTTGAGTTCTTTGATACCGTCGGCCAGGATGCGGCCGATTACCGCGCGATCGAAATGCTTCACTGGGTCAGCTCCTGGTTCAGGGTCGTGAAGCCTTTGGCACCGCGCTTTTTCAAATGTACCAGCAAAAGCGAGATCGCGGCCGGTGTCACCCCAGATATTCTGGAAGCCTGGCCCAGGGTTTCAGGGCGCTGTTTGTCGAGCTTCTGGCGCACCTCGATCGACAGCGCGCCGATGTCGAGGTAGTCGAATTCGGCCGGCAGCTTGAGGTTTTCAAAGTGGTCGTGGCGCTCGACCTCCTTGGCCTGGCGGTCGATATAGCCGGCGTATTTGAGCTGGATTTCGACCTGCTCCATGACCGCGCTGTCGCTCACGCCGGGACCGGCGAGCGCCTGGCCGTCGACGCCCTGGATGCCCATGAGCTTTTGGTACTCGACGCCGGGACGGCGCAGCAGGTCGGCCAGCGAGTATTCGCGCTCGATGGCCTGGCCGATCACGCGTTCGGATTCGGCGCTGGCGAGGATGCGCGGGTTGACCCAGGTCGAGCGCAGGCGTTCGAGTTCGACCGCGACGGCCTCGCGCTTTGTCTCGAAGGCGGCCCACTGGGCGTCGCCGACCACGCCGAGCTTGCGGCCGATTTCGGTCAGGCGCATGTCGGCATTGTCTTCGCGCAGGCTCAGGCGGTACTCGGCGCGGCTGGTGAACATGCGGTACGGTTCGGCCACGCCCTGCGTCGTAAGGTCGTCGACGAGCACCCCGAAGTAGGCTTCGGCGCGGCCCGGCACCCACGCGTCCTGGCCCCGGGTTAGCAAGGCGGCGTTGATACCGGCCAGCATTCCCTGCGCGGCCGCTTCTTCGTAGCCGGTGGTGCCGTTGATCTGGCCGGCAAAGAACAGGCCGGCGATGGCTTTGGTTTCGAGCGAGGTTTTGAGGCCGCGCGGATCGAAGTAGTCGTATTCGATCGCGTAGCCGGGACGCAGGATGAACGCGTTCTCCATACCCTTCATCGAGCGCACCAGGGCAATCTGCACGTCGAACGGCAGGCTGGTCGAGATCCCGTTCGGGTAGTACTCGTTGGTGGTCAGGCCTTCGGGCTCGAGGAAAATCTGGTGCGACTCCTTGCCCGCGAAGCGATGGATCTTGTCTTCGATCGAGGGGCAGTAGCGCGGGCCGACGCCTTCGATCACGCCCGTGTACATCGGGCTGCGATCGAGGCCGGCGCGGATGATGTCGTGCGTCTGCGCGTTGGTATGCGTGACATAACACGGCACCTGGCGCGGATGCATCGCCGCCGTGCCCATGACCGAGAACACCGGCACCGGATCGAGGTCGCCGCCCTGCTCCGCCATCTGCGAAAAGTCGATGCTGCGGCCGTCGATGCGCGGCGGCGTGCCGGTCTTGAGGCGTCCTTGCGGCAGCTTGAGTTCCTTCAGGCGCGCCGACAGCGAGATCGCGGGCGGGTCGCCGGCGCGGCCGGCCGAATAATTTTGCAGGCCGACGTGGATCTTCCCGTCGAGGAAAGTGCCGGCCGTAAGCACCACCGAGCGCGCCGGGAACTTGAGGCCGATCTGCATCACGGCGCCGACCACGCGCTCGCCTTCGACCATGAGGTCGTCGACGGCACCCTGGAACAACCACAGGTTTGGCTGGTTTTCGAGGCGCGAGCGGATCGCCTGCTTGTACAGGATGCGGTCGGCCTGGGCCCGGGTGGCGCGCACGGCCGGCCCTTTGGACGAGTTCAAGATGCGGAACTGGATGCCCGACTCGTCGGTTGCGATCGCCATCGCGCCGCCCATCGCGTCGAGTTCCTTGACCAGGTGCCCCTTGCCGATGCCGCCGATCGACGGGTTGCACGACATCTGCCCAAGGGTCTCGATGTTATGAGTAAGCAACAAAGTCTTCTGGCCCATGCGGGCGGAAGCGAGGGCCGCCTCGGTGCCGGCGTGACCGCCGCCGACAACGATGACGTCGAATTCTGTGGGAAATAGCATGATGGAAGTGTAAAGCGAGGGGTGAGGCCAGATTATAGAGTCTTTTTGCCGCGGCGACTCTTTTTTAGGCAGATATTGGACCGCCCGCACTACTATTGTTCCACGTGGAACATGCGCGCGGATGTGGAAAAAGGCGTCCGATGTTCCACGTGGAACATTCCACGGCTAGTCCAACCAGGTAATGACGGCCGAATAGCTCGTCTTCAAGATCAAGCCGGAGACGACCACGAGGAACAGTTTGCGCACGAACACGCTGCCGTGGCGGATCGCCAGCCGGGTCCCGACCAGCGATCCGGCGATCTGGCAGGCCGCCATCATCAGGCCCAACTGCACAAGTAGATGGCCGCTGTAGCCGAACCACATCAGCGCCGAAATGTTGCAGGCGACGTTGACCAGCTTGGCCGCGGCGGAGGCGCCCAAAAAATCAAAGCCGAAAAAGCGCACGTAAAGGAACATCAGGAAACTGCCCGTGCCAGGCCCGAAGAAGCCGTCGTAGAAACCGATGCACGCGCCCATGCCGACCGCGGCCAGCCGTTCGGTCGTGCCCGTATGCCGCGGCGCGTGGACCGAGCCGAAGTCCTTCTTGCGAAAGGTGTACACCGCCACCGCAACCAACACGAACGGCAACAGCGTTCGCATGAAATCTGAAGGGACTCGCGTCACGGTCCAGGCCCCGGCGAACGCGAGGATGAAGGCGGCGATAGCGGCCGGTGCCGCAGCGCTCCAAGCCACCCTGACCCTGCGCGCATAATCGATGGCCGCGGAACCCGTGCCAAAAATGCCCGCGAGCTTGCTCGTGCCGAGCAAAGTCGCCGGCGCCTCTTTCGGAAATATGGAGAACAACGCAGGCACCTGGATCAGTCCGCCGCCGCCAACCACGGCGTCGATCAGTCCGGCCAGAAAGGCTGCCATGCAAAGAAATACGACGTCCACCATGACAGCCCCTTAATGCGCCTCGCCAACCAACTCAGGCGCACATTGTACAAAAGAAAGCGCGCGCTCGCCGGGGCCAAGCAGCACAACATTGGTGTAAGCTGAATCAAAATTCCAACCCCAACGAGACCAATATGCAGATTGCTCCATTCACGTTCAGCACCGTGGCCCACCTGATCTCCTCCCCCGGTTCCGCCAAGGAACTTGGCCAACACGTCGCCGCACGTTTCCCGTCGGTGCGACGCGCGATGATCGTGACCGACCCCGGCTTTCTGCGCACCGCATTGGTCGAAGCTCCGCGGATCAATCTCGAAGCACATGGCATCTCCGCGATGGTCTACTCGGACGTCGTGGCAGATCCGCCGGAAGCCGTCGTCTTGCGGGCGCTAGATGCCGCCCAAAAGAACAGCGTCGATATCGTGATCGGCATCGGCGGTGGCAGCTCGATGGATGTGGCCAAGCTGATCGCCGTGCTGGCAGGAAGCGATCAGACGCTGGCCCAGATCTACGGGATCGGTAACGTCAAGGGCGACCGGCTGCCCCTGGTCCAAGTACCCACCACCACCGGCACCGGCTCCGAGGTGACCAACATCGCGATCGTCACAACCGGTGAGTCGAGCAAGATGGGAGTCGTCTCGCCGCAACTCTACGCCGACATGGCCGTACTCGACGCCGAACTCACACTGGGATTGCCGCGCGCAGTCACCGCCGCGACCGGAATCGACGCGATGGTGCACGCGATCGAGGCCTACACCACCAGGCACAAAAAGAACCCGATGTCCGACATGCTGGCAAGACAGGCGCTGCATCTCCTGTCGGGCAACATCATCAAAGCGTGTGACGACGGTGCCGACCTGGCCGCGAGGCAGGCCATGCTGCTCGGCGCGTATTTCGCCGGCCAAGCATTCTCAAACGCGCCGGTGGCGGCGGTGCATGCGCTTGCCTACCCGATCGGCGGCATCTTCCATGTGCCGCACGGACTGTCCAATTCCCTGGTCCTCCCGCATGTCTTGCGCTTCAACCTCGAACACGCCGCCGAGCACTACGCCGACCTCGCGGCCATCCTCGCGCCGCAAGCGGTGGGCACCGTCGAAGCCCGCGCGCATGCCTTGATTGTTGCAATGCAGCGAGTGGCGGACCAAACCGGGATCGAAACCACGCTCAGGCAAGTGGGTATCGGCGAAGCGGACCTGGACCGCCTGGCCGACGACGCGATGCTCCAGACTCGCTTGCTCGGAAACAATCCACGCGAGCTGACACGCGCCGACGCGCGCGCAATCTACGCAGCCGCGCTCTGAGCAAAGAGCCACCGTTGCCACTCAACAACATAGTAATTACACTGTCATCATTAAATCAGATAGTATTCAAACGTAACAGGTGAAAACATTCATTACATGGATGACAACAAACGCCTGAAAACATTTGAAGGATCAAAATGACCAAACGCGTTCTGTTCGCCCCAACGGCAACCGCCCTCGCCATCTGCTTCGCCGTTCCGGTGTTTGCATGCGAGCCTCCCCCGCCGCCGGGTACGCCGCCCAAGATTTACGACAAGGCAAACGCAGAATACAAACTTGCCGACGCGGTCTTCATCGGCAAGGTGGTCAACATCAGCCGCGTGGCGCAAGCGAATGAACCGACCCTGAAGGCGACGCTCGAGCCAGCCCGGGTATTCAAGGGCCAGCCGACCGGCGTGATTGAATACACCTACGCCGAGAACGCCGAATCTTGCCCGGAAAGCCTCGTCATTCCGACCAAGGTCGGCGTGCAGTCGATGTACTTCATGCGCCGCACCGGAAATCCGGGCACGACAGCACGCCTGATGCTTCCAATGCGCACCAGCACGATCACCGACGCGACGCAGACGGCGAAGCTGGTCGATGCGATGGCCAAACTTTCACGCGGCAAGTAAACGGACCTTAAGACCAGGCGGCGGCGATCAGCATCGCCGCCTTCTCGGCGATCATCAAGGTAGGCGCATTGGTATTGCCCGATGTAATAAACGGCATCACAGACGCGTCGACCACGCGTAATCCCCCTACGCCGATCACCCGCAGTTCGCTGTCCACCACAGCACTCGGATCCTGCACGCGCCCCATCTTGCACGTCCCCACCGGATGGAAGATTGTCGTCCCGATCAGCCCGGCGGCTTCGGCCAGTTGTTCCTCGGTGCTGTAGGCGATGCCGGGCCTGAACTCCTCGGGCGCAAAGCGCGCCAAAGCTGGCGCCGCGACAATGCGCCTGGTAAGACGCAAGGCCGCAGCGGCCGTCGTCCTGTCCTCGGCAGTACTAAGATAATTCGGGGTGATTTTTGGAGGCGCGTAAGAATCGTTTCCGGCGATGCGCACATGGCCGCGCGAAGTCGGCCGCAAATTGCATACGCTAGCGGTGAACGCGGGAAACGCATGCAGCGGCTCGCCAAATTTTTCAAGCGACAGCGGCTGGACGTGGTATTCGAGGTCGGGCGTCGCCTGCGAGGGTCCCGACCGCGCAAACGCACCGAGTTGCGACGGCGCCATCGACATCGGCCCGCTCTGGAACATCGCGTATTCGAGGCCGATCTTCATCTTTCCGAACCAGCTAGCCGAGCTTGTGTTCAAGGTCCGCGCGCCCGTGACCTTGTAGATCATGCGCAGCTGCAGGTGGTCCTGCAGATTTTCGCCGACGCCGGCCAAGTCGACCTGCACGCCGATGCCGTACTCACGCAACAGCGCTGCCGGCCCGACCCCGGACAACTGTAAAAGCTGGGGTGAGCCGACGGCGCCCGCGGTCAGCAGGGTTTCTTTGTGCGCGAGCGCGCGGTATGCGTTGCCGCCACCGGTGAATTCCACACCGCTGCACACCTTGCCATTGCTGCCGTCTTGAATCAACAGGCGCTCGACATGGCAGCCGGTCATGATGGTCAAATTGGGACGGCCGGCAATCGGCCGGAGAAAAGCCTTCGCCGTGTTCCAGCGAATCCCGCGTTTCTGGTTGACCTCGAAATAGGCGCAGCCCGCGTTGTCGCCGCGATTGAAATCGGCGGTCTTTGGAATACCGGTTTGTTCGGCAGCCTCGCGGAAGGCATCGAGTATTTCCCAGGAAAGCCGCTGCTTCTCGACACGCCATTCACCACCGGCGCCATGCGCGTTCGAACTGCCGCCGCGGTGATCCTCGCTCTGCATAAAGATAGGCAGCACCTTGTCCCAAGACCACGACGGATCGTCGGTGGCCTCGGCCCAGCGGTCGTAATCGTGCGATTGTCCGCGCATATAGATCATGCCGTTGATCGAGGAACTTCCCCCCAACACCTTCCCCCGCGGGTAGATCAGGCTGCGTCCGCCGAGCCCGGCGTCGGGCTCGGTCTTGAACAGCCAATCGGTGCGCGGATTGCCGATGCAATGCAAATAGCCGACCGGAATGTGGATCCAGATGTAATCGTCTTTGCCGCCGGCTTCGATCAGCAAGACCCTGGCCTGCTTGTTCCGCGTAAGCCGGTTGGCCAACACGCAGCCGGCGGTGCCGGCGCCCACGATGATGAAGTCGTATTCTCCTGCCGATTCCAAACATTACTCCTTTATTCGGTCCGCATTTCGGCGACCAAGGTTTGCATGAGTTGCGCACACGGCATGGGCCTGGCCCTGCGCACTTCAGCCCCCGCCCACAAGGACATATTGCCTGCGTCACCACTTTGCGCGGCAGCTTTCCTGATGCTTGCCGTCAAAGCGTTCTGGACGGGATAGGCGGGAACCTGCGACTCTACCGCTTGCAGACCTTCCATGAAACGGTTGACCAGACCGCGCGCGTAACGCCCGGTGAAAGCCCGGGTCAGGCGCGTATCCACGTTGCCGGCGTTGACCAGTGCGTGGCGGTAGGCCGCTTGAATGCCCGCCTCGTCGCAGACAAGGAAAGCCGTGCCCATTTGCACCGCGCAAGCACCCGAACCGAGTGCCTCGTTGATATCGACCCCCGTCATGATGCCGCCCGCCGCGATAAACGGAAGACCGCACTCGGCTGCGACGGCCTTCCAAAGCTCGCGCGCAGGCAGGTCGGCGGCCTCCTGCGGGCCCAGGAAGGTGCCTCGGTGGCCGCCCGCCTCGATCCCTGAGGCAACGACCGCATCGGCACCCACGGCTTCCCACGCGAGTGCCTCGTCGACCGTGGTCACCGTACCAAGCACGACGATACCGGCGTCGTGCAAACGTTCTATCTGAACCTCGTTAAGTATGCCGAAGGTAAAGCTGGCGGCACGCGGCTTGAGTGCGATCAAAGCGTCGAACTGGGATGGGAAATCCTCGCACCAGGACGTAGGACGCGGCAATGCCTCCCAACCGAGGCCTTCCCAAACCGGGCGCAACAATTCCTCAGCCCGCGCAATCTCATCGGCCGACGGAATTGGCGTTTGCTGGATGAACAGGTTAAGCATAAAGGGCCGATCGCTCAATTGCCGGAGTTCGGCCACCTGTCCGGCAATCGCGTCCGGCGACAGCATGCCGCACCCAAGCGAACCCAGACCGCCAGCATTTGAAACCGCGGCGGCAAGCGCAGGCGAACTGCCCCCGCCGGCCATCGGACCTTGAATGATGGGAAATTTCCACAAGCCTTGCAGATTCATGCGCTTCTCCTTCACTGCGAACCTGACAAGATTAGCAGAACGAGGCAGGCAACAAGCGACAATCCCGCGCGATACGGGGCGGATGGGGTGTGGATAAGTCTATGCATATCCACAGGTACCGATTGTGGATAATCGTCACTTTATCCACATGCCATTTTTTATCCAGAATGTGTTCCTTCAACATACAGAACAGCTAGACCAGTTATACCTTTCGTAAACCATTGATCAGGTTCAAATTTTTGGGCTTGTCCACAGAAAACACCCTCTGTTAACAACTATTACTAAACTTGTATACACACTTTTTGAGTAAACAAGAAAAGACAGCGAAGTGCGAACGGACCCCAACCGCCCGCAAAAAAAAGGCCAAGGACGTTTTGTAAAAAAGGAGGCAAACACGCACAAGCGATCTAAGGCACCGCCACATCGATCTGAGCACTGGTTTCCTCAAGCATCGATATATGCCAGAAAAATGCAGCACGGACGTCCTGAAGACCCCCTGGGCTCCTTTTTTGAAGACAGGCATGCAAACCGAAGCAGAAAAATTGTCAGGTCCCTGGCCAAAGGCGGCACCGCCGACCAGCGCAACGGTTCGCCCAGCAAAAGCAAAAACTTGCCGAAACGTACTTTAATCAACCGAACCTTGATCCACGCATGTTCAACGTTAAGATCACACTGGCATAATGCTGCCTTGCAACAAGTCGAAACGATCACCTGTGGATAAACCACTGGATATCCACAGGGCGAACTGTGAAGAACTCACTACTTTTTCCACAGGCAAGTTTTTATCCAACAACCATCCCCGTTGGATACAAGGCTTATCCTGCTACTTTTATTTTGCGTAAACCGATGATATCGTTAGATTTTTTGGACTTATCCACAAAAAAATCGTCGTTTACTATCACTACTAAATTTGTATACATACCTTTTATATAAAACAGTAAACAGGACAAAAACCGTGAACAACCCCGGAAACACCCCAAAAGCAGGCTTGCAGACCCTATGAAAACGCCAAAAAAAATGCGCTTAGGGATCATTTGCTCCCATCCTGACGAACAGAAGGGCTTTGTAGAGGCCATGGGAGGCCCCGCCAAGCTCACGCACGGCATGCGCGAGTACGCACTAGGCCAGTTGTGGGGTATCGAGGCTGTGTGCGTCGTTTCACGCGTTGGGAAGGTTGCTGCAGCGATGACTGCGACCATGCTTGTGGAAAAGTTCGAAGTTACCCACATCATCTTCACCGGCCTGGCCGGCGCAGTCGATGCGAAGGTGCGTGTCGGAGATGTTGTGATCGCCGAGGCACTGGCGCAACACGACATGGACTGCCGGCCGCTGTTCCCCCGCTTTGAAGTGCCGCTCACCGGCCAATCGCAGTTCGCGCCGGATGTCCAACTGACCAATTTGTTGAGCCACGCCGCCGACGACTTCTTCGACATCGACTTCTCAAGCGCCATCCAAAGCAAGGAACGACGCGAGTTCAAGCTCGAATGGCCACGCGTTCACCGCGGACTTTTAGCCAGTGGCGATCAGTTGCTCAGCACCCGTGCGCAGCTCGCCCAGCTCAATATCGCACTCCCAGGTTTGCTGGCGGTGGACATGGAGGGGGCGGCGGTGGCGCAGGTGTGTATTGAACTCGGCGTGCCGTTCGCGGTAATCAGGACGATTACCGACAATCCGAATGAAGAGCCAGGCTTTGGCCGTTTTGTGAAATCGGTCGCAGCAATTTACGATTTACATATCATTCATCGATTTTGCGTCGATGTGAACGCCAAGGCGCCCGGCAGGAAGTAGTCGCGAACCGGGCCGGTATCAAAAGCCTTGTTTGTGCTTGAGGTAAAGCGGCAACAGCCACCACACGCAGACGATCAGTGTGGCCATGATGCCGCTGATCGCGAGGCCGACGGACAGGCCGAATACCTCCGATATAACGAGGTTGGTGCCCAATATGAGTGAACAAGCGAGGCTCAGGGCGCCCACCACGATCTGCTGGGTCGCCACATGCTTGAAGCGGGCGCGGTCGTTCAGCGGACGCATCAAGCGGTGCTGGATGGCCGGTGCGCTCAACAGGACCAGGCTGGCCAAGGAGAACACAAAGGTCGCCAGGAAAATGATTTTTTCCATATGCTGGATATGGCTGAAACCGCCATTGAAAGGCAGGATGATCAGGAAAGCCGTCAGCATTTGCGCGCCCGGCAACAGGATGCGCAATTCGCTGAGCATGTCGGAAAAGTCACCGTCGTCGTTCAGATCGGGCGAGGTGAGCGGATCTTGCGGCAGTATTTGTTTGTCGAGAGGCATGGCTTATTGCTAACGGTGATCAGGCTCCGATTATACGAGTGGCGCCGATTTTGTAGAGCCCGTTAGGAAAGCCATTGCGCCGCCCGCCCCGGCGCAATGGCTGCGTTGCATCAGTCCAGCAATTTATCCGCTGGCACGTACTCAAAACCCAAGGCGCTTGCGACCGCCGCGTAGGTCACCTTGCCCATGCACACGTTAAGGCCGTTTTTTAGGTGCGGGTCGTCGCGCATCGCCTGGCGCCAGCCTTTTTCGGCCAGCGCGACCGCGTGCACGATGGTCGCGTTGTTGAGTGCAAAGGTCGAGGTGCGCGCCACCGCGCCGGGCATGTTCGCCACGCAGTAGTGCACCACGCCGTCGAGCAAATAGGTAGGATCGGCATGGGTGGTCGCATGCGAGGTCTCGAAGCAGCCGCCCTGGTCGATCGCCACGTCGACCACGACCGCGCCCGGCTTCATGCGCGAGATCATGTCGCGCGTGACCAGCTTGGGCGCCGCGGCACCCGGCACCAGCACGCCGCCGACGACCAGGTCGGCCGACAGCACCGATTCTTCGATCGCGTGCGCGTTCGAATACAGGGTCGAGATACGGTTGCCGTAAATGAGGTCGAGCTGGCGCAGGCGCTCGATGCTCTTGTCGAGCACCGTCACGCGCGCGCCGGTGCCGATCGCCATCTGCATCGCATTGGTGCCGACCACGCCGGCGCCGATGATCACGATATGGCCCGCCGCGACGCCAGGCACGCCGCCGAGCAGCAAACCCATGCCGCCCTTCGATTTTTCGAGATGGGCGGCGCCGGCCTGGATCGCCATGCGACCGGCCACTTCGCTCATCGGGGCCAGCAGCGGCAGGCCGCCGCCGGCGCCGGTGATGGTCTCGTAGGCGATACAGACCGCGCCCGACTTGACCAAGGCCGCCGTCTGCTCGGGATCAGGTGCGAGGTGCAGGTAGGTGTAAAGAATCTGGCCTTCGCTGAGCATGGCGCATTCGCCCGGCTGCGGTTCTTTGACTTTGACGATCATGGCGCTGCGCGCGAAGATCTCTTTGGCCGTATCGACAATGCTGGCGCCGGCCGCGCGGTACTGGTCGTCGGACAGGCCGATCGCCGAGCCGGCGTCTTTTTGCACCAGCACCTCGTGGCCGCGCAGGGTCAGTTCGCGTACGCTCGGCGGCGTCAAACCCACCCGGTACTCGTGATTTTTGATCTCTTTAGGTACGCCTACAATCATGTCATCCTCCAAGATGTGCTGCTACTGGCTCGCCGGGCCGGGTATCGGAGCGGCGAGTGGTTTACGTTGGACGTCGTGCATCCAATTCGTTAATGATTACAGTCCCAGCGTCATCAGGCTTGCGTTACCGCCAGCCGCCGTCGTGTTGACGCACAGGGCGCGCTCGGCCACCAAACGCCAGAGCGGGATAGCACCCTCTTCCGAGGTGTCGATGACGCCGACGATCGGGCCGGCGCGCGCCGCGAGCACGGGACGCAGCCCGGCCACCAGCGAGGACTCGACCAGCGCGAGCTGGAACCCGTGCTTGCAGGCGTCGACGCTGGTGACGAACTCGATGTGTTCCTTGACCTCCGGCGGCAGGCCTTTGGGTATCAGGTCCTGCGAGCGTGCCACCACGACCGCGCGGTTGCCAGTCGCCAGGACGGCCGCCAGTTGGTTGAGCAGCACGCCGATGTCGCCCGCCGCGCACAGCACCGTGCCGCGCTTGGCGAACGCGAGGCTGTTGCGCTCACCGGTCGGGCCGGGCAATGTGAGCGTGCTGCCGATCAGCGTGGTGCGCATGTATTGTTCGGCCAGCGTGACTACGCGCTGGTGGCCGTGGTTGCGGGCCCAGCCAAGCAGGGCCTCGAGGCCTGCGGTCGCGTGGCGGTCGTGCTGGAGCAGCGGCGGCGCGCCGTGCTGCAGGCGTTTGAGGTAGAGCGGCCCGCCGGCCTTGGGACCGGTGCCGGACATGCCCTCGCCGCCGAACGGCTGCACCCCGACGACCGCGCCGACGATATTGCGGTTCACGTAGATGTTGCCGACGTGGGCGCGCGCGGCGACGAAGTCGATCGTCTCGTCGATGCGCGAATGGACCCCGAGCGTCAGGCCGAAGCCGCTCGCATTGATCGCGTCGATCAGCTTGGGCAGGTCGGCGCGGCGGTAGCGGATGATGTGCAGCACGGGGCCGAACACTTCGCGCGTGAGCTCGGCCAGCGAGCCGATTTCGAGTACGGTCGGCGCCACAAACGTGCCCTGGGCCGCCAGTTCGGGCGGCAGCTCGAGCGCGAAATGGTTCTTGGCGGTCGGTTTCAGCCGCGCGATGTGGGCCAGCAGGTCCTGCTGCGCAGCGGCGTCGATCACGGGGCCGATGTCGGTGCCCAGGCGGTCGGGATTACCGACCCGCAGCTCCTGCATCGCGCCCTTGAGCATCTTGATGGTCTTGTCGGCGATCTCCTCCTGCAGCAGCAGCACGCGCAGTGCCGAGCAACGCTGGCCGGCGCTGTCGAAGGCCGAGCTCATGACGTCCTGCACCACCTGCTCGGGCAGCGCCGACGAATCGACGATGAGCGCGTTCTGGCCGCCGGTTTCGGCGATCAGGGCGATGTCGTTCGATTCCGCGACCGCGCGCTTGGCGAGGCCTTGGTTGATCAACTGCGCGACCTCGGTCGAACCGGTGAAGATCACGCCCTTGACGCGCGCGTCGTTGCACAGCGCCGCGCCGACGCTTTCGCCGCGGCCCGGCAGCAGTTGCAGCGCGCCGAACGGGACGCCCGCCTCGCGGAACAATTCGACCGCGCGGTGCGCGATCAACGGCGTTTGCTCGGCCGGCTTGGCCAGCACCACGTTGCCGGCGGCGAGCGCCGCTGCCACCTGGCCGGTGAAGATCGCGAGCGGGAAGTTCCAGGGGCTGATGCAGGCGACCGGGCCGAGCGCGAGCAGGTTCTGTGTGCCGTGCACCTGCACCGCGTAGTAGCGCAGGAAGTCGACCGCCTCGCGGATCTCGGCGATCGCGTTCGGCAGCGACTTGCCGGCCTCGCGCACGGCCAATCCCATGAGCTCGTCGCGGTGCTGCTCGAACAGCTCGGCCACGCGCAGCAGCATGTCGGCGCGGCGCGAGGGCGGCGTGGTTTGCCAGTCCATCGCGTAGGCGGCGGCGCTGGCGAGCGCGGTTTCGACGTCGGCCGGCGAGGCTTCGCGCACCTGGCCGACGAGGTCGGCCTTTTGCGCCGGGTTGACGATATCGAGTGCGGGCGTGCCGGCGCCGACCAAGCCGTCGATCAGCGGCGCCGCCTGCCATTGGCGCGGCCGGGCCAGCGCGGCGCCGAGCGCGCGCAGCGTGTCCTCGTTGCTGAGGTCGAGGCCGGCGGAATTGGCGCGCTCGCCGCCGAACAGGGCCAGCGGCAGCGCGATGCCCGGATGCGGCACCCCACCCTGCGCGCGCGAAGCGACGAAGGGATCGGCCACGAGGGTGTCGATGCTGACGTTCTCGTCGACGATCTGGTTCACGAACGAGGAGTTGGCGCCGTTTTCGAGCAGGCGCCGCACCAGGTAGGCCAGCAGCGTCTCGTGCGAGCCGACCGGCGCGTAGATGCGGCATGGTTTGTTCAGGTTGGCGCTGCCGACGACCTGGTCGTACAGGGTCTCGCCCATGCCGTGCAGGCACTGGAACTCGTAGTCGTCGATGCGCGCGTGCCTGGCCCAGGTGTAGATCACCGCCAGGCTGTGCGCGTTGTGCGTGGCGAACTGCGGGTACAGCAGGCCGGCCGCGCCGAGCAGCTTTTTGGCGCACACGAGGTAGGACACATCGGTGTAGACCTTGCGCGTGTAGACCGGGTAGCCGGGCATGCCGTCGACCTGGGCGCGCTTGATCTCGGCGTCCCAATAGGCGCCCTTGACCAGCCGGACCATGAACTTGCGGCTGCTGCGGCGCGCGAGGTCGGCCAAAAAGTCGATCACGAACGGGCAGCGCTTCTGGTAGGCCTGCACCACGAAGCCGATGCCCTCGAAGCCGGCCAGCTCGGGGTCGAACGCGAGCGCCTCCATCATGTCGAGCGAGATTTCGAGGCGGTCGGCCTCTTCGGCGTCGATGTTGAGGCCGATGTTGTACTGCTTGGCCAGCAGCACCAGGCTGCGCACGCGCGGCAGCAGTTCGCCCATCATGCGCGCGTGCTGCGCGCGGCTGTAACGCGGGTGCAGCGCCGACAGCTTGACCGAGATCCCCGGGCCGTCCTTGATGCCGCGCCCGTTCGAGGCCTTGCCGATCGCGTGGATCGCGCGCTCGTACGAGGCGTAGTAGTTGATCGCGTCGGCCTCGGTCAGGGCCGCCTCGCCGAGCATGTCGTACGAATAGCGGTAGCCGCGCTGCTCGTTGTCGCGGCTGTTCTTGATCGCCTCGTCGATGGTCTGGCCGGTCACGAACTGGTTGCCCAGCATGCGCATGGCGAGGTCGACGCCCTTGCGGATCAGGGGCTCGCCGCCCTTGGTGATCAGGTTGCCGAGCGCCGAACCGAGCCCGGTCTCGCTGCTCGTGCCCACCAGCTTGCCCGTGATGAGCAGGCCCCAGGTCGCCGCGTTGACGAACAGCGAGGGCGACTCGCCGAGGTGCTTGCGCCAGTCGCCCTTGCTGATCTTGTCGGCGATGAGGCGGTCGGCGGTCTCGCTGTCGGGAATGCGCAACAGCGCCTCGGCCAGGCACATCAGGGCCACGCCCTCTTCGGACGACAGCGAAAACTCGTGCATCAGCGCGTCCACGCCCGAGGCCCGGGTGCGTTTTTCGCGCACGGCCGAGACCAGCCGGTGGGCCAGCGTGCGGGCGTCGGCGTTGGCGACGGCGTCGTCACCGGCGCCGTGGGCCAGCAGCGCGGCGACCGCGCTGGCCTCGTCGGTGCGGTAGGCGGCCGTGATGGCGGCGCGCAGCGCGCTCGGCTGATGTTGGGTTTCCACACTCAGCGCGGAAAATGGAAGGAAGGCGGGGGCCGTAGCGGCGGCAGTTTGCATGAACAAGTCTTCTTAAAGTATTGAAATTAAAACAGAAATCACGGCGGGACCGCGCGCTGGTTGGCGCGGAAAGATGATTCGATTGTAAAGTGAATTCTTCTGGATTAATTCTGGAATTACAGAAGACTAGCCATAGATAGTTTTTGGTGAGACAATTTAACCGAATAATATATCGGCGGGGACGACTGAGATGCTCGACAAGATCAGCAAGAAAATACTTTCAGAGCTACAAAGCGACGGACGTATCAGCAACGTGGAACTCGCCGCGCGGGTCAACCTGTCGCCGGCCGCCTGCCTCGAGCGCGTGCGCAAGTTGCACGACTCGGGCTACATCATGGGTTACACGGCCCAGCTCAACCCGCAGCTGCTCGACGTTTCCCTGCTCGTGTTCATCGAGGTCGTGCTCGACCGCACCACGCCCGAAGTGTTCGACGCCTTCAAGCACAGCGTGCAAACCATTCCCGAAGTGCTCGAGTGCCATATGGTCGCGGGCGGTTTCGACTACCTGGTCAAGGCGCGCGTGAAAGACATGGCCGCCTACCGCGAATTCCTGGGCAAGACCCTCCTGCAAAAAGGCGTGCGCGAGACGCACACCTATGCCGTCATGGAAGAGGTCAAGAACACCACCAAGCTGCCGATCAAATAGCGCCGGCGCCTTGCCCCGGCCGCGCCCCTGTGCAATTTAAATAGCGGAATAGATGTGAAAAGCATGCGTTCAAACTCTGGAAATCGTCGTGGACGCGGGTGGGCGGTGTGCCTGCCGCTGTTTCTTTTGCTCGGTTGCAGGCCCGGCCCGACGGCCGGGCCGACGGCGGCCAACAATGCCTCCGAGGCGGCCTGCGGCGAGGTCGCCGTGCCGGCCGCGGCGCCCGCGCCCGGGGTCGATGCCGGCGCCGCGCGCGCGCTGCAGCTGCGCGGCGCGCTGCTTGCGCTGAAGGTCGCGCCGGCCTGCCTCGGCACCCAGCTTTTCCGCGGCCCCGGCAGCGCCGCCGAGCAGGCGGTCGTGATCGCCCTCATGCAGTCGGACCCGCTTGCGCTGGTCCGGGCCCGCGCCGCGGGCGTTCTCGGCGGCTTGAAAGGCGACCCCCGTCCCGCCTTCGCCGCCCTGCTCAAGGCCCGCGAAACCGAACACGACGCCACGGTGGCCGCCGCGCAGTTCGACAGTATCGCCAATCTGCTGCCGAGCCGCGCCGCGCTGCGCTGGGACGACGGCCCGACCGTGAACCTGGTGATCCACCAGATCGGGCTCGGCAACGGTTCGCCCCGCGGCAGCGATGCCGAGGCGATGGCGGCGGCGCGCAGCGTCAGCGCCAGCGCCGGCCGCGCGTTGGTGGTGCTCGGCGACATTCTGGAGCAGGCCGCGCTCGCCAACAAAACGCACCGGCCCAACGTTGCTGCCGATGACGCCGGCGCGACCACGACGGGCGACGCGGCAAGCTCGGACGCGGTCTGGCAATCGTACGAATGGACCGTCGCCGGCATGCTGTCTAACCGCGACCATCGGACGCCCTTGGACGCCGATTGGCGCGTGCCCCTGCTCGTCAAGTTGGCGCAGCTGTTCCAGAACGGCCGCCCGAACCAGGACGCGCGCGGCGGCCTGGCCGACAGCCTCGTCGAGCTGCTCGACTACCCGGCCGAGCCGGTGCGGGTCGCCGCGCTGCAGGCGATGGGCGCGCTGGTCGACGCGGCCGCGAACGTCAGCGACAAGCAATGGGGCGACCTGTTGCCGGTGCTGCCGCCCGCTGCGGTCGGACGGCTGCATGCGGCGCTCGTCAAAACGGCGGCCGACCCGGCCGCCCCCGTGCGCGCGGGCGCCGCCACCGTGCTCGGGCAATTGGCGCAGCACACCGGCGCCACTATCGACGTGCTCGTCCCGCTGCTCAAGGACGCCGACAAGCAGGTGCGCGCCAGCGCCACCGAGGCCTTGGCGCGCAAGCGGGCGGTGGTGGCGTTCGACCTTGGCGCGCAAACGGCCAAGCTCAAGGCGGGCGGTGCCGTCGCGCTCGAGGCCATCGCCGCCCTGTCGCAGCAACGCACCCCCGAGGTGCTCGAGTTGTTGCTGCAAACGGTGCTGATGGCGGACAAGGGCGGCGCCGCGAAAGTCGACGCTGTGCCAACCGGCGCGATGCAAGGCGGCGCAGTGCAGACCGGCGCCACCCCGGACCAGCAGCAGGCGGAGGCGCTCGCCCTGGCCAGCAGCGCGGCGCGGGCGTTGGTCAAATTCGGCCCGGCTTCGGTGATGCCCGTGCTTGGCAAAGTGGCCAGCACAGACAGCGACGCCGCGCGCGCGCTCCTGTTCACCGTGCTGCAGGAAGTCAATTGGGCGCCGTCGGCAGCCGAGCAACAGCACGACGTCGCCGCCGCCCTCACCCCGGCGCTGATGTCGGACAATGCGCAAGTGCGCCTGTTGGGCGCGAGCCTGATAGCGCAGTGGCGGCCATACGCCGTGCGGCCTTTTGCCGACGCGCTCGTCGAAGCCGTGGTGAAGGAATATCTGCAGGTGCCGGCGGGAGGCGGCAAACCCGCTGTCCAGCAAAGCACAAACACCATCGTGTTCCAGGCCGGCGGCAAGCCTGAGTGGGCCATGGCACCCGAGATGGCCGCCGCTGTCATCGCCGGCAACAGCGGTTCGCGCCCCGCCGCCGACGCGCTGGTCAAGTGGATGTGTTCGGGGCGCAGGCTCGATCCGGCCACGGTCAACATCAGCGTGGGCGGCGGCGCCGGGCCGAATGGCCAGTTGCGCACGATGGAGACCAGCCTGCGCGAAATGGGCGGCGCCGCCGCGCTGCCACTATTGGCGGCGATCGGCAAGGGCGGCCGAAAATACTGCGGCGAATCGCTGTTGCGCGCTTTCATGCTCAGCGATCTCGACCAGGCGGATGCGCCCACCATCGATGCGCTGCTGGGACACCTGCGCAGCCCCGACGCCAAGGTGCGCAGGGTGATGCTCGTGGCGCTGGCCGACATGACCGTCGTGCCGGACGCGGCCGTGGTGCCCTTGTCGGCCTTGGCCGCCCGCGGCGACGGCGTCGAAAGCGTGCTGGCCAGGCGCGCCCTGCGTCTTGTCGCCGCGCGGCGCGACGCGCAAGCGCCTGCGGCGCCCGAACCGACGGAGCTCATCCCCGCTTTTGTCATCGGCGAAAGCGGCAGTCTCGGCAAGGCGAGCGCGGAGATGCCGAAGGCGTTGAAACAACTTCAAAGCGACCTTGCCGAACTGCCCCGCGCCGATCCCGAACGGCGCGCCCTGGTCATGCTCATGGCGGGCGTGATGGGACCGGCCGCCCCGTTCGCGGTGCCGGCGCTGGTGTCGGCCCTGCAGGACAAACAGGCGCTGGTGCGCGAGCAAGCCGCGTTCGGCCTGGGCCGGATAGCGTCGGCGCAGGCGCTATCCGCTCTTGAAAAGGCGCGCGCCGATCCGGCATCGACGCTGGCGCGCAAGGCTGAAAACGCGATCGCCAGGATCAAGGCGCGGGCGTCTGCGCCGCCGGCCCCGCGTCCTTAGCGGCGCGGGCCGACACGGGCCTCAGGCGGTCTGGTGCGGTCTGGCGTGGTTTGGCGCGGGCTGACCCGGGATGCCCTCGGCCACCCGGCGCGCCGGCGTCGCGTCAGTCGCTGTCGGGCGCGGGCACCACGCTCGACTTCATGCCCTCGAGATTTTTGCGCAGCCACTTGTGGGCCGGGCTGCGCGCGTCGCGCTCGTGCCACAGCATGTCGAGGTGGACCGCCGGCAGCGCGAACGGCAGGTCGCGGTAGACCAGCGCGTCGGTCATGCCGGTCGAGGCGATCAGGTGCTTCGGCAGCACCGTGATCAGGTCGCTGTTGGCGACCACCCGGCCCGCCGTGAAGAACTGGTTAACCGTGAGCAAAATGCGGCGCTCGCGCCCGAGTTGCGCCAGCGCCTCGTCCGACAAACCGTGCGCGCGGCCCGAAAAACTCACGAGCAGGTGGTTCGCCGCGCAATAGTTGTCGATAGTGAGCTCATGCTTGGCGAGCGGATGGCCCTTGCGCATCACGCACACGTACTTGCCCGAATACAGGCGCTCGTGCCGGATCGGCGAACTGGTGTCGCTCGAAAGCTGGGCCGCGACGCCCGGGAAGAAACCGACGGCGAGGTCGATATCGCCGCGCAGCAGCATCGGGCGCGGCTCGCGCGTGGTCAGCGGCACCATGCGCACATTGACGCCGGGCGCCTCCTTTTCGATCGAACGCATCAGCGAGGGCAGCCAGAACGCGGCGGTCGCGTCGGCCATCGCCATGCGGAAGGTCGCGTGCGCCTTGGACACGTCGAAGGTTTCCGGCGTGACCGCGGCCTCGAGCCCCGACAGGGCGAGCCGCACGGCCGGCCACAGGGCCTCGGCGCGCGGGGTCGGCTTGACGCCGTAGGCGGTGCGGATCAGCAGTTCGTCGCCGATGCTCTCGCGCAGGCGCTTGATCGCGTTCGACACGGCCGGCTGGGTCATGGCCAGATGGCCGGCCGCGCGCGTGAGGTTTTGTTCGGTCATGACCGCGTCGAAGACGCGCAGCAGGTTCAAGTCGAGGGTCAGAAAGCTCATGGCTGGCCTGGAAAAGAGTCAATTCAATCGGTCGTCGTACCCATCTATTATAGATGCACACATTCACGATTCATATAATTGTTATGGATAATTGTAATTAGATTTATATACCGCACTGCACTATAGTTCTGTACATCAACTATACATCCACCGGAACATCATCGTGAACATGACCGTATTTCTGCTTAGCCTGGCGCTGCTCTCAGCCTTGTTCGTCATGTTCCAGCCGCTGCTGACCGGCCTGGGTCGCGCCCTCGTGCTGATGGTGAACCCGCGCCTCAGCAAGGACGAGCTGGCCGCACGCGCCCACATGCGCGACGCCGAGATGCTGCAACGCATGATCAACGGGGCCGACGCCAGCCACGCGTCCGAACTGCGCGCGCTGGGCGCCCGTTACTGATCGACCGCGCGCCGGGTGACCCGGGCGAGACGTCACCGTCAACGCAAACTCAAACGCAATGCGGCGCCGGGTGCAAACCGGGCGCCGCATTTGTCGTTCCGGCGCCGGCCACGCGGGCCGGCGCCGTATGTCTTACTTCTTACCGCCAAGCAGGGCGACCTTGAGCGACTTGTCGACCGGCTTGTCGCCGAGCCAGATGCGGGTCACGGCATTGTAGAAAGCGATGTCGGGGAGAACTTCGCCGATCTTTTTGCCGTTGAGCAGGCTCGTGGTGCCGACGCCGGGCATCCAGTTCAGTTGCAGTTCGTCGCCCTTCTTGATGCTCTCGAGCATGGCGAACATCTCGCCGAACTTGCTGATTTGCGCGATGATCTTGGCCTTTTGCGGGGCGTCGGAGTTGTCGTTCAGGCCCGTGATGAAGGCCGAGCCGAATTCGTCCGACGAGACGTCGCGCATCATCACCAGCGTCATGCGGCGCGGGCCTTCCATCTTGAGCACTTCCTCGGCCGTGCTCGCTTTTTCAGGCAGGTACATCCCGGTCGCGTAGACCTTGATGAAGAACCGCGTGCGCATACCCACGCCGTTCAGTTTGATTTCCTTGCCGGCCTGCTTGACGGTCTCGTCGAACTTGACGCCCGAGATTTCGGCCGCGAGCGCCGGCTGGACGAAGGCGCATGCGAGGAAGGCGCTGGCCAGCAGGCTCTTGAAAGTCATTTTTGTGATAGTCATGGTTGTTGTCTCCACAGTTTATGGTTCGGATACGACAGTAACAGCATTTCAAGGTACGCGCATTTGTCTTGCAGCGCCGCCAAACCCAGGCGGCGCTGGCCCTGCCAAGCGATCGGCCTTGCCTTTACGTATTGGGCGCGTTGAGCATCGCCTTCTTGAGGCCGGCGTCGGCCGGCTTTTCGCCGAGCCAGATGCGCAGCGTGGCGTTATACGCGCCAATTTCGGAGGGCAAATCACCGACCTTCTTTCCGTTCATCGAAATCTGGGTACCGGTGCCGGGAATCCAGTCGATATTCATGACGTCGCCTTTCTTCATGCTATCGAAGTTGCCCAGCAATTCGCCGAGCCTGGCGATCTGGGTCGCCAGGCGGGTGCGCTCGGCCTCGTCGGTGTTCTTATTGATGCCGGTCATGAAGGACTGGCCGAAGTCATCGGTCGACACGTCGCGCAAGAAGGTGATCGCCACTCGGCGCGGCCCGTCCGACTTGAGGATGTCGGCGGTGTTGGTTTTCCTTTCCGTCAGATAGAGTCCGGCGGCGTAGACCTTGAAGAAAAGCTTGGTGCGGATGCCGGCACCGTTGAGCTTAAGGTCTTTGCCGGCGACCTTGACGCTGTCCTCGAATTTGACGCCGCCGACTTCGACCGCGGCGCTGGCCTGGCTGCTGAAGGCGCAGGCCAGGAACGCGGTGGCGAGCAGCGATTTGAATGTGTTTTTGTACGATAAGATCATATTGTTGTCTCCAAAGTTGAAATTAAGCCGAAGCTCTTGTTGTCCTGCCAATTCTAAAATTCTTCCCAATCCCCGCCCGCGGCGTGTTGCCGGGCCAGTGCCTTGGGTCCGGTGGCGGACGTTGGCTTCCTTGACCCCGTTAACGCGCCCCGCGCCTTGCCGGTGGACACGCCCGGGTGCGCGCGGGCGCTCCCGTCCGTGCCGTCGAGCTTGAAGATGCTGACCACGCGCGCCAGGTTGGCCGCCTGGTCCCGCATCGAGGCCGCCGCCGCGGCCGCCTCTTCGACCAGGGCCGCGTCCTTCTTGTCCTCGGCGACGAGCGCGACGAAGCCGTCGGTGGCCGGCACGAAGCGGTTGCGGATGACGGCGATGGCGGCCAGGATCTTCTTGCCCTCGGCGTCGGTCGTGTGCTTGGCCAGCTCGGCGAGCGCCGCGGCCGAGCTAGCGTTCCTGGCGCTCATGTTGGCGAGTTCGGCTTTGATTTGGCCGGCGTCCGTCATGATCAGCACGTTGAGCATGCTGCGCGTGAGTTCGTTGACCTCGTGCTTGATGCCGTTGACGGCCACCGTTTTCGGGTAGCGCTCGTTGACCACCGAATCGACTTCGGTGTTCAGGTTAGAGATGCGCCCGTACGAGATGGTCGCGAGCATGACCAGCAGGGCGATGACGACGGCAAAACCGATGGCCAGGCGTTGCCCAATCCTCATGTTTCCGATATTCATTCTCGCCGCTCCGGTGGGATACCTGTCCTCGGGGCGCTTCGGCGGCGCCGCGCAGGCCGCACCGGCCAACGGAAAAGTATGATCGTGCTAAAATCCTTGATGTGAATATAACACTCTTGCCTAGCAGAAGTTACGTATCAGCACCTATTCTAATGATTTTCACGTTTTTACCCCGGTGATCTGTGGCGGCACGGATACCATTATGCGATTTAATGATATCGGATATATCGATTGTTGTCTTTCGACAAGAATTTGTAGGTGTGCAGGCAAGGGCTGTCGGGATTGTTCAGGCGGGAGCGCGTTGCTGGCGGGGTGGCAACTGCAGAAATCACTGCCGTCTACGCAAAAAGTCAAACCAACGTCGTCCTCGCGGACGGCTCGGCGAGGACGATGTTGGTTTATGTTTTTTGGGGGCGTGCGGCGCGAGGTTGATGCGCTGGCGCTTGCGTGTCAGGCCTTGGCGGCCTGCAGCAAGGTGAACTTGGCGAAAAGCTCGTCTTTGGTTTCGCGCCAGGCCGGATTGAACGGGATGCAGCTGACCGGGCATACCTGCTGGCATTGCGGTTCGTCGAAGTGGCCGACGCATTCGGTGCATTTGTTCGGGTCGATCTCGTAGATCTCGGCGCCCATGTAGATGGCGTCGTTCGGGCACTCGGGCTCGCACACGTCGCAATTGATGCAGTCGTCGGTAATCAGTAGGGCCATGGTTGCTCTATTGTCGCTTTGACGGTGTCAGGCCGTGGGCGGCGCCATCTCGGCGATTTTTTTCTGGAGCCAGCGGTCGACCGACGGGAACACGAACTTGGAGACGTCGCCGCCGAGCACGGCGATCTCGCGCACGATCGTGCCCGAGATGAACTGGTACTGGTCGGACGGTGTCAGGAACAGGGTTTCGACATCGGGCAGCAGGTAACGGTTCATGCCTGCCATCTGGAATTCGTATTCGAAGTCCGACACGGCGCGCAGGCCGCGCACGATCACGCGCGCGTCGTGTTTGCGCACAAAATCCTTGAGCAGGCCCGAGAAACTCTCGACCTTGACGTTCGGATAGTGGCCGAGCACTTCGTTGGCGATCTCGAGCCGTTCCTCGAGGGAAAAGAAGGGACGCTTGTTCTTGCTGTCGGCCACGCCGACGATCAGCTGGTCGAACAGGCCGGACGCACGGCGCACCAAATCTTCGTGGCCGCGCGTGAGCGGATCAAAGGTTCCTGGATAAACGGCTACAACCATTGCGGCTCCCTAGAGATGCACCTATATAGAACGCGCATTATGCCTGAAATTTTCGCGGGCCCCGCCCCCGCCCCCGGCTTGATGCGGTTTTGTGACTATGTCAGCTACTCTTGTAGTTTAAGCAAGTGGAAGAACACGATGCCGGCCTTGTCGGCACGCACAGCCTCCCACGGCGCCAGCCAGTCCGGGGCGGCGCTGCCGTCCTCGGGCGCGAACGGCAGCGGTGTGCCCGACTCGGCGTACACGAGGCCGCCCTGCTTGAGCAGGCTGCGGCACAGCGGCAAGGTTTTGGCGAGGAAGTCCTGGTGGTAGGGCGGGTCGAGGAAGATCAGGTCGAAGCGGCGGCCGCGCAAGGCCATGCCCTGGGCCGCGGCGAGCGCGTCGCCGCGGATCAGTTCGACGGTGTCGGCGCCGAGCTTGGCCTTGATTGCCTGCAGTTGTGTAATGACGGGGCTGTGGCTGTCGACCATGGTGACGCCGGCCGCGCCGCGGCTGGCGGCTTCGAAGCCGAGCGCGCCGGTGCCGGCGAACAGGTCCAGGCAATGGCGCTGGCCCCAAGCGCCGTCCCACAAATGGTTGATCCAGTTGAACACGGTCTCGCGGACACGGTCCGGCGTCGGGCGCAGGCCGAGCGCGTCGAGCACGGGCAGCGTGCTGCGCTTCCAGAGCCCGCCGATGATGCGCACCTGCTTGGGTGGCGGGGCCCGGTGGACCGGGACTTTGGCTGGCTTTTTTTGCATGATGGCGTTCGCTGGATTGATCGCCGGCACTATAACATGGCGCGTCTGCGTGAAAACCAGGCTACATCGTCCCCGCATGCGCGGGTGTCGCAAAACTCAAAATGAGCCGCTTTGATTTGGCAGAGATCGCGATGTCACTAGCCTCTAATACCTCAAACCAACATCGTCCTCGCGAATGCGGGTGTCGCAAAACGTGAATTGGTGTTCAATGCGGCAGAAATCGTGCGGGTTGAGATTTTCAATAAAGACGAAAACCAACATCGTCCTCTGCGGAGCAGGCAGTCGCGAAAGAGCAGCAGCGCGCTCAATTGGGGTTTAAAACGCATCAGAAACCGCGTCGCAAAAATACTAAATATCAAAAACCAACATCGTCCTCGCGCATGCGGGGACCCATAGAACGCTGGCACTGAGCAACTGTTCTATGGATCCCCGCCTTCGCGAGGACGATGTTGGTTTGAGGTATTAGAAGCTAGCGGTTTCACGATTTCTGCCAAATCACGCAGCTCATTTCAAGTTTTGCGACACCCTCATGCGCGAGGACGATGTTGGTTTTTGCAAATGATAGCTTAAGCCCCTTTTCGCGACAGCCTCGAATGCGGGGACCCATAGAACAGTTGCTATGAGCTAAGGTTCTATGGGTCAACGCGGGGGCGCCGAGCCATCCGCGAGGACGATGTGGATTGGGTGTTGCCAAAGTGATTCGGTTACGACTTCTATAGCACTAGCAACTGCACGACTTGCTTACTTGACTGCGGCGGCGAGCTCGTTGAAGTCGTCGATCCAGCCCTGCATGCGCTTTTGCGCGTGCGCCTTTTGTTCCGGGGTCGCGATCCGGATCGCGGTCAGGACCATCTCGTTGGTGCCGGCGATCGAGGCGTCGAAGAAGGGCTTGCGGTCGGGCGCCTCGAAGCGCTCGAACATGTCCTTGATCAGGTTCTGGATCAGGGCCTGGCTCGCCTCCTGGCTCAACTTCTCACCCTGGATCTTGCGCAGCGCGGCCAAAATGGCCTTTTGGCGCCGCACGCGCTCCTCGAACCAGAACTCGTTGTTGAGCGGGCGCGCGTCGGACGCCTTGCGCAGCGCCGCCTCTTGATCGTTCGAAAAACTGCCGAACCAGAGCTCGAGTTGCTGCATCGATTTTTTGTAGCGCACCTTCTGGCGTTTCTCGACATCGCCGCTGAGGAACTTCTTGCGGTAGGTCTCGTTGGTCGAGGCGAATTTTTCCTCCATGTTGGCGATCTGGGCCGGCTTGGCCGAGCGCGCCATGCGCGCCATCTCCGGGATCGCGTAGTTGGCCACGCGCATGCTCAGCACCATCGCCTCGCGGTAGTCGGTCAGCAGGTCGGCCTGGGTCGGCCTGCCGGCCAGTTGCGACTTGGCCTTGGCCAGCAGGCGGCCGTAATCGTCGAGTTCACTCTTGCGGTGCCACTGGAAAATCTTGGCGATGTCCTTCTTGACCGTGCCCGACTGGTCGGAGTCGAAGTCGAGATAGCTGTTGAGCCACCAGTACATCAGCGTGTCGCCGTTGTTGTAGCCGAGCCGGAAGCTGCTGCAACCGGCGGCGAGCACGACGACGGCGATCAGGCAAAAGGCCCGAAAACGCCGGATGGTCGGTGAATGCATGTTAAAATTTTTCATCTATAACTCTTCTCTTCTTCGGCCTATGAATGTTGTCATCCTCGCCGCCGGTATGGGCAAGCGCATGCAATCCGCGCTGCCAAAAGTGTTGCATCCGCTGGCGGGTAAACCGCTCTTGCTGCATGTGATCGATACTGCCCGTTCCCTTGCACCAAGCAAATTATGCGTTATTTACGGACATGGTGGCGCAGCGGTGCCGGTACTGGTTAAACAACAGAACGCGCTCGGCGGAACGGCGATCGACACGGCGCTGCAGGAACCCCAGCTTGGCACCGGCCACGCCGTCATGCAGGCGCTGCCCGTGCTCGACGAATCGGTGCCGACCCTGGTGCTGTACGGCGACGTGCCGCTGACCGCGGCCGCCTCGCTGCGGCGCCTGATCGACGCCGCCGGCAGCGACCGGCTCGGTATCTTGACCATGGTGCAGGCCAATCCTTTCGGTCTCGGGCGCATCGTGCGCGAAAACGGCCAGATCGTGCGCATCGTCGAGGAAAAAGAAGCCACCCCGGCCGAACGAGAGATCAACGAGATCAACAGCGGGATCATGGTGGTGCCCACCCGCCACCTTAAGAACTGGCTGGCCGGCTTGTCCAACAAGAACGCCCAGGGCGAGTACTACCTGACCGACATCGTGGCGCGGGCCGTGGCCGACGGCGTCGAAGTCGTCGGCGCGCAACCTGGCGGCGAATGGGAGGTGGCCGGCGTCAACAGCAAGGTCCAACTGGCCGAGCTCGAGCGCCGGCACCAGCGCAACCTGGCCCACGCAATGCTCGAGCAAGGCGTGACGCTGCTCGACCCGGCCCGGATCGACGTGCGCGGCGAGCTCGTGTGCGGGCGCGACGTGACGATCGACGTCGGCTGCGTGTTCGAGGGCCGCGTGGTGTTGGGCGACAACGTCAGCATCGGCGCGCACAGCGTGCTGGTCGACGCGACCATCGCCGCCGGCACCGTGATCAAGCCGTTCTGCCATATCGAGCAGGCGCTCGTGGGCGAGAAATCCGTGATCGGGCCGTATGCGCGCCTGCGCCCGGGCACCGAACTCGGTGAGGACGTCCACATCGGCAACTTCGTCGAGATCAAGAACAGCCAGGTGGCCGCGCACAGCAAGGCCAACCACCTCGCCTACGTGGGCGACGCCACGGTCGGTTCGCGCGTCAATATCGGCGCCGGCACCATCACCTGCAATTACGACGGCGCCAACAAGTACCGCACCGTGATCGAGGACGACGCCTTCATCGGCAGCGACAGCCAGCTCGTCGCGCCCGTCACCGTGGGCAAGGGTGCGACGCTCGGTGCCGGCACCACGCTGTCGAAGGACGCGCCGGCGGGCAAGCTGACGATCTCGCGCACCAAGCAGACGACCGTCGAAGGCTGGGTCCGCCCGGTCAAGAAGCCGAAGTAAGCAAGGCGCCCGGCGGTCGCCGCGACAGCCGCGCCGGCGGCCGGCAGCTCAGGGGGCCGGCGACTCGGCGATCGGCAGCCGCGCCGCCTTGTAGGCCGGCAGCAAGGCCGCCATCAAGGTCACCGACAACACCGTCACCACCGCCATGAGCATCCGGTGCGGGTCGAGTTCGACCAGCATCGGCGTGCTGCCCGCGCCGGCCGCATCCGATTGCACCAGCGCGACCCGGTTCACGACCCAGGCGATCACGCCGCTGGCGACCACGCTCAGCACGATACCGAGCGCGGCCAGCCACAAGGCCTCGGCCGAAAACATCACGTACACGGTGCTGCTGCGCATGCCCAGCGCGCGCAGGGTCGCGATCTCGCGCCGGCGCTCGAGCGCGTTCATCGAGATCGTGAACGCGACGGTAGCGGCGATCACCGCGATCACCATTCCGGCCACGCTGTCGAAGGCGAGGTCGGACACCTTGCGCGCCTGCATGTAGGCGACCGATTGATCCTGCCAGCTCAGCACCTCGGCATTGACGCCGCCCGCGCGCAGCAGCGCGAGCAGGGCCAGCCGGTCGCGCGCGAGGCGGTCCGGCTCGGCCAGGAACACCACGAAACGCTCGGTGCGTTGCTGCGCCAACATGTCCTGCGCCATGGCGAAGGGCATCAACAAAGACGGCGCCTGGGTCGACGACAAATCGCCCTCGAACACCCCGACCAGCTCGGCGGTGCGGGTACTGGCCGGCGCGCCGGCGCTGGCCGCGCTGAGCACCACGGCGTCGCCCGCCTGCAGGTCGAGCGCGCGCGCCTGCTCATGGCTGAGCAAGACGCCGTTGGCCGGCGCGCCGCCGAGCTCGCCGCTAAGGGCCGCCAGCTTGGGCGCCGCGGCACCGGCGGTCCCGATGCCGAGGCCGCGGAACAGGGCCGAGCGCCGGCCGGTCGAGGCGATCCCGTGCACGCCCGTTTGCGGCGCGACCAGCGACACCAGCGCGCTCGCGCGGACCAGGCGCAGCACGCGCGCGGCCTCGTCGCGGTCGAACGACTTGCTTTGCGCGCTGCCGTCGCGCGCGGTGCCGGAGCGGAAGATGGCGAGGTGGCCGAGGCGCTCGCCGAACACGGCCTGCTGCTCGAAGCGCGCGCGCACGCTGGCGATGTGGCCGGCGAACAAGTCGAGCACGCACAGGCTGGAGCCGATGAGCAACACGGCGAGCACGCTGCGCGCGCGCCCGAGCAAGATGGTGCGCAGGGCCAGCCGCTGCGGGCTCATCGCGGCAGCTGGTTGGTGCTGCGCGCGCTGCCGGCGCAGGGGGCGCGCAGGCGACCGCCGCTCAGTTGCAGGGTGCGGTTGACGCGCACCAACTGGCGTTGGTCGCGCGTCGAGATCAGGAACGCGGTGCCGTCTTCGCGCTGGCAGCGCACGAACAGGTCCATCATGAGGCGGATCGCGCGCGGGTCGAGCCGTGCGCCGGGCTCGTCGGCGATGACCAAACGCGGCCGCGTGACCAGCGCGCGCGCGATCGCCACGCGCTGGCTCTGGCTGGCGTCTAGCCGCTTCGGATAATGCCCGGCCTGCTTGGCGAGGCCGAGCTGGCCCAGCAGCTCGGTCGCGAGCGCGCACTTGGCGGCCATGTCGGCCGGGCCCGGCCGGGCGCGCAGCATCAGGGGCAGCAGCACGTTCTCGTGCGCCGTTAGCACGGGCACGAGGTTGCACGACTGGAATACGTAGCCGATCATGTCGCAGCGCAGGTCGACCCTGGCCTGCTCGGACAGCTTGGAGGCGAGCAGATTGCCGACGACCACGCTGCCCTCGCTCGGGGTCTCGAGCAGGCCGACGATATTGAGCAGGGTCGATTTGCCGTCGCCGCTGGCGCCGAACAGCGCGACGATCTCGCCGGCGGCGAGCTCGAACGAGATGTCGTGCAGGGCGTGCACGCGGTGCTGGCCGTTGCCGAAACGCTTGTGCACCCCGCTCAGGCGGACCAGCCCGGCGGGCGCCGCCGCGGGACCGGGGCCGTTCCTCCAAATCGCATCCATCGTGTTTCCTCGCATCCAGCCGGGGCCCCGGGCGGGGCGCACGTGGTCCAAGTAAACACCGTTCCCCCGGGCACGCCGTTGCGTTTACACAAGGGCCGTTTCAGACCGCGATGCGGGTGTCGAATTTGCTGCGGAAGGTTGAAAAGTAGGCTTTCACATTGCGCACATTGGCGTGCGCGGCGAACAGGCGGTGCGCCAGCGCGTGGTAGGCCGGCATGTCGACGACCTCGACGATGAGCACGAAGTCGGGGCCGGGCGCGACCCGGTAGCACTGCAGCACCGCGTCCTCGGCGGCGGCGAGCAGTTCGAACTCCGCCATGCGCTCGGCGGCCTGGACGTCGAGCGTGATCTCGACGATCGCCGACAGCCGCGCCCCGACCTTGGCCGGCGCCACGATCGCGACCTGGCGCAGGATCACGCCGCTGGCGATCAGCTGCTTGACGCGGCGCAGGCAGGTCGGCGCCGACACGTGCACGATCCCGGCCAACTCGGCGTTGGTATGGGACGCGTCAATTTGCAGGGCGTTGAGGATGCGACGATCAAGATCATCGAGCATTGGAAGGATTTCCTGCATAGGGTTTTCCAAACAGTAAAAATAATCTGTAAAAATGAAATATTATTTCATGCGATAAAAACGATGAAATAATATAACAAAAAGGAGGCTAGTTAGATAGAAAATTTCACAGCTCAGCAGTGTCGATGGTTTAGGATGTGCGAATCGAGAAAATCAACTGATAAGAGGTCTTTATGTGCGGCATCGTCGGCGCAGTAGCGCAAAGAAACATCACCCCGGTCCTGGTTGAAGGGCTCAAGCGCCTCGAGTACCGCGGCTACGATTCCTGCGGCGTCGCGCTGCACGTCGACGGCAAGCTGCAGCGTTCGCGCAGCACCTCGCGCGTGGTCGACCTCGAAAGCCAGATCGGCGACGCCAGCCTGCAAGGCTTCACCGGCATCGCGCACACGCGCTGGGCCACCCACGGCGCGCCCGTGTCGCACAATGCGCACCCGCACTTCTCTCCGAACGACGAGGCGGCCCGCATCGCGCTGGTGCACAACGGCATCATCGAAAACCACGACGAGCTGCGCGACGAACTGCGCGCGCTCGGCTACGTGTTCACGAGCCAGACCGACACCGAGGTCATCTGCCACCTGGTCGACCACATGTACGACGGCGACCTGTTCGAGACCGTGCAGCAGGCCGTCAAGCGCCTGCACGGCGCCTATGCGATCGCCGTGTTCTGCCGCGAGGAGCCGCACCGCGTGGTCGCCGCGCGCCAGGGTTCGCCGCTGATCGTCGGCCTCGGCGAGGGCGAGAACTTCGTCGCCTCCGACGCCATGGCGCTGGCCGGCACGACCAACCAGATCATCTACCTCGAAGAGGGCGACGTGGTCGACCTGCAACTGGCGCGCGCCTGGATCGTCGACGCCGACGGCCGCGCCGTCACGCGCGAAGCCAAGACCGTGCATGCGCATACAGGCGCGGCCGAGCTGGGCCCGTACCGCCACTACATGCAGAAGGAAATCTTCGAGCAGCCACGCGTCATCGGCGACACGCTCGAGGGCGTCACCGGCATCACGCCCGACCTGTTCGGCGAGGGCGCGGCCGAGGTGTTCAAGAAGGTCGACCGCGTGCTGATCCTGGCCTGCGGCACCAGCTACTACTCGGGCATGACGGCCAAGTACTGGATCGAGTCGGTGGCCAAGGTGACCTGCAACGTGGAGATCGCGAGCGAATACCGCTACCGCGACAGCGTGCCGCACCCGAACACGCTGGTCGTGACGATCTCGCAAAGCGGCGAAACGGCCGACACCCTGGCCGCGCTCAAGCATGCGCGCGGCCTCGGCATGCTGCACACGCTGACCATCTGTAACGTGTCCACCAGCGCCATGGTACGAGAGTGTGCGCTCGCTTACATCACCCGCGCGGGCGTCGAAGTCGGGGTCGCCTCGACCAAGGCCTTCACGACCCAGTTGGCCGCATTGTTCCTGCTGACGCTGACGCTGGCCCAGGTCAACGACAAGCTGAGCCCTGAAGCCGAAGCCGAGTTCCTCAAAGAAATGCGCCACCTGCCGGTCGCGATCGCCGCCGTGCTCGCGCTCGAGCCGCAGATCATGGCCTGGGCCGACGACTTCGCGCGCAAAGAAAACGCCCTGTTTTTGGGCCGCGGCATGCACTACCCGATCGCCCTCGAAGGCGCGCTCAAGCTCAAGGAAATCTCTTACATCCACGCCGAGGCGTATCCGGCCGGCGAACTCAAGCACGGCCCATTGGCGCTCGTGACCGAAGAAATGCCGGTTGTGACCATCGCCCCGAACGACGCGCTGCTCGAAAAACTCAAGTCGAACATGCAAGAAGTGCGCGCGCGCGGCGGCCAGTTGTATGTGTTTGCCGACGTCGATTCGCGCATCACCTCGGGCGAGGGATTGCACGTGATCCGCCTGCCGGAGCATTACGGTTTGTTGTCGCCGATCCTGCACGTGGTCGCGCTGCAGTTGCTCGCGTATCACACCGCGCTGGCGCGCGGTACCGACGTCGACAAGCCACGCAATTTGGCCAAGTCGGTCACGGTGGAGTAAGCAGGTCGAAAACAAGCATTGAACAGTTCTGGATCAGGAGACAAGAACTAAAATTTTTTGTCTCGATGGTTCGGTTCCTCCAAGGGCCACGCAGAACGTTAAAAAGCCACCTTCGGGTGGCTTTTTTTGCTATCAATCCAGCGACGGCGCGTTTGCTGAAGCAGGAATTTGAAATCCAGTGTCGGGGGCAACAGCGAACCTATTCGGGCTGGCCTGTCGAAGCCTGCCACCACTTCTCGGGCTTCATCACCACCTGCACATAATTGCTGGTGTTGAAGTACAACTGCGCGGCGGCCTTGATATCGTCCACGGTCAGCTCGCCGATCTTGTTGTCCTGGGCCAACCGCTCTGCCGGATCGGTTCCGGTCAGGACTGCGCCCTCCAGCAACTCGCCCCAAGCGCCATTCTCTTTGAGCAAGCGCTGGCTCGATTGGATCCACGTTTGCTGCACCTTTTGCAGGTCGGACGCGGCCGGTCCACGAGTCTTGAGCGCGTCGATTTCGGCAAAGAAGGCCGCCAGCAGCTGGTCCACCTTGTCTGGCGCGGTCGGCATCGTTGCCGTCACTTGATAATGGCCATAGGGAACATGCGACAGCTTGCCGTTCAGGCCAAGGCTATAGACCAGCGACTTCTCCCGCAACACCGTGGTGAGGCGAAGCTTGGCTAGCTCGACCAAGGCGCGGAAGCGAATCCGCTCCGCACTGGAATACACGGCCGGACCGGTGAAATTTAGCGAGACCACGCTCTGATCGTGCTTTCCGAGCCGCACTTCCTTTTTGACTATCCCAGTAACGGGGCGAATGCCAAGATCCTTGAACCCGACCGCAATGTCGGCAGTCGGCAGGCCGCCCAGGTAGGTCGCCAGCAAGGGCTTGAAGCTAAGCGGGTCGAAATTGCCAACGAAAATGAAGGTCATGTCCCTGGCACTCGAAAAACGTTCCTTGTAGAGCGCGATCGAGTGGTCCAGCGTGATGTTCTTCAGCGCTTCCTGACTCGGCAAGCCCGGTACGCGCGGGTGCTTGTTATACAGCGCCACGCGAATGGCGTCGGCCATGACCATCTCCGGGCGCGCCATGGCGTTGCGCGTGGTTTCGAGCTGTTTGCTGATGTAGGACTTGAACAGATCCTCGTCGCGCCGCACGCTGGTAAAGCGAAGGTAGATTGCCTGCAGCAGCGTTTCGAGGTCGGCCGGTGCGGCCCCGCCGGCGACGTGTTCGGTGTATTCACCCGTGCTGATGGTCAATCCCAACGACTTGCCCGCCAAAATATGTTGCAGTGCTGCGGGCGAATGGTCTCCCAATCCCATGGTCGCAACGATCGCACTCGACGCGCGCCCGTTGATATCGTCCTCCGGCTTGTAGAGCGAGGCGCCGCCGAAGCGGGACGCGCGCATGATCACCTGTTCATTGCGGAAGTCGGTCCGCTTTAAAATCACTTTGACGCCGTTAGACAGGGTCAAGCGGGTAATGCCCACGGCCGCGTCCTCGGTTTCGGCCGTGATCGCGCCCCCTTCGGGCGGTGATGCGAGCAAGCTTTTGGCAAACACCTTCTCTTCAGGTGCCGTTACGGCGGCGCTGTCGGCCGCGGCGAGGGCCGCGAGCAGCTCGCGCTTGCTCGGCGCCGGCGCGTCCGGTTTGTCCTTGCCTTTGAATGTCAGGATCCGTGGGGCGCTTGCAGGCATCACGACGCGCGCATATTGCTGGACATCAGTCAGGCTAATTTCCGGCAGCAGCTCGCGGGCCAAGCGGTATTCATCTTCGAGGCCAGGCAAGACCTCATCATTGAGGAAGCTGCCGACATAGGCGCCGACAAAGGTGGCCGAGTTGATCTTGTCGCGCTCGGCATGTTGCAGTTCCACGCTGCGCAAAATTCCCTTCTTTGCGCTGTCGAGCTCCGTCGGGCTGAATCCAAGCTCACGCGCCCGTGCGCTTTCCTGGGTCATTGCGGCGATCGCCGGGGCGGCGCCGCCCTTGCCCAGTATCGCCTCGAGCGTGTAGGTTTGATAGCCTTTGCCGTCGGCGCCGTACGCAGCCTGCGCGCGCAGAAAGGGGGGCTCGGGCAGCTGTGCCAGTTGCGCGAGGCGCCGGTTAAGCATGAGGTTGAACAGGTTGCGCACCTGCAGTGCGCGGTAGTCGCCCGCTGTGCGCCGAGCCGGTCTTTCGGTCAGCGGATAGCGGATGCTCAAGCTACTGGTGGTCGCTTCGGCATCGGTCGCGATCTTGGCAGCGGTGCTGGTGTGCGGGACCATCTTGATGAAAGGGCGCGGGCGCGGATTGGCGGGCATGGCCATCGCGCCAAAATGGGTTTTGATCATTTTTTCGGCGGCCGCGGGATCGATGTCGCCGACGACGATGACCGCCATCAGGTCGGGCCGGTACCAATCCTTGTAAAAGCGCCGAAGCGCTTCGGGGGGCGCGTTCTTGATGATGTCTTCCTGGCCGATCGGTATGCGTTTCGCATAACGCGATTCGCCGATCCCGAACCAACTGGTCGACAACGAGCGATGCATGCGGTACGCGGCGCTGTTGCGTACCCGCGCTTCCTGCAAGATCACGCCGCGCTCGGCGTCGATGGCTTCGGCGTCGAGCGTCATGCCTTGGGCCCAATCGGACAGGACCAGAAAGCCTTTGTCCACATGTTCCTGATTGCCGGTGGGGACCGACAGGCGATAAACGGTTTCGTCGTAGCTGGTGCTCGCGTTCAGGTCGGCCCCGAACTTGACACCGATCGATTGCAGATAGGAGACAAGCTCGTTTTTTTTGAAATTGGTCGATCCATTAAAGCCCATGTGCTCGACGAAGTGCGCCAGTCCCTGCTGGTCATCGTCTTCGACGATCGAGCCGACCTTAACGACGAGTCGCAATTCCAGCTGTTTTTCCGGCCTGGCATTGCGCTTGATGTAGTAACTCAGCCCATTCTGCAGTTTGCCGACCTTGAGGCCGTGCTCGAACCGGATCGGCTCTTTGAGGTCGACGGCCGCGTTGGCACTTGCCAAACACGCGAGAATGACCGCGATCGTGGAGATGTTGCGCAGGAGTAGAGAAGACATCGACAACCTTACAAAAATATTAAGCTGTCCGATTCTACGCCTTCTGTTTCCCTATGTAATTTTTCTAAGCTTATCAGTCATCAACTTGACTGCTCCAACGCTGGTCCATCGCCGCTATCACGGCGGCGGTATCGGTCACCGTTGCATATTCTCCCTGCAAATTACTGAGTGATATCAGGTGCATCTCTTCAGCCGGCCTGATCGCGCCCTTTAGGTCGGCCATGTCAAAGGTAAAACAGGCATCGGCCACGACCGTCGTATCAAAGCCGAGGTTTCCCGCCGTGCGGGCGGTCGCCTCGACCGAGTAGTTGGTGCTGACGCCGACGATGACGATCGACTCGATTCCCCGTATGCGCAGCCAGCGTTCGAGCGTACTGTGGATAAACGCATCGGTGACGTTTTTTTCGACGACATGTTCTCCTGCTAGCGGTGCCACGCGGGGGTCGAATTCGGCACCGGCCTGTCCCGGCGCGAATACCGAGTTTGGTGAACGCGATATATGCCGCACATGAACGATTGGCTGGCGCGCTTGGCGCCACGCATCGAGCAGCGAGCAGATGTGTGCGGCGGCTCCAGGGTTGTTGCAGCGAGCCGTATTCAGGTCGGTCATGCAGCGCTGCATGTCGATAATGATAAGCGCGGTGCTTCGTTCATTCAAAACATTGGTCATGACATATCCAATTTTTCAGCGACCTTATGATCCGCCCTGCGCCTGCGCCATCTCGATCGCCGGCAAGGTGACGGTCAGGAAGGAGGTAACCTGCCCGATCAGTTCAGCGGTTTGCTGGCGCATCTGACCCATCTGGAGCATCGACATCTCCGCCTGGCGCACCGCCTGCTGAAGCAGCGCGCGGCGCTGCTGGAGAGCATCCAACAAGGTCGCATCCGGCGCGCGGCCGGCCAGTTCCGCCACCACTGCAAGCGTAACCCAGTGCAAGGTCAGGTTCTTCGCCGACTCGTCGAGCTTGCGCGTTGCAAGCTCGCTGTCCGACATCAATTGCTGGAGCTTGGTGCGCGACGATATCAACGCTGCCTTGTATTGGCCAGGCGTTGACGAGCGGCCCAGAAACTTGCCGAATACGCCCGTCGGCGGCTTGGTGCTCTCAAGCGCGTCCTCGAGCAGTGCCGGCACTTCCATCTCCGAGAACTTGCGCACCAGCCTTGTCATGGGCAGGAGCAGTGCCGCCTGCTCCATCAATGGCGCCTCCGCCCAATTGGTGACCAGTGACAGCTTGACCGGCAGGACGCGGCGGAACATGGCGGCAAAGCGCTGCTCCGAGTGCGCGAACAACACGGGATAGTTTGTCCGGACGGCGGCCAGCGCATCGCGCACCGCGGGGTGGTCCTCGCTGTCGAACAAGGTGCTCGGCGCGGCTTTGGTGGGCACGCTTGCCGCCGGCGCCTCGGGCACGTCGTCAAACGACAGCTCCTTCGGCGGCGTGGCGTTGGGGACCGGCACGGCCGCTTGCGGCGCCGACGAGGAAAGCTGCTCGTCGCCGAAGTCGAACGCCTTTGGCGCGGCCGCGCGGTCGATGGGGTCTGGCGGCAACGACTCCTCTGCGAAGTCGAATGCCTTGGGCGTTTTATTTGTCATTTGGCAGTCGTAGTCGGGAGAGCCGTTGGCGCTTCGATCGAAACAGTGCTCCCGGGAGATGCCGTCCTTAGACGGTGCCGCCGAGCTTGCGGATGAAGGTCGCCAGATTCAGCTTGAAGCCGGCGCCTACCGCCTGGAAGCGCCACTCGCCGTCCTTTCGGTACAGCGAGCCGAACTGCAGGGCGGTCTTGTCCGAGTAGTCTTCGTTGAGGTCGTAGGACGCGAGCTCCTGTCCGGTCTCGTCGTTGTACACCTTGACGTAGGCGCCGTTGACGCGGCCAAAGTTCTGCTTGCGTACCTCGGCATCGTGGATGGTCACGACAATTGGCATCTCCACGACGTCAGGGTGGACCTTGCCCAGGTCGACGGTGATGACTTCGTCGTCGCCATCCTTGTCGCCGGTGCGGTTGTCGCCGGAGTGCACGACGGCACCGTCGGGCGACGTGGTTTGGTTGTAATAGACGAAGTGGGCGTTGCTGATCATGACCGGCTCGTCGGCCGCGTTTTTCTTGCACAGGAACACAGACGAGTCGAGGTCGAACGCTTGGCCGTCGGCCGCGTTGACCTTCCAGCCGAGGCCGATGCGCACGCGCTTGAGGCCGGGGGAGGTTTTTTCGAGGTTGATGCGGTGGCCAGTTTCGAGAGTAATCGGCATGACTTTCCTTTTGTTATGGAAATAATATTTTGCTTGGAATCGGGCGCGGGCGCAATGGGCGGTGCCGCGCTTACGCGCCGGTCGGCGAGAACCGCGCGATCAGCTCGCGTTCGAGTTCCTGCAGCTTCGGCAGCTCGTCCTTGCGGCGCTGCTGGCCTTCCTTCGAGATTTGCTCGAGCTTGTCGAAGGCGGTGATGAGCTGCGTCTGGACGTGCTGGGCCGTCTCGAGGCTGACCAGCGAACGCTGTTTGACGCGGGCCACGGTCTCGGTGTTTTCGAGCAACATGTCGGCCTGGGCACGGAAGGCCGCGTCGGTGGCGTCGTAGGCCGCGTTGGCGACGGCCGCGCTCTGCTTGGCCTCAAGCTGCAGCAGGTACAGCGAGAACACGTTGCGCCAGGCCGGAATCGACACGTTGACGATATCGGTGAAGGTGTCCGTCAGCGAGCGCGCATTGTCCTGCGACAGGCGGATTTGCGGAACCATTTGCGTGGCCATGAGCATGGCGCGGCGCAGGTCGTCGACGCGTTTTTCGAGACGCTCGAGACGACGCTTGAGCTCGGTGGCCTGCTGCGCCTCGAACGCGTTGGCCGCCGCCGGCTGCTGCGCGATCGCTTGTGCGAGCTGGGCCGCCCAGGCCTCGCCCTTCTTGACGTCGGCATCGAGGCCTTGATAGTAGACCTCGAGGTTTTTATACATCTCGTCGAAATCGCTGATGCGGCCCTTGTGCAGGTTCGCGTGGCGCGTCATCTCCGAGACCAGGGTGTCCATGCGTGACTCGACCACCTGGTACTGCGACAGCATTTTCTCCTTGACCGAACCGAACAGGTTGGAGACGCGCGACATCAGCCCGCCGGAGCGCAGCTTGGCCGGGTCCAGGCCCTTCGAGGTGGCGATCAATTCGTTCAACTGGGTGCCGAATACGTCCGCATCGGACGCGCGCACCGTGCCGAGCAATTTGGCCGACACCTTGGCGATGCCGGTGCCGGTCGAGCCGCCCAGCGACTCGATGGCCTTGTCGTCGATGCCGGAGATGTCGACCCGGACCAGCGGGGCCGCGCTCGGCTCCGGACGCAACTCCGGCAGCATGGCCGAAGCGGCGGCAGGTTCGAATAGCGGCGGCAAGCTTGCCGCGGTAGCCACAGGAGGCACCGGTGCCGCCTGCGCGTCGTCGTCGGAGGAGAACAGCGGTTTCATAAAATTCCTTCAAGTTTAAAGTGACAACAATAGTAGCTTACCACCGGTCGGCGTGGCCGAGGCCTTTCAACTTTGTGCCTTCATTTTCCCGATCGTCAGCGCAGGGAGTTCAGTTCGGCTGACGATTATCGCGGGACATACCGCAGTGAAATGCTCTGGGGTAAACATGAATCGGGCTCCTGTTTCGCGTTCGTGCAGTATAACCAATCCACGAATCAGCTCCACCCATGCTTGCGCTTCTCGAAAGCATGCCTTTGTCAGGCGACCTTGCCAACGATGAATCCGTTGGGCGTACAATTTGCACATTTCCTTCTTGACGGTTGCCCCATGAAACTGCCCGCCGCACTCTCGCTTGCGTTGTCGATCGCACTGCCTGCGTATGCCGCCGGTCCAGCCACGCTCGCCGGGATCGAGCAAGGCATCGTTCCCGCGCACGCTTGGGGCGCCACACCGGCAGACGCCACGCTGGCGCGTCCGCACACGATCACCGGCATCACCTTGCACCACCAGGGCGAGACCTACAAAGCGGGCACGGATCCGGCGCAGTATCTGCGTTCGCTGCAGCGCTGGTCGCGCGAGACGAAGAAATGGATCGATATTCCCTACCACTATGTCGTAGACCTGCACGGCAAAACCTTCGAGGCGCGCGACCTGCGCTACGCGGGCGATACCAACACGGCCTACGATCCCAAGGGGCAGGCGCTGATCGAAGTGGTCGGAAATTTCGAAGACGTCGAGCCGAACCAGCAGCAACTCGACGCGGTGGTCGACATGATGGCCTTGCTGGTCGCGCGGCATCGCCTGTCGATCGACGACATTCGCGGCCACAAGGACCATACGGAGACCCTGTGTCCGGGGAAGAACTTGTATCGTTACCTCGAGAGCGGCTACTTTCGTTACAAGGTGGCGCTGCGGCTGGCCGGAATGGCGAAGGTGTCGCAAAACCTAAAATAAGCCGCTGGATTCGGCAGAAATCGCGTCGGAGAAAATTAAAATATCAAAAACCAACATCGTCCTCGCGGAGGCGGGGACCCATAGAACGTCGGC
>JAZKIN010000145.1:0-13729 GCA_040384885.1 Pseudomonadota bacterium | reverse complement strand
GCGGTTCCGGCTCGGACACGCTGGCCGGCATCGAGAACCTGAGCGGCACGGCCTTCGACGACAGCCTGACGGGCGATGCGGGCGGTAACGTGCTGATGGGAAGCGGCGGCAACGACGTCCTCACGGGCGGCCTGGGCGCCGATTTCCTCAGTGGTGGCGCGGGAGCGGACATTTTCTCGTTCCTGAGCATCGCCGACAGCGGCTTCACCAGCGGCACGTGGGACACGATCGGCGACTTTGCGCAGGGGATCGACAAGATCGACCTGTCCGGGATCGACGCGGACGCCGACACGGCCGGCAACGATGCGTTCACGAGCATGATCGCGAGTAATGCCGCCTTCACGACGGCGGGCCAGTTGCGCATCGTCGACGGTGTCTTGTACGGCAACACCGACGGCGACGCCGATGCCGAGTTCGCGATCGTGCTGACCGGCGTGACCACCCTGACCTTGGGCGATTTCCTGCCGTAAGGGCAGGGGGCAGGCCAGTTGCGCCTGCACCTTGACTGCAGTACCAGCGCCAACCCAAGCGGGTTGGCGTTTTTGTTTCAGCGCCGGGTGGTTCAAGCGTGCCGGCAACGAAGTGCACGCGCAGGCAACATTAGCCCCACCTCATCGACCACTTGCCCGCCTTCCTGTATCCTGCCGGAATCGCCGAATTTTCGCGCAGCTGACTCAGCGAAACGGTGCTCCCGAACATACCTCCAACCACGACGACCCATGAAACCATCGCGCAACGCCACCTTCGCCCGCTTCGCCTTTATCACCCGCACCGCCGTTTGCGCCAGCGCGCTGCTGGCCTCGATGCCGGCCGCCGCCGAGATCCTGCGCAAGATCGAGCATGCCCCGGCCAGCGAGGTGTGGCTCGATACCGGCTTCGCAACCTACCACGTCAACCACGACAAGGGCCTCAACGGGCGCAACCCTGGCGCGGGCCTAGAGTACCGTTTCTCGAGCACCATGAGCGCCACCGCCGGCCGCTTCCTCAACAGCGACTACGGCCATACCACCTACGCCGGCGTGATCTACCAGCCCTACCAGATCGGCCCGGTGCGCCTGGGTGCCGTGTTCGCGGCCCTCAACGGCTATCCGAAGATGCGCGACGGCGGCTGGTTCCCCGCGCTGATCCCGACCGCGACGATTGAGTACAAGCGGGTCGGCGTCAACCTCGCTTTTGTGCCCGGTTACAAAGATAGGCTGCACACCGGCCTGTCGGTGCAACTCAAGTTCAGGGTGTGGTGAACGCGCTGGGCCGTTCATGTGGAGATTCTTCTATTTAAAGGATTTTTTTGAAATAGTAGTTTGCTGCACTAGCATCAGCTTGGCGAGCGGATGACCGTGGCGAACGTGGACCGGCGGCGGACATCGCAAATGACACGGTTGTGCGAAAAGCCGTTGTGTCACGCGAAAGCCGTCGGTACCAGCGCAGCCAAGTGGCGTGCGCCCCTGCGGCGCGTCGGCTTGGCTTCGCCCAAGTGAATTGAATACAGTAACGGCAGTCAAGCTTGCTTGTTGCGATGATCGAGCGGCGCAGCCACTGCGCCGCGGCGTGAGCGTGGCGAGCGGTGCAACAGCAGTCCTCAGGCCGACCCAAGCGCCGTCGAGCCATATGCGTGACCTCCCGGCAAGCGCGAGGCGGTCGCAGCCAAAAGTGGCAATTACTACGGTTACTTGCAGTAGATACGAGATTAATTTACTATCGAAAACTAGGAACACTTACTACGTTGGATTTAGAGAGCGCGTGGACTACAAAACCATGAAAACAAGATTGGCTTTCGTGTTTGCCTGCTGCGCCCAATTCCCGTCAACGTCGGCGGCGCTCCAGTTGACGACCCAGCGCGTCGCGGTTGAGCGAGACAGGCCGAGCGCGATTTCGGAATTTAGGGACGTCAAGCGCGGGGGGCAGGGATGGATCGTCCGGGTAGCCGGAAAGGGCAAGGTCGCCAGTCATATTTTTCCGATTCGCCTCGATTGGGACCACGAAGACCACAGGCTGACTTTTGGTGATATTGAGGGTGACGGCGTGCGTGAACTGTATGCCTGCGGCAGTTACGAGTCGGCCGATTGGCTCAGTTGCGATTTCTTCGCGCTTGGTGCGCGCGGGCGCTTCCAGCGCATCCCCATTCACAACGTCGAGATCGTTAGCGCGCGAGGGGTTTGGTCCACGCAAAATAACAATACGATCACCGGCGGGCGGATTCATTTTCTTGGGCGCGGATTGATCGCCTTGAGCCTGAGCGAAGGCTCATACACGTCTTTGGTTTGCTACCGTCTCACGACCGGGGTGTTGAAGCAATTTGCTAGCCTGAGTATAGACGAGGAGCAATGGGGCGAAGTCATGCTGTTCCGGGAAAACACACGACATCGGAATCGCTATGTTGCTGTGCCACTCAAGAAAACGCTCCGGTCCATCGCGCCGAAACATTGCATCGCCTTGCGGGGATTGCTTTGAAGGGGGCAAACCGGTTATCGCTTCCTCGCCGGCGTATTTCGGCCATCCACGCCAATGGCTAATTCTTGAGGCGTTATTTGATGATGATGAAGAACAACAGCTTGCTGCTAACATTGACCCTATGCGGATTGCTGGCGTTCGACGCACACGCAAGCACAATTTGTACTTATGACACCGCTTGCACCGTGATCGGGGTAAGCAAGTATGCAAAGCTGCGAAATTGTACAGTTGGAGTTGCCGAATCTTCGTTTCCGATGTGTGGCGTGACCTCTGGCCCGCCCGAAATTTTGATCAACCTGAAAACTCGGGAAGCGATCGTCGATTGCGTCAGCGCAGATTTGCTTGTCGACAGGAAGAAGCGACTATCAGTACGTGTAAAGGGCACAATGCTCATTCGTTTGAAGCACCGTCCTGAGGCGCGTGAACAAGTATGCGGATAAGGGGCCCTGGCGATATGCGAAATTCCGACGGGAATCGCAACGTCGTACTCAGCAGTATGTTCGAAATTCGGTTCGTATGAACCGTCCTGAGTATGCCCCGTGAGAGCGTAGTTAAGAAGCATTTAACTAGCTCCTTCCTTGCCACGTGTGGAAAGGAAGCGTCCATTTCATTAGCCAAGGCAAGCGCACCGCTCTGGGAGCGCCAAACGGGTATCTCCCTCATTGACTCCCAGCAGTTCTGAACCGATGCTCGAACTGTTCCAGCATGCGGGTTGAGCAAGGCGGCGAAGGCGGTCCCGCGGAATTGGGTGTCGATGTCGACCCGCAGTGCGCCATCACGTGACGATGTGGTGGCGCTGCGAAAGCCATTCCAAATTCAAGTTGTGGCAGTCAAACCCTTTGCCGCGCTCAACAACAACGGCGTGGGCGTGGTCGGCGTGATCCCGAATCGCCAGCTGCGCCTGCACATCGTCAAGGTGTTCAGCGCCAACGGCTGGATCTACTCGTCGGAATTGTCGGACGCGGCCAACGAATGCGGCGAGGCCGGCGCAACATCATCAGCATGTCGCTCAGCGGCCCGCCCCCGAGCCAGACCGAGCAGGAAGACTTCCACGCATTGGCCGCCAAGGGCGTGCTCTCGATCGCCGCCTCGAGCAACGCCGGCACCACCAGCGTGGTCTCGGTCGGCGCGCTCGACGTCAACAAGCAGTGGGCCGCGTTCTCGAACTTCAGTCCTAAGGTCGAACTGTCGGCGCCGGGCGTGGCCGTGCTCTCGACCGTGCCGCTCGGCTTTGCGACCAGGTCGGAGCTGCGCATCGGCGCCGTCAACTACGTGCCGGGTGCGATGACCGGTTCGCCGCGCGCGGTCGGCAGCGCGCCGCTGGCCAACTTCGGCCTCGGCGGCGCGACCGACCCGGCGGTGGCGGGAAAGGTCTGCCTGATCCAGCGCGGCGGCGGCATCGCCTTCGGCGTCAAGGTCGCCAATTGCCAGGCCAGCGGCGGGGTCGGCGCGGTGGTCTTCAACAGCGCCGGCGGCGCCAGCTTCACCGGCACCCTGGGCACCACCGTGACGGCGATCCCGTCGGTGACCGCCTCGGCCGCCGAGGGCGCGGCGATGCTGGCCCAGCTGGGCCAGAACGCGAGCGTGACGGTGCGCGCCTACAACTACGACGCCTTCAACGGCACCTCGATGGCGACGCCGCACTTGGCCGCCGTCGCCGCGCTGGTGCGGAGTTACTTCCCGATGTGCAGCGCGGCGCAGATCCGCAGCACGCTCGGCAAGAGCGCGCAGGACTTGGGTCCGGTCGGGCGCGACGTCAAGTACGGCCACGGCCTGGTGCAGGCGCGCGCCGCCTACGACCGCCTCCACACCTACGGCTGCAAAAACTGATCCACGACGCAGCCACAAAAAGGACGCTTCGGCGTCCTTTTTTTATGTGGGCGGCAGCGTCCGGACCCGGACGCTGCCGGTTTGGGGAACACCCCGTAGGCGCGGGAAATAATTGACGTGTTGACATTTTGTGCCGGCCCGGGGCATGATATCCCTGCTACATGGCCGCGTTTCCAGGCATTGGGCACGGCCACAAACCGGCTTTGTGCATTACCGTTTTACCGTTTGCGTTATCCAAGCCCGGTGTTGACGGGCAGGGCACAAGCCCACATCGTCCCGCACCGCTTTTCAGTGAGAAACCGGCAGATGCACATCAAAGCTGAAGCGCCACTGCCCAACCCCGCGCTCGCCGCGTTGGCGAAGACGGGCGGTCTGCCATGACCACGGTCGTTTTTGCCGATGTCGTCGGCAGCACCGGGATGTTCGAGCGCCTCGGCGACGAGACCGCTTCGCGTTTCGTCACCCAGCTCGTCGGAACCTTGAGCCAGGTTTTCCAGCAGCATCACGGCCGTGTGGTCAAGCTGCTCGGCGACGGCTTGTTCGTGGTCTTCCCGCACGAGGGCGATGCGCTTGCCGCCTGTGTCGGCATCCAAAAACACCTGCTTGAGCGGCCCATCCTTCCGGGCGGCAGCGGCGCGCCCGTGCAAATGCAGATGGGCATCGAGTCGGGCGAGGTGGTCGAGATCGACGGCGACTGTTTTGGCGACACGGTCAATTCGGCCGCGCGGCTGGCCGACCTGGCCGGCGCGTCCCAAATTCTCACCACGCAAAGCGTCTGGACCGCGCTCGCGCCGGTCCAGCGTGCGGCGCTGCGCAGCCTCGGTCCCATGCATTTGCGGGGGAAGGCCGAACCGAGCCATGTCTACCGCGTCGAATGGCAGACCGGCCGCGACGAGGATGCCACCATGATGGGGCCGTCGATGGTGTCCAACGCCGCCCGCCTGGTGCTCGAACTGAAGGCCGGCGATCAAACCGTCAGGTTGCGCACCACGGGCCCGAAGTTGTCGATCGGCCGGGGTGTGGGCGCCGCGCTTGCCCTGAACGATACGCGCGTCTCCCGGATGCATGCCACGCTCGAATGGCGCGGCGGGCAATTCGTGCTCTCGGACGCGTCCAGCTTTGGAACATGGGTGTACTTCGGCAACCAGAGCGAGGCGGTTGTCTTGCGCCGCACGGAATGTTATCTCGTGGGCAATGGCCAGATTTCCGCCGGTTGCGAGCGCGAGCACGGCGGTCCGCTGATCAATTTTTCCATCGGCAACTGAGCGCGCCCATCCTATTCCAGCTTTCCCGGGACTCAAGGAATGAATCCTCCGCATGATTTCGATCTGACTGTCGCGCTACCCGGCCCGCCCGCGCCGGCGGCCGATGCCGATGCCGCGCCCCGCAACGCGCTGCCAAACGGCACCCGGCTGGGCGAGTTCGAGATCATCGGCCTGCTTGGCGAAGGCGGCTTCGGCATCGTCTACCTTGCCTACGACAGCGTGTTGGCGCGGCATGTGGCGATCAAGGAGTACATGCCGGCCGAGTTCGCGTCGCGCACGGTCCAGGCCGAGGTCCGGATCAAGGCGAAACACCATACCGAGTCGTTCGAAGTGGGCCTGCGCAGTTTTGTCAACGAGGCGCAGATGCTGGCCCGTTTCGACCATCCGTCCCTGCTCAAGGTTTATCGATTTTGGGAGGCCAACGGCACCGCCTATATGGTCATGCCGTATTACAAGGGCCCGACCCTGAAACAGGCTTTGCTCGCGCGCGAGGGCGCGCCCGACGAGGCCTGGCTCAGACGATTGCTCGACCCGCTGCTCGAGACGCTCGGCCTGCTCCATGCGCAAAACTGCTTCCACCGCGATATCGCGCCCGACAACATCCTGTTGCTCGACGACGGGCGTCCGCTGTTGCTCGACTTCGGCGCGGCGCGCCGCGCGCTGAGCGAAAAGACCCAGGCCTTCACGGTCATCCTCAAGCCGGCCTATGCCCCCATCGAGCAGTATGCGGAGACGCCGGGCATGCGCCAGGGCGCCTGGACCGATTTGTTCGCGCTCGCCGCGGTCATTCATTTCGCCATCGACGGCAGGCCGCCGCCGTCGGCCGCCGGGCGCGCCATCGCCGATCCGTATGTGCCGCTGGCGCGCCGCTGCGCCGGGCGGTACAGCCCGCAATTCTTGAGCGCGATCGACCGCGCCTTGTCGTTCCGGCCGGCGGACCGGCCGCAAAGCGCGGCCGCCATGTGCGCGTTGCTCGGCCATGCCGCGCCGTCAGGGGAGGGCCCCCGCAAAAAACGACGCCGGCTCCTCCTGTCCGGTATTGCAATATGCATCCTCGCGGCCGCGGCAGGCGGCTACGTCATGTTCGACCAGGCGCCGCAAGCCCCCGCCGCGGCCCCGCTTTTGCAAACGCAAGAACAGGCGCGCGTCGAAGCGGCAAGCTTGCCGGCGCAGGAAGCGGGGCTTGGGGAGCAGGGGGCGGCGCAAGCGGCGGCGCCGGCATCGACAATTGCGCCCGATGTGGCCGGGCAGGCGGGTGCGCAAGCGGCGGCAACGCCGGCGGTAACGCCGGCGCCACCACCGGCCGCGACAGTGGCCGCGACAGTGGCCGCCGCGCCGGCGCCGGCGATTGCGCGCCCTGTGGCGGTGGGGGATCGGGTCTCGTTCGCGGCCGAAGTGTTGTTCGACTTCGATAGTCACGATCTCAATGCGGAAGGCCGCGAAGCGCTCGATGACATGCTCGGCAAGTTGCGGCGCGTGGAACTGAGCGCCATGACCGTGACCGGACATACCTCGTCGGAGGGGCCGGACGCCTACAACCAGCGCGTGTCGGAGCGTATGGCAGAGGTGGTCGCCGCCTTCGTCGTGTCCAGAGGTGTCGCCGCAGCGCGCGTGCAAACGGAAGGGCGCGGCGAAAGCGCGCCGCGGGCGGACAATGCGAGCGCCGCCGGCCGCGCGCAGAACCGCCGCGTGACGGTCGAAGCCGTCGGTGTCGTCAAGTAGGAATCACGCGCGCCGCCGGGGCGGCACCGGGGGCGGTGTCGATCAGCGCCCTATCCGCAGCGCCGCATGCGCAGCGCCGGGAACCTGGCGACGATGGCCGCAAGACTGCGCCCGGTGGCCTCGTCGATATTCCGGACGCGCAACCTCGCCGTCCTGATGGCGGGAAAAATCGCGACGGTCTGCGCGTGGTTGATGCCCTGCCGGTTGAGCTTTGCCTGCAGCGCATCGGCCTGGCGCCGGTCGAGTGAATCACCCAGAACGATTGCCCATTTATTTTGCTCGGGGGACTCTTCGAATCGTCCCACCGTGAACGCGAAATTTTGTTGCGCGCCCTTCCTGTTGGCCTCAGCTTCGGTGGGAAACCCGGGGATGTAGACCCTGTGCAGCGCCCCCCCAAGCGCTTCGACGTCGCCGACGGCGAGCGCTCCGAGTTGTCGCCTGAAATCGCGTGCCTGGGCATCGCTTGCGAATCGTCCGATCTCGGTGCAAGCGATCCGAACGGGCGCCGGCGCTGCGGGAGTTTCCGACACAGCCTCCAGCAGCTCGGTCGTGAGGGCTTCGATGTCCTGGGCCTTGGTGGCAACCGGGGCCGGCGCGATTTCCGTTTTTGCCGCTGCCGCCGGCGCCGCTGCCGCCACCTGCGGGGCAAGCGCCTGCGGCGCGGCCGACTGCTTCACAAAGTAAAAGCCGCCCCCCACCACTGCCGCCATCGCGCACCCCGCGATACCGGCGGCGAGCAAGCGGCGCCGTCGCTTGCGCGGCGGGTCGGGCAACGGCATCCCATGGCCGAGCAAGGCGCGCATGTCGGCCACGCTTTGCGGCCGGTCCGCCGGCCGGAACGACAAGGCGCGGTCGATCGCCGCCAGGAACTGGGGGCTGTACTGTCCGGCGTAGCGGCGCGCAAGGGGCACATACGGATCGGCGATGGCGCGTCCGGCCGCCGATGGCGGCGGCCGCCCGTCGATGGCGAAATGCACGACCGCGGCCAGCGCGAACAGGTCGGTCCAGGCGCCCTGGTGCATGCCGGGAGTTTCCGCATATTGTTCGATGGGGGCATAGGCCGGCTTGAGGATGACCGTGAAGGCCTGGGTCTTTTCGCTCAGCGCGCGGCGCGCCGCGCCGAAGTCGAGCAACAGCGGACGCCCGTCGTCGAGCAACAGGATGTTGTCGGGCGCGATATCGCGGTGGAAGCAGTTTTGCGCATGGAGCAGGGCGAGCGTCTCGAGCAGCGGCTCGAGCAAGTTGCGCAGCCACGCTTCGGCGGGCGGTCCGTCGCGCGCGAGCAGGGCTTGTTTCAGGGTCGGGCCCTTGTAATAGGGCATCACCATGTAGGCGGTGCCATTGGCCTCCCAAAAACGATAGACCTTGAGCAGGGACGGATGGTCGAACCGCGCCAGCATATGGGCTTCGTTGACGAAACTGCGCAGGCCCACCGCGAACGACTCGGTATGGTGTTTGGCCTTGATCCGTACCTCGGCCTGGACCGTGCGCGATGCGAACTCGGCCGGCATGTACTCCTTGATCGCCACATGCCGCCCCAACGAACTGTCGTAGGCAAGGTAGACGATGCCGAAGCCGCCTTCGCCGAGCAGGCCGATGATGTTGAACTCGCCAAGCCTGGTGCCGTTAGCCAGCGCGTTGTGGGGCACGCCGTCGGCGCCGGCGGCCGCGGCAGCCTGACCGGGGAGCAGGGCGGTGGGGTCGTCGTCGGGCGGATGTGTCATGGCGGGCCGTTTCGCTGAACATGATGAGACCGGAAATCACTGGGTGCGGCGGCACTTCATGCGGCACTTAGGCAGGCATCCCCGCTGTCGGCCCGCGAGGGGCGCTTCGCAGAAAGCTCCTTAAAACTGTTCGTCCGGCCGCAAATAGCGCCACTGGCCGACCGGCAGGTCGCCGAGCTTGACCTTGCCGATGCGCACGCGCTTGAGGCCGATGACCTTGAGGCCGACCATGTCGCACATGCGCCGGATCTGGCGCTTCTTGCCCTCGCGCAGCGTGAAGCTGAGCTGGTCCTCGTTCTGCCAGCGGACCTTGGCCGGCAACAGCGGCTTGCCGTCCATCCACAGGCCGTGGCACAGCTTTTTAAGGTCGGACTCGGGCAGCTTGCCGACCTTGCTGTACTGGACCCGCACCAGGTATTCCTTCTCGACCGTGGTGGTCTCGCCGATGAGCGTCTTGGCCACGCGCCCGTCCTGGGTCAGGATCAGCAGGCCGACCGAGTCGATGTCGAGGCGGCCGGCCGGCACCAGGCTGCGCAGCTGGGTCGGATGGAACTGCTCGGGCGAGGGATCCTCGGCCCAGCGCGTCTCGGCCTTGATCAGCGCGATCGCGGGCGTGTAGCCGTCCTCGGCCTGGCCGCTGACATAGCCCATCGGCTTGTTGATCAGCACCGTGACGCGCTTGGATTGCTCGGCCGCGGCCTGGCGCTCGACCGTGACGACCTGGCTCGGCAGCACCTTGCTGCCCAGTTCCGAGACGACCTTGCCGTCGACCCGCACCCAGCCGCGCTCGATCCATTCGTCGGCTTCGCGGCGTGAGCACAGTCCGAGTTCGGACATTCGTTTGGAAAGGCGCAGGAGTTCGGTCATTGTTTCAATCGGTAGAGGAAAGGGCAGTACAAAAAAAAGGCGGTGCTAAACAGGTGGTGCGGATCAGACTTTGAGCGCGTCGAGCAGGTCGGTTTCGAGCTGGATCTGCTTGAGCGAGTTGTTCAGGGCGGCGCCGTCGACGAGGAACACGTCTTCGACGCGCTCGCCGAGCGTCATGATCTTGGCCGTGTGCAGGTTGATGCGGTAGCGCTGCAGCACATTGGCGACCGAGTACAACAGGCCGGTGCGGTCGTTGGCGGCGATCGAGAGCAGGTAGTACTGGCCGCGCTCGTCGGGGCGCAGGTCGACCGTCGGCGTCATCGGGAAGGTGCGCGACAGGCGCGACAGGCGGCCCTTGGTCGGCGGCGGCAGCGGCCCCTGCGACACGAGCAGCTCGCCGATCTCGTGCTCGATCAGGCTGATCAGGTCGCGGTAGCTCTTGGCGAAATTTTGCTCCGTCACCATGAAGGTGTCGAGCGCGTAGCCGTTGCGCGTGGTGTGGATCTTGGCGTCGAGGATGCTGAAATTTTTGCGGTCGAAATAGCTGCAGATGCGCGCGAACAGGTCGGGCTGGTCCTTGATGTAGACCACCACCTGCAAGCCTTCGCCGATCGGCGCGAGGCGGCACTTGACGACCGGCTTGTCGCTGTCGAGCCGCTCGCACAGCGAGCGCGTCTGCCAGGCGATGTCGGACGCCTCGTGCCGCAAAAAGTAGGCGACGTCGAGCTGTTGCCAGAATTTTTCGTGGGCGTTGGCCGGCAGCCCGTACAGGCGCAGCATGGTCTTGGCTTCCTCCTGCCGGTTCTTGAGCTCGCGGTCGGTTGAGTGGGGCTCGCCGCCGAGCACGCGCAGCGTGATCCGGTACAGGTCCTCGAGCAGCTTCGCCTTCCAGGCGTTCCAGACCTTGGGGCTGGTGCCGCGGATGTCGGCCACGGTCAGCAGGTAGAGCGCCGTCAGGTGCCGCTCGTCGCCGACCTGGGCGGCGAAGGCCTCGATCACGTCGGGGTCGGACAGGTCCTGCTTTTGCGCCACCTGCGACATGACGAGGTGGTTCTCGACCAAAAACACGACCAGCTCGGTGTCATCAAGGCCGATCCCGTGGCTCGCGCAAAACTGCGCGGCGTCGACCGTGCCGAGCTTGGAATGGTCGCCGCCGCGGCCCTTGGCGATGTCGTGGAACAGCGCGCCGAGGTACAGCAGCCACGGCCGGTGGAAGTTGGCGATCAGCTGGCTGCAGAAGGGGTATTCGTGCGCGTGCTCGCTCATCGTGAAGCGCCGCATATTGCGCACCACCATCAGGATGTGCTGGTCGACCGTGTACACGTGGAACAGGTCGTGCTGCATCTGGCCGACGATGCGGCGGAAATTGGGCAGGTAGCGCCCCAGCACACTGGTGTCGTTCATGCGCCGCAGCGCGTGCACCAGCCCGACCGGCGCCTGCAATATTTTAAGGAACAGCGCGCGGTTGGCCGGGTCCTCGCGGAACGCGGTGTCGATCTCGGAGCGCGCGTGCCACAGCGCGCGGATGGTGCGCGCGGTCATGCCCTTGATGTCGGGCCGTTCGGTCATGCGCAGGAACACCTCGAGCACCGAGGACGGCGTCTTGACGAAGGTGTCGTCGTCGCTGATGTCGATCAGGCCGTTGACCTCGTTGAAGCGCGCGTTGATCGCGACCGGCTCGGCCGGCTGCGGGAACAAATGGGCCTCGATGTTCTGCAGCAAAATGGTGTTGAGCTGGGTGACGGTCTTGGCGGCCCAGTAGTAGCGCTGCATCAGGTATTCGCTGGCGCGCCGCAGGTGCAGGCCCTGGCCCGTTGTATGCAGCCCGAACGTTTCGGCGATCGGGGTCTGGACGTCGAACACGAGGCGGTCTTCGCGCCGCTTGGTGTGCAGGTGCAGGCGGATCCGGATGTCCTTGAAGGCGCGCTCTTTCTCCATGAGCTGGCGCGCCTCGGTCTGGGTGATCAGGCCGCGCGTGGCCAGCTGCGACCACGAGTTGGCCAGCCCGGCGGCCTTGGCCACCCACAGGATCACCTGCAGGTCGCGCAGGCCGCCCGGGCTTTCCTTGCAATTGGGCTCGAGGCTGAAGGCGGTGTCCTCGTACTTGGCGTGGCGCAGGCGCATCTCGGCCGACTTGGCCTGGAAGAAGGCCTGCGGGTCGAGCGCGGCGTCGAAGTGCTCTTGCAGCTGCCCGAACAGGACCATGTCGCCGGCCACGAGGCGCGCCTCGAGCAGGCTGGTCTGCACGGTGATGTCGGCCTTCGATTCGCTCATGCACTCGTCGATGGTGCGGATGCTGTGGCCGATCTCGAGCCCGAGGTCCCACAGCAGTTGCACGAGTTCCTCGAGGCGGCCCTGGACCTCGGCGTCGGCCGGGCGGCCCAGCAGAATCAGCAGGTCGACGTCGGAATGGGGGAACAATTCGCCGCGGCCGTAGCCGCCCACGCCGACCAGCGCCGTGTCGGGCGGCAGGCCGGCCGCCTCCCATACCTGGCCGAGCACCGTGTCGACGCCCTGGCGCAGGCCGCGCAGCAGTTTTTCGGGTTTGCCGTTGTCGCCGAAGGCGGCGATGAGCCGCGCGCGCTCGGCCTTGAGCTGCTGCTTGAGCAGGCTCAGCGAGCTGGCCTTGGGCACGCCGCCGGCCGGGCCCAGGGTGTCACCAGTCTGCGCGGCGGACGCCATCGCCTAGGCCGCGACCGGTTGCGACGGGGCCGTGATGAAGGCCGGCGGCGGCGGGCTGCCGCTTGATAAGGTCAGCACCTCGTAGCCGGTCTCGGTCACGAGCACGGTGTGCTCCCACTGGGCCGACCATTTTTTGTCTTTGGTCTTGATGGTCCAGCCGTCGTTCATTTCTTTGATCTCGCGGCTGCCGACGTTGATCATCGGCTCGATCGTGAAGATCATGCCGGCCTCGAGCCGCTCGAGCGTGCCCGGGCGGCCGTAGTGCAGCACCTGCGGCTCCTCGTGGAACACGGTGCCGATGCCGTGGCCGCAAAACTCGCGCACCACGCTGTAGCCGTTTTTCTCGGCGTGTTGCTGGATCACGTGGCCGATGTCGCCGAGGTAGGCGCCCGGTTTGACCTTGGCGATGCCCAGCCACATGCATTCGTAGGTGACCTCGGACAGGCGGCGCGCGAGGATCGACGGTTTGCCGACCAGGAACATGCGGCTGTTGTCGCCGTGGAAACCGTTTTTGATGACGGTGATGTCGAGGTTGACCGAGTCGCCGTCCTTGAGCACCTTGTCGCCGGGGATGCCGTGGCAGATCACGTCGTTGACCGAGGTGCAGATCGACTTGGGGTAGGGCGTGTAGCCCGACGGGCAGTAGTTGAGCGGGGCCGGGATCGTGCCCTGGACATTGACCATGTAGTCGTGGCACAGGCGGTCGAGTTCGCCCGTGGTGACGCCGACCTTGACGAATGGGGTGATGTAATCGAGCACCTCGGAGCCGAGGCGGCCGGCCAGGCGCATGCCTTCGATCTCTGCGGGGGTCTTGATGGAAATAGTAGACATAGGAGTCGCAATCAACAAATTTGGGATATGAAAAACGTAATAAAACGTAACAGCGGGCTTGTCGTGTCAAAACCCATGCAAGGATGTCGCCATTATAAAGGAAGCGCGCACTCACGGCACGGCGCGCCGCCCCTTGATCGAGACGGCATTTGCTGGTAGAATCTCGGGTTGCTTGAATTCGGTTTTGAGCAAGGTTGCGTTGAAGTTGGCGCGACACCCCGATGATCTCATCAAAATATTGTTAAATCGCGAGTCCGGTCGCAAAGGGTGCCTGAATGGTGCTGACCGGATTCCAGACCCAACCCTGGAGAATTACATGTCCGTAACAATGCGTGAAATGCTGGAAGCCGGTGTCCA
>JAZKIN010000144.1:0-4693 GCA_040384885.1 Pseudomonadota bacterium | reverse complement strand
GCACCGGCGGCTCGGTATCGCTGTCGGCGGCCGGATCGATCGCCCAGAAGGCGGCGGTCAGCGCCGGCGCCAGCGTCGAACTGAGCGCCGGCGGTGCGGTCGCAATGGACGACGGCGTCACGACCACCGCCGGCACCATGCTGCGTTATGTGGCGGGTGGCGTGCTGAGCATCGGCAGCCTCAGCGCGGCCAATGTGAGCCTGATCGCGGCCAGCATCGTCGACTCGGGCAACAGCGACACCGACGTCAGCGCCAACACCTTGCGCCTGGTCACCACCGGCACCGCGGCGGGGGAGGGCGCCGGCACCGGCGCCGCCCATCTGCAAGTGTCGGTGGGCATCCTCTCCGCCAGCGTGGCGGGCACCGGCAACGGCGGCCTGTACCTCGACGAAGCGAATGCCATCGTGCTCGGCACGGTCGATACGATTTCGGTCACCCGCCTCGCGGCGGACGGCAGCAGTTCCGTGGTCAGCGACCTCGGCATGTCCGGCGTGACGTCGGCCGGCAGGCTGGTGCTTGCCACCGGCGCCGGTTCGATCACGCTGCTCGATCCCGTCACGGCCGCCGGCAACATCCTGCTGCAAAGTGGTGGTGCCGATTCCGACCTGTTGTTGTCCGCCGCGCTGCGCAGCGATGCCGGCAGCATCAGCCTGAACGCGGGGCGCGATATCGCGCAGAACGGCGCCATCACCACTCTGGCATCCGGCGCCACCATCGACCTGCTCGCGGCGCGCGACATCACCATGTCTGCAAGCAGCGTGACGGCTTCGAACGCGGGCAACCTGCGCTACGCGGCCAATAGCGGCAACCTGACCCTGGGCCTGCTCGACGCCCGCAGCGCAGCCGACCGCGCCAGCGGATCTGCGGCCGGCCAGTCTGCCTGGGGCAGCGTCAGCCTGTTGGCTGGCGGCGCCATCGCCGACACGGCCACCGGCATCGATGTGTGGGCCAACGCGCTGCGCATCAACGCCGGCGCAGTCGGCAGCGTGAGCAACGCGCTCGAAACCGAAATCGCCCTGCTCAGTGCGCATCTCGGCGCGGGCGGCTTGTTCATCACCGAGGCCAGCGTGCTGGCGACGGGCACCGGTGCGATCGCCCTGAACCGCGTGGCTGTCGACGGCAACAGCGCCATCGCCAGCGACGCGGCCCAGTACGACCTGCTGGCGGGCGGCGACATCGCGCTCGACACCCTCAACGGTTCGATCACACTCAACGACGGCAACGCCGACGGTATCGCTGCGGTCGCCGGCGGCAAGCTGACGGTGTTTGCCGGCGCGGGCGCACTGGCCATCAACGGCACCGTGCAAAGCGGGGCGGCCATGTCGCTCGACGCCAACGGCGGCGCCCTGACCATGGTCGGCAGCGCCTCGGCGCTGGCCGGCACGGCAACGCTGGCTATGCACGCGGCCACCGACGCCACCCTGGGCAACCTGGTCGGCGGCACGGTCACCGTGCGCGCCGACGCGGGCAGCATCCTCAACGCGGCCGGCAGCACCCTCAACGTGTCCGCAGTCAGGCTCGACCTGGTGGCCGGCGGCAGCATCGGCAGCGGCGCGCGCCACCTGACGAGCACGGTCGGCATCCTCGGCGCCACCGGCGCCACCGGTGTCTACCTGACCGAGTCGGACGTGCTCGTGGTCGAACGCCTCGCGGCCGTCAACGGCCAACTGCTGCTCGACACGGTCAACGGATCGATCACCGTCAACGCCGGCGCCGACGTCGTCGCCGGCCAGGACGTGTTGCTGGCGGCGAACGGCGCCAACGCCGACCTCGTCCTTGCGGCGAACCTGGTCAGCAGCGGCGGCAGCATCTCGCTGCGCGCCGGCCACGACCTGGTGCAAAACGCCAACATCGGCACTTTGGCGGCGGGGCAGAGCATCGACCTGCTGGCCGGACGCCTGTTCAGCATGGGCGAAGGCCAGTCGACCAGCACCGTCAACGGCAGCATCGCTATCACGGCGGGCGGCGATGTCACGATCGAAACCTTGTCTGCGGGTAGCGGCAATGTCGGCATCACAGCCGGCGGCAGCGTGCTCGACCAAGACGGCGCCGGCGACACCGGCGTCGACATCATGGCCGGCGGCTTGCGCATTAATGCGGGCATGTCGATCGGCACGGCGGCCAACCGGCTCGAACTGGGCGTCTCGACGCTCAGCGCGCGCGCCGGCGGCGCCGTGTTCCTCACCGAAACCGACGGCCTGACGGTCGGCGCGCTCGACGTGGCGGTCAACCGGATCGACGGCGCGGGCCAGCGGACCACGGTTGCGAGCGGGGTGCAGTCGGGCCTGGCGAGCGGCGCCAACGGCAGCTTGGTACTGATCAGCAACAGCGGCGACTTGACGCTTGCGGCGACGGGCGGCAGCGTGCTGGCCGACGGCAGCGGCAACATCCTGCTGCAAGCCAGCACAGGCAACATTGCGCTGGGCAATGCGGTGTCTACGCCGGGTGGCAACATCACCGTCTCGGCCGCGGGCGCCATCACCCAAACCGGCACCGTCAACGCAGGCGGCAGCGCCGAGCTGGTGGCGCTGGGCAGCATCACGATGAGCGACGGCAGCGTCACGCGCGGGTCCAACCTGCGCCTGGCGGCCGGCGGCAACATCAGCGTCGGCCTGCTCGACGCCGGCGGCGGCAACGCCAGCCTGACGGCCGGCGGCATGATCACGGACGCCCAGCCAGCCGGCGCGCCGCAGACCGTGAACGTAATTGCTGCGGGCTTGCGCATGGCGGCCGGCAGCGGCATCGGCGCGACGGGCAAGCTCAACGCGCTTGAAACCACGGTCGCGACCCTGGCCGCACGCACCAACAGCGGCGACATCAGCGTGCGCGACAGCGACTCGCTCGACATTGCAGCCGGCGGCGTGACGGCCTCGGTGCAATCGGTGCGGGCCGACGGCGGCACGGTGCTGGTGACCGATGCGCTGTTGGCGGGCCTGAGCGCGCCGGCCGGCGACATCGACCTGACCTCGGTCACGGGCGGCGTGCTGTTCGGACGCCCGGTCACGGCCGGCCCCGGCGGCGACCTGAGCGTGGTCGGCGACAGCTTCGTCATCAATGCCCCGATCCAGGGCAACGGCGGCGAGTTGTTGATCATGCCTAGCGATCCTGCCCGCAACATCCTGATCGGCGGCCCGGCCACCGGCGGCGTGCTGCAGCTCGACCAGGTCGCGCTGAACAACCTGACCGGCGGCTTCGGCCAGATCGTGATCGGCGGCGGAGCGGCGGCGCCGGGCCAGGACATCACCATCAACGGCAGCGGCACGCCGGTGTTGTTCAACGATGCGCTGGTGCTCAATGTGTCGGGCCCGGGCAGCGTGATCAGCATCAGCGGCAGCGTGGGGGCCGAAGGCCTGCTCGCACAAGGCGTGGTGAGCGTCACCGGCGCCGTGACGATCGCGGCCGGCAACGGCGCGGGCGTGGCCGGCGGCGACATCGTGTTCGCACAAAGCGTCGACGCCAGCGGCGCCAACGCCAGCCTGACCTTGGCGGCGGGCGGCGACAGCGTGGTGTTCGGCGGCGCCATCGGCGCCAGCGGCGCGCTCTCGGGCCTGACCATCGGCAACGCCGCGAACGTGACCTTCAGCAAGCCGGTCACGGTCAACGGCAACATCCAGATCGACGCCACCGGCGTGGTGCGCTTCGACAGCGCGCTGACCATCGGCAGCGGTTCGCTGGTGATCAAGGGTGCGAGCGCGGTCATCATCGGCGACGTCGTGCTGCAAGGCACGGCGGGCGTGTTCGTGATCGAGGCCAACACCCTGACCCTGAACGGCGACGTGGTCGGCGCCAAAGACGTGCTGCTGCGCCCGACCGACATCGGACGCGACATCACGATCGGCGGCAGCGGCGCGGCCAACGCCTACAACATCAGCAGCGCGATGTTGCAGCACCTGGTCGGCACCCAGCACCTGGTGGTCGGGGTGCAGGGCGCGGACGGCCACGCGGTCGTCGGCGCGGGCGACGTCACGATCGCCCCGATCGCGCTCGGCGCCTTCAGCGCGGCCACGTTCGAGGTCTACGGCGGCCTGGTCACCTTGGACGCCGGCGCCGGCGAGCTGTCGGTGCGCTCGGGCATCGTGCTCGACGGCCGCGAGGGCATCGTGCTGCACGACAGCGTCAGCACCAGCGGCGGCGGCATCGTGTTGAACAGCGCCACCGGCGCGATCAGCATGGATGGCGGCGTCAAGCTCAGCGCCCCGGGCACGGTGCGCATCGAGGCGGCCGGCAACCTGGCTATCGGCCTGATCCAGGCCGACAGCGTGTTGTTGCGCAGCACCGGCGGCACCATCGCCGACGCCGCCGTCGACGGCGCGGTCAACATCACCGCCAACACCGTGTCGGTGTACGGCTACGGGCCGCGCATCGGGCTCGGCGACGCGCTCGAAGTGAACGCGCCGACCGTGTTCGTGCAGGCGCCGACCGGGATCGTGTTGCAGGACACGGGCCCGGACGGACGCACGCACTTCTACGTGCTCGACGGCGCCACGATGTACGAGCAGGCCATCGGCACCGCCACGGTTGTGCGCCAGACCACCGACACGGTGCCGGCACCTGCGCCGTCGCCGAGCAACTTTGGCGGCGCGCCGTTCAGCGGCTACGATCCAAGCCCGTTGGGCGTGTCCGGCTTGGCACCGCTGAGCAGCGGGACGGCGCTGTACCTGGGTCAACTCGGTTCCGGCGCGTTCTCGGCCGG
>JAZKIN010000143.1:0-16751 GCA_040384885.1 Pseudomonadota bacterium | reverse complement strand
CGCCGGCGCCGGCCCCGGGCCGCACCGAGCTGCTGCGCGCGGCCATGATCGCCAAGGTCGCGCGCTTCGTCGACTGGCCGGCGGCGCCGGTGCCGCCGGTCGCCTTCACGCTGTGCGTGCCGCTCGAGCATCCGTTGTTGGCGGCGCTGCGCGCCTACTACCGGCGCGCCAGCATCGGCCAGCTGCCGGTGCTGGTGCGCGCGCTGCGCAAGGGCGAGCCGCTGGCCGGCTGCCGCGCCGCCATCGTGCTGCCGGGCGCGCCCGAGGAGCTGGCGATGCTGCGCGCCGAGGCCGGGCGCGAGCACGTGCTGCTGATCGGCGAAGGCGACGAGGCGGCGGCGCTGGGCGTGCACATCGGGTTTTTCCCGGACCTCGGCCGCATGCGCGTCGAGGTCAACCGCAAGGCGCTCGAGGCGAGCGGCCTGAAGGCGAGCTTCCGCCTGCTGGAGGTGGCCAAAATTGTGGAATAAATTCAAGCGGCTGCTGGCCGACCTGCCCCTGCGGCGCAAGCTGATCCTGATCACCATGCTGACCGTGATCGCGGCCACGCTCGCGATCCTCGCCTTCATGCGCGAGCAATCGGTGCGCGCGCGCTACGACAACTTCGTCCAGCACGCGCTGGCGCAGACGCGCCTGGTGGCCGAGTATTCGGTCGGCCCGCTCGTGTTCGACGACGCCAAGGGCGCCGCCGAGATCCTGGCCAAGCTGGCCGACGACAACAGCGTGGCCTACATCGAACTGGTCGACGCGGCCGGGCGCCCGTTCACGCGCATCGAGGGCAACGGCCTGGCGCCGCCGGTGGCCGCGCCGGCGCTGCCGGCCGGCGGCGGCTGGCGCTTCGAGGGCAAACTGCTGCACGTGGCCGAGCCGGTGCGCCAGGACGAGGTGCTCGGCAGCCTGCGCGTGGGCTGGCGCCTCGAGCGGCTCGAGCAGGACGGCACCAAGGAGCTGCGCTTCCTGCTCGCGGTGCTGGCCGGCGTGGTCGCGTTCAGCTCCCTGCTGACGAGCCTGCTCCAACGGATCATCTCGGCGCCCCTGCTCGCGCTCGAGGAGCACGCGCGCCGGATCGCCGAGGAGCAGGATTTCTCGGTCCGGCTGACCCCGCCCGGACGCGACGAGGTCGGCAACCTGTACCGCGCCTTCAACGTGCTGATCGGGCGCATCGCCGAGCGCGAGGAGGACATCTTCGCGTTCAACCGCTCGCTCGAGGCCAAGGTCGCCGAGCGCACCAGCGAGCTCGAAGTCGCGCGCGACAAGGCCGACCGCGCCAGCGCCGGCAAGAGCGACTTCCTGGCCAACATGAGCCACGAGATCCGCACCCCGATCAACGCGATCACGGGCTTCACGGCGCTGGCGCGGCGCACCGAGCTGACCGCCAAGCAGCAGAACTACCTCGACAAAATCCACATCGCGGCCCAGGGCCTGCTGCGCATCATCAACGACCTGCTCGACTTCTCGAAGATCGAGGCCGGCCACCTCGACATGGAGCAGATCGGCTTTTCGCTCGGCGAGGTGATGGACACGATGCTCGCGCACGTGGGCGAACTGGCCGAGCGCCAGGGGCTCGAGCTGCTGATCAAGGTCGCGCCCGAGGTGCCGGCGCAACTGGTCGGCGACCCGCTGCGCCTGGGCCAGGTCTTGATCAACCTGTGCAGCAACGCCGTCAAGTTCACCAAGCAGGGCGAGGTCGAGATCCGGGTCGCGCTCTCGCCCGAGCAGGCGCGCGCCGGCCAGGTCGCGCTGCATTTTTCGGTGCGCGACACCGGCATCGGCATGACGGCCGAGCAGGCCGGCAAGTTGTTCCAGGCCTTCGTGCAGGCCGACAGCTCGACCACGCGGCGCTTCGGCGGCACCGGCCTCGGGCTGGCGATCAGCGCGCGCCTGGTCGAGATGATGGGCGGCGAGATCTGGCTCGACAGCACGGCCGGGCGCGGCACCACCTTCCATTTCATCGTGCGCCTCGGGCTCGGCGCCTGCGCGCCCGGCGGGGACGGCTTCGACGCGGCCCAGCGCCTGGCCGCGCTGGCCGGCAGCGAGGCGCTGGTGGTCGACGACAACGCCAACGCGCGCCAGCTGCTCGTGGCCCAGCTCGAGGCGCTCGGGGTCGGCGCGCGCGCGGTCGGCGGCGGCGAGGCCGCGCTGGCCGAGCTGCGCCGCGCCTCCGACGCCGGCCGCCCCTACCCGCTGGTGCTGATGGACTGGAAGATGCCCGGCCTCGACGGCATGGCCGCCACGCGCGCGATCCGGGCCGACCCCGACATCGGCGGCACCCCCGTGATCATCATGATCACCGCCTACGGGCGCGAGCAGGCGATGGGCAGCAAGGAGGCCAACGAGCTGCTCGACGGCGTGCTGCTCAAGCCGGTCACGCCGCAGCTGCTGGCCGCCACGCTCGCGCGCGCGCTCGGCGGCGCGCCCGAGCCGCTGGCGCGCCGGCGCGAGCCGGCCGCCGACCTGGCCGCGCGCGACGGCCTGCCGGGCCTGCGCATCCTGCTGGTCGACGACAACCCTGTCAACCAGAGCCTGGCCCAGGAGCTGCTCGAGCAGGAGGGCGCGCAGGTGACCATCGCCGACAACGGCCTCGGGGCGCTGGCCGCGCTGACCCAGTCCGGCTACCAGCATTTCGACCTGGTGCTGATGGACCTGCAGATGCCCGAGATGGACGGCTACGAGGCGACCCGCCGCATCCGCGCCCACCCCGAGGGCGGCGCCGTCAAGATCATCGCCATGACCGCGCACGCGATGGTCGAGGAGCGCGAGCGCTGCCTGGCGCTGGGCATGAACGAGCACCTGCCCAAGCCGATCGACCCGGACCTGATGGTGCGCAAGCTGCGCCAGGTGTTCGGCGCGCGCGGGCTGGCCGACGCCGCGCTGCGTCCGCGCCTGCTGCGCCGCGCCGGGCCGGAGGCGGCCGGCGGGGCCGAGGGCGGGGCCGCGGAGCAGTTGCCGGCGCGCCTGCCCGGGGTCGACATGGCCGCCGGCCTGTGGCGCTGCAACGGCGACGCGCGCCTGCTGCGCGACCTGCTGATCCAGTTCTGCCGCCACAACGACGACGCCGCCGAGCGCATCGCCCAGGCCGTGCTCGACGGCCGCTTCGACGAGGCCGGCTTTTTGGCCCACAAGCTCAAGGGCGGCGCGGCCAACCTCGGCGCCCACACGCTGGCGGCCGCGCTGGCCGCGTTCGAGGCCGGGCTTGCGCGCGCCGACGCGGCCGCGCTGCCGGCGCTGGTGGCGCCGCTGTACCACGCCCACGCCGAACTGATGGCCGGGCTGCGCCCGCTGGCCCTGCCCGGCGCGGCGCGGCAGGCGGCGCCAGCGGCCCCGCTCGAGGAGCGCTTCCGGCAGCAGGTGCGCGAGCTGCTCGTGGTGCTCGAGCACAACGACACGCGCGCCGAGACCCTGATCGCGCAACTGGGCGCGGGCATCGGCGCGCCGCGCCCGGGCTGGCTCGAGCAGGCCGCGCGCGAGATCGGCGAGCTCGACTACCCGGCCGCGGGCGCCACGCTGCGCGCGCTCGCGTCCGAATCGCCGCCCGCCTTGGCGGCCGCCTTGGCGGCGCCGGCGCCGCCGCCCGGCCGCGGGCCCGGGGCGCTGCCATGATCGACATCGACCGCGGCGACGCCTCGCCCGAGGCCAAACTGATCGCCAAGTACCGCGACGCCATCTCGTACGGCCTGGCGCTGGCCGGCGCGCTGATCATGCTGCCGTTCTCGGTGAACAACTTCCTGCAGGGCCGTTTCGAGCTCGGCATCGCCACCAGCGTGGCGGTCGCCATGCTCGCGGTCAACGCCTACGGCATCTTCCGCCACCAGCGCACCCCGATCCCGATGGTGCTGATCTTCGTGCCGGCCGTGGTCGCGATCGTGATCTCGATCCGCAGCCAGGTCTGGCCCGGCATCCTGTGGAGCTATCCGGCCGTGTTGATGTTCCACTTCATGCTCTCGCGCCGCACCGCCAACCTGCTCAACAGCGTGGTCGCGCTGGTGGTGCCGCTGACCGCGTGGACCGTGATGCCGGGGCCGATGGCGCTGCGGGTGGCCGTCACGCTGGCGCTGATGATCGGCTTCGCCAACATCTTCTCGTTCGTCACCAACGAGCTGTACCGCCAGGTGGTGCGGCAGAAGGAGGTGGCCGAGCAGGCCACCCGCTTCAAGAGCGAATTTTTGGCCAACATGAGCCACGAGATCCGCACCCCGATGAACGCGGTGATCGGCCTGACCTACCTCGCGCTGCAGACGGAGCTGACGGCGCGCCAGCGCGACTACCTCGACAAGGTGCAGGACGCGGCCAAGGCGCTGCTCGGGATCATCAACGACATCCTCGACTTCTCCAAGATCGAGGCCGGCAAGATGAACCTCGAGACCACCGAGTTCGCGCTCGCCGGCGTGCTCGACCAGATCGCCACGATCAGCGCCCTGCCGGCCCAGCAGAAGGGGCTGGCGGTGGTGTTCGACATCGCCCCGAGCGTGCCGCTGCGCCTCGTCGGCGACCCGCTGCGGCTCGGCCAGGTGCTGCTCAACCTGATCAACAACGCGATCAAGTTCACCGACCGCGGCGAGGTCGTGCTCACGGTCGCGCTGGTGGCCGACGGCGCCGAAGCGGCCGACGGCGCCGAAGCGGCCGACGGCGCCGGCGCCGGCGCCGGCGCCGGCGCCGGCCAGGCCACGCTCTCGTTCGAGCTGCGCGACACCGGAATCGGCATCGACCAGGGCCGCGCCAAGGCCCTGTTCGCGCCGTTCAGCCAGGCCGAGCGCTCGACCAGCCGCCGCTTCGGCGGCACCGGGCTCGGCCTGACGATCTGCAAGCAGCTGGTGCAGGCGATGGGCGGCACCATCCGGCTCGACAGCGTAATCGGGGTCGGCAGCGTGTTCAGCTTCACGGCCAGACTCGGGCGCGCGCCCGGCAGCGCGGTGCACGCGGCGATGGCGCCCGAGATCCGCGGCCAGCGCCTGCTGGTCGGCATCACGCGCCAGTCGCAGCGCGAGGCCGTGCTGCGCATGCTCGCCGCCTGGGACGTGACGTTCATCACGGTCGGCAGCGCCAGCCTGCTCGCGGCCGAACTGCTCGCCGAGACGCGCACCGAGACCCGCAGCGGCGTGCCCGGGCGCGGTTTCGCCGCGCTGCTGCTCGACTCGCGCCTCGCCATGCAGGCCCAGCAGAAAGGCATGCGCTTCGGCGAGCCGGGCGCGCCGCGGCTGGTGCTGCTGGCCACCGGCAGCGGGCGCGAGCTGGCCGCGATCGACGGCGCCGCCCAGCTCATGCGCATGCCGCTGGCGCCGCAGGCGCTGCGCCAAGCGCTGTACCTGGCGCTCGGCCTGAACCCGCCGGCGCCGCTGCGCGCCGCGCCCGAGCAGCTGCGCCGGATCGACGGCGTGCACGTGCTCGTGGCCGAGGACAACGAGATCAACCAGCAGGTCGTGCGCGAGCTGATCGAGACCGCCGGCGGGCGCTGCACCATCGTCGGCGACGGCGAGCTCGCCGTGCAGCGCGCGCTGCGCGAGCGCGACCCGGTCGACGTGGTGCTAATGGACCTGCAGATGCCGCGCCTCGACGGGGTCCAGGCCACCTTGCAGATCCGCGCGCGCCTCGATGCCGCCGCGCTGCCGATCCTGGGCCTGTCGGCGCACGTGCTGCAAAGCGAGCGCCAGCGCTGCGAGGACGCCGGCATGAACGACTACCTGACCAAGCCGATCGACCCGGAGCTGATGCTCGCCACGATGACGCGCTGGCTCGGGCCCGAACGGCTGGCGGCGGCGGCCGAGCGCCCGCGCGCGCCCGCCGACCACGGCGCCGACGGCGAGGCCGACGCCGCGCCGGCGCCGCGCCTGCCCGAGGATCTGCCCGGGATCGACCTGGCCGACGGCCTGCGCCGCTGCCGCGACAACGCGCTGCTGTACCACGACCTGCTCGTGATGTTCCACCGCCGCTTCGCCGACGCCCCGGCCCACCTCGGCCAGCTGTGCCGCGAGGCGCGCTACGACGAGGCGGCCGTGTTCACCCACACCCTGCGCGGCACCGCCGCCAACCTCGGCGCGCACGCGCTCAGCGCCGCCACCGCGCGCGTCGAGCAGGCCGTCGCCGCGCTGCGCGCCAACGCCGCGCCGGGCGCGCCGTCCAAGGCCCTGGCCGAACCTTTGGCCGAACCCCTGGCCGAACCGCTGTCCCGGTTCGGCGCCGCCCTCGCCGAGGTCGACGCCGGCCTCGCCGCGCTCGTCGCGAACGTGCGCAGCGCGCCGGGCGACGGGCCCGGCGCGCCGGCCTTCGATTCGCCCGAACTGCGCGCGCTCACGCTCAGTTTTGCCCAATACCTCGCCGTCAACGACACCCGCGCCGAGGAGCTGCTCGCGCGCATGCAGGCGCTGTGCGGCGCGCAGGCGCCGGCCTGGCTGGGCGCGGCCGCCGAGGCCGTCAACGCGCTCAATTACGAGGCCGCGCTGGCCTGCCTGCCGCGCCCCCACCACGGAGAATAAAGCATGCCCCTGCCAGTGATCCTGATCGTCGACGACGTGCTCGAAAACGTCCGCCTGCTCAAAAACCTGCTCGACGACTTCGGCCAGATCGTGTTCGCGCGCGACGGCCTGATGGCGCTCGAGCAGGCCGAGCGGCACAAGCCCGACATCGTGCTGCTCGACGTCATGATGCCCGGCATGGACGGCTACGAGACCTGCCGCCGCCTCAAGTCGCAGGCGGCCACGCGCGACATCCCGGTGCTGTTCGTGACCGGCGCCGACGGCGAGAGCGACGAGGCCAAGGGCCTGGCCGCCGGCGCGATCGACTACATCACCAAGCCGTTCGCGCCGGCGATCGTGCGCGCGCGCGTGCAGAACCACCTGGCGCTGGTGATCGCCAACGCCGAGCGCAAGCGCATGGACGAGGAGCTGCGCGCCTCGCACGCGAAGGTCGCCGCCCAAGCCGCCCAGCTCGAGAGCCAGAACGAATACCTGCAGGAGAACGTGCGCCTGCGCGAGGAGGTCGAGCGGATCAGCCGGCACGACCTCAAGACCCCGCTCAACAGCATCATCGCGGTGCCGCGCCTGCTGCGCGAGAAGAAGCGGCTCGACCCCGAGGACGACGAGCTCTTGACCATCATCGAGCGCGCCGGCTACCGCATCCTGTCGATGGTCAACCTGTCGCTCGACCTGTTCAAGATGGAGCAGTCGACCTACCGCTTCCGGCCCCGTTCGATGGACCTGATGGACCTGCTCGACAAGCTGTGCGGCGACCTGCGGCGCCACGCGGGCGAGCGCAAGGTGCGCTTCCAGGTGCTGCCGTGGCACGAGCCGCACGTGCACGTCTGGGCCGAGGAGCTGCTGTGCTACTCGATCCTGGCCAACCTCATGAAGAACGCGCTCGAGGCCTCGCCCGACGACAACAGCGTGACCATGCGCATCGCGCGCGAGGGCGAGCAGGTGCTGCTGCACATGCACAACCAGGGCGCCGTGCCCGAGATCGTGCGCGAACGCTTCTTCGACAAATACGCGACCGCCGGCAAGGCCGACGGCAGCGGCCTGGGCACCTATTCGGCGCGCCTGATGGCGCGCGCCCAGGGCGGCGACATCGAGATGCAGACCAGCGAACGCGGCGGCACCACGCTGCTGCTGCGCCTCAAGGCCGCGCCCGCGATCACCGAGGCCGCCGCGCCCGAGGCCGACGCGCTGCCGCGCCGGCGCGACACCGCGGCCGGCGCCGAATTCACGCCGCTCAAGGTGCTCGTGGTCGACGACGACGAATACAACCTGCTCGTGATGCGCCGCTTCATGCCGGGCCCGCCCGTCGAGGTGTTCACGGCGGTCAACGGCCAGGACGGCCTCGACCAGGCCATCAGCCACAGCCCGGACCTGATCTTCATGGACCTCGACATGCCCGTCATGAACGGCATCGACGCCACCCGGCGCCTGCGCGAGCACGAGAAGAACGCCGGCTTGGCCGGCGCGGTGGTGGTGGCGCTGTCGGCGCACGACGACGAGGCCAGCCTCGAGCGCAGCCTCAAGGCCGGCTGCAATATGTACCTGTCGAAGCCGGTCAGCAAGGAGCAGATCCGCGCGGTGATGCACAAGGTGACGGGCACGGCGCCGGCCAAGGCGGCAGCGCCGGCGGCCGCGGCCGAAACGGCGCAGCCCTACCAGATCGACGACGAGGTGCGCGTCGACATCGACCTGCGCGACGCCCTGCCCGCCTTTTTGCAGTCGCGCCGCGAGGTCATCGACTCGATGACGCTGTCGTGCGCGATGAACGACGTGGCCGAGGTGCGCCAGCTCGCGCACCGGCTGGCCGGCAGCTTCGCGCTGTACGGCTTCCGCTGGGCCGGCAAGCACTGCCAGCAGATCGAACACGACGTCGCCCAGGTCGACGGCGCCGTGCTGCAGGAACAGCTCGCGCGCTTGCGCTTGCACCTTAGAAATGTCACGATTCGCTTTATCGATCTGAACGCGACGGATCAACCACCCCCACCCCCTTGAGAGGAACTGCCGTGACCAAGAAGAAAATTTTGATGGTCGACGACGACCATGCCGTCACCGACTACCTGAGCCTGAAATTGAACAAGACCTACGACGTGGTGGTCATCAATGAACCGAAGGGCGTGGTGCGCATGGCGCGCCACGAGCAGCCCGACCTGATCCTGTGCGACATCGACATGCCCGAGATGGACGGCGGCGACGTCTCGCGCGCGCTGTCGGAGGACCCGGACACGCGCCACATCCCGCTGATCTACCTGACCTCGCTCGTGTCGGTGACCGAGACGACCGAGCGCAACGGTCAGCTCGGCGGGCGCCCCGGCATGTCCAAGCACGCGCCGATCGAAGAGACGCTGGCCAAGATCAAGTCGGTGCTCGGCGACTAAAAAGCGCGCGCGGCCGTCCCGCGGGCCGATGCGCGGGAAGCGCGGCGCCAACGCCGGCCCGGGCCGGGCGCGCCGCTGCCGAGTTCCGTCCACGCAGGGGGCCGCAGCATGATGAACAGCAAGCACAACAACGCGATGCACGAGTCGGCGCTGATCGCCAAGTACCGCGCCGGCATCTCGTACGGGCTGGCGATCGCGGTCGGCCTCGGCCTGCTGCCGTTCGCGGTCAACCACTTCCTGCAGGGGCGCGCGGTGCTCGGCCTGGCCACGAGCTCGGTCACGGTGCTGCTGATCGCCAACGCGCTCGGCATCTACATCAACAAGCGCCCGCCGCTGCCGCCCGTGATCATCTTCGTGCCGGGCATGCTCGCGCTGCTGCTGGCGGTCAAGACGCAAGGCTGGCCGGGCATCCTGTGGGCCTATCCGGCGATCCTGATCTTCCATTTCATGCTGTCGCTGCGCACGGCCAACGTGCTCAACACGATCGTCGTGGTCATGGTGCCGCTGGCAGCCTGGCAGTTCATGGGCGTGCCGATGGCGGTGCGGGTGGCCGTCACGCTCGGCCTGATGCTCATGTTCGCCAACATCTTCTCGATCGTCACCAACGGCCTGTACCGCGAACTGCTCGCGCAAAAGGAGCTGGCCGAGACGGCGACCCGCTTCAAGAGCGAATTTTTGGCCAACATGAGCCACGAGATCCGCACCCCGATGAACGCGGTCATCGGCCTGAACCACCTGGCGCTGCAGACCGACATGACGCCGCGCCAGCGCGACTACCTGACCAAGGTGCAGGACGCGGCCAACGCGCTGCTCGGGATCATCAACGACATCCTCGATTTTTCGAAGGTCGAGGCGGGCAAGGTCAGCCTCGAGCGCACCGAGTTCGTGTTCTCGGACCTGCTCGAGCACGTCGCCACGGTGACCGCCCTGCCGGCCCAGGCCAAGGGCCTCGCGCTCGTGTTCGACGTCGCGCCCGAGGTGCCGCAGCGGCTGGTCGGCGACCCGCTGCGGCTCGGCCAGGTCCTGCTCAACCTGATCAACAACGCGATCAAGTTCACCGAGCGCGGCGAGGTGGTGCTCAAGGTGGCGCGCCGTGAAGGCGCCGGCGGCGACGGCGTCTGCCTCGCGTTCACGCTGCGCGACAGCGGCATCGGGATCGACATGGCGCACGCGCGCCACCTGTTCGCGCCGTACAACCAGGCCGACCGTTCGACCGGGCGCAAGTTCGGCGGCACCGGCCTCGGGCTGGCCATCTGCAAGCAGCTGGTGGTGGCGATGGGCGGCGCGATCCGGCTCGACAGCGTTCCCGGCGAAGGCAGCGTGTTCGTGTTCACGGTGCAGCTCGAGGCGCCGGCCGGGGCCGAGGCGCACGACCGGCTGGCGCCGGAATTGGCCGGCAAACGCCTGCTGCTCGGCGTGGCGCGCGCGTCGCAGGCCGAGGCGCTGGTGCGCATGCTGGACGCGTGGGGCGCGCAGGTCGACGTGGCCGACGACGCCCACGCGGCAGCGGCGCTGCTGCGCGAGCACACATACGCCGCCGTGCTGCTCGACCAGGCGCTGGCGCTGCAGGTGCAGCGCGACGGCGACTACTTCGCCACGCCCGGCGCGGCCCACCTGATTCTGCTGCCCCCGGTCGACGGCAAGGACGGCGCGGCGGGTGTGCACGGCGCGGTCCACCTGATGCGCGTGCCGGTCAGCCCGCTCGCGCTGCGCGACAACCTGTTCCTCGCGCTCGACCTGAACCCGCCGGCGCACCTGCCGGCGCCGGCCGCGCAGGCCTGCCGCATCGACGGCGTGCACCTGCTGGTGGCCGAGGACAACGAGATCAACCAGCAGGTGGTGCGCGAACTGTTAGAGAGCGCGGGTGGGCGCTGCACCATGGTGGCCGACGGCGAGCAGGCGGTGCACAGCGTGCTGCACGGGGACGAACGCTTCGACGCGGTGCTGATGGACGTGCAGATGCCGCGCGTGGACGGGGTCCAGGCGACTATGCAGATCCGCGCGCTGCACGACGTGGCCGACCTGCCGATCCTCGGGCTGTCGGCGCACGTGCTGCCGGGCGAGCGCCAGCGCTGTCACGACGCCGGCATGAACGACTACCTGACCAAACCGATCAACCCGGAGCTGATGCTGGCGACGCTGGCGTGCTGGATCGGGCGCGACAAGCTCGCGCTGGCGGCCGCGCGCGCGGGCGCCCAGCCGGCGCGGGTGGCGGCGCAGGGGGCGGCGACGTTGCCGGCCGGGCTGGCCGGGATCGACATGGCGGGCGGCTTGCTGCGCTGCCGCGGCAACGAGGGGCTTTACCACGACCTGCTGGTCCAGTTCCACCTGCGCTACACCGACGCGGCGGCGCAACTCGGGATGCTTTGCCATGACGGGCAGTATGGCAGCGCCGCGATGCTGCTGCACACCTTGCGCGGGGTGGCAGCCAACCTTGGGGCGGACGGTTTGTGCGCGGTGGTGGTCAGGCTTGAAAGTGCGCTCGCTGGAGAGGCCACCGGCGCATTGCCGGCGCTGCTGGAAGAATTCGGCGCCGCGCTGGCGCTTGTCAACGGTGCCCTCGCCACGCTCGAACGCGCGCCGGTCGCGCAGCCGGCGCCACCGCAGGCTTCGGTCGTTGACACCCCCGGCGGCGTCGAAGCCCTACTCGCCCCGCTCGCCCACCACCTCGCCTTCAACGACACGCGCGCCGAACAACTGCTGGCGCAGATCCGTGCCATGACGGCCGGCGCCGAACCGGCGTGGCTGGGCGAAGCCACGCAGGCGGTCAACGCGCTCGACTACGTGGCGGCGCTGGCGTGCCTGCCGCCGCCGCCAGCCGACAAAACCTAGCGGCGGGACCGGCGTCGAAGAAGTCGCAAGGGCTCAGATTTTCACCGAAGACCTAAACCAACATCGTCCTCGCGAAGGCGGGGACCCATAGAACGTCGGCTCAGAGCAACTGTTCTATGGGTCCCCGCATTCGCGAGGACGATGTTGGTTTTTTACGATTTAGGTTTAAGCGGCACGATTTCTGGAGCGTTTACTAGCCGGTCGTTCCCGCCGCGCAGCCGCCCGGTTTGAACACCCGCTCACGTTGGGCCGGATTTCGTTCGAGCGCGCCGCCGACCCGGGTCGGGCGCGCCGAGAACGCGCCGCCGCAATTTGGGCAACGGTGCGCCAGCCGCGTCTCAACGCAGTCTGTGCAAAACGTACATTCGAACGAACAGACCCAAGCCCCGCCCGCATCGGCAGGCAGGTCTTTGTCACAGCATTCACAGCCAGGTCGCATTTGCAGCATCGTCATTCCTTAATAGGTGTGGGCACGACGGTCGCGCCATCCGGCGATACGTCGGCCGCTACGGCATCGCCAACTTGTTCGTCCGCCGGCTTGGCGTCCTTGGCCGGCTTCGGCTTCGGCGCGCGCCAGTAACCTTGCTCGCTGAAGCACGACCAACCCCACTTGAGCCAGCTAAGCAAGGCGTACGCGAGCCACAGGCACCACAACAGCATCAGCAGGCGGTACGCAAGCAGCGGCAGCGAGATGACCCAGGCCTGCGGCAACTGGTCGACCATGCGGTCGGCGAACCAGCGGTATTCGCTGCTGTCGGACATATTGCCCGCCACCTGCATGTCGGGAAAGCCTATCAGGGTCTGGGTCAGCGCGATGCACAGGCCGGCCAGCGCCGCCAGCGTCCACAACACCAGCAGCACCTGCGCCAGCTTGAAGCGCCGGTCGCCCAGCCGCGCGCCGTACTGCCTGCGGTAGCCGAGCGCCAGCAGCCAGCCGACGATCACCAGCGCGAGCGCGGTCTCGACCTGGGTCAGGCCGAGGCCAAGCAGGAACCAGTGCCAGCCTTTGAGAGGCGTCAGCGTCGAGCGGCCCAGCGCCAGCGCCACCAGCCCGATCACCAGCACCAGCCCCCACAGCAGCACGGCCGGCCCCATGCGCGGCCCGCCCAGCAGCACGGTCCAGCGGTCCTTCGGCATATGCACCAAAATCGTGGCGTTGACCGAGGCCAGACCCGGGCCGACCTCGGGGGTGCGGAAGAAGGTCGAGAAGCCACCCGGCTGGCGCCATTCGATCCGCACCTCCTGCTCGCCGCTTTGCAGCGGCACCCGCAGGATGCGCCCGTCCAGGGTCAGAGGCAATTCGGTCTCGCCAACGCTGACCTTTTCAAGGATCGCGTTTTCGGGCATCGTGATCGGGTGCAGCCCGCCGCGGCTGGCGCGCAGCGTCATCGTCAGCGCCACGCTGCTCGAGCGCTCGCCCGGCGTGACCGTCATCCTGCTCTCGTCCATGGTCAGGGTCTGGCCGGCCACGCCGAGCGGCTTGGAGATCGCCAGCGTGACCTGCTCGCCGGGCCACGGGCGCCACAGCGGCATCCAGCGCTGCGAGCCGTCCTGGTGTTCGATCGCCGGCACCCCGGTCGGTTTCACATGCCACTGCTTGCCCGCGTCGAGACGCCAGAGTTCGATCTGGTTGGCGCCACCGGCCGCTTTGAGCGCGAGCACGGGACTCTCCTTGAGGCTGCTCTGCCAGCTGACCGATTCGGCCTGCGGCCCGAGGCTGACCATGGCCTTGCCGTCGACGATGCGCGGTTCGCTGCTGGTCAGCGATTCGCCGGGCAGCAGCGCCACCTCGACCTGGATCGGGCCGACCGCAGGCGCCACGCGCTCGACCAGCGTGTGCACGCTCCAGCGCAGGCCGAGCGTGATGGTGCGCGTGACGCGCACGAACGGCGGAAAGTTCGCCGCCGGCGCGTCCTTGCCGGCTTGCGTGTTCTGCACGGTGCGCGTCAGCTGCACGTTGGCGTCGGCGCGGCCGTTTTCGCCCAGGCCACTCACGGTCCAGCCTTCGAGGCTGGTGTCGACGCGGCGCGGTTTCATGTGCAGCGCCAGCAGCACGTTCTCGAGCGTGCCGATATCGCCCTGCATCAGGATCTCGTGCACCCCGGGCGCCAGCGCCAGCCACATGGTGCCGGCATCGTCGCGCACCATCGCGCTCGCCGGTTTGCCGTCGAGCAGAACGGTCCGCGCCTGCCACTGGCCGACGGCGCCGGGCAGGTTCACGGCACTGTGGTCGAGCGCGTGCACCTCGAGCCTGAGCTGCAGGCTTGCGCCCTTGGCCTCGATCTGCATGCGGCTCAACTCGACGCAGCCGGGCAGGCAGTCGACCGGCGACAGCAGGCGTTTTTTGAGCTCCTCGAGCATGTCGGCCGGCGGCACCGTGGTGGCGGATGCGGCGACCGGCTCGGCCGCCTGCGCATCATGCGGCGCCAGCAGCGGCGCAGCCAGCAGCAGCGCCAGCAGGGCAGCGGCGGACGGCGTGCGCTTGAAGCGCGGCCATGCCAGCGGCAATTCCATCAGGCGTCCGAACAACAGCGCGAGCAGCAGCACCCGCAGCAGGCACAGGAAGGCGACCAGCGCGGGCGGCATCAACCACAGGCGCAGCTGGGCGTCCTGCTCGACCGGCCCGTTCCAGACCAGGTCGTAGCTGCGCCAGCGCCAGCGCGGCAGGCCGGGGCCGGTCTGGATGATCGCATTGGGATCAAGTTTATCGAGCGCGATCTTGGAACGGTCGTAGGCATCGGCGCTGGAAAATTTCTCGGGTGGTGGCGGCGGCGGCGGCACGCTCATTTGCAGCGGCGTTTGAATCGCACTCTTTTCCATCACCATGACCGCCTTCGATTCTTCGTCGTCGGCCGGCGGCTCCGCCGCGGCCACAGCTTCGGCCTCGTCGACCTGCTGCGCGCGCGGCCCCGAGAACCCGATGCTGGTGTCGACCGCGATTTCGAGCACCGGATAGAGCGCCTGGCGCACTTGCGCCACGCTGAACGGCAGTATCCACAGCGCCAGCGCCAGCAAGGTCGCTGCACGGTAGATCCTTACCGCCTGCCCCGCCCTGCCCGTCAGCGGCAGCACCTTGAGCAGCGCGGCGCCGGCCAGCACGGCGAGCCAGATCCAGCGCGGCGCGTCCGGCTCGTGATAGATCAGCGCCAGCGTGAACAAGGCGGCCACGCCCCAGCGCGGGCCCCACAGTTTGCCGAAGGCGAGGCTGATGATGAGCACCACGAACATATCGAGCAGCGACCATTTCGATACCCACGAGCCGTGCGTGGCGTCGGTGCCGCTGGCGGCGAACAGGCGCCAGCCGGGCGGCACGAACAATTGCGCCGACACGCTCTGGAAATCCTGGCGCCAGCCGGTCGCGCTAAAACTGCGCGCGTTCGACTCGATGCGGCTGTCGGCGCCGATGTTGGCTTTGCCGGTGCGCAGCTCGACGCCGGGGTCGGCCGCCTGGCGCGTGATGAACTGGTCTTCGTTGTCGATCGTGACGCGCCCCAAAACGCCCGGCTTGGCCATCTCGAGCCGCCACGAACGGCTCAGCGTGCCGGTGATGTCGTCGTGCATGGTGTAGCCGCCGCCATTGAAGTCGAGCCAGATGGCGCGTTTGAGCGCGAGCTGGTCGGGTCCGGGATCGGGGTTGCCGCGTTTGCTCTCGACCAGCTTGAGGCTCTCGCCCGGCTTGATCCTAAACGCGGGCAACTGCTTCCACTCGTCCGGCAGGACGGCCTGCTTGGCGTCGATCGGGGTCGAACCCTGCGGGCTGACCACGCGCAGCTGGTTGTTCGCCTCGAACACCCACACCTCTTCGGCCACGAGCGGCTGCGCACTGGCTGGCAGCGTCATCGCGGCCGGCGCCTTCAAGTGGCGCGCCTCGAGCGTCAGGCTCCAGTCGCCGGGACGCAGTTGGATGCGCAGCGAACCGTCCGGTTCTATGCGCGCCGGCAGTTCGCTCGTGAGCGCCGCTGGCACCGTCCCGGGCAGCAGCAAAGTCGGGATCAACACCTCGCGGTTTTTGCCCGAGACCGTCATCTGCAATTGGGTCGTGATGCGGAACGGGATGTCGTCGCTGAGCTTGCGGCTCACGCGCATCTCAAGCCGGTCGGTCGCGACGGCGCTGTCCTGCGCGCGGCTTTGCAGCCACAGTTGGCCGGCCTCGGCCAGCTTGGGCGCCGCCACCACGCGGCCATCGAGGCGCAGCGCCACGAGGGCCGTGTCGGCCGGCAGTTGCAGTGTTTCGGGCATCTCGGTCCAGCGGAAACTGCCCGTGACCTGGTGCGCGCCGATCGGCAGTGTTACGCCGGGCATGTCGTCCTTGGCCGTGACCACCGCCTGTTTGCCGTCGACCTTGACCTCGAGCGGCCAGAATTCGGCGTTGCCGGGCAAGGCGACCCACAGCGGTTTGTAGACCTGGATCCGTTGCTGGAAACTGCCGCCCTTGGCGTCGAGCGCAAGGTCGATGCTGGCGGGCCAGCTGCAGCGGCGCGTCTCACTGTCGTTGTAAAAATACGGACAGGCGCGGTCTGTGTTTTCGTGCAGGACCCATTCGGTCCAGGGGCGCAGGGGCGCGGGGGCTTCGTCCTTGGTCAGCGGGCCGGCGGCGGCCGTTGCAGCAATAAACAGACCGAGTACGGCTGCGATTAAGTTGCCTGCGAGGTGGCGACGCCAAACCTTGATCATATGCTGTCCGTTGGAGAGTGAAACTTGGAGTTAAAAGTTCAATATCACATTAATGGAACGAATATATGCTACCTCCTAGCAATTCACAAGCTTTTTGATGCAAGAGAGCATTTTTGCTACAGGGAACAAAAGAGCCATCGCGCGGGTTGGGGCATTGGGTCCCTTTAGAAATCGTGCGGATAGAACTTCGACAGCAAAAACCAACATCGTCCTCGCGCATGAGGGTGTCGCAAAACTTAAAATGAGCCCTTTGATTTGGCAGAAATCGTGAGATCTCTAGCTTCTAATACCTCAAACCAACATCGTCCTCGCGCAGGCGGGGACCCATAGAACAGTTGCTTTGAGCCGCTGATCGGCATAGGGGCGGCCAGCGTGCCGGCCGATCCCCTGCCACACCACCCGG
>JAZKIN010000142.1:0-4754 GCA_040384885.1 Pseudomonadota bacterium | reverse complement strand
ACAGGCTGCCCGTCATCTGGTACACCTGCCAGCCGATGGCCACGCTTTGCATCTGGACGGCAAGGGTGCCGAGGATGCGCGCCGTCAGGTAGAGCGAGAAATTGCGGTGGCGCAGGACGGAAAAACCGTTCGAGGTCGACATCAAGGACATGTTTACTTTCGGGGAGGCAGGCATCGTGGGGTAAAATGATGCTCTACGGAATTGATACTTGTCCATTGTGCCCGATCCGGGCCGAATTTGCTCGCCGCCCCACGGAATTCCTTCTCCCGCGACTACTGCCACTTATGCGCACCACCATTTTTTATACCCCGGTCGTCAATACGCTGATGCGCGCCTGTTCGCGCCTGATCCTGCGCCTGCTCGGCTGGCGGGTCGAGGGCCTCACGCCTGAGCAACTCGCGGCGACCCCGAAGTACGTGCTCATCGCCGCGCCGCACACGAGCAACTGGGATTTTCCGTACACCTTGATGGTGTGTTTCGTCTTGCGGCTGCGGGTTTACTGGATGGCCAAGGCCAGCCTGTTCGGCTGGCCGATCGGCTGGCTGTCGCGCTGGCTGGGCGGCATTTCGATCGAGCGCAGCGCCACCAACAACACGGTGCAGACGACGGTCGAGGCCTTCGCCGCGCGCGAGCGGCTGGTGGTGCTGGTCGCGCCCGAGGGCACGCGCGGCAAGGTGACGCACTGGAAGACCGGGTTTTACCATATCGCCCACAACGCCGGCGTGCCGATCGCTCTGGCTTACCTGGACTTCAAGAGGCGCAGCGGCGGGGTCGGCATGATGTTCAATACCAGCGGTGACATGGCCGCCGACATGATCGAGATCCAGCGTTTTTACAGCGGCATCACTGGCAAGAACAGCGCGCAGTTCGATGCGGCGGGCGTGCGCCAGGGCCGGCCTGGCGACCATGGCTGATTAGTAAGAACTACCCCTACATCGTCCTCGCGAAGGCGGGGGCCCATAGAACAGTTGCTCATCGCTACCGTTCTATGGGTCAACGCGGGGGCGCCGAGCCATGCGCGAGGACGATGTTGGTTTTTGGTATTTAGGGTTTTGCGGCGCGATTTCTGAACCGACTGCCAACCTGTTCGGCGATAGGCGACTACGGCTGCGCCAGATCGGCCTCGGTGGTAAACGCGTCGGCGTAAAACTCCTCGGCCGGCAGGCCGCAGCGCTCGACATAGTCGCGCCTGGCCGAATCGACCACGATCGGCGCGCCGCAGGCATACACCTGGTGGCCGGAGAGGTCGGGAAAGTCCTCGATGACGGCCTGGTGCACGAAGCCGGTGCGCCCCTTCCAGTGGTCTTCGGGAAACGCATGCGAGACCACGGGCACGAAGGTGAAGTGCGCCATCTCGGCCGCCCACTGCTCGCACAGTTCGCGCATGTACAGGTCGAGCGGACGCCGCCCGCCCCAGTACAGGCTCACGGGACGGGTCGATTTGAGGTCGATCAGGTGCTCGACCAGCGCCTTGATGGGCGCGAAACCGGTGCCCGAGGCCAGCAGCACGATCGGCTTGTCCGATTCTTCGCGCAGGAAAAAAGTGCCCAGCGGTCCTTCGAAGCGCAGGATGTCGCGTTCCTTCATGGTGTTGAACACTTGCTCGGTGAACAGGCCGCCGGCCATGTAGCGGATGTGCAGCGTGAGCGGGGCGTCGAGCCGGGGCGCGTTGGCCATGCTGTAGCTGCGCCGTTTGCCGTCGCGCAGCAGGAATTCGATATACTGCCCGGGGCGATAGGCGAGCGCTTCGTTGGCGGGCAACTGCAAGCTGATGATGGCGACGTCGGGCGCGACCTTTTCGATGCTCGACACGCGCGAGGGCATCTTGCGCACGGGATAGTCGGTGCTGCCGCCGACTTCGCGCGCCTCGATGACGAGGTCGGCCTGGGGCAGGGCGCAGCAAAACAGCGAGAATCCCTGGGCTTGCTCCTCGGGCGTGAGCGCGCGCTGCTGGTGCGCCTTGTGCGCGACCGATCCCGACACGACCTTGCCCTTGCATGAGCTGCACGCGCCGTTCTTGCAACCGTAGGGCAAGCCGATGCCCGCGCGCATGGCGCCGGCAAGCACGGTTTCACCTTCCTCGCAGACAAATTGGTGGCCGCTGGGCTGAACAGTGATCTGGAAACTCATACAATCCTTAAAAATGACGCAACATGAAAAACACTTCTTGTAATGACAGCGCGGTCCCGGCCGCGCGCCCCTTCGGCCGGCCGCGCCTGCTGATCCTCGGATGCGGCGACGTCGGCATGCGCCTGTTGCCGCTGGTGCGCGAGCGCTTCCGGGTGTTCGCCGTGACCAGCCAGCCCGAACGCTGCGCCGAGTTGCGCGCCGCCGGTGCCAGCCCGATCGTGGCCGACCTCGACGATCCGGCCAGCCTGCGCCGCCTGGCCGCGTTGGCGCGCAACGTGGTCCACCTCGCGCCGCCGCAGTCGGAAGGCGGGCGCGACCGCCGTACCCGCAACCTGTGCGCCATTCTACCTGAGGGGGCACGACTCGTTTACGTGAGCACCAGCGGGGTCTACGGCGACTGCGGCGGCGCCCTGATCGACGAAACGCGCACCCCGGCCCCGCGCAACGCGCGCGCGAAGCGGCGCGTAGACGCCGAACAGGCGCTGCGGAGCTGGGCCCGGCGCGCGCGCGGACGCCTCGCCATCTTGCGCGTGCCCGGCATCTACGCGCGCGACCGGCTGCCGCTCAAGCGCCTGGCCGAAGGCACCGCGGCGCTGAGCGAGGCCGACGACGTGTTTACCAACCACATCCACGCGGACGACCTCGCGGGCATCATCGCGCTGGCGTTGTTCCGCGGCTTGCCGGGGCGCGTCTACCACGCCGTCGACGATACCGAAATGAAGATGGCGCAGTATTTCGACACCGTGGCCGACGCCTTCGGCCTCGCGCGTCCGCCGCGCCTGCCGCGCGCCGAGCTGGCCGCCGCCGTTTCGCCAATGTTGCTCTCATTTATGTCGGAATCTCGGCGCATGGCCAACGCACGCATCAAGCGCGAACTTGGCGTGCGGCTGCGCTATCCGCAGGTAGGGCCGGCGGTCGCCGCCATGGCGCTGTTAAAATAGCGCCTTTGCAGCGTGTTGCACGCAGGGCATTTATAGACAAGGATGACGTTGATGAGCAATTTGACCTACGAAGCATTTCTGGACGAGGTGACGACCATCCTCACCGAACTTTACGATATCGATGACGCCGGCGCCATCAAGCTCGTGGTCGACGCGCAGGACGCCGAATTTTTCGTCGCCCACGACGACAATGAAGCGATGCGCACTGTCGAGCAGGCCAAGAAGGATGCGGTCGCCTTGTACGAGCGCAAGCAGAACAAGCAGCAGACGCAGGAAAAACAGCAGCAGCGCCTACGTCAAAAAAACAAGCCGTAATCCTGCCGGCAGGTAACAAGACCGTAGTAATACGGGGCCGCCGGATGACCTCCGCACGCTTGATCGGGGTCAAACGCGGCAACGGGGCTGGCCGTATCGTGAGCTTCGTCCTCGACCGATTGTCGACCAGCGCCAGAGACTGCCATGGGTCACCAGATCATCCATCCATCGAAAGAACAAGTGCGGGCCTATATGGCCGAGCGCGAGGCCGCACGGCGCCCGCCACCCACGCCCGAAGAGATCCGGCGCCAGCTCGGCTGGCGGATGGTATCGGACGAGGACGACAAGCAGATGCTCTTGCGGCTGTACCTGATTCCCTCCACCCTTGGCCATCTGGCCACGCAGATCGCCTTCGACTGGCTGCTGGCCGGCGTGCGCGAGTCGGCATGCCGCAGCGCCGAGCACTGAGTCCGCGTCGGCACGGCCGATAAAACCGCGTCCGTAAACGCATCCGGGACCGGACGCCTGAGAGGCTGCCGGTCCCGGATCGCACACCGCTGTGCGGGGTAAATAGCGCGTTCACATTGTTGCAGCCATCAGTTGCCGGGCTGGTCTCGCCGCGACGATTCCCGCGACGCGAGCCGAATTCTTTTTGTTTGGTACAAGCGCGCAATAGGCCGACTTCGTTTTAGCTACTTTTCCGTTTGGAATAATCGCGCAGTACGCGGCCTTGCTCGCTTTGACTTTGCCGTTCGGGATGAGCGCGCAATACGCGGCCTTGCTCGCTTCGACTTTTGCGTTCGGGATGAGCGCGCAATATGCGGCCTTGCTCGCTTCGACTCTACCGTTCGGAATCAGCGCGCAATACGCGGCCTTGCTCGCTTCGACTTTACCGTTCGGAATGAGCGCGCAATACGCGGCCTTGCTCGCTTCGACTCTACCGTTCGGAATGAGCGCGCAATACGCGGCCTTGCTCGCTTCGACTTTGCCGTTCGGGATCAGCGCGCAATACGCGGCCTTGCTCGCTTCGACTCTACCGTTCGGGATCAGCGCGCAATACGCGGCCTTCCTCGCTTCGACTATGCCGTTCGGGATCAGCGCGCAATACGCGGCCTTCCTCGCTTCGACTTTGCCGTTCGGGATCAGCGCGCAATATGCGGCCTTCCTCGCTTCGACTTTGCCGTTCGGGATGAGCGCGCAATATGCGGACTTGTTCGCTTCGACTCTACCGTTCGGGATCAGCGCGCAATACGCGGCCTTGCTTGCTTCGACTTTTCCGTTCGGGATCAGCGCGCAATACGCGGCCTTGCCTGCTTCGACTTTTCCGTTCGGGATCAGCGCGCAATACGCGGCCTTGCTCGCTTCAACTTTGCCGTTCGGGATCAGCGCGCAATACGCGGCCTTGCTCGCTTCGACTTTGCCGTTCG
>JAZKIN010000141.1:0-4701 GCA_040384885.1 Pseudomonadota bacterium | reverse complement strand
GACAGACCGGGGTCAGACCCGGGTCTGACCCCGGTCTGTCCCCGGCTGTGGAGCAATGTAGCCGGATATTAATCGGGGGCGGGGCCGCGCCGGTGGCGCGAGAAGAAGTCGAGCAGCATCTTGCTCGCGTCCGGCCCGCGTCCCGCGTGGAACGGCAGGCTCGCGTCGCCGCCGCTCCAGGCATGCCCGAGTTCACCGATCTGCGCCACGCGCAACATGACTTTGCGCCCGCGCAGCACGTCGCGCAGCCGGTAGGGATGGGTGCGGCTGGTGCCCGCCTTGACCGTCAGCTTGACCGCGCTGTCCGGCCCGAGCCCGTTGACCTGTGTCGCCTGGCGCGCCAGCTGGTCCTGGTTGACGGGCCGGACCACCCGGTCGGCCTCGCCTTGGATCAACATCGTCGGCAGCGGCGGGAAGCGCGGACGCCGCGCCAGCAACATGTCGATCGCGCCGCCGGCCTGCATGCCGTCGCCGTGCTGCATCACGCCGACCGCGCGCAAGGTGCTGTGGCCGCCCCCGAACACGGGTCCCGAATGCAAGCCCTGGGCCGCGAACAGGTCCGGATGGTTGAGCGCGACAATATTGGCCATGCCGGCCCCCGCCGACATGCCGCAGATGTAGATGCGGGACCGGTCGATCGGGTAGCTGTGCGCGATTTGCTCGACCATGCCGGCGATCACGCGCGTGTCGCCGCCGCCTTGCTGGGTCGCGCGGTCATACCATTTCCAGCAACGTTTTGGATGGGAGCTCAGCGCTTGTTGGGGATAAAGCACGGCAAAGCCGGCGCGTTCAGCCAGCGCGTTCATGCGCGTGCCGCGCGCGAATTCGGTCGCGCTCTGCTCGCAGCCGTGCAGCATGACCAGCAGCGGCAGGCCGCCCGGCACCGCCTCGATCGCGTGCGGAAGATAAAGCCAGTACTGCATGCGCCGCGCGGGCAGTTCGCCCACGGACGCGTAATGCGACGCCAGCCACTTGCCCAAAGGGGGCGCGGGCGGCGGCCGCTTGGCCGCGCCGCGCTTGGCGGCGGCACCGGCAACCGGCGTGACGCGGGCGGCAAGGCCGGGCTGGACACGCTTTGCCGCGACCGGCGGCTTGGGCTTGGGCTTGGGCTTGGGCACGGCGAGCATGCCGATCACCGCCGAGGTGAGCGCGCGCCGCTGTTTTTTCCCCGCGCGCAGCAAGCCGCTCAGCCAGGGATTGGCCCTCTTTACCACCGAAGCCGTGACATCGACACTTGCAGGCGCGACAGCACGAAGGCGGCGAATGAGCTCGTAGGAATGGTTTTGGCCATCGGGCCGGCGTTGTTGCAGCGATCTGATACGGACATATTGTTCTCCAAGGTTTTAACCAGAATATCTTTCTGGCAGCACTCCATCTGTGCGCTGGCGCTCATTGAGGCAACAACACAACAGTTCGCTCGTGGGAGCACGATTGAGCCGGATCAAAGGCGCGCGTGCCTGAAAAACTACGCTGGTCAAGTGGGTAGAACAAACCACGGCAGCGTCCCGCCCTGTTATGGGGAGGAAACTTGACATATCACAGGAGATAAAATGAGCTACGTAGACCGCGACACCTATGGGATGTACAAAGACAGCGACAGCCAAGGCCCCGGCCCCTCGCTGATGGGTGCCGACACGCTTATCGGCGACAGCGTCGTCAACGCCGACGACGACAACCTCGGCGACATCAAAGAAATCATGCTCGACATGCGCACGGGTCAGGTTGCCTACGCGGTGCTCGCATTCGGCGGCTTCCTCGGCATGGGCGAAAAACTGTTCGCCGTGCCCTGGCAGGCATTGCACCTCGACACCGTCAACAAGCGTTTCGTCCTCAACGTCGAAAAAGACCGCCTGCAAAACGCGCCCGGCTTCAACAAAGACGCCTGGCCCGACATGAGCGACGTCGGCTGGTCAAACCAGATTCACCAGTTTTATGGCACCGACCCAACCATGAGCGGCACGCCGATGGGCATGCACTCGGGCGCCGGCACCGGCGCCGGCGCCGGCGGGAGCTATAGCTCCAACATCTAAACGCGTTGCGGGCGCCACGGTGCGGGCGCAAAGTTGTCGGCCGATTAAGGTTCCGGACTTCGGTCCCCGGCAACAGGGGACGAGCGGGGGCAGAGCAAAAAACCTGCCCCTGTTTCGCCGCGCGTGCCCGCCGGCATAGGCGCCGCCGCTCCGGCATTGCTCAAGAGCCGAGGCCCGCAAGGCCCCATTGCTCAACCGCCAAGGCCTGACAGGCCCGCAAGTCCCGCCAAGCCTCAACGCTGCATCGATTCCCACACCTTCTGCAGGCGCTTGGCCGACACCGGCATCGGCGTGCGCAGCTCTTGCGCAAACAGCGACACGCGCAACTCTTCGAGCATCCAGCGGAACTCGACCAGTTTCGGGTCGGTGTTCTTGCCCGACAAACGGTCCTTCCCATGGCGCAGGAACGGCGTGGCGGCCGCGCTCCACTCGCCCATGAGCTTGGCGTCGCGCGCGGGATCGGCGCGCAGCTTTTCGATGCGCACATTGATCGCCTTGAGGTAGCGCGGAAAGTGCGCGAGCTGGGCGTACTCGTTCTCGGCCAAAAAGCGCTTGTGCACGAGGCCCTGCAACTGCGCCTGCATGTCGGCCGCCGCCTGCGCCTGCAAGCCCTGCAGTTTCTTGGGCAAGCCATGGAACTCGGTGAGCAGTTGCGACACCAGGCGCGCGATCTCGTTGACCAGCAGGCCCAGGCGTGACTTGCCCGCGTCCTTGCGCTGGTTGAACGAGGCGGCGTCGACGGGCAGCGGATCTTGCAGGCAGGCGATCTCGATCGCCTTCTGGATGATCTGGTCGCGCAACTCCTCCTGCGAGCCGAAGGCCATGAACTGCATGCCCATCTGCTGCAAGCCCGGGATGTTTTTCTCGACGAATTTGAGCTGCTCCTTGAACTGCAGCGCGAACAGGCGCCGCAGGCCGACCCGGTGCGTGCGCGCGGCCACGGTCGGGTCGTCGAACACTTCGAGGTCGCAATGGGTGGTCTTGTCGACGAGCGCAGGGAAGCCGATCAGCGTCAGCTTGCCCTGGTTGATCTCTAGCAGTTCCGGCAATTCGCCGAAAGTCCAGCCCGTCAATCCCGTGTGCTCGCCGGCCTTCGGCGCGACCGCCGCCGGCGTCGCCGCCGCGCCCGGTTTGCCCTTGGCCAAGCCCGCGCCCATGCCCATGCCCATGCCCGCGCTGGTGGCGGGCGCGGCTGGCGCCATCGCCAGCGCCGCCTGCGCCGTGCCCTCGGCCATCTTCTGGAAGCTCTGGCGCGCCTGTCCGCCGAACTCGGCCTGCAGGCTGGCCAGGTTGCGGCCCATGTCGAGCTGGCGGCCGTGCTCGTCGATGACCTTGAAATTCATGAAGTGGTGCGCCGGCAGCGTTTCGGCCTTGAAGTCGGTCGTCAGCACCATGAGCCCGGTCTCGGCGCGGATGTTGGCGATGATCGCGTCGAGCAAATCGCCGCGTCCGAACACGCCGGCCTCGTGCACGCCGTCGCAAAAGCGCGCGGCGTAGTCGGGCAGCGGCACGCAATGGCGCCGCAGCTTTTGCGGCAGCGACTTGAGCAGCAGGTGCACCTTCTCTTTCAGCATGCCCGGCACCAGCCACTCGCAGCGCTCGCGCGGCAGCTGGTTGAGCGCGAACAGCGGCACCGACAGCGTCACGCCGTCGCGCACGCTGCCCGGCTCGAAGTGGTAGGTCAACCCCATCTCGAGGCCCGTGAAGGCCATCATTTTAGGGAACAATTCGGTCGTCACGCCGGCCGCCTCGTGCCGCATCAGTTCTTCGCGGTTCAGGAACAGCAGCTTGGGTTCAAGCAGCGTGGCGTCCTTGTGCCACTTCTCGAAGCCGGCGCCGTTGACCACGTGGCCGGGAATGAGCTTGTCGTAGAACGCGGCGATCAGGTGGTCGTCGACCAGCACGTCGAGCCGGCGCGACTTGTGCTCGAGGTTCTCGATCTCCTTGACCAGCTTGTGGTTGTGCGCGAAAAACGGCGCGCGCGTGTCGAAGTCGCCCGCCACCAGCGCGTCGCGGATGAAGATCTCGCGCGCCTCGACCGGGTTGAACTGGCCGTAGTTGATGCGGCGCTGGCTGTACACGACCAGCCCGTACAGTGTGGCGCGCTCGGACGCGCTGACCTGCGCCGAGCGCTTCTCCCAACGCGGCTCGCCCCACGATTTTTTAAGCAGGTGCCCGCCCACGCTCTCGATCCACTCGGGCGCGATGTTGGCCACGCAGCGCGCGTACAGGCGCGTGGTGTCGACCAGTTCGGCCGCCATGATCCACTTGCCCGGTTTTTTAAGCAGCGAGGAGCCCGGCCAGACATGGAACTTGATGCCGCGCGCACCCAGGTAGCCGGCGCCCGGCTCGTCCTCGGACTTGAAGCCGATGTTGCCCAGCAAGCCGGTCAACAGCGCCAGGTGCAGGTTGTCGTAGGTCGCGGGCAGCTCGTTGAGGCGCCAGCCCTGCTCGCGCACGATCGTCAGCAGCTGCGAATGGACGTCGCGCCACTCGCGCAGGCGCACCTGCGACAGGAAATTGGTGCGGCAGTTCTCCTGCAGCTGGCGGTTGGTCTTCTTGTGCTCGATCGCGTTCTCGAACCACTTCCAGATCTTGAGGTAGCCGAGGAACTCGGACTTCTCGTCGGCGAACTTCTTGTGCGCCTCGTCGGCCGCCTGCTGGTGCTCCA
>JAZKIN010000140.1:0-8103 GCA_040384885.1 Pseudomonadota bacterium | reverse complement strand
CACCCTGCGGTGTTCGCGATTGCCATATATTCCTTGAACCATTTATGTGCACAGGTTGCGGAATTTTGTTCGATGGGAGTGCGCGTCGCTAGTCCGACGAACCCGAAATTGAACTAACTGTGACCGCCTTGAACCATTAGGTTCAGGATGCCGGCAAAAACGGCACATGCGGGGCTCTATTCTGAAGGCGGTTGCGAGCATTGGCTGCGCAACCGTTTTTTTTTGCGCACGCCGCCCACTCCAACGCGAGCAAGCATGGCCTACTGGTTGATGAAATCCGAGCCCGACGAAGTGAGCATCGACGATGTCGCCGCCGCGCCCGCCCAGACCGTGTCGTGGTTCGGCGTGCGCAACTACCAGGCGCGCAACTTCATGCGCGACGGCATGCGCGCCGGCGACCAGGTCCTGTTCTACCATTCGAGCTGCGCCGAGCCGGGCATCGCCGGCATCGTCGAGGTCGCGAGCACCGCCTTCCCCGACCCGACCCAGTTCGACCCCGCCAGCCCCTACCACGACCCGAAGGCGACCCCGGCCGAGCCGCGCTGGGTCGGCGTCGACCTGCGCCTGGTGCGCAAGTGCGCGCCGCTCGGCCTCAGGCAGCTGCGCGCCTTCCCCGAGCTGGCCGGCATGCGCCTGCTGGCCAAGGGCAGCCGGCTGTCGGTCATGCCGGTCGAGCCGGCCGAATGGGCGTTCATCGCGGCCCGCCTCGGCGCCCCGTAAACGCGCGGACCCGGGCCCGACTATTTGACAGCGACCATGGTTTGCATGCTATGGTGACTACCTCAGTTTCCCTATGACCAGACATTCATGCGCCTAACATCCCGCTCGAGCGACATCGCGATCGCTTTCGCCTCGTTGCTCGTGTTTGCGATCGTGTTGTCGATGGGCTTGTCGGTCTGGTGGTCGCGCCAGCAGCTGGTCGAGGAATGGCGCCAACAACTGAGCAACATTTCGCTGATGCTCGCCGCGCAAACCTCGCAGCAGGTCACCTCCGCCTACCTCGCGCTCGACAGCGTGGCCGACTCGGTGCACGCGAGCGGCATCGTCACCGCCGCCGACCTGCGCGAGCGCCTCGGCAGCGCCGCCGTGGCCCAGGGCCTGCGCGACAAGTCGCAGGGCATGCCGCAGGTGAACGGGCTGATGATCGTCGCCGCCAACGGCGACATCATCAACCAGTCGGGCGACCGGCGCGGCGGCGCCAACGTGTCCGGGCGCGATTTTTTCGGGGCCCACCTGCGCGACGCCGGCCTCGGCACCTTCGTCAGCGCGCCCGTCGAGCAAGGCGGCGAGGGCCGCTGGACCTTCCACATGAGCCGGCGCCTCAACGGCCCCGACGGCCAGTTCCTCGGGGTCGTCGTGATCGGCTTCTCGTCGAACTACCTGAGCGACTTCTACGCCAAGAACAGCCTCGGCGAGGGCGCCAGCGTGAGCCTGTTCCGGCGCGACTTCACGCTGCTGGCGCGCTGGCCGCACCAGGACGGGCTGATCGGCAAGACCAACCGCACCGGCACCTCCTACCGCATCATCGAGGAGATGAAACGCAGCGAGGGCGTGGTGCTGATCTCGGGCGCGCAACTGGCCGACGGCAACCGCGGCATGCCGCGCATGGGCGCGGCGCGCAAGATCCCGCACTACCCGCTGATCATCAACGTGACCGCCACCGAGGACGTGTTCCTGGCCCAGTGGTACCGTTACGCGACCATGCTGACGCTGGTCGCCGGCCTGAGCATCCTGATCGTCGTGTCCGGCTCGATCGTGCTCGCGCGCACCCTGCGCAAGCGCGAGCGCGACATGGGCGCGACCGAGCGCCTCAAGGCCGAGGCCGACGCGGCCAACCTGGCCAAGTCCGAGTTCCTGGCCATGATGAGCCACGAGATCCGCACCCCGCTGACCTCGATCATCGGCTTCGCCGAGATGCTCGGCACGGCGCAGGAGCCCGAGATCCGGCGCGACGTCGGCCAGGTCATCCTGCGCAACGGGCACCACCTGCTGGCCCTGATCAACGACATCCTCGACATCTCGAAGATCGAGGCCGGCCGGCTCGGGCTCGAGAACGTCGCCTTCTCGCCCTACGAGACGGCCACCGCGGTCGACTCGATGATGCACGCGCAAGCGCTGAGCAAGGGGATCGGCTTCCACGTCGCGGTCGACTACCCGTTCCCGGCGCAGGTGATGGGCGACCCGACGCGCTGGAAGCAGATCCTGTTCAACCTGTGCAGCAACGCGATCAAGTTCACCGAGCTCGGCACGGTGCGCCTGCGCCTGCGCTACGACGGCGAGCGCGGGCGCCTCGTGTGCCAGGTCAGCGACACCGGCATCGGCATCTCGGCGGCCCAGCGCACCTTGCTGTTCGCGCCGTTCTCGCAGGCCGACAACAGCATCGCGCGCAAGTACGGCGGCACCGGCCTCGGGCTGCACCTGGTGCAGCAGCTGGCCACCAAGATGGGCGGCACGGTCGAGGTATCGAGCGAGCTGGGCAAGGGCTCCGTGTTCGAAGTCGAGATCCCGGCCGCGCCCGCGCCCGGCGCCGGGATGCTGGCCTGCTCGCCGCTGGCGGCCGCGCGCGCGGCGATCGCCGCCGGGCTGCCCTCGGCGCACCTGCGCGGCAGCGTGCTGCTGGCCGAGGACGGCCCCGACAACCGCATGCTGATCTGCGCCTTCCTGGCCCGCCTCGGGCTCGAGGTGCAGGTCGCCACCAACGGCGTGCAGGCGGTCGCGCTGGCGCTCGGCGGCGAGTTCGACCTGATCCTGATGGACATCCAGATGCCCGTGATGGACGGCATGCGCGCGACCGAGATGCTGCGCCTGGCGGGGCAGAAGCTGCCGATCGTCGCGCTCACGGCGAATGTGATGGCCGAGGACGAACAGCGCTACCTCGCGGCCGGCTGTTCGCACTGCGTCGGCAAGCCGATCGATTTCAACGCGCTCACGCGATTGCTGGCCGAGCTGCTCAAGATCGAACTGGCCGCGCCGGTGCCGGCGCCCGCCCTGGCGCCCACGCTGGCGCCGGCGCCCGAGCGGGCCGGCTTCGCGCCGATCCGGCGCGCCTTCGAGAGCCAGTTGCCGCTGCGGCTGGCCGACTGCGAGGCGGCGCTGCGGGCGGCCGACTGGCCCGAGCTGGCGCGGCTGGCGCACATGCTCAGGGGCTCGGCCGGCTCGTTCGGCTATCATGGTGTCACCGCGCTCGCCGCCGAGGTCGAAAGCGCGCTCGCGCGCGACGACCACCGGCACGCGCGCGATGCGATGCGCCGCATGCGCGAGCTCGACGAGGTGTGCCGCCTGCGGCCGGCGGACGGCCCATCGGGCAAGCTGAAACCGACACCAATTTAGTTCACCGATTACAAGGATACCGACATGCCGAACCAGGGACAGCCCAAGCAGGCCAAGCTCAAGCATTTGATTCTGATCGTCGACGACGACCTGCTCATCCTTGGCCTGATCAGCAATTACCTGCAGGAGGCCGGCTACGACGTGCGCATGGCGACCTCGGGCCAGATGGCGCTCGACATGGTGTCCGAGAGCGGGCGCGAGCCGGACCTGGCGCTGCTCGACATTAATATGCCGGGCATGTCGGGCATCGAGCTGGCGCGCCTGCTGCTCGACGAGGCCGCGATCCCGTTCATGATCCTGTCGGCCAGCGACGACGACAACGTGGTGCGCCAGGCCACCGCCTGCGGCGCGCTCGGCTACCTGCTCAAGCCGGTCGACCCGGCCCGCATCCTGCCCGGCGTGCGCGCCGCGCTCGCGCGCGCGGCCAAGACGGCGCGCCCGCGCGCCTCCGAGCGGCGGCTGGCGCTGGCCATGCAAACCGGCGGCGAGACCGGGATGGCGGTCGGGGTGCTCATGGAGCGCCACAAGACCGACCGCCAGACCGCGTTCCAGGCCCTGCGCGAGCACGCGCGCCTGAGCCAGCGCAACCTCAACGACGTCGCCAACGAGGTGATCGCCTCGGCCGAGACGCTCAACGCCTACGCCGCACGCTTGCCCGCGCCCGTGCCCAAGTGAGGCCGCGCGCCTGATGGACTGGGGCCTGGTCCTGGTCTTGCTGCTGATGGGCGCGGCCGGCGGTTTCGCCGCCGGCCTGCTCGGCATCGGCGGCGGCATGGTGCTGGTGCCGTTCATCACGCTCATCTTCACGGCGCGCCGCTTCGCGCCCGAACTGGTGGTGCACATGGCGATCGCGACCTCGCTCGCGACCATCCTGTTCACCTCGATGGCCTCGGTGCGCGCGCACCACCTGCACGGCGCCGTGCTGTGGCCCGTGGTGGCGCGCCTCGCGCCCGGCATCGTGCTCGGCGCCTGGCTCGGACCGTGGCTGGCCAAGCAGATGGACACGGCCACGCTGGCGCTGTGCTTCGCCGTGTTCGTGGCGTTCTCGGCGACCCAGATGCTGCTCAACGCCAAGCCCAAGCCCGGGCGCGAGCTGCCGGCCACGCCGGGCATGTTGGCCGCCGGCGGCCTGATCGGGGTGCTGGCCGGGCTGGTGGGCGCGGGCGGGGGCTTCATCTCGGTGCCGTTCATGAGCTGGTGCAACGTCAAACTGCACAACGCGGTCGCCACCAGCGCCGCGCTCGGCTTTCCGATCGCGCTCGCGGGCACCCTGTCGAACATCTGGTTCGGCTGGGGCGACGCGCGCCTGCCGCCCCATTCGCTGGGCTACATCTACCTGCCGGCGCTGCTCGTGATCGCGGCCGCGAGCGTGGCGATGGCGCCGCTGGGCGCGCGCGCGGCGCACCGGATGCCGGTCGCAAAGCTCAAGAAGATTTTCGCGCTGGTGCTGTATGCGCTCGCGGCGTATATGCTGTGGAAGGGTTTGCAGTGAGGGGGCGGCGAGGTTTTTGTGAGGGCGTGCGCGCACGGCTGTCCGGCGGTTTTTGCGCGCGGCGGGCAGAGCTGAGCGCCGACCAGGTCGGCGCCGCTGCGTTTTAGCCGGTCAGGCCGCCTTGTGGTCCGCCGCCGGCAGCGCGTACTGCACCGTGGCCACATGGCCGCCGCGCAGCCACCAGAACAACACCGCCATCATGAACGGGCCGACGAACAGGCCGAGCACCCCCATCGTCGAGACCCCGCCCAGCAAACCGAACAGCACGGCCAGGAACGGCAGGTTGACGCGCTGGCCGATGAGCCGCGGGCGCACGAATTTGTCGACCAGGAACAGCTCGAACGCGCCCCAGCAGAACAAGCCGAGCGCCGCGTCGGCATGGCCCTGCCCGAGCAGCAGCAGCGAGACCGCGCTGAAGGCGAGCGGGGCGCCGCCCGGGATCAGCGCGAGGTAGCCCGTGATCACGGCCAGCAGCGCCGGCGCGGGGGCGCCGGCGACGCCGTAGGCCACCCCGAGCACGACACCCTCGAGTAGCGCCACCGAGCACAGGCCGAGCGCGGTGCCGCGCACCGACAGCGGGAACAGGTGGCGCAGCACGGGGTAGTGGGTCGGCAGGATCCGCTCGCCCGCGTGGTCGACGTACTTCACGACCGCGGGGCCGTTGAGGTAAAGGATGAACAGCGTGAGCAGGGCCAGGAACAGGTACAGCGCGTTGGCCAGGACGACCGAGCCGAGCATGCGCACGGTGCCGGTCAGGTGAGGCACGAGGTCGCCTGCGGTCGAATGGATCAGGGCGTTGATGCCGCCCGGCGCCGCGAGGTTTTCCTGCCACCACTTCAGGGCCGGTTCGGCCACCAGCGGCAGGCGCGTAATCCAATACGGCGCCGGGATACCGGTCTGGTTGATCTGGCCCAGCAAGCGCTCCACCGTGGCGAGCTCGTTGCTCAGTGTATTGAACAGGAAGACGGCGGGCCCGACAAAGCTGACCACGAGGATCGCCAGCAAGGCGCTGGCGCTGCCGATCCCCGACCAGCCCCGCCGCAGCAGCAGCTGATGCAAGGGCCAGGTAATCACGGCGAGCAGCGCCGCCCATGCAAGTGCGCCGATGAAATGCTGCAGCAGGAAGGCCAGCGCGGCCGCGCACGACAGCGGCAGGAGTAAGGAAAATTTGGACATCCCCAATCTTCCGAGAAAGATTAGAGTAAGTCAATGAAGCAGTTCCGCCAGGCGCGCGCCGAACGGCGCGCGATCACGCCCGGCCCGCCCGCAGCGCATGTCCTTTTGCGCGCGCGGCCCCGACGATGGCAGCGATTTTTTGATCCGCGAGCGCGTGCGGAAACACACCGCACGAGGCGCGCCCGTGCCGATGGACGCGCAGCGTCAGATTGACCGCACGGGCGCGCTCGAAATTGAACACCGCCTCGAGTATGTCGGCGACGAGCTCCATCGGCGTCAGCGCGTCGTCGAACACCATGACATGCGAACAGCCCGCCGCCACGGGGGGCGGCTGGGCGGGACTCCACGGACCGTTCGCAAGGTACTCGCAGACGGCGAAGCGGGTCGCGCCGCATTGTCGAAGCAGCTCGCCCGCCGCGCACGCCCGCGCGCCGCAGATCGCCGATATCACTGCGGCGCCCGACACATCGCGCTGGCCGGCATCGGCGCAATTTTGCCGGGCCTGCTCGAGGATGGTGACCAATTCGGGGTCGGGGGCGCGCGCTTCGCGCGCGACGGGCGCGAATAATTTTCGCGCCGGCAGAAACAGCGCGCTCTTCAAATCGAACATTGAACGGAAAAAACCGGGTGCCGCGGTGTCGGGGCCGGCCAGCATCGATTCAAGCTGCGCGCGCACAAAATCCGAATCGACCCAGCAGGCGTCGAGCAGTTTGCTCGACGCGGCATCGTCGAGCAAGGCCAACAACAGCACGTCGACGCCCAGAGTCGGCTTGCGCCGCAGCATCGCATCCACGGACGCGATGAGGATCGCCGCCTTCAGCGCGCTTGACTGGGCGGGGCCGCCGTGCGGCTCGGATGGGGGTGTCAACATGCCCTATCTTCTGAGAAAGAGAAACGCAAGTCAACTCAGACGGCAGGGTCGAATTTCCAGTGCGGTGAGTTGCATATTTGATATCGGTGTGCTGGCGATCCGCGGCCGATGCCGACCACCGCCTCAGTTCCGCATTCTACGAGGACGCGCACGCCGACCAGTGCAGCAAGGCGGCCTGAGGCCTGCGGCCGGCGGCTCGCTCAAGCGGGCATGCGCTTGCGGGCCGCGCGCCTGTACGCCCATACGAGCAGGGCGGTCCCGCCGACGATCATCGGCAGCGACAGGACCTGCCCCGAGCTGAGCGTGACGCCGGCAAAGCTTGTTTCCCAGTCCGGCGTGCGGAACATCTCGGTGAAAAAGCGGGCGCAGCCGTATAGCAGGGCGAACATCGCGCCGACCGCCAGTTGCGGGCGCTGCTTGCGCGAAAACAGCCACAGGATGATGAACACGAGGACGCCGTCGACCAGCATTTGGTACAGCGGCGACGGATGGCGCAGGCCTTCGAGGAACACCGGCACCGGCGTCAGCGCATAGCGCGTGTCGGGCCACTGCATGGCCCAGGGCAGGGCGGCGTCGGCGACCCGGCCCGGCAGTTCGGCGTTGATGAAGTTGCCGAGGCGGCCCGCGGCGTAGCCGAGCGGGACCAGCGGCGCGATGAAGTCGTAGACGTCGAACAGGTGGCGTTTGGCCTTGCGCGCCCACAGCGCCATCGCGATCATCACGCCGATGAAGCCGCCGTGGAAGGACATGCCGCCTTGCCAGACCTTGAAGATCTCGAGCGGGTTGGCGAAGAAATGGGCGGGCTGGTAGAACAACACCTCGCCCATGCGCCCGCCGATGATCACCCCGAGCATGCCGTAGAACAGCATGTCGTCGAGGTCGTCCCTGGTCCAGCCCTTGGCCGCGACATGGGGCAGCTTGATGCGCAGGCGGCCGAGCGCGATGAACAGCGCGAACGCGAGCACATACATGAGGCCGTACCAATGGATCTTGAGGCCGAACACGGAAAACGCGACCGGGTCCATCATCGGGTGAATCAGCATAGTGGGGTTTTCCTTGGTATTTCGGGTCGTAGGCTGCGGTGCGGGAGGCGCACGGCACGGTATTCTACGCCAACGACGCGCGCGCTTGCGTATGGTCGCCCCATAAACCCACATCGTCCTCGGGCTCGGCGCCCCCCTTTGCGGGGACCCATAGAACGGTAACTCATAGCAACCGTTCTATGGGTCCCCGC
>JAZKIN010000139.1:0-32207 GCA_040384885.1 Pseudomonadota bacterium | reverse complement strand
AGACTCCTCATGTCGCGATTTCTGCTTTATCAAGCGGCTCAATTTGAGTTTTGCGACACCCTCATGCGCGCGGGCGCCAACTTCGGCGTTGGCGCGCAGTTGATGTTCGAGCCGAAGACCAGGAGCGACTTGCGGTTGCCGCAACCGTCAGCGTTCATGAAGTCCAGAGTGCGCAGGCCTTTTTCGGCCGCAGCCCAAGCCCGGAACACGATGTGCTTGCCGTCGGCCGAGTAGCTGGGAAAGCCGCTGTGCAGCGATCCGTAGGTTGACTGCTCGGCGGCGCTGCCGTCGCGTTTCACGCGCCACAGGGCCGCCGAGGCACGCTCGTGCTCGCCGAACCAGGTGCCAATTGCCACGCAGATTCCTTCGACAGCGTTGAGCGGGCATGATGGCGAACGTGGCAATACCCGTATTTCTACCGGTCATCGAATGAATGTTAAGCTGGAAAAAAATAGCTCCGTTGAATCAGGTGAAATCAGTAGCGCAACGGCTGCTCCAAAAATCAATAAGGGCCACCATGATTAACTTTTCAAAGCTTGTGATTTTTCCGCTAACCCTGGTGTGGGCGTGCACCGCCAGCGCCCAGACCGCCCCGCTGCCAGGCAAGCAATTAATCAACATCCAGCTCGAGCCTACTGCCAGCGCCACGCGCGGCCGCCTGCTGGTGTTTGCCAGAGAGGCCAAAGCCGCCGAAGCAGAGGTGTTGGAAAAATCCAAGGGTAAATCGAGCCAGGTGACAGAAGTCGATGCCAATCCTTTCGAAGCCACAGCAACGACCGTCACGGCACGCGAGCTCAGCCTTTTAAACCCGGGTCAGAGCGTCGCCATCAACGGCGACGAGATCGTGTTCCCCAAACCATACTCACAACTTCCGCCAGGCGACTATTACGTCCAGGCCGTGCTGGACGTGAACCACAACTACGGTTACCTCGGCCGCAGCGCGGGCGACTGGGTCAGCGAGGTCGTCAAGCTTCGCCTGCCCGCCACCGAAGCGCCGTCCATTCAACTTACGCGTATCCTGCCCGACGAGGATCCCTGGACGCGGGCCTCGGCTTCTGCGGCGGCGCGCAAAGCGCTCGACGCTGCCCGCCCGCACGCCCAGGCGATCGATTACACGAGTGCGGCGCTGAGCGCCTTTTGGGGCCGTCCCGTGAAGATGGGCGGTTGGGTGCTTACCCCGCCCGGCTACGACGCCAAGGCGCGCGCGACCTACCCCACGGTCTACTTCACGCATGGCTTCAGCGACAACGCCGCGGGCATGGTGAGGTCCATGGCGAGCATCTACTCCTTCATGGCCGATGGCAAAATGCCGCCGATGATCTGGGTGCTGCTCGACCAATCGAGCGCTTCGGGCACCCACGAATTCGCCGACTCGGTCAACAACGGGCCGTGGGGCAAGGCGCTCACGAGCGAACTGATTCCTTACCTTGAGTCGCGCTACCGCATGGATGCCAAGAGCTCGGGTCGCTTCCTGAACGGCCATTCCTCGGGCGGCTGGGCCTCACTTTGGCTGCAGACGCGCTATCCAAAACTGTTTGGCGGTTCGTGGGCCACTTCGCCGGACTCGTCCGACTTCAGTGACTTCAATGGCGTCAACCTGTACGGGGCACATGCCAACGTCTTCCGCAAGGTCGATGGCAGCGACTATCCGCTTGTGCGCGACCAGGGCAAGGTGCTGGGCACGTTCGAGCAGTTCGCCAAGCTCGAGCGCGTGCTCGGCAGCTACGGCGGCCAACTTTCGTCGTTGGAGTGGGTCTTCTCGCCGCGTGGCCAGGACGGCGCCGCGCAGCCCATGTTCGACCGCGATACGGGCAACATCGACCCGGCCGTTGTCGCCTATTGGCGCGAGAATTTCGATATTGCCCATCACATGCAACGCGACTGGCCCAAGCTCAAAGCAGACCTGGACGGCAAGATCCACCTGATTGTGGGCACCGCCGACACCTTCTATCTGGACGGTGCTGCCCGTAAACTACAAACGGTGATGGACGGGCTGCGTGCCAAGTCCGACTTCCGCTTCCTCAGCGACAAGACCCATTTCGACCTCCATCGTCAGGGCGACGACAGGTTCGCCTTGTGGAAGCAAATTAGCTGGGAAATGTATGCGGTGGCGCGGCCCAAATCGGCTTTGCATTCAGCAAGAAAATAGTCGGCAGATCAGAGGCGCGGCACGCCTGAAACAGGCGTGCCGCAGCCGCGCCTCGCATTCGATCACTTGCTGTTCTGAACCGCGGCCACCAACTGCTTGACCGCCTCGGCCGGTGATTTGCCGGAGTTAAAGAACTTGCTCACCACATCAGTCACGGCCGCCTTGACCGCTCCCGGCATGGCATGGCCTTGGGAGTAGCTGCCTACCATGGTGCCGGCCTTCAAGGCCAGTTTCAGGTCGGCCATCGACTTCTTGCCGCAGTCGTCGAACTTGTCCATCGGCACATCGGTACGCGCCGGCACCGAACCTTTGACGATATTAAACTTCTCCTGGAAGACCTTGTCCATCACGGCACTGGCGAACTCGGACTGGCCGGCCGTGCGCTTGTCGCTCACTTGTAAGATCGCGAATTGGTCGGCATTGAAGATGAAGGTGCCAGCCGTGCCCGGATACTGGAAGCAAAGGTAATCGACATTGGGCTTCATATTGCCCTTTGCGAATTCCCCCTTGGCCCAGTCGCCCATGATCTGCATCGCGGCTTTCTTGTGGTAGACCATCGACGTGGCGAGGTTCCAGTTGCGGCCCGCGAAGTTGGGGTCGACCATCGTGCGCAGCTTTTGCATCTGCTCGAAGGCTTTTTCCATCGTCTTGCTGCCCAATGCGACCGGATCGAGATCGACCAGGGCCTGCTTGTAGAACTTGGGACCGCCAGCCGACATCACTGCACTGTCGAAGATGGTCGCTTCCTGCCATGGCTGGCCGCCGTGCGCCAGCGGAATATAGCCGGCTTTGCGGATCTTGTCGGCATGCGCCACCAGTTCGTCAAAGGTCGTCGGCACGGCCAACTTGAGTTCGTCGAAGATGGCCTTGTTGGCCCAGATCCAGTTGGTGCGGTGGATGTTGACCGGCGCCGCCACCCACTTTCCCTTGTGCTTGGAAAATTTTTGCAAAGGCAAGGGCACCACCTTGTCCCAGCCTTCTTTATTCGCCACCGCGTCCACGTTACCGAGCAAACCTTCCTCGGCGTAGTCGCTGATGGCAAAGCCCAGCATCTGCATCGCATCGGGCGAATTGCCCGATGCCACACGCGTGCGCAGCTTCGCAGGCGGAGGCTCGCCGCCGCCGCCGGCGATCGCGCTATCCTTCCAGCTGAATCCGCGCTTGACGACATCGTCCTTCAATATCTTGAGCGCGGCCGCTTCGCCGCCAGAGGTCCACCAGTGCACCACCTCGACCGATTTTTCCACCTGCGCGTGGGAAGCGCCGGTGGCGCCCAAGGCGCACAGCAGGGCCGAGATCTTTATTTTTTTACTGATACTCATCGTTCATCTCCTCCAGAAAATCGGCTACGGCAAGTGCCGTGCGATTTCATATTTTTTGCATAGCCAACGCGCGTCAACTACGATGTGGGTCTCGGCCTTAACGGCTTTCCTCCTGTGTCGAACCCGGCCTGGTCATGCTCGCGCTCGGCCCAGTATCGATTGCTTGAATATACTCAGTATTCTTTGTTTCGTCACTTATGCTTATCATCGGACAACATATCGGTTTTTGAAATATCAGACCGATGCCGGGATAGGTCTTGTTTTTTTATTCACGCAAGCGACTGTCATTTCGCGGCCGGCTCCGCGCGCTCCCCCACTTCGCCATGCACCCGGGCACCTGTCGTCAAAAGCGAAGTCCGAGTCACCAAATGCAAAAATAATCGCCCCCTCGCCGTCCTATGATTCCTCATCGTCAATGCGGATCGGCAGCATAGCCTGGCCTGTTGATGGCGCCCACCCGGGCTCGGTTTAACACAACGACAGGAGCACGCCCAGCATGAACTCAGCTAGAATTCTTCCCCCGTTGGCAAAGCACGCGCTGGCCGCAGCGCTGTGCGCCATCGGGACCGTGCACGCGGCGGAAATCGCGACCGGCAATCCCGACCTCGTGGTCCGCTTCGACAACACCGTCAAGTACAACGTCGCCAAACGGCTGCACGCGCAAAACCAGGCGCTGCTCAAGTCGGCCAACTTCGACGACGGCAATCGCAACTTCGACCGCGGGCTCGTCGCGAACCGCGTCGACTTGCTCACCGAACTCGACGTCGTGTACAAGCAGAAGATGGGCATACGCCTGTCGGCCGCCGCATGGTCGGACGAGGCCTACCGCAAGCTCGACAACACCAACGCCGCCTCGTCCAACCACCGCCACGGTGGCGTGGCCGCGGTCGGCCTGTCGAGCTACGCGCGGCGCTACCACCACCGTTCGGGGGAGCTGCTCGATGCGTTCGTGTTCGCCAGTTTCGAGGTCGCCGACATGCCCGTCAACGTCAAGCTGGGCCAGCACACGCTGTACTGGGGCGAGAGCCTGCTCTCGCCGCTGCACGGCGTGAACTACGGCCAGTCGCCGATCGATTTGCTCAAGGGCTATTCGGTGCCGGGCTCGGAAGCGAAGGAATTGTTCCTGCCGCGCCAGGCCATCTCGGCGCAATTCTCGCCCACGCAGGAATTGAGCTTCGCGGCCCAGTATTTCTTCAACTGGAAGCCGGCGCGCCTGCCCGAGTCCGGCTCCTTCCTCGGCTTCTACGACTACGGTTTCCAGGGCGCCGAAACATTCAACCTCGGTCCGCTCGGGCCGGCCGCCGTCAAACGCGCCGACAGCGAAGCGCACCAGCAGGGTGATTTCGGCGTCGCCGCGCGCTGGAGCCCGAACTGGTTGGATGGCACGGCCGGCCTGTACCTGCGCCGCACGTCCGATCTGCTGCCGCAAGCGAACCTGCGCCTCGCCGGCCTGCCTGCCGCGCTGCTGGGCGGCGCCGCGGCTTGCCAGGCGGCCATTCCCGGCGCCGCGGTCGCCGGCCCGATCTGCCTGTTCTACCCGACCCAGCTCGGCGCCACCAGCCAGTACCAGCTCGAATACGGCCACCATGTCGATGTCGTCGGCCTGTCGCTGTCGAAGAGCGTCGCCGGCGTCGCCCTCGGTGCCGACCTGTCGTTCCGCCGCAATATGCCGCTCTACAGCACGCCCGCCTTGTTGATGCCTGCCGGTACCAATCCGGCCATCATCAACGCGCTCAATGGCAAGGTCAATCCAACCCTCGTGGTCACGGCCGCCGGCTTGCCGGGGCAGGGCGAAGTCAGCGGGGCGCGCGGCAACACGGTCCACGGTGTCGTCAACCTGCTCGGCACGATCGGAAAGACGCCGCTGTTCAATTCGGCGGGCTGGCTGACCGAGTTGGTCTGGATGCGCGTCGCCACGATCACCCAGGGCGCCAATTTCTACCGCGGCCGCGACAACTATCCGGGTGTCGACAAGGTCTCGCGCGACTACTTCGGCGCCGCGTCAACATTCACCCCGACCTGGTTCCAGGTCTTGCCCGGCGTCGATGTGTCCGCGCCGATGAGCTATTCGGTGGGCCTCAAAGGCAACGCCGGCGTGCAGGCGGGCGGCAACAAGGGCGCCGGCAACTACGCGGCCGGCCTGTCGTTCGACGTGCACGCGAAATACCGCTTCGACATCAAATATGTCGGCTTCTTCGGCCCGCTGGCGGTCGACCCGACCAGCGGCGCCGTCACTTCGTTCGGCGGTGCCACCGCACTGCTCAAAGACCGCGGCTTCATCGCGGCCACCTTCAAGACCACTTTCTGACAGGAACCCGATCATGAATCTCAAATTGACGATGTTGCTTGCCGCACTGGCTGCCGCTTCCCTGGCCCAGGCCGGCGTTACGCCGGACGAGGCCAGGCAACTGGGCGCGGCCCTGACGGCCGTCGGCGCCGAAAAGAGTGGCAACAAGGATGGCACGATTCCGGAATTTACCGGCGGCACCAGCATCGCGGCCGACGCCTTCAAGGGCGGTGCGCGCCCCGATCCGTACGCCGACGAGAAGCCGCGCCTAATCCTGACGGGCAAGAACAGCGCCGGCATGGACGACAAGCTGACCGCCGGCACGCGCGAACTGCTCAAGCGCTTTCCGAACTTCCGGGTCGACGTGTATCCGACCCACCGCCCGATCACGCTGCCAAAGGCGCTGCTGCAAAACACGGCCAAGAACGCGCTGCAGGCCAAGACCACCGAAGGCGGCGTGGGTGTCGAAAACGCGCTGCCGGGCGTGCCGTTCCCGATTCCAAAATCCGGCTTCGAGGTCATGTGGAACCACCTGCTGCGTTACCAGGGCCATGCCCTCGTCACCAAGTTCGAATCGTGGAATATGGATGGCGCGGGCGTGCCCAGCCTTGCGTCGGCGGGCGAGTTCATCCAGGAGTTTCCGCTCGGCGATCCGGCGCGCACCGCGGTGGCCAAGCAGGAGGACGTTTTCTTCCGCACCAAGCTGAGCTACACCGCGCCGGCCCGCCGCGCCGGCGAAAGCATGATGGTGTTCGATGCCGTCAATCCGCTGGTGCAGTCGCGCAAAGCCTGGCAATACCTGCCCGGCCAGCGCCGCGTGAAGCTGGCGCCGGACCTGGCCTACGACACGCCCAACCCGGCCGCCGCCGGCAACGCCACCTTCGACGACGCCTGGGTCTTCAACGGCGCGCTCGACCGCTACGATTTCAAGCTGGTCGGCAAGAAGGAAATGATCGTGCCGTACATCCAGTACAAGCAGTTCGCCGCCAAATCGGCGACCGACGTGCTCAAGCCGAACCACGTCAATCCGGACTTCGTGCGCTGGGAGTTGCACCGCGTGTGGGTGGTCGAAGCCACGCTCAAACCGGGCAAGCGCCACATCTACAGCAAGCGCACCTTTTACGTCGACGAGGATAGCTGGCAGGCACTGGCGTCGGATCAATACGACGGCCGCGGCCAATTGTTCCGCAGCACCTTCGGCAACTTGCTGTATGCATCGGACGTGCAAGCGACCTATTCGGGCAGCTACGTCATTTATGACTTCAACAGTGGCGCGTACAACTTCACGGGCCTGTCGAAGGGGCAGGAAGTGAAGTACCTGCCGGGCCTGAAGCCGACCCAGTGGTCGCCCGACGCGCTCGCCGGCGCCGGCGTCCGTTAAGACCGCGCTGCGCGAAACACCGCATCGTCCCCGCGCGAGCGGGGACCAGCCGAGCCTGCCTCGAGCCCCGTGTCCGCGATGACGATGTGAACTCCGCGGGACATTTTTCCGTTTGCTGCCGCCCGTTTGCCACGCCGATGCCGGCGGCAGTTTTTTTGTGAGCCCATGATGAAACGAATTTTCGCCGCAGTTGCCGCAATGGTAATCGGCTCGACCGTGCAGGCGGCGGCGTTCGTCGACCCGCACGACACGCCGGCCATGCAAAGCCCGCTCGCCGCGCGCGCCGTGTTGAACGGTGTCGCGCTGGCCGGGAGCCGCCTGGTGGCGGTCGGGCAGCGCGGCCATATCGTGTATTCCGACGACCACGGGCTCGGCTGGAAGCAGGCCAACGTGCCGGTCGCCGCCGACCTGACCGCCGTGTTCTTCACCAGCCGCAGCGAAGGCTGGGCGGTCGGCCACGACGGCGTGATACTGCACACCGTCGATGCCGCCCTGAGCTGGAAACGCCGCTTCGACGGCCGCGCCGACAAGGCCATCGCCGGCCAGCCGCTGCTCGATATCTGGTTCGACGGCCGCGGCCACGGGCTCGCCGTCGGCGCCTTCGGCCTGCTGCTGCGCAGCGACGACGGCGGCGCCAGCTGGCAACATGCCGAAGCCCTGGCCGACAATCCGAAGGCCCTGCACCTGAACGCGATCCGCGCCGTCGGGCCCGATCTGTACCTCGTCGGCGAGCAGGGCCTGCTGCTCAAGCGCAGTGCCGGCGGCAGCCGTTTCGAAGCCCTCGCCACGTCCTACGGCGGCAGCTTTTTCGGCCTGGCCGGCCACGGCCAACAGCTCGTCGCGTTCGGCCTGCGCGGCACCGCGATGTTCAGCGGCGACGGCGGCCGCAACTGGGCGCGTGCGAGCACCGGCACCGAGACCGGGCTGGCCGCCGGCATCACGCTGGCGGGCGGCGCCGTGCTGCTGCTGACCCAGTCCGGCACCGTCCTGCGCAGCACCGACGGCGGCGCCAGTTTTGCGGCGCAGGCGGGCGCCGTTGCCGCGCCGTCCACGGCGGCGCTGATGTTCAACAAAAACCGTCTGCTGGTCGCCGGCGCCCGCGGTGTGCGCGTGCTGGCGGTCGATGGCCTTTGAGCCCGGGCACGCAGCGCGTGCCATGAACAGGAAACAACCATGAATAGCCTCGATAACGACCTTGACCAGATGCCCGTGGTGCGCGACTGGCAGCAGTTCGACCCCGGTTCCGGCAACCTGCTCGAACGCCTCGTGTTCAACCACCGCCCGTCGATGATCGCCGTGTGCACGCTGCTCACGGTGCTGCTCGCGGTGCTCGCCGTCACGCGATTGACGCTGAGCGCGAGCTTCGACAAGATGCTGCCCCAGGACCACCCGTACATCCAGAACTACCTGCAAAACAAGGATGCCGTGCGCGGCCTCGGCAACGCCCTGCGCGTGGTGGTCGAAAACCCCAACGGCGACGTGTTCGACCCCCATTACCTGAACACCCTCAAGCAGGTCAGCGACGAGCTGTACCTGACCCCGGGCGTCGACCGCGCCTGGATGAAGTCGCTCTGGACGCCGTCGGTGCGCTGGAACGAGGTGACCGAGGAAGGTTACCGCGGCGGTCCCGTCATGCCGGACGGCTACGATGGTTCGGCCGCCGGCATGGAGCAGCTCAAGACCAATATCGCGCGCTCGGGCCTGCTGGGCAGCATGGTGGGCAACAACTACCGCTCCACCATGATCTTCGTGCCCCTGCTCGAGCAGGACCCCGCCAGCGGCAAGCCGATCGACTACGCCAAGCTGTCGGCCGCGGTCGGCAAGATCGTCGCCGCCCACGCCGGCGGCGCGCATCCGGTCGCGATCCACGTGACCGGCTTCGCCCAGCTGATCGGCGAACTGATGGCCGGCATGCTCAAGGTGGTCGCGTATTTCGGCGTGGCGGCGCTGGTGGCCACCCTCGTCATCTATGCCTACACCCGCTGCGTGCGTTCGACCGCGCTGGTGGTGGCCTGCTCGATCGTCGCCGTGGTCTGGCAGCTCGGCCTGGTGGCGGGGCTCGGCTTCGCGCTCGACCCGTTTTCGATCCTGGTGCCCTTCCTCGTGTTCGCCATCGGCGTCTCGCACGGCGCCCAGAAGATGAACGGCATCATGCAGGACGTCGGCCGCGGCACCCATCTGCTGGTGGCGGCGCGCTACACCTTCCGCCGCCTGTTCCTGGCCGGCCTGACGGCGCTGCTGGCCGACGCGGTCGGCTTCGGCGTGCTGATGACGATCGACATCCCCGTGATCCGCGACCTGGCCATGACGGCCTCGATCGGCGTGGCCGTGCTGATCTTCACCAACCTGCTGCTGTTGCCGGTGCTGTTGTCGTACGTGGGCGTGTCGCAGGCGGCGGCCGCGCGCTGCGTGAGCGAGGAGCACAAGGAGGAGGGCGGACGGGGCCTGGGCCGCGTGTGGATCGCGCTCGAGCGCTTCACCGAGCGCCGCCATGCGACCGGCGCGCTGCTGGCGGCCTTGCTGCTGGCCGGCGGCGGCGCGCTGCTGGCGAGCCGGCTGCAGATCGGCGACCTCGATCCGGGCGCGCCGGAGCTGCGCGCCGACTCGCGCTACAACCGCGACAACGCCTACATCACGGCCAATTATTCCTTGTCGTCGGACCAGTTCGCGGTGCTCGTGAAAACCCCCGCCGAGGGTTGCCAGCGCTACGAAACCCTGGTCGAGGCGGACCGGCTGGCCTGGCAGTTGCGCCAGCTGCCCGGGGTGCAGACCACGGTGTCGCTGGCCGACGCGGTGCGCACGGTGACGGCCGGCGCGGCCGAGGGCAGTGCGCGCTGGCTGACCATATCGCGCAACCAGGATGTGCTCAACTACGGCGCCCAGCAGGCGTCGGTGAACAACCCGGACCTGTTCGACCGCGCCTGCACCGTGCTGCCCGTGATCGCCTACCTGTCCGACCACAAGGCGGCCACGCTCGAGCGCGCGGTGCAGACGGCGCAGGCGTTCGCGCTTGAACACTCCACGCCCGAGCGCCAGTTCCTGCTCGCCGCCGGCAGCGCCGGCATCGAGGCGGCGACCAATATCGTCGTCAAGGACGCCAACCACAAGATGCTGCTGTATGTGTACGCGGCCGTGATCGTGCTGTGCTTCGTCACCTTCCGCAACTGGCGCGCGGTGCTGGTGGCGGTGCTGCCGCTGGTGCTGACCTCGATCCTGTGCGAGGCGCTGATGGTGTTGCTGGGCATGGGCGTGAAGGTCGCCACGCTGCCCGTGATCGCGCTCGGCGTGGGCATCGGGGTCGACTATGCGCTGTACCTGGTGTCGGTCCAACTGGCGCAGCAGCGGCGCGGCGCCACGCTGGCCGAGGCCTACCGCCACGCGCTCCAGTTCACCGGCAAGGTGGTGGCGCTGGTCGGCGTGACGCTGGCCGCCGGTGTCGTGTGCTGGGCCTGGTCGCCGATCAAGTTCCAGGCCGATATGGGCATTTTGCTGACCTTCATGTTCACGCTGAACATGGTGGGCGCGCTGGTGCTGGTGCCGGCGCTGTCCCACTTCTTGCTGCGCAAGGCCCAATGAACGGCGCCGGCGAAGACGGCGGGCGCGGCGCCGGCAGCGCGACACGCGCGCGCATCCTCGCCTTGCGCACGGCCGGCCTGTCGCTGGCCGGCATCGCGGCGCGCCTGAACCGGGACGGCCTGCGCGCCGCGCTCGGCGGCCGCTGGTACGCCGGCACGGTGCGCCGCTGCCTGCCCCCCGAATTCCATGCCAACCCACTGAGGAGCTCCCATGCTAGGACTCATGCAACATCAATCGCTGCTCGTATCGACGCTGATCGAGCACGCCTGCCATAACCACCCGCACCAGGAAATCGTCTCGCGCAGCTGCGAGGGGCCGCTGGTGCGCAGCACCTACGGCGAAGTGGGTGCACGGGCGCGCCAGATGGCCAATGCGCTGAGCCGCCTCGGCGTGCGGCAGGGCGAGCGGATCGGCACCCTGGCCTGGAACGGCCACCGCCACATGGAGCTGTACTACGCGGTCTCGGGCATGGGCGCGGTGCTCCATACGATCAATCCGCGCCTGTTCCCGGAGCAGTTGGCCTACATCGTCGACCATGCCGACGACCAGTACCTGTTTTTCGACATCAGCTTCGCGCCCCTGCTGGCCCTGCTGGCGCCGCAGCTGACGCGCGTCAAAGGCTTCGTCGCGATGACCGACCGCGCGCACATGCCCGTGCTCGACGTGCCAAACCTTTTGTGCTACGAGGAGTTGATCGAAACCGAGAGCGCCAGCTTCGCCTGGCCCGCGCTCGACGAGCAGAGCGCCGCGTCGCTGTGCTACACCTCTGGCACGACCGGCAAGCCGAAAGGGGTGCTGTATTCGCACCGCTCGTCGGTGCTGCACGCGATGGCGATCTGCGGCGCCGACGGCATGGCCGTGTCGTCGGCCGACAGCGCCCTGCTGGTGGTGCCCATGTTCCACGTCAACGCCTGGGGCATGCCGTATGCGGGCGCGATGAGCGGCGCCAAGCTGGTGCTGCCCGGCCCGGCGCTCGACGGCGCAAGCGTGTACGCCCTGCTGCGCGATGAAAAAGTCACGCTCGCGCTGGGCGTGCCAACGGTCTGGATGATGTTGTTCCGCTACGTGCACGACGCCGGGCGCGACCCGCGCGCCGAGCTGTGCCTGCAGCGCTGCGTGATCGGCGGCGCGCCGGCGCCGCTGCCCATGATCGCGCGCTTCAGCGAGCAATTCGGCGCCACCGTGATGCACGCCTGGGGCATGACCGAAATGTCGCCCCTCGGTACCGTGTGCCGGCTGCAGCCGAAGCACGCGGCGCTGTCGCAGGAGCAGCGCTACCGCCTGCAGATGAAGCAGGGCCGGCCCGTGTTCGGCGTCGGCCTCAAAATCGTCAACGACGACGGCGAACGGCTCGCGCACGACGGTGTGGCGGCGGGCCGCCTGATGGTGCGCGGCCCGTGGGTCGCGAGCCGCTACTACGGCGACGCCGCCGGCATGCTCGACCAGGACGGCTATTTCGACACCGGCGACGTCGCCACCATCGACGCCGACGGCTACATGCAAATCACCGACCGCGCGAAGGACGTGATCAAGTCGGGCGGCGAGTGGATTTCGTCGCTCGATCTCGAGAACGCGGCGATGGAGTTCCCCGGCGTGGCCGAGGCGGCCGTGATCGGCGTGCCCCATCCGAGCTGGCAGGAGCGGCCCCTGATGCTGTTGGTGCCCAAGCCCGGCGCGGCGATCGAGCGCGCCGCCATGCTCGAACACCTGGCCACGCGCGTCGCGCGCTGGTGGCTGCCCGACGACGTGCTGTGCGTCGACGAGCTGCCGCACACGGCGACCGGCAAAGTCTACAAGCTGGCGCTGCGCCAGGCCTATGCCGACTACCGCCTGCCCGGCGCGGCCGGGGAGGCGTGATGGTTGCCAAAGCCGATGCCAAAGCGCTTGCCAAAGCGGACGCCAAGCCAACCATCCTGTTCGTGCCAGGCCTGCGCGGCCATGTGGCCGGGCACTGGCAAACCCTGCTCGCGGCAGAAATGCCAGGTTCGCACACGGTGCCGCCGCTCGAGGCCGACGGCCTTGGCTGCGCCGCGCGGGTCGCGGCGATCGAGCGCGCCCTGTCGGCGATCGACGGCCCGGTGGTGCTGGTGGCGCACAGCGCCGGCGTGCTGATGATCGCGCACTGGGCGGCGCGCCACGCCAGCCCGATCGCCGGCGCGCTGCTGGTCACGCCGCCCGACCTGGATGCGCGGTGGCCGGCCCAATACCCGCAGCCCGAGGTGCTGGCCACGCAGGGCTGGAGCCCGTTGCCGCGCGGCCCGCTGCCGTTTCCGAGCATCGTCGCGGCCAGCCGCAACGACCACCTGGCCAGCTTCGCGTCGGCGCAGGCGCTGGCGGCCGACTGGGGCAGCACGCTGGTCGACCTCGGCGAGGTCGGCCACCTGAACCCGGCCTCGGGCCACGGCCCCTGGCCCCAGGCGCGCGAGCTGATCGCTCGCCTGTCGTGAAATGCGAAGTCCATGTCGCCTGATGCAGTGTCCGGCCCCGAAACGCGGGGCTATACTCAAATCAACAGCTCAGGTAAATAGCGGCGTCAAATAGGAGAACAAGATGGCCAAGGTAGTCCGTTTCAACAGTCCAGGCGGTCCCGAAGTATTGCGCGTCGAAGAGGTCGAGGTCGGCAGCCCCGGCGCCGGCCAGGTGCGCGTGCGCCACGTCGCCGTCGGCCTCAACTATGCCGACACCTACTTCCGCAACGGCAGCTATCCGATCCCCATGCCAAACGGCATCGGTGTCGAAGCGTCGGGCGTGGTGGTCGAACTGGGCGCCGGCGTGCACGATTTCGCACTCGGCGAGCGCGTCACCTACACCGGCTTCATGAACACGCTCGGTGCGTATGCGACCGAGCGCATCATCGACACCGCGCCCCTGATCAAGCTGCCCGAGACGATCGCCTTCGAAACGGCCGCCGCGATGACGATGCGCGGCCTGACCGCGGCCTACCTGCTGCGCCGCCTGCACAACTTCAGGTATGGCGACATCATCTTGCTGCACGCGGCGGCCGGCGGCGTCGGCCTGATCGTGACCCAGTGGGCCAAGCTGCTGGGACTGAACGTGATCGGGACCGTCTCGACCGAGGCCAAGGCGGCCGTCGCGCGCGCCCACGGCTGCGACCATGTCATCAACTACAGCCACGAAAACGTGGCCGCGCGGGTGCGCGAGCTGACCGGCGGGCGCGGCGTCGACGTGGTGTTCGACAGCGTCGGCAAGGACACCTTCGCGGCCTCGCTCGATTCGCTCAAAAAGCGCGGCCTGCTGGTCTGCGTGGGCACGGCCTCGGGCGCGGTGCCCGCGTTCGACCCGGCGCTGCTGGCGATGAAGGGTTCGCTGTTCATCACCCGGCCGGCGCTGGCCGACTACATCGCCGAGCCGGCCGAGAAGGCGGCCCTTGCCGCCGAGCTGTTCGAGCATGTGGGCGCGGGCCGGATCAAGATCGAGATCCACCAGCATTACGTGCTCGACGACGCGGTCCAGGCGCACCGCGACCTCGAGGCGCGCAAGACCACCGGTTCGTCAATTTTCGTGATCTGAGGAGTAGCCATGCGTGTTGAACAACTGACCTGCGCGATCGGCGCCGAGCTGCTGGACGTGAGCCTGGCCGACGCGATCCACGACGACGGCCTGTTCGCGGCGCTGCGCGCCGAACTGCTGCGCCACCGCGTGCTGTTCCTGCGCAAGCAGAGTTTGAGCCGCGCCGAGCACGTCGCCTTCGCACGCCGCTTCGGTGAACTCGAAGACCATCCGATGGTGGGCAGCGACCCCGATCATCCGGGCCTGGTGCGTGTCTACAAGGACCCGGACCAAGCGAACGACCGTTACGAGAATTCCTGGCATTCCGACGCCAGCTGGCGCGCCGCACCCCCGTTCGGCGCCGTGCTGCGCTGCGTCGAGTGCCCGCCGGTCGGGGGCGACACCACGTGGGCCAACATGGCGCTGGCCTACGAGCGCCTGCCCGACGACGTCAAGGCCAGGATCGACGGCCTGTTCGCGCGCCACAGCATCGAGGCCAGCTTCGGCGCCAACCTGCCGATCGAACGGCGCCACGCGCTCAAGGCCAAGTTCCCCGACGCCGAGCACCCGGTGGTGCGCACCCATCCCGAGACGGGCGAAAAGATCCTGTTCGTGAACGCCTTCACCACCCACATCTCGAACTACCACACGCCCGGGCGGGTCCGCTTCGGCCAGGACGCCAACCCGGGCGCCGCCGACCTGCTGCGCTACCTGGTCAGCCAGGCCTACGTGCCCGAGTTCCAGGTGCGCTGGCGCTGGCAGCCCGACAGCGTGGCGATCTGGGACAACCGCGCCACCCAGCATTACGCGGTCATGGATTACCCGCCCTGCCACCGCAAGATGGAGCGCGCCGGCATCGTCGGCGACGTCCCCTACTGATTTTTTCGCCGAACCCGTTTCAACGCAAACAACGCAAACAACGCAAGCAACCCAATCACCGCCAAAGGAAAGACCATGCAATTTTTTGACGATTCGCTGCATCCGGAAAACCAGGACAAGGTTGTCATCACGGTCGCGCCGTACGGCCCGGAATGGATGCCCGAGGACTTCCCGGAAGACATTCCCGTGACGATGCAGGAGCAGATCCAGAAGGCGGTCGACTGCTACGAGGCGGGCGCCACGGTGCTGCACCTGCACGTGCGCGAACTCGACGGCAAGGGCTCGAAGCGCCTGTCCAAGTTCAACGAGCTGATCGCCGGCGTGCGCGCCGCGGTGCCGGACATGATCATCCAGGTCGGCGGCTCGATTTCGTTCGCCCCGGAGGGCGAGGGCGGGGAAGCGCTGTGGCTGTCGGACGACACGCGCCACATGCTCGCCGAGCTCACGCCGGCGCCCGACCAGGTGACGCTCGCGATCAACACGACCCAGATGAACATCATGGAGTTGCTGTATCCCGAATATATCAACCACACCTCGCTCGGCCACCCGGCCACCATGGCCGCCTACAGCGAGATGACGGTGCCGGCCGGCCCGGCCTTCGTGGCCGAGCACCTCAAGCGCTTGCAGGGGGCGGGCATCCAGCCGCATTTCCAGCTGACCGGCATCCACGCGCTCGAAACGCTCGAGCGCCTGGTGCGCCGCGGCGTGTACACGGGCCCGCTGAACCTGACGTGGATCGGCATCGGCGGCGGTTTCGACGGTCCGAACCCGTTCAATTTTTTCAATTTCATCCACCGGGCGCCCGATGGCTGCACCATCACGGCCGAGTCGCTGCTCAAGAATGTGCTGCCGTTTAACACGATGGCGATGGCGATGGGCTTGCATCCGCGCTGCGGCATCGAAGACACGATCATCGGCCAGGATGGCAAGCCGATGACCTCGGTGCAGCAGATCGCCCAATGCGTGCGCGTCGCGCACGAGCTCGGGCGCGAGGTGGCGAACGGCAAGGAGGCGCGCGCGATCTACAAGATCGGCGTGCAGTACAAGGATGCCGACGAGACCTTGCGCATGAACGGCATGGCGCCGAACCGCCGCGCCGGGCAAAAGAACGTTCCACTGTCGTTGTAGTTATGCCGGCCCGCGATCGCGGGCCATTTTCTTATCGGTCCTTTGAGCGAGTAGCGAGCTATGGCTTATCAAGCAACCCAGGATGGCGACGACGATGCGGTGCGGGTTTCCCGTCCGTATGCGTGGATCGTGTTTGCGCTGAGCTTCGGCCTGCTGATCTCCGACTACATGTCGCGCCAGGTCTTGAACGCCGTGTTCCCGCTGATTAAGGGCGAATGGATGCTCAGCGACGCCCAACTGGGCATGCTCAGCGGCGTGGTCGCGTTGATGGTCGGTTTGCTGACCTTCCCGCTGTCGCTGCTGGCCGACCGCTGGGGCCGCGTGCGCAGCCTGGCCCTGATGGCGGTGGTGTGGAGCCTGGCGACGCTCGCCTGCGGCCTGGCCGCGAATTACCAGCAAATGTTCGTGGCCCGCTTCTTCGTCGGCGTCGGCGAGGCCGCGTACGGCAGCGTCGGCATCGCGGTCGTGCTGTCGGTGTTCCCCAAACATCTGCGGGCCACCTTGGCCGGCGCCTTCATGGCCGGCGGCATGTTCGGCTCGGTGCTGGGGATGGCGCTCGGCGGCACGATCGCGGCGCACATGGGCTGGCGCTGGGCGTTCGCCGGCATGGCCCTGTTCGGCCTGGTGCTGGGCCTGCTGTACCCGCTCGTGGTGACCGAGGCGCGCATCGCTGGCGGCAAGCGCAAAGCGGCCCCGCCACGCTTGTCGCTGGGCAGCCTGTTCGGCAGCGTCTCGCTGCGTTCGGCGTATATCGGCAGCGGTCTGCAGCTGTTCGTCGGCGGCGCCTTCATCGTCTGGATGCCGAGCTATATGAACCGCTACTACGCGATGAGCACCGACCGCGCCGGCGCCGCCGCCGCGCTGGTCGTGCTCGCCGGCGGCACCGGCATGGTCCTGTGCGGCATGCTCAGCGACCGCCTGTGCCACGCCTTGCCACTGCGTAAATTCGCGCTCGCGATCGCCTACAGCCTCGGCAGCTGCTTGCTGTTTTCGCTGGCGTTCGCGCTGGCGCCGGGGACGGCGCAACTGTGCCTCATTTGCGCCGGCATGTTCTTCGCCGCCGGTGTCACCGGCCCGGCCGGCGCGATGGTGGCCAACCTGACCGACCGCCGGATCCACGGCACCGCGTTTGCGACGCTGACCCTGGCCAACAATCTGCTCGGGCTGGCGCCAGGCCCCTTGCTCACCGGCGTGCTGGCCGACCGCATGGGGCTCGACAACGCCTTGCAACTGGTGCCGCTGGTGAGCGTGCTCGCCGCCGCCGTGTTCTGGCACGGCCGGCGCCACTATCTGCCCGACGCCGGCGCCTGCGCCGCGCGGGCGGCCGCATGAGCGCCGCGCTGCTGGTCGAGGTCGAATTCGACCTCGTCTGTCCGTGGTGCCTGATCGGCCTGCGCCAGCTCGAACGCGCACTCGCGATGCTGCGCGCGGCCGCGCCGGAGGTGCCGGTCGCGCTGCACTGGAAAGGCGTGCAATTGCTGCCCGGGGTGCCCGACGGCGGCTACCACTTCATGGATTTTTACCGCCAGCGCCTCGGCAGCGATGCCGCGATCGCCCGGCGCCAGGCCCAGGTGCGCGCGGCGGCCGCGTCTGCCGGCGCCGTGATCGACTACGGGGCGATCACGGTCATGCCGAATACGGCCGATGCGCACCGCCTGCTCGAACTGGCCGGCGCCACGCTCGGCGCCGAGGGCCACCTGGGCCTGCTCGAGCGCCTGTTGCGCGCCTATTTCGAGCGCGGCGAAGACCTCGGCGATGCGGCGGTGCTGCGCGCGCACGGGCTGGCCTGCGGGCTGGCCCCGGCCGCCCTGGCGCGCCTGTTCAAGGGCGCGGGCACGCCGTACGCGGGACAGTCGTCGGGCCAGGGCGTGCCGCTGTTCACCATGAATGGCCGCGTCGGGGTGGCGGGCGCGCAACCGGCGGCGGTGCTGCTGCGTTCGATGCTGCGCGCGCTCGGCGTCGATGCCGGGGCCGTCGCATGACGCGCCGGGTCGAACTGGCGCAGCGGGACCTGCCGCAACCGGGCATGCGCGCGCTGCTGCGGATCGATGGATTTTGCATCGCCCTGTTCCATACCGGCGGCGCACTCTACGCGATCGATGACAGCTGCCCGCATATGGGGTCGGCGCTCTCGGGCGGAAAACTGATCGGGCGCAGCGTGCAATGTCTGGCCCACGGCTTGCGCTTCGACCTCGCCAGCGGCTGCCTGGCCGGCGTGCCGCAGGTGCGCGTGGCGACCTATCCGATCCACATCGAAGCGGGCCGGGTGTTCCTGCAGCTGCCCGCGGCGGAGTCCTGCTGATGTCACCCTCCTTGCTTGCCCCGCTACAACTGCGCTGCCGTTCGCTCGGCCCGGGTTTCATCATCAGCGCGATCGTGGCCGCCGCCGCCAGCTTTCTGGCCGAGCACTACGGCGCGCCCGTCATGCTGTTCGCGCTGCTGCTGGGCATGTCGCTCAACTTCCTGTCGGCCGAGGGGCAGTGCAAGGGCGGCATCGAGTTCACCGCGCGCACCGTGCTGCGCATCGGCGTGGCCCTGCTGGGCCTGCGCCTGACGCTGACCCAGATCGCCGCGCTCGGCTGGAAGCCCGTGCTGATGGTCGTGACCGTGGTGGTGGCGACGATCGGCCTGTCGGTGATCGTGGCCAAGTGGCTCGGCTTCAACCGCCTGTTCGGATTGCTCACGGGCGGCGCCACCGCCATTTGCGGCGCCTCGGCGGCGCTGGCGCTGGCGGCGGCCTTGCCGGCGCATCCGCGCAAGGAACAGGCCACCTTGTTCACCGTGATCGGCGTGTCGGCCTTGTCGACCATGGCGATGATCGTCTATCCGATGATCGCGCAATGGCTCGCATTGACGCCGCCGCAGGCCGGCTTGTTCCTGGGCGGCACCATCCACGACGTGGCCCAGGTGGTCGGCGCCGGCTACAGCATGTCGCGCGAGACGGGCGACGCGGCCACCGTCGTCAAACTGATGCGGGTGGCGATGCTGTTGCCCGTGATCCTCGTCGCGACCATGATCACGCGCGCGCGCGGCGTGGCCGAGGGCACCCGGCGCCCGCCCTTGCTGCCGGGCTTTGCGGTCGGTTTCCTGGCGTTGGCCTGCATCAACAGCACGGGCCTGGTGCCGCCCGCCGTAATACAGATGGGCAACGACCTGTCGCGCTGGGCGCTGGTGATCGCGATCAGCGCGCTCGGGATGAAGACCCAGCTCAAGGAGCTGGCCGCCGTCGGCTTCAAGCCGATCGCCTTCATGGTCGGCGAAACCGTGTTTCTCGCGGGCCTAGTGCTGGTGCTGCTGCGCTGGTGCTGAAGGCGCCGGGCGCGCGCGGCGCGGCCGGCCACGAACGGCTCAGCTTTGCGACTTGACGTGCGCGCTGCGCCAGGCGGCCGGCGTGCGCGAAAACTGCACGGTGAACCAGCGCGTGAAGCTGCTCGGCAGTGAGTAGCCGAGCAGTTCGCCGATGCGTGCGAGCGAGTAGCTCGGATTGAACATATAGCGCTGCACCAGGTCGCGCCGCACTTCGTTGATGAGGTCGCTGAAATTGGCGTCGTTCTCTTCGAGCCGGCGTTGCAGCGTGCGCACATTCATGCCCAGCGCCTGGGCGACCTGCTCGATCGTGGCCCGGCCCATCGGCAACAACACATAGATCGCCGTGCGCACCTCGTGCGCGAGCGTGCGCTCGGCCTCGTTGCGCAGCGAATCGACGAAGCGCTGGGCATAGCGGGCCATGGCCGGATCGGCGTTCGGATTGGGCGCCTCGAAGGCGGCCGCCTTGCACACGATGCCGTTGAATTTGGCGTTGAATTCGGACTTGCAGCCAAACACGCGCCGGTGCACCGTGGCATCCTTCGGCGCCTCGTGGGTGAAATGGATGGCCAGCGGGCGCCATGCCGGCCCCAGCAGCGAAGCGCACAGGCGCGCCATCACGCCGAGCGCGAGCTCCATGCCCTGGCGGCACGCCAAGGGCCGGTCCATGACGAGTTCCTCGCGGATGATGACGAGCTCGTCCACGTCTTCGAGGTAGATCGCCAGCGAGTGGTTGAGCAGGTGGCGGTACTGCAGCACCATCTGCAGGGCGTGGCGCAAATTGGGCTGGTGCGACAGCAGCAGGCTGACCGCGCCCAGGTCCGAAAAATGGCGCGATTCGGCCACGCGCAGGCCGAAATTTTCGCAATTGCTATGGGCGGCCGAATTTTCGAGCAATTGCACGGCGGCGTGCATGGGAATGAAGTGGTCGGGGTCCTTCAGGAACGATTGGTTGAGGCCGACTGCGGCGAGTTCCTTCTGCGGATTCAGGCCGGCGTGCAGGGCCACTTCCAGATAGTTCGTCAGGACGGCGGCGCGTACCAGTGAAGTCATGTCGGTTCCGATACGGTTGAAATGCCGGTACCCGCGCAGTTGCTACGAGGCATGGGTATTCTAGTGCCAGACGGCGCTTGTGGCAACGCTCGTGACGCGCAACCGGGGCCTATTTGCTCAGCATTCGAGCGTTTTGCCTAGACTGGTTTTTTATGCGCGAAAGGTCCACTATGGAAGCTCATCCATCACCGAACAGGCAGGCCGCACGCATGGCAATCGAACTCTCCTCCGACGCTGGCAATTTGGCAATCGCGTCCATCCAGCGCTATTTCGCCGAAAACATGGATGAGCCGATCGGCAGCCTCGAAGCGGGGGCCCTGCTGTCGTTCATCCTGAAGGAAATCGGCCCCGCGGTGTATAACAAGGCGGTCGCCGATGCGCAGTCACGCCTCCAGGAGCGGGTGGCTGAGCTTGATGTCGAGGTGTACGAGGAAGAGTTTTCGTATTGGGCGAAAGGGCGCAAAGGGCAACGCTGAGGCCGCGTTGTGTGCGCACCGCAAGCGATTCGCTTTGCCAAAAGGGGGGCCGGCCGCCCACAAGGTTTATAATGGCGTACCGTCGCACCGACGGCTTAATTAAGGAATGTATGGCGAAAGATGATGTAATCGAGATGGTAGGGCAGGTTATCGAGAACCTCCCAAGTGCTACGTTTAAGGTAAAGCTTGAAAACGGACACATCGTGCTGGGGCACATCTCGGGGAAAATGCGCAAGAACTACATCCGCATTCTTCCCGGCGATAAGGTCAATGTGGAAATGACCCCCTATGATCTGAGCAAAGCGCGGATCGTGTTCCGGACCAAGTAGCCGAACGTGGCGCCGGCGGCCATGGCAGCTAAAACATGGTCTGCATTCGCCACTGGTAGCGCCCGCGCTGTCCTCGGCAACGCCCATTTCAGCTAATGCAAGTGCAGGCGCCGTCGAACCAGACGCCGCGCCATGCTGAAACTCGGCCGTACACATTGTTTTTTTTGCTGTGAGAGACGCTTCAAGCCATGCCGGCCTGCGCCCTGAGAAGGAGCGTGGGCATCGGTGCGTCCGGCCGCCGCGGGCGACTCGCTTACCATGCCGGGCTTCAACGCATTTACACCTATAATCACGAGTCGTACCGGGCAAGCGCCCATGCCCGCAGGCAACATGGTCGATTTTCTCGGCGCAATCATGGTGATTGGATATGCCTTTGACAACTGATTTCCGAGCAGTATTCGACTCGATCCCGGCACCATGTATGGTGTTGGCGCCCGGGCTCACCATCGAAGCGGTCAACGACGCCTACCTTCAGTTGTTAAAACAGCCGCGTGAACGCATAGTGGGCCGCAACCTGTCCGAAGTTGTTGCTGACAATAGGGACGGGCCCGGGGCAATCACCATATTAAACCTGCGCGCCTCGCTGCTGCGCGTGCTCGAGAGCCGCAAACCCGACAAAATGGCCGTGCAAGGTCACGGCATTGGCGTCGAAGGCGGCGCCGGCCTGGGCTTCGAAGGGCGCTACTGGCAGCCTGTCAATTCGCCCTTGTTCGATGGGAACGGGGCCGTCAGCGCGATCATCCATCGCCTTGACGACGTCACCGCGCTGATCGGCGCGCAGGACCGCGAAGCCCAAACGCGCAAGGATTTTTTCGCCCAAGCGAGCGAAATCATGGAAAGGCAGGTCGTGGCCGACTGGTTCCAGCAGGCCCCAACGTTCATGGCCGTGCTGACCGGGCCGGAACATCGCGTCGTCAACGTCAATCCCGCGTATTTGAAACTCATTGGCCACCGGGACATCTTGGGCAAGACCATCGCCGCCGGCCTGCCGGACGCTGCCGAGCAAGGGTATGTGAGCTTGCTGGACGAGGTCTACCGCTCCGGCCAGCCGTACGCCGCCAACGGTGCGAAGTATGCGATGCAGGCGCGTCCCGGAAGTCCCGTCAGCGAGCGCTACGTCGATTTCGTTTTCCAGCCTGTCCTCAACGAAGCGCGGCAGGTACGGGGCATTTGTATCCAGGGTGTGGATGTCACCGACCGCGTGATGGCCGATAAGCGGCGTGACGCATTGATACACCTGACCGATGCGTGGCGCGACCTCCGGACGCCCGAAGACGTCACCCACACCGCCTCTGTGATCCTCGGCGAGACACTGGGGGTGAGCCGGGTCGGCTACGGCACCATCGACCACGACACCCAAACGCTGACCGTGCAGCGGGACTGGAATGCGCCGGGAGTGGAGAGCCTCGCAGGAACGCTCGCGCTGCGCGAGTACGCGTCGGTTATCGACGACCTGAAACTGGGACGAATCGTTGCCATCGATGACGTGGAGCGCGACGAGCGCACCGCAGGGGCGGCCACCGCACTGAAAGCGCACAGCAGTGCAGCCATCGTCAATGTGCCGATACTTGAACAAGGCCGTCTGGTCGCGCTTATTTTTGTCAACAACGCGGCGGCGCGCGCCTGGCTCACCGAAGACATTGCCCTGATCAGAGAGCTGGCGGAACGCACCCGCACTGCGAGCGAGCGCGTGCGCAATGCGCTCTCGATGCAGCATAGCGAAGCCAAATTCCGCACGATCGCCGATGCGATGCCGCAGATGGTCTGGTCGACTTTACCCGACGGCGCCCACGATTACTTCAACCTGCGCTGGTACGAGTTTACCGGCGTCGCGGAAGGCTCCACGGATGGCGAGGGCTGGAACGGCATCTTTCATCCCGACGACCAGCAACTGGCGTGGGAACGCTGGAACCACAGTCTGGCCACGGGCGAAGAGTACGAGATCCAATATCGCCTGCGCCACAAGAGCGGCGCCTATCGCTGGGTGCTGGGGCGGGCCCTGCCGCTTTACGACGACACGGGGAAACTGATCCGGTGGATGGGCACCTGCACCGATATCCACGAACAGAAACTGCTCGAGGAACAATTGCGCCGTGCAAGCCAGAGCAAGGACGAATTCCTGGCGATGCTGGCGCATGAGTTACGCAACCCGCTGGCGCCCATCCTCACTGCGGCGCAATTGCTCAAGCTGCCCAAACTCGACGAAGCGCGCGTGCGCTTTGCGAGCGATGTTATCGGCCGCCAGGTGCTGCACATGACAGAGCTGGTCGATGATCTACTCGACGTGGCGAGGGTCACAAGCGGTCTGGTCAAACTCGAAAGGGAGCGCTTCGACATCGACGCGGTGATCGACGGGGCGGTTGAACAGGCGGGCCCGGTGATCGAAGCGCGCCACCACGAATTTCAGATTCAGCAGCCTGGTGCGCCGATCGTTGTGCTCGGTGATAAAACACGCTTGGTGCAGGCGATCGCCAACTTGTTGAACAATGCTGCGAAGTACACGCCCAAGCATGGCAAAATCGCGTTGCGGCTGGCGGTCGAGCGCGGGATGGTCGATATCAGTGTGAGCGACAATGGCAACGGCATTACGCCGGAGCTCCTGCCGTATGTGTTCGATCTGTTCACGCAAGGTGAACGCACGCCCGAACGCGCCCATGGCGGGCTCGGGCTCGGGCTGACCTTGGTGAAGCGGATCGCGGCCCTGCATGGGGGTGACGTAAAGGTGCAAAGCGCCGGCATTGGTGCCGGCAGCACGTTTACGATATCGATTCCCTTGGCCGGCGTGGCCGACGCCTAGTCCAAGCCGGCGTATCTACCGCGCAGCTTGGGCAGGCCGATATTTTAGCGACGCACGGTTCTGCCCGTGGGCTGTTTGTTTAGAACACGTGTCTGCAGTTTGCGCCAGATAAAACCCGCCAGCGCCATCATAATCATTTTGCGCATGTCACACCTCCTGTGTTTTGGATGGATAAAGTCGCGAAAAGTTGCCTGTCACGCGCTTTATTTTTCATGGGACGCGCCTCGCACGCGCCCACTCCGCATTAACGCGAGCCCGCCTTGCTGCCGGATTTGCCCGAGGACTTGCTGCCGGAGGTACCCGAGCCGGACCGTCCCGATCCGCCCGATGGGCCGCTGTGTCCGGTCGCGGCATTGTTGCCCGCATCCGAACCATCCTGGCTCAGGCCGGATCCGTTGCCCACTTTCGACTCGCCTTGGCGGCTGACGTCGTTCCCGCTTTGCTTGCTCATCGAGTCCTCATGGCGCGCGGTATCGGACTTGGCAGCGCGGCTGTCATCGCTCTGCATATTGGCGTTTCCTTGGAGCGATTTATCCGACTGCTTGCCGGGAATCGGGCAGTTGGCATCGTCCTTGGCCGACGCATTCATGTCGCGCCCATTGCCACTTTGCTTGTTGCCTTGCTTGCCTTCGTGATTTGATGAAGTCATGGTGATTCTCCTCTTTAAGAAAACAATGCCCTTTCGTTTTAATATCCGAAATATTGCTGAGCGGGTAGTCGCATCTTAAGTTCAGAGCGCCTGAACTGGCTGTAGGCGTACACGACAGGTATATGTAGGATTTCCGGGCGCGAGGCACGGCTGATTAGACTACCGCGCGCCGAATCGCTTGGCCCAATCTCCTGAAGGACATGCTCTTGCAGGTATGATCATGCTTGCCGAATGATTCGTACAAAAGAACTTCAATGGACATCACCAGAAAAATAGTGCCCCTCATGCTCCCGATCCTGCTTTCGGGTTGCTTCACCGTCCAATTGGACCACGTCGTCCGCGATACGACAGAGGCGGGCAAGAGCGCATACCAGTCGCTTTCGACAAAATGGGATGCGAAAAAAATGGCCAAGTCCGGCAATGTCATCGCCCATTCCTATGTCGGGGCGAACACGCAATCGATCGACACGATCAAACAGCTGTGCGTCACCGAAGCAGTGCAAAAGCTGCGCGCGATCGCGGGCGTCGACGAAGTGGCTTACACGGTCACCGAAAACGCGATCGCCGCAATCAACGGCAAGATCGTCGCCAACTGCAAAGTCGGGTTAAACAAGTGAAATCACGATAGTAATGCCGGACCGCATTGCCTGTTTTCAGGTGCCCTGCAAACGGTTTAATATCAGGCATTCCTGTTTATATTCGGCTGGCCATGCTATCGACCCGTTTCTCGCTTTGCATCCTGATGTTGTTCGCCATGACCAGTGCCGGCGCGGCCAATAACCGCGCCACTGATGCGGCATTTGGGGCCTTGCTATCGATGCCCGGGGCCAAACCGGCCGAGGGAGGTTCGTGGGATTTCCCCGAACCGGAAGACTTCGACGCCAGGTCCGAAAGCGCGCTGATCACCTATCTGGCACGGCAGCAAAAGCGCGGTGCCGATGTCAACGCCTACCGCCACCACGGCACCTTGATGCACCACGCGATCCGGGCGGGTGCCGAGAAGACCGCGATCTGGTTGCTCAAGCATGGGGCGAATCCATCGCTGACCTTGCGCGGCAGCAGCGTCGATGCGCTGGCACTCAGCTTGGCGCACAAGCAGGCGCGCCTGGCCAAAATGCTGCAGGATGAATACCGCCTGGCGCCCGCGGCGCAGCCACTTGCGCCGGCCATGGTGGTCGAAAAAAAGCCCTCCGTCACCGAGGCGGTGAGTAAGCACTTGAAAACGCCGGCGAGCCTGCAGCAGGCGCTTGCAGGATTTTCCCGGGCCGAGCTCAGACAAAATGCCCAAGCTGCGCTGGAGCACATCGCGTCGTCCTCCGCCATGCAGGTCGATCGCACGACGGGCGCGAGGAAATACACGGTGCCCGCCGAATCCTGGCGCGTATTCTGGCGCTACTTTGGCAACCGTTTCGATTATGCGCAACAGACCAGGCTAGCGAACAGTTTGGCGCCGGAGCTGTGGTCCGAGCTCATTGCAGGCGGCTACCCGGCCGATCAGGTCGACGACGCAATCGGATGCATGCTGGTCGAGATCAGCGCGGCCGATTTGACAGACCTGTGGCCGCAGATGATTCGCCATTTCCCCGGCATTCGCCAAGCCGCGCCACGCTTGGTGCTGTCCAGTTTTCGTATGAAAGGACGTAACTACTGTTATCACAGGAACGATGAAAGCATTCCTGCCAAGCTGCTGTTTCTCACCAGCCTCGGTATTCGGGAGCCGGTATCCGGATTGGCCGCTGCTGAGATCAATGCGGCCTCGCCGGCGCTGAAGGCGGCCGTGCAAGCCTTTATTCCAGCTCCGAAAACGGCACCCGCGCGCTTGGTGGACGCCGCGCCGAAGTGTGCGTTCAGGCTGACAGATGTCTGGTTATCGGCGCTGACAGGTAAAACCGATTGGCCGATAAGTACGGTCCAATTGCTCGAGATGCCCGGCTCAACTGAGTGTGCCTTGCTGGTCGGCGGCGCTGAGACCAGCGGCGAGCATGGGAACGTCGTCGACTCATTCTACGGGCCCGAATATCAATCGTCGCCGTCTTGCCCCGACCCCAAGGACGCGTACCAAGTGTGGTATCGCGCAGGCGCAAAAATAGCCGTGCTAAAGACCGACTTTGGTTACGACGACAGTGCCTCGGGCCCGGCATTGGTGCGCGATACAAAGAGCGGCAAGCGTTATTACCTCAATGACGGCGAGCAGAATGGCCGCTGCCACGGCGGCCAGCGCCTGCCATTCGTCTTCGAATGGCGTCCGGAAGGGCTCATGTTGGCGGCATCGAACGAGATCGAAAATGCGCTGCTCGAACAATGCAGCCAGCCGGACGGCGGTATGCAATGTCCGGGCATCGCCGAGCTCACAGCCGAAAAACAGGTCGACGTGGACAATCGCACCGCCTTCGACGGCGTCGATCCCGGACGCTTCGTGCTCGAATACGGCGCCGAGCGGCGCAATGCGTACCTGGCCGCCGTGATGGCGCTCGACAAGGCAAAACTCGAATCAATCCAGGCGCTCGGCATTCCGGGCAACTGGACTGGCGACGCCATCGCCGCTGTTGGCGCTTCGTCCTTATCGCTCGAAGAGAAACGGAAACGCATCGCGTGGCTGTTTTACGACCATGCACAACTTGAGCGCGCATTCGACCATCAATGGCCGCAAGGTTTGCTCGGCTGGCTACCGTATGAGGATTGGCGCCCCATCACCAAGGTCGTTTCCCGCGGAAACTCTGGATACTTTGCCGACGTACTGCGCGCTGCGGCACAGGGCAAAGGCATGGAACAGCTCGCCTGCGACCTTGATAACGCACGCGAGTTGTTGTGCGGCGAAACGATCTCCGCCGGACGCGAGTAACTTCCGGATATGAACGCTAACGTTTATGATTGCGTGCGCAATCGAGCAGCGGGTCGATGTTGAGGGACTATGTCAAGAGAGAAGAATTCGGTGGACCATGATCGGGAAGCGGCGCAATCGCGCGGCGGCCCACGCTTGCCGCCTACATTGCAGGTGTTAACGCCCGCGTCGCCGGAGGACGCGATCGCCAAAAAACAGGCGCGGGAGCGCAAGGATGCGCTGGTTCGCGGCGTCAGTTCGATACAAGAAATGCGTGAAGCGATCAAGCGCGTCGCTCGAGGGCTACCGGTAATTTCGGCGGTCCCGCGACTGGGCCCGCAGGGCGCCGCGGCGTTCCGCGAGCGTGCATCGGAAGGGCTGCCATTTTTGATCACCGGGCTGGTCGAGCGTTGGCCGCTGTCGGCCCTCACGCCGCAGACCCTGCGCGATCGTTACAGCCACCTGCAAGTACGCGCCCGCGTGGGTGACTATATCAACACGGCATTCGCGCCGGATAGGGCGATGCAGGATATGTCGATGCTTGAGTATCTTGATCTTGTCTCGGTCGGCACGCAGGATCTGCCGCCCTATCTGGGCAATCTGGAATTGCGCGAGCTAAACACGCTGTGCCACTGGCCTGCATATTTCAAGAAAATGGGGCCGCCGCGTTTTTGGCTCGGACCCGCAGGCACGGTGACGCCGCTGCATTGCGACTACGACGATAATATCTTCGCCCAAATATGGGGAAGCAAGCGTATTTTCCTGTCGCCGCCACACCACGATGAATTCCTGTATCCGAGCGAAGCGAATGCGATCCTGTTCGGCTCCCCGTTTGATCCCGAGGCGCCGGACTTCGAGAAATTCCCCCTCGCGCGCGCGGCCAATATGGTTGAAGTCATCGTCAATCCCGGCGACCTCCTGTATGTGCCCGCCGGCTGGTATCACCAGGTGCGCTCGTTGACGTTTTCGCTATCGTCCAACCGGTGGGCCAGGGCGCTGCCGATTGCATTGAGCGGCGACCCATCCCTCGAACGCCCGGCCTAGCGTAGCGCCTACTTCATTTCGAGCATGTCCGGTCGCCGACGCCAGGCTCAATCTTAGCCATGTGGGCGCGCAGGCGAGCCATTGAAACACCGTAACGGGGCCGGAAGCCGCCTTGCACCGGGATCATATATTCGGCCATCGACTTCTTATCTTCCACGCTGATCTGGTCTTCAGGAATGACCGCAAGCCCGACGAATTCCTCGACCTTGAGTTCCTCGCGTAGGCTCGCCAGGGAGCACAAATCGAGCAGGCCGCGGTCGCGGCGCAATGGCAGGAAATGCTCGCCCGATTTGTTGGTCTCGAGCGCATACATCTTATACAGAGGCATCACAGACTGAATGCCATCGGTGTCGACTTGGATCAGCTTGGGATTGCGCGCTTTATTGAAATGCTGCGTACCCCAATGGCTGGCGGTCCCGACGTAGGGCGATGTCGGCACGACCCCGTACACCGGATAAACATTCTCCACCTTGAAGTAAAACCTCGAATACATGCAGATCGAAACCGTCTGCGGGGCGTCCGTCGGCGTGCTCGGTTGCGGGGTCGCGCTGCATTGCTCGGACTCTGGATAGCGCGTTCCGTGGCTGACATCGGCGACGAATAGAGCGCTCGTGGTTGCCTTGCCTTCGAAATTCGGAAACACGGTCGGCGGCGCGTTCGCGCTTGCACAGCCGGATGCGAGCAAGGCAAACAAGGAGACGCTAAGGACAGGCAATGCAAATTTCATATGGGTGTTCCTAGCTTGTCAGGGTGCGGGATGACCCATATACGTTTTAAACGGCCGGTTTTGGTAAACGGGGTTAAAAAATGAATTTACGTCGCGGCGGTTCGCGCAGCGGACGCCCAAAAGCGGCGCACGAGCTGTTCGAAGCAATCAAGCGGCAAGTGCTGCAAGGGATGCGGTGTACCGGGGATGATGGCAACGGCGTTGAGCTTGGAGTCGAGCGCATCGAACAGTTTTGCGACCTCGGCCACCGGAACAAGGTTGTCCCGATCTCCCGCGCTGAGCAGGATCGGGACCTTGGCGTTGGCTACCATCGCTTCGCTCAGCTGCCAGCGCGCGAAGTCGGCGATCAGGCCCTGCGTTAATCGAAGTGTCTGATCGACGCCGCTCGCCGTGTGCAGGGCCGCAAGCGCATCGTAATGGCGCGGTGAGCGGGCACGCAGAAGTGCCCCATCGAGTTCCTTCAGGGTCTTGTCGATGACCTCGCCGCTCCAGTAAAACTTCGTACCGAGGTTGACAATACTGTTCACACGCGCCGGCGCCAAATGGGCCATCACCAGGCCCACATAGCCGCCCATGCTATGGCCGATGATGTCGACTTTTTCGATTCGTAGCGCATCCATAAGTTCCAGGACATCCTTCGCAAGCCGCTCGCCGTTTATCGCGCCGTGCGTGACATGGCTTTCGCCGTGTGATGGGAAATCCAAGGCGATCTGCGAACGCTCCGGAAATTGCTTTCGCAGGGCATCGAATTGCCCCCGAACGCCGAGTGCGCCGTGTAGGAACAGCAAAGGCGGCAGCGCTGTTTCCATCGGTGCGTAGTGGTATTCGATGTTGGCATTGTCGAGTCGCAATTGCATGGTCATTCCTTCTTTGTGATTCTTCCAAAACGGCAGCTAGGGTTTATTTTAAAGCAATGATGTCCGAACGGCGCCCGAATTGCGGGCTTTTCGCTACCGTATTTAAAACTCAAAGTTGCGATGGGAAAGAACCATGAATAGTGCGGTTCGTGACGGCTTAATACCGTCGTTCCTGCATTGTCGGTATGGCTGGCGCGCCATACCATATCGGCTTGCGTTTGATTGAAAACCCCAACTGGAGAACACACAATGACGTCACAAACAAACGAAACCGACGCAGCTCGTCCCGTCGGCAAACCTGGCGATTTCGATTTCTTATCCGGGAGCTGGACGATTCAGCACCGCCAACTCAAGTCGAGCAATCCCGATGTGTGGGACGCGTTCGAAGGGGAGGCCACTTGCTGGTCGATCCTGGACGGGGTGGCAAGCATCGAAGAGCTGCGTATTCCGGCCCGTCAATTCAGTGGCATGGGCTTGCGCTTGCTAAACAGGGAAAAACAGGTCTGGTCCGATTTTTGGGTGAACGCCAAAAGCGGTGCCATGTTGGCGCCCGGCGTTGAAGGTTATTTTCAGGACGGTCAGGGGATTTTCGTATCGGAGGACAGGGACGGCGAGCACGCCATCCAAGTACGCGGGGTGTGGGATAACATCAGCCCCACTAGCTGCCGTTGGCAACAAGCGAGTTCGCGTGATGGCGGCCGGAGTTGGCAGCCGAATTGGGTGATGGATTGGGTGCGCGCGGCGTAAATGCCGTCGCAATTTGTTGTCGACTGGCGCCGCTATGCCACAATCGCAGTATGAGCCGACACGCCCCACTTTCCCTAGTCCTCAGGTCGCAGCTGTTTCTCCATCTGGCGACCATGGAACAAGCCGGTATACCGGCTGATAAAGCCTATTCCATGCTTGAGTTGGGGCCCGAGGCGCGCGCGCGGGTCGTCGCTTTCAGGCGCCTGTTTGCGCGCGGGACCGATCCCGCCACCGCGGGATCGAATAGCGGTTTGTTCACTCTGTTCGAAATGCGCCTGCTGCGCGCGGCGTTCAGCGCGGGCAGTCCCTTGCCCACTTACCGGCGGCTGGCCGACCATTATGCTACCGCGGCGGCGCAGCAGGCCTCGATGCGTTCGCGCTTGATGCTTCCTGCAATAACTTTGGTGATCGCGCTTTTCGTGCAGCCGATTCCGCAACTGTATTCGGGGGCCATATCGGTCGGCGGCTATCTCGCACGTGCCTTGCTCCCGCTGGTGGTGCTGGGTGTATTGGCCGTCCTTGCGGTCCGCGCCAATGCGCGGTATTCGTCCGGCGAAGCGGGGCCGGGACGCGACGGCGTGTCGAGCGCGCTGCTGCGCGTTCCGGTGTTCGGCCGGATCCACCTTCGCCGCAATACGCGCGATTTCCTCGAAAGCCTCGCGCTTCTGTTGCATGCGGGTCTGCCTCTATTTGAGGCGCTGCCGGTCGCCATTGCCACCGTCGACAACGCGCTGGTGCGCGAGGATTTGTCTTCGCTGATGCCGGCGGTGCAGTCTGGCGCGACGCTGTCGGAGGCGGTCGCGGCCTTGCGCCTGGTCGATACGGTGACCTTGCACGCTTTCGTCCATACAGGCGAGCAAAGCGGCACGCTCGCAGAAATGCTTCAACGTTATTCGGATACTGAAACCGAATCGCTCGCGCGTATCCAGAGCGACCTGTCGGCATGGTTGCCGCGCTTGTTTTACGCAGTGGTGGCGCTGTGGATGGCCGTGCAGTTGTTAAGCGGGCTGCCGGTGCGACCGCTGGCAGTTGATGTGGCTTCGATTTCGAGCGAACAAAAAGCCTTTTAAGAATCTGGTCACACTCGCCGGCCTGAGGGTGCAAACGCCGAGCATCAAAAATCAACATCGTCCTCGCGGAGGCGGGGACCCATAGAGCGCAAACGTTCT
>JAZKIN010000138.1:0-4485 GCA_040384885.1 Pseudomonadota bacterium | reverse complement strand
CGAGCTTGGTGAGCACGATGCCGGTCAGCGGCAGCGCGTCGTTGAAGGCCTTGGCCGTGTTGATCGCGTCCTGGCCGAGCATCGCGTCGACCACGAACAAGGTCTCGATCGGCTTGACGGCCGCGTGCACGGCGGCGATTTCGAGCATCATCGCCTCGTCGATGCCGAGCCGGCCCGCGGTGTCGATGATCAGCACGTCGTGGTAATGCTTCTTGGCCCAGTCGAGCGCGGCGAGTGCGATGTCGACCGGCTTGTCGCTTGCCTGCGACGGGAAGAAGTCGGCGCCGACCTGCCGGGTCACGCTCTCGAGCTGGGCGATCGCGGCCGGACGGTAGACGTCGGCTGACACCGTCAGCACTTTTTTCTTTTTTTCTTCCTTGAGGTATTTGGCCAGCTTGCCGACGGTGGTGGTCTTACCCACACCTTGCAGGCCGGCCATCAGGATGATCGCCGGCGGCTGCTGGGCAAAACTCAGTTGCGAGGCCTCCGGGCCGAGGTCGGCGCCCATCAGGGTGGCGAGCTCGCGCTGGACCACGCCGACCAGGGCCTGGCCCGGGCTCAACGAACCGATGACTTCTTCGCCGAGCGCCTTTTCTTTGACGCGGCCGATGAATTCGCGCACCGCCGGCAGCGCGACGTCCGCCTCGAGCAGGGCCAGGCGCACTTCGCGCAGCATCTCGGTGGTGTTCGCTTCGGTCAAGCGCGCCTCGCCGCGCATGGTCTTGACGACCTTGGCGAGACGTTGGGTTAAGTTATCTAGCATGATCAACCTGACTAATATATATATAGGCCGCGGCGCGGGCCGCAGAACCGGGGGCGCCGCATAGCGAAAAATACCGGCGCTGGGCCGGTGATTGCCCCATTTTACCCCATGTGGCCCCGGCTCCCGCCCGCCACCGCGCCGATAGTGTAAACTTGGCCCCATGCCCACTTACCAGCCCACCTTCGTGCTCACCGCCATACTGCTTGCGACCGCGATCATGTACGCCGCCTGCGCCGCCCTGCCGGCGCGCAAGGGCGCGCTCATTTCCAACCTGAGCGCCACGGCCTGGCTGCTGCACGGCGTGTCGCTGTGGCAGCTCATGCTCGCGCCGGGCAGCCTGCGGGTCGGCTTCGCGATCATGGGCTCGGCCGCGCTGTGGATCACGGTCGCCGCCTACTGGTTCGAGAACCGCAACTTCGCGCTCGACGGCCTGCGCCGGCTCGTGATGCCGTGCGCGGCCGCCGCCAGCGTGTTGCCGGCGCTGTTTCCGGGCAGCCTGTTCCAGCTCGAGGGCCGGGCGCCCGCGTTCGGCTGGCACATCGCCGTCGCGATCCTCGCCTACGCTATTTTGACCATCGCCGCCTTCCACGCGGTGCTCATGGCGCTGCAGGAGTCGCGCCTGCACACGCGCGGGCGCGGCGCGGGCTGGCTCTCGGGCGCGCTCGACCAGTTGCCGGCCCTGATGACGATGGAAAAACTGCTGTTCCGCGTGATCGGCATCGGCTTCGTGCTGCTCAGCCTTACCGTGTTGTCGGGCATCGTGTTCTCGGAACAGCTGTTCGGCGCCGTGCTCAAATGGGACCACAAGAGCATTTTCACGCTGCTGTCGTGGTGCCTGTTCGCGGCGCTGCTGGCCGGACGGCGCTGGCGCGGCTGGCGCGGCAAAATCGCGCTGCGCTTCACGCTGGCCGGTTTCGCCACCCTGATGCTGGCCTATGTCGGCAGCCGTTTCGTGCTTGAAGTGATACTCCAAAGGGGGCTCGGATGAGCACCAAACTGCTGTTCTGGCTCGCCCTGCTCATCCTCGTGGTGTTCGCGGTGCGCAAAAAAATGCGCGTGGTGCCCCGTCCGGGCCAGTCCCGCGGCGGCGCGCGCGACGGCGCGGCGCCGCAGGCCGAGGGCGAAGCGATGTCCTGCTGCGCCCACTGCGGCGTGTATTTCCCCGCATCCGAAGCGGTAAGCGCCGACGGCCTGGCCTACTGCAGCCCCGCCCACGTCCGCCTTCCCCCACCGAAGTAAGCCAGATGGCACGCTGGCAGTCGCTATCGGCCGATTCGCGCGAGACCTTCTGGCGCTCGCTGCAAACGCTCAACGCCACGCGCGTCGTGATCGCGCTGGTGCTGCTGGTCTACCTCAGCTTCGACAGCGTCGGCCTGCGCGCGGCCGGCCAGTTCATGTACGGCGAAACCTGCCTGGCCTACCTGGCCGTGGCGGTCGTGTTCGCGATGCTGCCGCTGTACTGGCGCAAACGCTTCCTGCTGCAGCTGGTCAGCCAGGTCATGCTCGACATCGCCGTGATCTCGCTGCTGTACCTGGCCGCGGGCGGCGCGCGCAGCGGCCTGGCGATCCTGTACCTGTTCCCGCTGGCCGGCGCCGCGATCCTCGCGCCGCTGATGCTGTCGCTGTTCGCGGCCTCGGTGGTGGCGCTGTTCCTGATCGGCGAAAGCGCCTACCAGTTGTTCACCGTCGACGGCGAGACGCGCGTGGTGCAGGCCGGCATCTACGGCGCCGCGTTCTTCGCCGCCGTGCTGCTCATCAGCCGGCTCGCGGCCAAGCTGATCCGGCAGGAGGAGCTCGCGGTCAAGCGCGGCGTCGACCTCGAGATCCAGCAGGCGATCAACCAGATCGTGATCGCCGACGTCGGCGACGGCATCCTCGTGGTCGGCGGGGACGGGCGCATCTTCACCGGCAACCCGGCCGCGCGCCAGATGCTCGGCCTGGCCATCGGCGACGCCGGCTTCGGCCTGTCCGACGTGCCGGCGCTGGCGCCGGTCGCGCATGCCTTCAACGCCTGGCTCAAGCAGCCGGTGCACAATTCGCGCGGGGCCCAGGGCGCCGCCTACGTCACCGTCAAGCCCTACCAGGAGACCTCGCGCGCCGGGCTCGCGGTGCTCTGGAGCGGGCGGCGCGACCTGGCCGCCCACCTCAAGCTGCGCTTCGCGCGGGTCGACACGCCCGACGCCGAGGCCGAGCGCTGCGTGATCTTCCTGCACGACGTGACCGCCATCGAAAACCAGGCCCAGCAGCTCAAGCTGGCCTCGATGGGGCGCCTCACGGCGAGCATCGCGCACGAGGTGCGCAACCCGCTGTCGGCGATCGGGCACGCGACCGCGCTGCTGCTCGAGGACGCCCGCGGCAAGACCGAGGAGCGCCTGCTCAAGATCATCGGCGACAACGTGGCGCGGGTCGACCGCATGGTCGAGGACATCCTGCGCCTGTCGCGCAAGGTGCAGCCGAACGGCGAGCCGCTGCTGCTGGCCGGCTTCCTGGCCGAGCTCAAGGCCGAATTTGATGAAACCCACGCCCTCGCCGGTGATATAGTGTCGCTTGGCAACACCGGGACGGGTCCGGTCCGCTTCGACGCGCTGCACCTGCGCGAGGTGGTCCTCAATTTGCTCAACAACTCGGTGCGCTATGCGAGCGGCTCGCCCGGCTCGATCCGCCTGTCGGTGTCGACCGACTCGGCCGGGCGCATGGAGCTGCACGTGCAGGACGACGGCCCCGGCATCACGCCGGACGTGCGGGCCCATTTGTTCGAGCCGTTCTACACGACCTCGAGCAAGGGCACCGGCCTCGGCCTGTACCTCGCGCGCGAGCTGTGCCTCAACAACGAGGCGGCGCTCGATTACGAGTACCGCATCGACACCACGGCCAAGGGCCAGGGCAGGGCGGCCGGCAGGTTTGTCATCGCGTTCGCGCGGCCGCTGGTCGCGCGCGCAAGTTCAGCAACAGGAAAGGCAGCGCCATGACTTCACCCCGCATCCTGGTCGTCGACGACGAGGCCGACCTGCGCGAACTGCTCGAGATCACCCTGCTCAAGATGGGGCTCGACGTCGACAGCGCGGCCACGCTCAAGGAGGCGCGCGCCTTTCTGGCCGAGACCGAATACGCGCTGGTGCTGACCGACATGCGCCTGCCCGACGGGCTCGGGCTCGAGCTGGTGCGCGAGGTCACGGCCGCCTTCAAGTGCACCCCGATCGCGGTGGTGACGGCCTATGGCAGCGCCGACAACGCGGTCGTCGCGCTCAAGGCGGGCGCCTTCGACTATGTCTCGAAGCCGGTGGTGCTCGACGAGCTGCGCATCCTGGTGCGCTCGGCGCTGCGGCTGTCGTCGCCGGCGCCCGAGAGCGCGTGCGAGCCGGGCGCGGCGTCCTCGCGCCTGATCGGCGGCTCGAGCGCGATGCAGGCCCTGCGCGCCCAGATCGCGCGCCTGGCGCGTTCGATGGCGCCGATCGCGATCACGGGCGAATCGGGCAGCGGCAAGGAGCTCGCCGCGCGCGAGATCCATGCGCAAAGTTCGCGTGCGGCCAAGCCCTTCATCGCCGTCAACTGCGGCGCGATCCCCGAGGCGCTGATGGAGGCCGAGTTTTTCGGCTACCGCAAGGGCGCCTTCACCGGCGCGGCCGACGAGCGCGACGGATTTTTCCAGGCCGCCAACGGCGGCACCCTGATGCTCGACGAGGTGGCCGACCTGCCGCTGGCGATGCAGGTCAAGCTGCTGC
>JAZKIN010000137.1:0-15016 GCA_040384885.1 Pseudomonadota bacterium | reverse complement strand
TTTGAGCCGCTGTTCTATGGGTCCCCGCCTCCGCGAGGACGATGTTGGTTTAGGTCCTTACTGATCAAGCTATCGGATTTCTGCCCTAGTGGCCGAACTTCGGCTTTGTGGCATGATCGCTTTATGCCTACAAGGTCGACCAGGCTTGCTTGAGGCCGATTAGGTGGACCACGCCGAACACGGCGCAGATGCCCGCGCTCCACAGCCAGAACGTCAGGCTGTTGCCGGGGATGATTTTCATGAGCGGGTAGAAGGCGAAGCCGCGCAGTAAATAGACGGCGGTGATCGCGCACAGGGCAGGGCGCAACAGCGGCAGCCGCGGCAGGAGCCCCGCGCCCGACAGCGCGTAGGCCGACCAGCTCAACAAGACCAGCGTGACCATGAGCGTGACCTTGGCCGGGTAGGCCGAGCCGGCTTCGGCCATTTGCGCCATCTTTTCTCCCGCCCCGAAAAAACGGTACCACGAGGCGCCAAAAAATATGCATCCAAGGTGCATGGCGGCGCCGATCGCGCTCAGTGCTGCGCCGGCGATCAGAAACGGGTTGGCTTGTGCATGCATGCTGTGTCCTTTGTCTGTCGGGTAGATCACCTGTTGCCGCCCGTGCGCGGCGGGATGTGTTGCTCCTCGTAGCGACTGCGCTTTTTCTTCTCGGAGCTGCAATCGAGGATGTCGCTGGCGCACTCGCAGGCGTTGCCGCCCTTGTTGCAGATGCCATTGCCGCCGCCCACGTCGGAAAAATCGCAGCCAGGATCGCAATCGCAGAAACCCGCCTGCCGGTTCACTTGACCCAGGCCCTGGCGCAGCCCGGGCGCGTGGTAGCGGCGGTACGCGACACCGCATTTGGCGAGCCGGCCACGCAACACTTGCACGCCTTGGAAGGCGCCGTAGCGGCGCACCGCCCGGTAGCCGAGCGTCGAGCAGCTGGCATTGCCCGTCAGCGCGCAATAGGCGCAGCGAAACCCCTTGTACGGCGAGATGAAGCGCCGGTAGAAGCGGATCATGCCCAAGGCGAGTGCGCGCAGGACGGTGTCGAGCGGATGGATAAATGGTTTATGCATGGCAGGGCGAGTATGCGGGCGAAGTGCCATTCAATCAACCATTTGTCGGCGCCGCGGCGTTTATACTTGCGGGTTGAAGCTTTTATGGGATGCGCAACAGATGATGCAAATATGGGTCGATGCGGACGCCTGCCCGGTCGCGGTCAAGGAAATCCTGTTCCGCGCCGCCGAGCGCAAGCAGATCGTCACCACGCTGGTTGCGAACCAGCTCATGCGGGTGCCCGGTTCGCGCTTCGTGCGGGCCTTGCAGGTGCCGGCCGGGGCCGACGTGGCCGACGCCGAAATCGTGCGCCTCTTGTCGGCGGGCGACCTGGTCGTCACGGCCGACATCCCGCTGGCCTCGCTGGTGCTCGAAAAGGGCGGTTTCGCGCTCAATCCGCGCGGCGAGTTCTACACCAAAGACAATATCGCGCAGGCGCTGTCGATGCGCTCCTTTCTCGAGCAATTGCGCGAAGGCGGCGTCGACACGGGCGGACCGCCGCCGTTCGGCCAGGCCGACCGCCAGAACTTCGGCAAGCAGCTCGACCGGCATCTGGCCCGGCACGCGCAATAGGGGCTATTCAATTCTGAATGGAAGTTTCCCACGCCATACACTTTTGCATAGCGCGCCGGGGCGGGGATAAAAAAAGCCACGTGCATCCGGTCGGACCGGCGTGCACGTGGCTGTTTAACCGTAAAGACGGAAAAACTATTCCTGGCGCACCCAAGTCTGAGAGCGCCCGAACATCGGCACGCCGAGATAGCCGCGCACCTTGAGTTTTTTGCCGTCCTCGATCAGGGTCATCTTGCTCTTGTAGACCTTGCCGTTGTCCGGGTCGAGGATGCTGCCGCCGGCATACTCCTCGCCGTCCTTCTTGAGGCCCCACATGAACGTCATGCCGATCACGGGCTGGCCCTTGTTGGCGCCGTCGCACAGGGTGCACACCGGGTTCTGTTCGAGGCCCGGCTTGCGGTACAGTTTCTCGATCTTGCCCAGCAGCTCGCCGTTGCTGTCGCTGATGCGGATCAGCGCCTTCGGCTGGCCCGTGACGTCGTCGATATTCTTCCACAAGCCGACCGGCGATGCCTCGGCGGCCCAGGCGGGCAGGGCCAGCATCAGGGCGCTCAGGCAAGCAATTTTAAAAAGGTGCATCTCAGTCTCCGCTGGAGTTTAATCAGCGCCCAGTTTAGCAAACTGCTCACGTAATTTGGAAATTGTTGCTGAGAAATTGACCAGCCTTTCGTTCTCCAATGCCACCACGGCGGCCGGCGCCCGTGCTACAAAACTCTCGTTGCCGAGCTTGCCATGGATCTTGGCGATCTCGCCGTCGATGCGCGTGATCTCCTTCGCGATGCGCTCGCGCTCGGCGGCGACGTCGATCTCGACCTTGAGCATGAGCTTGGTGGTGCCGACCACCGACACGGCCGCCGGCGACTCCGGCAGCGCGTCGACGATGTTGACCTCCGACAGCTTGCCGAGCATCTGGATGTAGGGCGCGAAACTGGCGAGGCGCGCGCGGTCGGCGTCGCCGCCGGCCTCCATCACCAGCGGCACGCGCAGCTGCGGCGAAATCTTCATCTCGCCGCGCAGGTTGCGGGTCGAATCGGTCAGCGCCTTGAGCTGGACCATCCATTGCTCGGCCGTCTCGTCGATCAGGGCCGGGTCGGCCTCCGGATACGGCTGCACCATGATCGAGGCGGCGTCGGCGGCAAGCTTCTTGCCGGCCAGCGGCGCGATCGTCTGCCACAGCTCTTCGGTGACGAAGGGAATGATCGGATGGGCCATGCGCAGGATCACTTCGAGCACGCGCAACAGGGTGTGGCGCGTCGCGCGCTGCTGGCCTTCGCTGCCGTTCTGGACCTGGACCTTGGCCACCTCCAGATACCAGTCGCAAAACTCGTCCCAGACGAATTTGTAGATGGCGGCGGCGATATTGTCGAAGCGGTAGTCCTGGAAACCCTTGGCCACCTCGAGCTCGGCGCGCTGCAGCATCGAGATGATCCAGCGGTCGGCCTGCGACAGGTCGGCCGGGCTCGCGCCGCAATCCTTGCCTTCCGTGTTCATGAGCACGAACTTGGTCGCGTTCCACATCTTGTTGCAGAAGTTGCGGTAGCCCTCGGCGCGGCCGAGGTCGAAATTGATGTTGCGCCCGAGCGAGGCGTAGCTCGCCATCGTGAAGCGCACGGCGTCGGTGCCGTAGGCGGCTATGCCCTCCGGGAATTCCTTGCGCGTGGCCTTCGCGATTTTTTCGGCCGCGCGCGGGTTCATGAGCCCGCTCGTACGCTTTTCGACGAGCGCGTCGATGCCGATGCCGTCGATCAGGTCGATCGGGTCGAGCGTGTTGCCCTTCGACTTGGACATCTTCGCGCCGGTCGAGTCGCGCACGAGGCCGTGCACGTAGACCGTCTCGAACGGCACCTTGCCCGTGAAGTGCGCGGTCATCATGACCATGCGCGCGACCCAGAAGAAGATGATGTCGAAGCCGGTCACGAGCACCGACGAGGGCATGAACATCTTCATGTCGGGGGTTTCCTCGGGCCAGCCCATGGTCGAGAACGGCACGAGCGCCGACGAGAACCAGGTGTCGAGCACGTCGTCATCGCGCCGCAGCGCGCCCGTCGAGCCAAACGCGGCCGCCTTGGCCTGCGCCTCCTGTTCGGTGCGCGCGACGAAGATATTGCCCGCCTCGTCGTACCAGGCGGGGATCCGGTGGCCCCACCACAGTTGGCGCGAAATGCACCAGTCCTGGATGTTCTCGAGCCACTGGTTGTAGGTCGTGCTCCAGTTTTCGGGCACGAATTTGATCTCGCCCTGCGCCACTTTTTCGAGCGCGACCTCGGCGATCGACTTGCCCGGAAAGAAGGTGCCTTCGGGCGCCGGCTTGCTCATCGCCACGAACCACTGGTCGGTCAGCATCGGTTCGATGACCACCCCGGTGCGGTCGCCGCGCGGCACCATCAGCTTGTGCGGCTTGGTCTCGGCCAGCAGGCCGAGCGCGTCGAGGTCGGCCACGATCTGCTTGCGCGCGGCGAAGCGGTCCATGCCGGCGTAGGCGCCTGGGGCGTCGTCGGTGATCTTGGCGTCGAGCGTGAGGATGCACAATTTGTCGAGATTGTGGCGCTGGCCGACCGCATAGTCGTTGAAGTCGTGCGCGGGGGTGATCTTGACGCAGCCGGTGCCGAACTCCTTGTCGACATAGCTGTCGGCGATGATCGGGATTTCGCGCTCGGTCAGCGGTAGCTTGAGCATCTTGCCCAGCAGCGGCAGGTAGCGCTCGTCGGTCGGGTCGATCGCGACGGCGACGTCGCCGAGCATGGTCTCGGGGCGCGTGGTCGCGACCGTGAGCTCGCCGCTGCCGTCGGCCAGCGGGTAGCGGATGTACCACATGAAACCGTCTTCCTCCTCGGACACCACCTCGAGGTCGGACACGGCCGTGCCGAGCACCGGATCCCAGTTGACCAGGCGCTTGCCGCGGTAGATCAGGCCCTGCTCGAACAGGCGCACGAACACCTCGGAGACGACCTGCGAGCGCGGCTCGTCCATCGTGAAGTATTCGCGCTGCCAGTCGGGCGAGGTGCCCAGGCGGCGCATCTGGCCGGTGATGATGTTGCCCGATTTTTCCTTCCACTCCCAGACCTTCGCGACGAAGGCCTCGCGCCCGAGGTCGTGGCGCGAGATCTTTTGCGCGTCGAGCTGGCGCTCGACCACGATCTGGGTCGCGATGCCCGCGTGGTCGGTGCCCGGGATCCACGCCGTGTTGAAGCCGCGCATGCGGTAGTAGCGGGTCAGCCCGTCCATGATGGTCTGGTTGAACGCGTGGCCCATGTGCAAGGTCCCGGTCACGTTCGGCGGCGGCAGCTGGATGCTGAACGCGGGCTTGCCCTCGTCCATGGTGGCGGCGAAATGGCCGCGCTGTTCCCACTCTGTGCGCCAGAACTGTTCAATGTCGGCGGGCTCGAAAGACTTGGCTAATTCCATGGTGTATAGGTAGTTAGATGGGCGGAAACAAGCATTATAGTTGACCCGCGCCGGCCTGCGCCGGGCCGGGCCCGGTTTTTAAGGGCAGGCGCGCGGCGCCGGCGCTGGGCAAGCCCAGCTGATGGCGATCGCCCGTTTCAGGAGCCGTGGAGAGTGCACATAAATTCCAAAAAACAACATCGTCCTCGCGCATGCGGGGACCCATAGGACGTCAGCACTGAGCCGACGTTCTATGGGTCCCCGCATGCGCGAGGACGATGTTGGTTTAGTGTGCTGCAGGTCACACGCGCGGGCGAAAAAAAAGGACGCCGAAGCGTCCTTTTTTGCTGCTGCGTGCTGCTTAGTTGCCGCAACCGAGGTTCGTGATACGGGTGTGCATCGTCTTGGCTTGGACCAGACCGAAACCGAACTTGGTGTCGCGGCCGACCGGGCCGAGATCCAATGCCGACTTGGTCATCGAAGCGCGGATCTGCGCGCCCGTGCAAGTTGGGAAGTAGCTCCACACGAGCGCGGCGACAGCCGACACGTGCGGGGTTGCCATCGAGGTGCCGTCGAAGTAGGCGTAGCTGCTTGGAGCGACGCCGACGGTTGCCGACTGGCCCAGCTGGCCCATCATCGCGGCGCCTTCGGTGTCGGTCGCGGTGACCGACGGGATGGTGCTGACGATGGTGCCCATGGTGCCGCCGAAGCCGCCTGCGACGTTGTTGTAGATCGCCGCGCCGACGCCGCCGCTGTTCTGGCAGTTCATCACTTTGGTGGCGAAGTCGATCACGCCGCGCGAGATCAGGCAGACCTTGCCCGTCATCGAACCGGCGGTGACGACGTCACCGTTGCCGAAGTTGGCCAAAGGCGCGGTGGCGACCGTGACCGGCGAGCCTTCCATGCCGCCCGGTGCGTACGTGACGCCGCCGACCACGAGGGTAGGCGCGGTGCCCGAGTTCATCGGCACGGTCGAGAGCACGTTCACGCCGGGACCTGCGATTTCAACTTTGCTGTTGAACTGGGAGAAGTCAGCCCATGCTTTGGCTTCGTCGACCGCGCCGACCATCATGACGCTGGCGTAACCGGCCGGGTAGGAGACGACGCTGTTGCCGTCGTTACCAGCGGCGGCGATGCTCAGGACGCCCTTGGTTTGCAGGGTGTCGAACGCGCGCTGTTCGGTCTTGTTCGAACGGCCGCCGCCGAGCGACATGCTGATCACGTTGGCGCCGGCTGCGCCGCACTTGTTGGCGGCGGTGGCCAGCGAGGACGAATACGCCCAGCCAGCGGCGCCGAACACCTTGACGATGTGCAGTTTAAGTTTGTTGTTCGAATTGACGCCGACCACACCCTTGCCGCTGTTGTTGACGGCCGAAATCGTGCCGGCGACGTGCGTGCCGTGGTGGTTTTCGTCGGTGTACCACCAGCCGGTGCCGGCGTCGTACTCGCCCGTCACGTTGGTGCCGCTGCCCAGATCTTCGTGTGCGCGGTCGTAGCCGGAGTCGATGATGCAGACCTTGCGGTTGCCGGCGTTGATGTCCGACAGTTGGTCAGCCTGGACTTGCTTGATGCCGTAAGGAACCAGTTGGCCGAGTGCGTAAGGGGTGCCGGTCGAAGCGGAGGTGCCCGCGAACGTCACGCGCTTTTCGTCGACTTCGATGTAGTCGATGTTTGGGTTGTTTTGCAGGCCTTTGAGGCCGGCGGCCGATACTTCGATCGACATGGCATCCATGCCCATGATTTCGTGCTTGACGTTACCCTTCGCAGCTGCGACGGCCGCCTTCACGTGAGTTGACTTGCCTGGTTTGAACGCGACGATCATGCGTGTCGTGTCAGTGGCGGCAGCCGATGCACTACCCATAACTCCTACTGCAACACCGGCGACCAGAACTTTGACAGCCAGGGAGAGCTTGGATACTGCGAATTGTTTTTGCGTCATTTGTATTTCTCCGATAGATATATTTAGACTGTCGCCGTTGGCTTGTGGCCCCGGTGCAGTGATTGTTATGAGTACAAAACACAATTGCCTGTTCGTGAGGCAATGCAGCGAATGTAGGGGTTTTTTTTAGTGCAATCAATCGAAGAAAATGTGCGAGCGCAGCAAGTGTTGTATTGTTTGTGTCCACAAATGTATTTAGTTGTAACCGTGATATTTGGTGATACTATTTTGCGCCCTGACGAGTCCGGCACGCCGAAAAAGTCGAATTTCCACATGGCAACGTCGATCGCGGGGAAAATCGGATCAAAAAAAGGACGCCGCGGCGTCCTTTTTGTATATGCAAGTGTTGCTGATTGAACACGCGCAACGGCGTAAATGCGCCAAAGAAACGTTGTATAATCCATCCGCTGCCGCAACGCAGCAAAACGCTAGGGGTCCTGCGCGGCGCGAAGAAATTCGCGCCGCGCGGGTGAGATACACCCTCTGAACCTGATCTGGATAATGCCAGCGAAGGGAAGCCAGTAAGAACCAGGAACGCGGCCGTGGCCGCGCGCACCCGCGTCCGCGGGCCCGGTTCCCCGACTCCTTTGCTGGCTCCTGCACGCAATAGGAGCCGCATGAACACACCACCGAAGTTCGATTCGGCCACCGCCACCGTGGACCTGGCGGCCATCGCCCCGTTTCCCAATTCCCGCAAAGTGTATCTGCAAGGCAGCCGCGCCGACCTGCGCGTGCCGATGCGCGCCATCAGCCAGGGCGCCACGGGCGACGCCTTCGGCGGCGAGCCCAACGCGCCTGTGCATGTCTACGACACCTCGGGCCCGTACACCGACCCCGAGGCCGTGATCGACATCCGCAGCGGGCTCGGCACGCCGCGGCTGGCCTGGATCGCCGGGCGCGGCGACACCGAGCAGTTGGCCGGCCCGAGTTCGCGCTACGGCGCCGCGCGCCTGGCCGACCCCGCGCTCGAGGCGCTGCGCTTCAAGCTCAAGCGGGCGCCGCGGCGCGCGAAGGAGGGCGCCAACGTGACCCAGATGCACTACGCGCGGCGCGGCATCGTCACGCCCGAGATGGAGTTCGTCGCGCTGCGCGAGAACCTGCAGCGCCGCCAGTACCTCGACGCGCTCGCCGCGGCCGGCCCGGCCGGGCGCCGCACGGCCGCCCTGATGGCGCGCCAGCACCCGGGCCAGTCGTTCGGCGCGGTCATGCCGGCCGAGATCACGCCCGAGTTCGTGCGCGAGGAGATCGCGCGCGGGCGCGCGATCATCCCGGCCAACATCAACCACCCGGAACTCGAGCCGATGATCATCGGGCGCAACTTCCTCGTGAAGATCAACGCCAACATCGGCAACTCGGCCGTGACCTCGTCGATCGGCGAGGAGGTCGACAAGCTGACCTGGGCGATCCGCTGGGGCGCCGACAACGTGATGGACCTGTCGACCGGCAAGCACATCCACGAGACGCGCGAATGGATCATCCGCAACAGCCCGGTCCCGATCGGCACCGTGCCGCTGTACCAGGCCTTAGAGAAGGTCGGCGGCAAGGCCGAGGACCTGACGTGGGAGATCTTCCGCGACACCCTCGTCGAACAGGCCGAGCAGGGCGTCGACTACTTCACGATCCATGCCGGCGTGCTGCTGCGCTACGTGCCGATGACGGCCGCGCGCCTGACCGGCATCGTCTCGCGCGGCGGCTCGATCATGGCCAAGTGGTGCCTCGCGCACCACCGCGAATCGTTCCTGTACACCCACTTCGAGGACATCTGCGCGATCATGAAGTCCTACGACGTCGCGTTCTCGCTCGGCGACGGCCTGCGCCCGGGCTCGATCTACGACGCCAACGACGAGGCCCAGCTGGCCGAGCTTAAGACGCTCGGCGAGCTGACCCGGCTGGCCTGGAAGCACGACGTGCAGGTCATGGTCGAAGGCCCGGGCCACGTGCCGATGCAGCTGATCAAAGAAAACATGGATTTGCAGCTCGACCAGTGCGGCGAGGCCCCGTTCTACACGCTCGGGCCGCTCACGACCGACATCGCGCCCGGCTACGACCACATCACCTCGGGCATCGGCGCGGCCCTGATCGGTTGGTACGGCACCGCGATGCTGTGCTACGTGACGCCCAAGGAGCACCTCGGCCTGCCCGACAAGGACGACGTCAAGGACGGCATCATCACGTACAAGATCGCGGCCCATGCGGCCGACCTCGCCAAGGGCCACCCGGGCGCGCAGATCCGCGACAACGCCCTGTCGAAGGCGCGTTTCGAGTTCCGCTGGGACGACCAGTTCAACCTCGGGCTCGACCCGGACCGGGCGCGCGCCTTCCACGACGCGACGCTGCCGAAGGAGTCGGCCAAGGTGGCCCATTTCTGCTCGATGTGCGGGCCGCATTTCTGCTCGATGAAGATCACGCAGGAGGTGCGCGCCTATGCTGCCACGCTGGGCCTGTCGGACGCGGCGGCGCTGGAGCAGGGCATGGAGGTCAAGGCGATCGAATTCGTCAAAAAAGGGGCAGAACTTTACAGCAGGGCAGGAACATGATCGAGATCGAACTGAACGGGGATACGCATGAGGTCGGGCTGGCCTGCACGGTGGCCGAGCTGGTCGAAGGGCTGGGCTTGGGACAGCAGGCGCTGGCGCTGGCGGTCAACCGCGCGGTGGTGCCAAGGGCGCAGTGGCCGCAGCGCATCTTGAATGCGCGCGACCGCGTCGAGCTGGTGCGCGCTATAGGCGGCGGCTGACCGCCGACGTCGCATCAAGTTACTTAGGTCTTCCCCGCAAAAGCTAACGTCATTCCTGCCATTGGCAGAAATGACTCCCCGCGAAAGCCGGCGACACGCGAAGTATGCCTGCACGGCAGACCTTAAAACCGTCATTCCCGCGAAGGCGGGAACCTATCATGAGCATGCAGTTACGCGGCGTCTGGAAGCTTAGACGCACAGTTCCCGGGCCTGAAGGTTCGAACTCTGCGTATTAGCAGACTCAGCATAGGTCCCCGCTTTCGCGGGGATGACGTTGGGTGTTGAGTATTGCGACAGCCTCCTTCGCGCGGAAGACGTTTGATCGCTATTATGTTTTTACACGGACTAACAAATGAAAAACGAAACAGATTTCCTCACCATCGCGGGCAAGCAGTACCGATCCCGCCTGCTGGTCGGCAGCGGCAAATACCGCGACCTGGCCCAGACGCGCGAGGCGACCGACGCCGCCGGCGCCGAAATCGTCACGGTGGCGATCCGGCGCGTCAACATCGGGCAGGACCCGAACGCGCCGAGCCTGCTCGACGTGCTGCCGCCGTCGCACTACACGCTGCTGCCCAACACGGCCGGCTGCTACACCGCGCGCGACGCCGTCTACACGCTGCAGATGGCGCGCGAGCTGCTCGGCGGGCACAAGCTGGTCAAGCTCGAGGTGCTCGGCGACGACAAGACGCTGTTCCCGCACATGCCCGAAACGCTGATCGCGGCCGAGGCGCTGGTGCGCGACGGCTTCGACGTGATGGTCTATTGCAGCGACGACCCGATCCAGGCCCGCCTGCTCGAACAGATCGGCTGCGTCGCCGTCATGCCGCTGGCCTCGCTGATCGGCTCGGGCATGGGCATCCTCAACCCGTGGAATCTGTCGCTGATCATCGAGCAGGCCACGGTGCCGGTGCTGGTCGACGCCGGCGTCGGCACCGCCTCGGACGCCGCCATCGCGCTCGAACTGGGCTGCGACGGCGTGCTCATGAACAGCGCGATCGCGCTCGCGCGCGACCCGGTGCGCATGGCCGGCGCGATGCGGCTGGCGGTGCAGGCCGGGCGCGAGGCCTGGCTGGCCGGGCGCATGCCGCGCCGCTTCGCCGCGTCGCCCTCGTCGCCGCCGTCCGGCCTGCTCGGCGCGCCGGCGGCGGCCGCTTGAGGCCGCCCTGCGTGCTCGTGTTCGCGGGGCTCGACCCGAGCGGCGGGGCGGGCATCGCGGCCGACATCGGCGCCATCGCCGCCCAGGGTGCGCACGCGCTGCCCGTGGTCACGGCGCTGACCGTGCAGGACAACAACCACGTGCACGAGGTGGTGCCGGTCGACGCCGGCCTGATCGCGCGCCAGGCCGTCTTGCTGATCGAGCGCTTCGCGGTCAAGGCGGTCAAGATCGGCATTCCGGGCAACCGCGCCAACGCCGAGGCGATCGCCGCCGTGCTGGCGCTGCTGCGCGCTCGCGATCCGGCGTTGCCGGTGGTGCTGGACCCGGTGCTCGCGAGCGGCCATGGCGAGCGGCTCGGGCATGGCGACGCCCTGCACGCGCTCGCGCCGCTGCTGGCGCTGGCCACGGTGCTGGTGCCCAACCTGCCCGAGGCGCGCGCGCTCGGCCCCGTGCCCTGCCCGCACGTGCTCGTCACGGGCGGCCACGGCGCGGCCGGTGCCGTGCGCAACAGCTGGCACGGCGCCGGCGGCGCGCTGCGCAGCTGGAGCTGGCCGCGCCTGCCGGGACAATTCCACGGCAGCGGCTGCACGCTGGCGGCGGCGATCGCGGCGCGCCTGGCCTGCGGCGACGGCGTCGAACAGGCGCTCGCGCGGGCCCAGGCCTATTGCCACGGCGCGCTCGCGCAGTCGTTCAGCATCGGCCCCGGACAACGCATCCCGCGCCGGCAGCACCCGCCCGCGGGATTTGAAAAAACTGATCAATTAACAGGAGCAAGCAGCCCATGATGCGCGGCTTATATGTAGTGACCCCCGACTGGGACGACACCGACCGCCTGCTCGATTGCACCGAACAGGCGCTGGGCGCGGGCGCGGCGATGGTGCAATACCGCCACAAGACGGCCGGCTGGGCCCAGCGCGTGGCGCAGGGCGCGGCGCTGCTGTCGCTGTGCCGGCGCTACGGGCGCCCGCTGATCATCAACGACCACCTGTCGCTGTGCCTGACGCTCGAGGCCGACGGCGTGCACCTGGGCGGCGCCGACGGCGCGCTCGCGCACGCGCGCGCGGCCCTCGGGCCCGGCAAGATCGTCGGCGCCTCGTGCTACGGCGAACTGGCGCTCGCGCGCAAGGCCGAACAGGCCGGCGCCAGCTACGTCGCCTTCGGCGGCTTCTACCCGTCCCTGGTCAAGCAGTACAGCTTCCGCACCGCGCCCGAGCTGGTGCGCGAGGCCAAACGCGCGCTCGGGTTGCCGCTGGTCGTGATCGGCGGCATGACGCCGGCCAACGCGCTGCCGCTGGTGGCGCGCGGGGCCGACCTCGTGGCCGCCATCAGCAGCGTGTACCAGGCCCCCTGCGTGGCCGAGGCCGTGGGCCGCTTCGACGCCCTGTTCGCCGCGCACACGATTGCCATGCGGGAATCGGGGGCGCGCGTATAATTTAGCATTTCGCCAACCAGCCCGAGTCCAGGAGTTTTTCAACAATGCCCACCGCTATGCACGCAGCCATGCAGTCCGCCAAACCTGCCAAGCGCCGCATCCTGATCGTCGACGACGAGCCGGTATTGTTGCAGTTCCTGGCCGAGGTGCTCGGCCATGCCGGTTACGACACCGTCTCGGCCGTCTCGGCCGAGGAGGCGCTCGCGCAGATCGCCCTGCGCGAGCCCGACCTGGCGCTGCTCGACATCACGATGCCGGGCATGAGCGGCCTCGAGCTCGGCGCCCACCTGCGCGAGCACAGCACGGTGCCGTTCATGTTCCTGTCGGCCGTCGAGGACACCGAATCGGCCAAGCAGGCGGCCGCCTACGGCGCCGTCGGCTACATCGTCAAACCGGTCGATGCCCAGCGCCTTATCGCCGCCTTCGAGGCCGGGCTCGCACGCGCCGACGAAATCGCCCAGCTGCGCCTGTCCGAACACAACCTCAATGCCGCGCTCAGCGCCGGGCGCGAGACCAGCCTCGCCGTCGGCCTGCTGATGGGAAAATTCCATACCGACCGCGACACGGCCTTCGACGTGCTGCGCGACCATGCGCGCTCGAACCGGCGCAAGATCAACGAGGTGGCCGAGCAGCTGCTGGCCGCCGAGGAGGTCCTCAACAAGCTGCACGGCGCGTTCATCAACCGCCTGCGCGGGAAATGACCCTTTTTTGGCGCATCCTAACCATTGCTTGCGGGAAACGCACGGCTGACGCAGAATCGGTCCGCGCGCGCTTGATGCGCGCCTAAAATATGCGCTATACTTGCTTCGAAGTTTGCCAGTGGCAATACTTTCGACCGCCGCAGCGAGCCTAACCCCGCTCCTGCGCGCACCGCCGCCGTCGCCAGGCGACCGGTTTTTCTTGTCTCGGCCCAGCTCCGCCGATTGTCCAGCCTGAACGTGCGCACGATGTCCGCGCCGTCCGGGGTTTCGATCGCTCAGCTTCAGCCGCCCGGGAAAGACACTACCATGCGTGAACTCAAATCTATTTTATATGTGGAGGACGACCTCCACGTGCGCACGACCGCCAAGCTCGTGCTCGAAGTCATCGGCCATTTCACGGTGCGCGAATGCTGCTCCGGGCGCGAGGCGCTGCTCGCGGCGCACGATTTCCATCCCGACCTGATCCTGCTCGACGTCATGATGCCCGAGCTCGACGGCCTGGCCACGCTCGAGATGCTGCGCCGCATCCCCCACCTCGCCGACACCCCGGCCGCCTTCGTCACCGCTTGCACCACCGCCGAGGACGTCGAACGCTACCTCGGCGCCGGCGCGATCGGCGTGATCGCCAAGCCGCTGGTCCCGCTGCGCCTGACTGACCAGCTCAATTCGATCTGGGAAGGGCGCGCGGCAAGGCCGCGGCCGCAGCACGCGCAGTAGCTCGGGGCCGGCGCCGTGGGGTGAATTCTCCTGCCCCGGCGCTGGCGGCCTTGTGGTTGACTTGATATGATGGCGCACCGCGCGCAGGCGCCCCACCATCTCACCAGGCACAGGACCAACATGAAAACCAAGGCAGCGATTGCATGGAAAGCGGGCGCCCCGCTGACGATCGAGGAAGTCGATCTGGAAGGCCCGAAGGAGGGCGAGGTGCTGGTTGAAATCAAGGCCACGGGCATCTGCCACACCGACTACTACACGCTCTCGGGCGCCGATCCCGAAGGCATCTTCCCGTCGATCCTCGGGCACGAGGGTGCCGGCGTCGTGGTCGACGTCGGTCCCGGCGTCAAGTCGCTGCGCAAGGACGACCACGTCATTCCGCTGTACACGCCCGAATGCCGCCAGTGCAAATTCTGCCTGTCGCAAAAAACCAATCTGTGCCAGTCGATCCGCTCGACCCAGGGCCGCGGCCTGATGCCCGACGCCACCAGCCGCTTCTCGATCGACGGCAAGCCGATCTTCCACTACATGGGCACCTCGACGTTCTCGAACTACATCGTGGTCCCCGAGATCGCGCTGGCCAAGGTGCGCTCGGACGCGCCGTTCGACAAGATCTGCTACATCGGCTGCGGCGTGACGACGGGCGTGGGCGCGGTGCTGTTCACCGCCAAGGTCGAGGCCGGCGCGAATGTGGTCGTGTTCGGTCTGGGCGGGATCGGCCTGAACGTGATCCAGGCCGCCAAGATGGTCGGCGCCGACAAGATCATCGGGGTCGACCTGAACCCGGCGCGCGAGGCGATCGCGCGCAAGTTCGGCATGACGCACTTCATCAACCCGGGCGCGGTCGACAACGTGGTCGACGCGATCGTGCAATTGACCGACGGCGGCGCCGATTACAGTTTCGAGTGCATCGGCAACGTGACCACGATGCGCCAGTCGCTCGAATGCTGCCACAAGGGCTGGGGCCAGTCGATCATCATCGGCGTGGCGGCGGCGGGGCAGGAAATCTCGACGCGGCCGTTCCAGCTGGTGACGGGGCGCGTCTGGAAAGGCTCGGCCTTCGGCGGCGCGCGCGGACGCACCGACGTGCCGAAGATCGTCGACTGGTATATGGAGGGCAAGCTCAACATCGACGATTTGATCACCCACCGGCTGCCGCTCGAGCGCATCAACGAGGGCTTTGATTTGATGAAGAGCGGGGAGTCGATCCGCTCGGTGGTGTTGTACTAAACGCGCGGTCACCGCGGTCGCCGCGGAAACCCGGGCAACCCCACATCGTCCTCGCGCATGCGGGGACCCATAGAACGCTGGCGCTAAGCAACTGTTCTATGGGTCCCC
>JAZKIN010000136.1:0-7598 GCA_040384885.1 Pseudomonadota bacterium | reverse complement strand
GCCTTGCGGTTGACCTGCACCTGGCGCAAGCCCTTCTGGGTGATCTCGACCGGGTCCTCGGCGGTCCAGATCTTGGTCTCGGGCGTGTTCAGGTAGCTCAGCACCGAGTGCAGCGTGGTGGTCTTGCCCGAGCCGGTCGGGCCGCACACGAAGAACAGTCCGTACGGTTTTTCGATCGCCGTGCGCAGGCGCTCGAGGTTGTGCGGCAGCACGCCGAGCTTGTCGAGCGGGATCGGCTCGCCCGCGGCCAGGATCCGCATCACGATGTCCTCGACCCCGCCCGAGGACGGGATGGTCGCCACGCGCAGCTCGATGTCGAGCGGGCCGTATTTCTTGAATTTGATCTTGCCGTCCTGCGGCTTGCGCCGCTCCGAGATGTCGAGGTCGCACATGATCTTGACGCGCGCGACCAGCGCGTTGCGGTAGCTGCCCGGGATCTCGATGTAGGGCACCAGCGTGCCGTCCTTGCGGAAGCGGATGCCGGTCTTGCCCTTGCCCGGCAGCGGTTCGATGTGGATGTCGGAGACGCCCTGGCGGTAGGCGTCGACGATCACCTTGTTGAGCAGCTTGACCAGTTCGTTCTCGACCGCCTCCGAGACCTCGGTCGGGGCGCCGTCGCCGCCCTCGTCGTCGCCGTCCATGCCCAGCAACATGTCGCCGACCGAGGCGCCGGCATCGACCGCGGCGCCGAAGAACTGCTCGGTGGTCTGTTTGAATTCGGCGCCCGTCGTCACGCAGAAGCTGACCTTGGCGCGCGGGAAGATCTGGTTGACGATGCGGCTGGTCTGGGTGCGCTCGGGATCGGTCGCCATGACCAGCAGGCCGTCCTTGCCGTCTTCGAGCGGCAGCCACTGGTTCTGCTCGACGTACTGGGCCTTGAGGTTCTTGAGCAGCTCGGGCTGCTTGATGCGCGAGGCCTTGAACGGCTCGTAGGGCACCTTGAAAAAGCGCGCCAGCGAGGCGCCGATGTCGGCCAGCTTGACCTGGAACTCCGCGGTCAGCACCTCCTCGACCGGCATGTCCTTCTTGCGCGCCGAGCGCATCGCCAGTTCGAGCTCGGGCCCGGCCAGCACCGCTTGCGCGACCAGTCCCTCGTAGCGGAAGCGCACCACGTCGGGCCCCTTGAGGCGCTGGGTGAACGCGACCGAGAGCGTCTCGCACAACTGCTTGACGCCCTCGACGCAGACGGCCGAGAACGGGCCCGGCTTGCGGTGGTTGATGAACTGGACCACGCCGAGCAATTCGCCCGAGCCGGGCGCGCGCAGCGGCGCGACCAGCATCTGGCGCGTGCGGTAGCCGGTGTGCTGGTCGACCCCGCGCTGGAACATCAGCTCGGGAGAATAGCGTTTGAGCTCGAGCTCGTCGTAGACGTCGGCCACATTGATGGTGATCAGTTTTTGCGCCACGAAGCCGGCGATGCTGGCCGGCGAAATCGGCAGCTGCAGGTCGCGCACCGAGTTGAGGCCGGTCTTGACCTTCGAGACGATGTGGGTGCGGTCGGGCGCGACCGCGTACAGGGTGAAGCGGTCGGACTCGAACAGGTCGCAAAAATCCATGCCGAGGCCGATCATGATCTCCTCGAGGTTCTCGGTCGCGTGGATCTTGGTGGTGATGGTTTGCAGGTTCTTGAAAAAGGCCAGTCGTTCGCTGGTCTCGCTGTTGTTGTCGTTGACGGCGCTGTTCATGTGTGGCGGTGCTTTCTGAGCTGGTGCGGTGCGATGTTCCGCGTGTTCGGTTCTGTTCTGTGCAGTGCTGTTCTGTCGGCGCTATGTACGCGTTTGCGGGCGGCGCGGCTCAGGCCAGGTCGACCTCGAGGCCCTCGTGCGCGAGGACCACGCGCAGCGAGGCCGGCAGCGGCGCGTGGCGCGCCAGCGCCTGGGCGAACGCGGCCTCGAGGTCGTCGTCGCTGCGGGTCGGTTCGTGGTGGGTGCAGTACAGCGCCTTGGCGCCGACCCGCAGCGCCATCGCGATCGAGGCGTCGAAGGTGCCGTGGCCCCAGCCCTTCTTGGCCGGGTATTCCTCGATCGTGTACGAGCAGTCGGCGATCAAGGCGTCGACGCCCTGCATGGTGCGGTCGATCGCGCCCTGGCGTTCGGCGATGTAGGCGGCATAGCCGGCGTGCCGCTCGTCGTCCTCGTCGTACAGGTTGTAGAACGGCTCGTGGTCGCCCGTGAAGAACAGCGACTTGCCGTTGCAGCTGATGCGGTAGCCCATGTTGACGACCGGGTGGTTCATGACGACGTTGTCGACCGTGGCGTCGCCGACCCTGACCGGGGTGGCCACCCCGAGCGTGCGGTATTCGATGGTCGCGCCCATCTGCGTCTCGCTGACCGGGAAGTAGCTGTTTTGCAGCTGCACCCCGAGCACGTGCTCGATGCCGTTGCCGCTGACCGGGTCGTAGGCGCCGTGCAGGCGCACCCGGCTGCCGGAGCGGAACAGCGGCCCGAAGAAGGGCAGGCCGTGGATGTGGTCCCAGTGGCTGTGCGTGATGAAGATGTTGGCGTTGACGGCCACCTTCGGCGGCAGGCTCAGCGACTGCGCGAAAATGCCGGTGCCGGCATCCATGATGATCAAGGTGTCGTCGTCGGTGCGCACCTCGATGCACGTGGTGTTGCCGCCGTAGCGTACGGTGCGCGGACCGGGCGAGGGTATCGAGCCGCGCACACCCCAAAAACGGAATTTCATGAATGACTCCTGGCTCTAGCAACCGGTATTTTTTGGACCGCCGTGGCGGCGCGCGCGCGCGCCGTCGGTCGCGGCCGCGTGCCCGGGGCGTGGTGGGGCGCCGGGCGCAGCCGCGATGAATGCCGATCATAGCCGTTTTGTGTTGCGCTGGCTCTACATTTTGTGGGCAGCCGGCAGGAATTGTTATCTGGTTGACACAAAATTTCCTGCCCAATTTGTTAAACTTGCTTTTGAATCAATCTGGTCGGATAATCGTGCAACGAGAAGGAGCGGCGCCGATGCAACGAACACTACTGGACAGGATCAACGGCTACCGCGCGATGCGCGTGCGCCAGCGCTCGCGCCACGACGCTGCGCTGCGCGACATGCCTGCCGGGCTCGAGATGCACTGGCAGCGCACGGCCCACCTCGAATTCGAAGGTATCCCGAAGGATGCCTTTTTTTTCGCGCGCGCGAGCGAGGGCCTGCTCGACTTCTTCGCCTGCGTGCGCGACAGCGGCAAACGCTGCGCGCTGCCGTCGAAGGCGGCCGATTCGGTCTGGCACGCCTGGATCGGCATGGCCCCGTACGGGCTCGACGCGTTTTGCCAGAAGCATTTCGGGCGCTGCATCGCGCACGTCGAGGGCGCCTCGATGGCCGCCCAGCTCGACGCGGCGCTGGCCAACTGCCTGGTGCAGGCGCGCCGCTACGAGCGGATCCCGGCCGCCGGCCCGGCGGTGCCGCGCCTGTTCGGGCTCGACCGCCTGCTGCGCATGCCGGGCGGCTACGCCTACACGGCCGAAAACGGCCGCCTCGGCCTGACCCGGCTCAACCGGCACGGCCAGCCGGGCGGGCCGATGCAGTTCCCGGCCGCGCTGTCGGGCTACGGCTTGCTCGGGGCCGGCCTGATCAGCGCGGCCGACTACCACGAGCTTGAGCGCAAGACCGAATGGAGCGGCGCCTCGTGCGGCGCCGGCGCCGCCCCGTCCCGCGGGGACGGCGACGCCGGCGCCGGCGGGAATGGCGGCGATGGCGGCGGCTGCGGCAGCGGCTGCGGCGGTGCCGGCGGCTGAGAGCGCTGAGTCCGCTGAGGCCGAACCGCCGCGTCGGCGCCCGGCGTTGTATTCGCCGTAGCAATCATTGCAAAGCAGCCACAAAATATAGACAAAATATCAGCACAACCGTACACTCTCGCCTTGGCGCCGACACCGGTCCGCGCCACTTAAACGAGGGTAGGTAGATGAAAAAGATTGTCAGCGGCGCGTTTGTGCTTGTAACCATGGCGGCCTGCGGTGGCGGCGGCGGCAGCCCCGGCACGGTGACGCCCCCGACCCCGGACCCGAACCCCGTGTACACCCCGCCGGCGCACATCGCCTCGACGTCGGTCGAGCGCCAATGCGCCGCGCCGCGTCCGGCCGGCACCCTCAATCCGTTCAACAACCAGCCGTACAACGACGCCGCCGGCAGCCTCACGGCCGAAAAGATGTGGATCCGCAGCTTCATCAACGAGACCTACCTCTGGTACCGCGACGTCGGCGACGTCGACCCGTCCAAATTCGTGACCGGCGCCAGCGTCAGCTACGCGCGCCCGTCCGACAACGTCCTCGTCAACGTCACGCTCGGTGCCAACTACGACGCGCTCGACGCCTATTTCAACACCAAGCGCACGACCGCCACGACCAACTCGGGCAAACCCGTCGACAAGTTCCACTTCACCTATCCGACCACCGAATGGGCCAATATGTCGCTCACCGGCAGCAGCGTCGGCTTCGGCATCCAGGTCGCGCTGCTGGCGAGCACGCCGCCGCGCGTGGCCGTGGTGGCCTACGCCGACCCCGGCACGCCGGCGGCCGAGAACAACCTTTCGCGCGGCGCCTCGTTCGTCGCCATCAACGGCATCAGCGTGGCCAACGGCGACCCGGCGATCCTCAACGAGGCGCTGTTCTCGCCCGTGGCCGGGCGCTCGTACAACTTCACGGTGCGCGACCGCGGCGCATCGGCCGACCGCAGCTTCTCGATGGTGCCGCGCACGGTCACCTCGGTGCCGGTGCAGAACGTGCGCACGCTGGCCGCGCCGCACCACGAGGTCGGCTACATCCTGTTCAACGACCACATCGCGACCGCCGAGAGCCAGCTGGTGGCCGCGGTCAACCAGCTCAAGGCGGCCAACAACGGCGCCGGCATCAAGGAGCTCGTGCTCGACCTGCGCTACAACGGCGGCGGCTACCTCGACATCGCCGGCCAGATGGCGTACATGATCGCCGGTTCGGCGCCGACCGCGGGCAAGGTGTTTGAAAAACTGAGCTTCAACGACAAGAACCCGTTCGGCCTGACCGAGGCGGAGGCGCGCACCCCGTTCCACAGCACCACGCTGGGCTTCTCGTCGCCGCAGGGCGCGGCGCTGCCGCAGCTCAACCTTGGCCGGGTGTTCGTGCTGACCACGGGCGGCACCTGCTCGGCGAGCGAGGCGATCATGAACGGCCTGCGCGGGGTCGGCGTGACCGTGGTCCAGATCGGCGCGACCACCTGCGGCAAGCCGTACGGCTTCATCCCCGAGGACAACTGCGGCACCACCTATTTCGCGGTCCAGTTCAAGGGCGTCAACCAGCTCGGCTACGGCGACTATTCGGACGGCTTCATCCCGGGCGGCACCGCGGGCGCGGCCAACAACCTGCCGGGCTGCGCGATCGCCGACGACTTCAACCACGCGCTCGGCGACGTCGGCGAGGCCAGCATCGCGGCCGCGCTGCGCTACCGCGCCAACGGTTCGTGCGCGCCGATCGCCGCCAGCGCGGCCGCGCGCACCTTCTCGCGCGTGTTCGACCACGCGCCGATGCTGGGCCGCTCGCTGATGCGCGAAAACCGGATCGTGCGTCCCGACGCCGGCCGCCTCGCGCGCTAAGCGCGGCCGCGGCCAACGCGGCAAACGACAGGGGAGGGGCGCGCGAGCGCCCCTTTTTTCACGCGCGCGCGGCCGATCGGCTAAGCTCGGCCAATTGCGACACGATGGAGACTTGTATGCGCCACCTGGCCGTTGATCTACTCGCTTGCGCGGGACCGGCGGCGTTGCTGGCCGGCGCGCTGCTGGCGCCGCCGGTGCTGGCAGCCGATGTCGCCGCGTCCGCGGCGGCCGCCGAATTCGGCGTCTTTTACGCGCGGCGCTTTCCGGACCAAGCGCCGCCGGCGCCGCGCTTCGTGTCCGGCGCGGCCGGCGGCGCGGGCGCACTGAGCGCGCTGGTCGACGGCGCCGCCTACCGCGCGCTGCATCCGCTGTGCCGCGCCGGGCGCAGCCGATTCACCTACGACCCGCGCGCGCGCGCCGGACGCCGCTGGAGCGGGCCCGAGGCCGAGCAACTGGCCTGGATCGCGAGCGCGCCCGTGTGCGCCGTGCCGCTCGCGCCCGTCAAATTGGTCCAGCGCCTGCCCGACCCGGTCGTGATCGGCGTGCTGCGCGAGCGCGCCGCGCTGCTGCAGGGCGCGCGCCTGCTGTTCGGCGGCAACAGCGGCTGCGCGCCATGGCGCGCGCTGCCGTACGTGCTCGCCGCGCTCGAGGTCGGCCCCGCGCCCGGCGGCGCCGAGGAGATGGCGGTGCTCGTGTTCGAGGGCGCCGGCGGCGCCGTGGCACGGGTCTGGGCGCGCCCGCGCGGCGCCGCGCTGGTGGCCTGGAGCGTGGCCTGCACGGCGCCGCCGCGCTGACGGCGGCAAGCCGCGGCGAACGCGTCAGAAATCGTGCCGCGGAAACCCCCAAAATCACAAACCAACATCGTCCTCGCGCAGGCGGGGACCCATAGAACAGTTGCTTAGCGCCAACGTTCTATGGGTCCCCGCCTGCGCGAGGACGATGTAGCTTTTGTTCTTTAAACACGACTTATATCGGCGCCCAGTGCCCTCTTGCGCACATGCCGTGTCGGATCGATCGCTCCTCCCACGACTTATCTCTGCGGCCTTCCCACAGTGCGGTCAATTTACAACCGCCGCCCCCGCCGCCGGCCCGTTTTCGCGCCGGGCATATACAGCCGGCCCGACTGGCGCTACACTTGATACATTACACTTAAGCAACAGCGTGCACGCCGGCGCAACGCACAACCACAGGGCTGGCCATACATGGATTCGCCGAACTCCCCCCGCCTCGAGCAGCGCCTCGAACTGCTGACCGAACTGAGCATCGCGCTGGGCGACCGCACCGACACCGCCACCCTGCTCGAGCGCATCCTGCGCGCGGCCAAGGGCATGACCGGGGCCGACGGCGGCACCCTGTACCTGCCCAGCGCCGACCGCCAGAGCCTGTGCTTCCACATCTCGCTCAACGACTCGCTCGGCATCAGCCAGGGCGGTGCGTCCGGCGCCCCGATCGACATCCCGGCGCTGGCGCTGTACGACGCGGCCGGCGCCAAAAACATGGGCGCGGTCGCCGCCTACGCCGCCCACAGCGGCAAGTCGGTCAACATCGAGGACGTGTACCAGGACGGCGGCTTCAATTTTTCGGGCATGCGCGCCTTCGACGCCCACTACGGCTACCACTCGCAATCGTTCCTGACGGTGCCGATGCAGGACCACATGGGCGAACTGGTCGGCGTGCTCCAGCTCGTCAACGCGGCCGGCCCCGACGGCGGCGCGGTGGCCGCCTTCAGCGCCACCGACCAGCGCTTCATCGAGGCCCTCGCGGCCCAGGCCGCGGTCGCGATCACCAACCAGCACCTGATCGCCCAGCTCGAGGAACTGCTCGCCGCGCTGGTCAACCTGATCAACATCGGCATCGACGAAAAGTCGCCCTACACGGGGCGCCACTGCCAGTTCGTGCCGGAGCTGACCATGATGCTGGCCGAGGCCGCGCACCAGGCCGAGAGCGGCCCGCTGGCCGCGTTCCGCATGAACGAGGGCGACCGCAAGGAGCTGTGGCTGGCCGGCCTGCTGCACGACTGCGGCAAGATCAC
>JAZKIN010000135.1:0-99903 GCA_040384885.1 Pseudomonadota bacterium | reverse complement strand
GGCAAGACGCGCGTCATGGAGGACGAGTTCATCAGCGCCAGCGGCACCGACGTCACCGACGCGTTCCGGCTGTACCTGCGCCCGCTGCTCGGTTCCGGCATGCCCGACGCCTACCGCCTGCGCACCGCGCCGGTGGCCAGGATCCTCAACAAGGGCTAACCCGGGCGCTATTCAAATATGCATGGAACAATCGCGGGTCATACGATTTTGAATGGCCCGCGCGGATTCGGGCTGCCCCAGCCGCAGCCACGCCTCGATTCACCGCGCGTGTCCTCGTTTTGTCTCGCCGCTTTTCGCGGGGCGCGTCCGTCCACCCTATGGGCCGACGCAGTGTGAAAGTTCGCGTGCGAGACCAAACGAGGACGATGGAACAGGAACGAGGCTCGCGCTGCCGCGGCATGCCGCCTCCCCCGCGCCGCGCGGGTATCGCTTACCGCTTGCAAACGCCGCGCCGGACCCGGCCGCAAACAACACCAGCCGCCGGCGGAGCCCGGCCCCGTGCCCGCAGGTTTTTCGGACCATAGCCGACACGTTCTTGCAGCACCGCGAAGGTTCTGGGCGCAATGCGGGATTTCGTGCTTAAATGCAAATATTAGCCACGCCCTCCCGTGCGAGCCGGCCTCGCGAAAATAGCCGCGGGAGTCAGGTTGATCAACCGTGGGCCCCACCCTGACCATGCCCACTCCACACGAACGATTATCCACCTAAGGTGACAACATGAACTTTATTACCTCGAAAATAATCCCCCTCCTGAGCATGGCGCTTGTTTCCGTGTCCGCGATGGCCGCGCCCGGCGGACCCATCGGCGGCATCATCGTCAAAGGTGGAAAGAACCCCGGAGGGCAGATGCGCGAACTGGCCACGACCGATTCCATGGGTAAATTCAGCATCAAGTTCGCAGAGGGCGGCGAGTATCAACTTGCGTTCACCGGCAAAGGCAGCAAGACCCCCGGGGCGCGCGACGCAGGCGAACTGCGTCTCGACTACATGGTGCGCGCGATCGAAACGAGCGGCGCCGCCGGCCGGACGATGGCGCCGGGAACGAGCCAAACCAAGCGCTTTGCCGGCGACGCCAAGTCTGCCCAGTTGCTATTCACCGTGCCGAAAGGCGGCGCGGAAGTTAGCGGCGTGCTCCAGGCCGCGGGCGCGCCGGATGCGAGCCCGACAGCCGAGCGGGCGATCAACGAAAGCGGCGTGAGCGTCAAGTCCCCGGTTCCCAAGGGAGCGACCGTCAAGCACTGAGCGCTGTCATACCGGGCCCCGGCCCGGTAATTTCCGGTGCACATCCTTGTAGGCCAGCATGTCGAGCAGGCGCTCCTCCTGATCGGGGTCGAAGCCGCAGCTGGCCTCGAACAGTTCTGGATTCTCGTAGGTGCCAAACAGCATGTCCCACCAGACGATGTCGCCGTAATTATTGCGGTGCCGTCCGTGCTGGTGATGGACGCGGTGCATCTCGGGACGCTGGAAGAAGTAACCGATCCAACGCGGCGTGCGCACGCTCGTGTGATAAAAAAATTCGCCGAGCGCCGTGCACAGCGTGTACCAGGCGCCTGCCTCCGTCGACAATCCGAGCAAGGTGTACACGAGCAGGCCTCCAAGCACCGAGTTGACCAGCATCTCCCCCGGATGCTTGTAGAACGAGGTGATCACCTCGATGCGGCGCGGGCTGTGGTGGATCTGGTGGAAGACGCGCCACAGCCAGTCGACCTCGTGGCGCCAGCGGTGCCACCAGTAGAACACGAAGGTGGCGATGAAGTAGGCCAGCAGGCCGCCGGCGACGGGCGACACATGCGCCGACAGGCTGAACACCGAGGCCGATGCCAGCCAGCGCTCCCAGCTGAAACCGGCGAGCACGACGATGCCGAGCTGTGCGGCATTGATCAGCAACACGCGCAGCGGCCAGGTCCGGATGTGCGGCAGCTTCCAGCCCGGGATCACGCGTTCGAGCACGAAGCAGGCGGCGAATACGGCGAAAATAACGGGTAGCATGGGTGGCTCCTTTGAATGGAGCTCCAGTATGGCGAGCGCGCCGTGCTGCTGGGGCGTGGCTTGTCGGGTAGCGTTGGCCTGCACAATCGGTATCGGAATGCGCTACCGCAGCCCCAGAAATCGGGAAGCCAAAATCCGCAACATCCAAAACCAACATCGTCCTCGCGCATGCGGGGACCCATAGAACGGTTGCTATGAGCTACTGTTCTATGGGTCCCCGCATTCGCGAGGACGATGTATTTGATTTTCGGGCTTCGCGATTACTGCTGCATCAGACAGCACAAACGACAGCGGCCACCCGAATGTGGCCGCCACGCGGCGCGGTGCCGCAATAACGCCGCTACAACTTACACGACGATGGTCTGGTGCTCATCACCCACCTGCGCGCGGATCGTGCCGATGCGCGAAACCGTCTCGCCGGCCGCCTGCAACTGCGCGAACGCGGCGTCGGCGTTCTCTTTCGAGACAATCACGATCATGCCGATACCGCAGTTGAACACGCGGTGCATCTCGGCGTCGGCCACGTTGCCGTGCTTTTGCAGCCACTGGAACAGCGGCGGCATGGTCCATGCCTTCGAGTCGAGCTCGGCGACCAGGCCCGGTTGCAGCACGCGCGGCACGTTCTCGACCAGCCCGCCGCCGGTGATGTGGACCATGCCCTTGACTTCCATCGAGGCCATCAGCGCCAGCAACGGCTTGACGTAGATCCGGGTCGGCTCCATGAGCACGTCGGCCAGTTTGCGGCCGTGGAAGTCGCCGTCGAGGTCCGGCTTGGCCACCTCGATGATCTTGCGCACCAGCGAATAACCGTTCGAGTGCGCGCCCGACGAGGCCAGGCCCAGCACCACGTCGCCCGGGCAGATCTTGGTGCCGTCGATGATCTGCGATTTTTCGACCGCGCCGACCGCGAAACCGGCCAGGTCGTATTCGCCGGCCGGGTACATGCTCGGCATTTCGGCGGTCTCGCCGCCGATCAGGGCGCAACCAGCCTGCTCGCAGCCCTGCGCGACGCCCTTGATCACCGAGGTCGCGATCGCCACGTCAAGCTTGCCGCAGGCGAAGTAGTCGAGGAAGAACAGCGGCTCGGCGCCCTGCACCAAAATGTCGTTGACGCTCATGGCGACGAGGTCGATGCCAACCGTGTCGTGGCGGTTCAGCTCGAAGGCGAGCTTGAGCTTGGTGCCAACGCCGTCGGTGCCCGACACGAGCACCGGCTCCTTGTATTTTTTGCTGATCTCGAACATCGCGCCGAAACCGCCCAGGCCGCCCATGACGCCTTCGCGCATGGTGCGCTTGGCAAACGGCTTGATCGCCTCGACCAGGGCGTCGCCCGCATCGATATCGACCCCGGCATCGCGGTAAGAAAGGGAAACATTAGTATCTTGGCTCATGGTGTATTTGGCAGCGGAGGCGGTAAAATAGAAGGCGGAGGGCCAATTCAACGCGCACGCGCCTCAAACTGGTCAATCCGCTATTTTATCAAAATGCCCCGCCCACAGCTTGGTTAACCCATTTAACATCAGATCCAACAACAGATCCATGCCATTTTCCCTCACGTCCGAGCAAAAGCAGACCGCGTTTTGGATCACTCTCGGATTGGCATTGGCGCTGCTGCTGTATGCGCTCGGGCCGGTGCTCACGCCCTTCATCGCCGCCGCCATATTGGCCTACGCACTCAACGGCGCGGTCGATAAGCTCGACCAGCGCCGCATCGGCCGCTTCGACATCCCGCGCCCGGTCGCGGTCAGCGTGGTCATGGTGGCCTTCATCGCCGCGCTCACGGCGCTGGTGCTGATCGTGATCCCGGTGCTGCTGACCCAGATCCCGCTGCTGCAGGCGCAACTGCCCGCGTTTTTGGTCAAGCTCGACGAGGTGGTCACGCCGCGCCTGGCCGCGCTCGGCGTGCACGTGCGGCTCGACGTGGCCGGCATCCGCGAGCTGCTGACCCAGCACATGGCCACCAGCGGCGCCGCCATCTGGGACGCGGCGCTGGCGTCGGCCCGCATCGGCGGCGGCGCCCTGCTCGGCTGGCTCGCCACGCTGGTGCTGATCCCGGTGGTGCTGTACTACCTGCTGCTCGACTGGCACCCGATGGTGCGCAAGCTCGGGCGCGCCGTGCCGCGCCGCTGGTCGGTGCAAACGGGCGGCATGGCGCAGGAGGTCAACCTGCTGCTGGCGCAATACCTGCGCGGGCAGCTGCTCGTGATGCTGGTGCTGGCCGTGTACTACTCGGCCGCGCTGGGCATCGCCGGCATCAAGGTCGCGCTGCCGGTCGGGATCCTCACCGGCGTGCTGGTGTTCATCCCCTACCTCGGCTTCGGCCTCGGCCTGGCGCTCGCGCTGATCGCCGCCGTGCTGCAGTTCTCCGACTGGAGCGGCGTGGTCTCGGTCGCGGTCATCTACGCGATCGGCCAGGTGCTCGAAAGTTTTGTGCTCACGCCGCGCCTCGTCGGCGAGCGCATCGGCCTCAATCCGCTGGCCGTGATCTTCGCGCTGATGGCCTTCGGCCAGCTGTTCGGCTTCGTCGGGGTGCTGCTCGCGCTGCCGCTGTCGGCGATCCTGATGGTGGGCGCCGGTCACTTGCGCCACCACTATCTGCGCAGCAGCTTCTATAATGCCTGATTCACGATCCGGATTGCGCAGCAGAATGAGTAAGAGATGAGCAAGCGATGAGCAAGCGATGAAGCAGATGGTGCTCGATTTAGGCGCCGAGCAGGCGCACAGCCTCGATTCGTTCGAGGTTGGGCAGAATGCCGAGCTGGCGCATCTGATGCACCAGTTCGCCGAACGCGGCTCGCGCGAGCATTTCGCCTACCTGTGGGGCGAGAGCGCCGCCGGCAAAACCCATTTGCTGCGCGCGCTCGCGGCCACCCCCGGCTCGCGCTACATCGGCGCCGGCGCGCCCGAGGGCGACTTCTTATACACCCCCGGGGTCAGCCTGTACCTGCTCGACGACTGCGGCCAGCTCGACGCGGCGCGCCAGATCGACGCCTTCGCCCTGTTCAACCAGATCCGCGAACACGGCGCCTACATGGTCTCGACCGGCCCGGTGCCGCCGGCCGTGCTGCCGGTGCGCGAGGACCTGCGCACGCGCATGGGCTGGGGCCTGATCTACCAGATCCACGGCCTGTCCGACGACGAGAAGATCGCCGCCCTGACCCATGCGGCCGAAGCCCGTGGTTTGACGCTGTCGGCGAGCGTGTTACCCTACCTGCTGTCACATTTCAGGCGCGACATGCGCTCGCTCTCGACCATGCTGGACGCGCTCGACCAATACTCCCTAGAAACCCAGCGGCCCGTCACCCTGCCGCTGCTACGTGACCTGCTATTACAAGCGAACCAGCAGGCGGAACCAAAAGAATGAAGAACCTGGCCCTGTTCGACCTTGACCACACCCTGATCCCGATCGATTCCGACTACGAATGGGGGCAATTTTTGGTACGCATCGGGGCGGTCGACCCGGTCCAGTTCAAAAACGCCAACGACGCCTTCTTCGCCCAGTACCAGGCCGGCACGCTCGACCCGGTCGAATACCTCGAGTTCGCGCTCGGCACGCTGGCGCGCTTTGCGCGCCACGAGCTGGCCGCGATGCAGGCCCAGTTCATGCGCGAAGTAATCGCCCCGGTGCTCATGCCCGCCGCCCGCGCCCTGCTGCAGCGGCACGCCGACGCCGGCGACCTGGTCGCCATCATCACCGCCACCAACCACTTCGTGACCGCGCCGATCGCCGCCGAACTGGGCGTCGAGCACCTGATCGCGGCCATGCCCGAACGCGACGCGCAGGGCGACATCACCGGCAAACTGCTCGGCATCCCGACCTCGGGCCAGGGCAAAGTGACCCACATCCACGCATGGCTCGAGCAGATCGGCACGCCGCTCGGCGCATTCGAGCGCAGCTACTTCTACAGCGATTCGCAAAACGATATCCCCCTCCTGTCCGTCGTCACACACCCCGTCGCGACCAACCCCAACGCTGCGCTGACAACGCATGCGACACGCCTTGGCTGGCCTTTACTCCATCTATTTAAATGATCAAAAAATTCATCCGCAAGATCCTCGGCGTCAAAGAAAAGCCAACCGCGCGCGACCTGACACAACCGGTCATTTTGGGGCAGGCCGAACATGGGATCGACCCCAAGCTGCTGTCCTCGAACGCGATCCGGGTCACCTCCAGCCTGCAGGAGGCCGGCTTCCAGGCCTTCGTGGTCGGCGGCGCCGTGCGCGACCTGCTGCTCGGGGTCAAGCCGAAGGACTTCGACATCGCCACCAACGCCACGCCCGAACAGGTCAAGCGATTGTTCCGGCGCGCCTTCATCATCGGCAAGCGCTTCCAGATCGTGCACGTGATGTTCGGCCAGGACCTGCTCGAGGTGACCACCTTCCGCGGCGCCGGCGAGATCAACGCGCCCAAGGATGAACACGGCCGCGTCCTGCGCGACAACACCTTCGGCCCGCAGCACGAGGACGCGATGCGGCGCGACTTCACGATCAACGCGATGTACTACGACCCGGCCACGCAGCAGGTGCTCGACTACCACGGCGGCATCGCCGACATCCGCGACAAGACCTTGCGCATCATCGGCCAGCCCGAGGCGCGCTACCGCGAAGACCCGGTGCGCCTGCTGCGCGTGGTGCGCTTCGCGGCCAAGCTGCAGTTCACGATCGAGCCGGGCACGCGCGCGCCGATCCCGATCATGGCGCCCTTGATCAACAACGTGCCGGCCCCGCGCGTGTTCGACGAAATGCTCAAGCTGCTCATGAGCGGGCACGCGCTGGCCTGCCTGCAGCAGCTGCGCAAAGAGGGCCTGCACCACGGCCTGCTGCCGCTGCTCGACGTCGTGCTCGAGCAGCCGATCGGCATGAAGTTCGTCACCCTCGCGCTCGAGTCGACCGACGACCGGATCAAGGCCGGCAAGGGCGTCTCGCCGGGCTTCTTGTTCGCCTCGCTGCTGTGGCACCAGGTGGTCGAGAAGTGGACCGCCTACCGCGCCGCCGGCGAGGCGCCGATCCCGGCGCTGCACCTGGCCGCCGACGACGTGCTCGACTCGCAGACCGAGAAGCTGGCGCTGCAGCGCAAGATCGGCTCGGACATGCGCGACATCTGGTCGATGCAGCCGCGCTTCGAGCGGCGCAACGGCAAGACCCCGTACAAGCTGCTCGAGCACCCGCGCTTCCGCGCCGGCTACGACTTTTTGCTGCTGCGCTGCCAGTCGGGCGAGATCGAGATGGAGCTCGGCGAATGGTGGACCGCGTTCTACGAAGGCGACATCAGCGAGCGCGAACACCTGGTCGAGACCGCGCACGCCGCGCCGGGCCCGAAGCGCAAGCGTGCGCCGCGGCGCGCCCCGCGCAACAAGCAAAGCGAGACGAGCGGCAGCACCGAGGAATAGGCGCAACATGTCTGCCAGCCGAGTGAACGCCGCCGCATGACCGCGCACCACACGACCGCCTACATCGGCATCGGCGCCAACCTCGGCGACGCCCGCGCCAACGTCGACGACGCGCTCGCGCGCCTGGCCGCGCTGCCCGGGGCGCGCCTGCTGCGCCAGTCGAAGCACTACCGCAGCGCGCCGATCGACTCCTCGGGCGACGACTATGTCAACGCGGTGGCCTGCATCGAGACCACCCTGGGCGCGCCGGCGCTGCTGGCGGCGCTGCACGGCATCGAACTGGCGCACGGGCGCGAACGGCCCTACCGCAACGCGCCGCGCACGCTCGACCTCGACATCCTGCTGTACGGCGACGAGGTGATCGACACCGCGGCGCTGCAGGTGCCCCACCCGCGCATGCACCAGCGCGCGTTCGTGCTGCTGCCGCTGCTCGAGATCGCGCCCGCGGTCGTCATCCCGGGACTCGGCCCCGCGCTGGCGCTGGCGCCCTCGGTGGCGGCGCAGGAAATCTCGCGGCTCGACTAACGATGCAGATCCCCGTCCTCGCCCAGACCATCGGCCTGCTGGTGCTGTCGAACGTGTTCATGACGATCGCGTGGTACGGACACCTCAAGAACATGTCGCACCGGGTCTGGTGGTACGCCGCGCTGGTCAGCTGGGGGATCGCACTGTTCGAATACATGCTGCAGGTGCCGGCCAACCGGATCGGCCACACGCAGTACAGCCTGGCGCAGCTCAAAATCATGCAGGAGGCGATCACGCTGACCGTGTTCGTGCCGTTCGCCATGCTCTACATGGACCAACCGTTCAAGCTCGACTACGTGTGGGCCGCCCTGTGCCTGGTCGGGGCGGTGTACTTCATCTTCCGCAGCTAAGCCGCAATCACCAACCGATGGGATTCAAATGAATTTTCAGTCGACCACCATCGCCGCGTTCATAGCGATCCTGACCTTCCCTTGCGCCGGCATGGCGGGACCGGAAGCGACCGAGCGTTGGACGCCGCTGCCCCCACGCGTGACGCCGGGCGAGGCGCGCACGGCGCCGTCGGACGCGCTGATCCTGTTCGACGGCAAGGACCTGGCCGAGTGGCACGCGAGCGCCGACCCGAAAAGCGCGGCCGGCTGGCTGGTCGCCGACGGCGTGCTCACGGTGCGCAAAGGCGCGGGCAACATCCAGACCCGGCGCCTGTTCACGGACTACCAGCTGCATCTCGAGTGGCGCGTTCCGGCGGGACTGGCGGGCCAGGGACAGCAGCGTGGCAACAGCGGCCTGTTCCTCGCCTCCACCGGGCGCGGCGACCTGGGCTATGAACTGCAGATCCTTGCCTGCGGCGACAACCCGACCTATGCCAACGGCCAGGCCGGCAGTATCTATAAACAGCATGCGCCGATGGCCAACGCATGCGCCGCAAGCGGGAGCTGGCAAAGCTACGACGTGGTCTGGCGCGCGCCGCGCTTCCATGCCGACGGCTCGCTGGCCGCGCCCGCGCACCTGACGGCGTTCCACAACGGGGTGCTGATCCACGATCACGTCCCGCTGTCGGGCACGACCGTCTACGATGGCGCGCCCAGTTACCGTGCGCACGGCGCGGCGGCCATCAAGCTGCAGGACCATGGCGATCCTGTGAACTTTCGCAATATCTGGGTCAGGCCGATTGGCGCCGACCCTGCACTCAAGGCAGGCAACTGACCACCCGGCCACGCTCACTGTTTCAGGTGATAGAAATGGTGCACCGTGGTCTGGGAATATTTTTGCCCGGGATCGAGGCGCGCGCTGGGGAAGCTTGGCCGGTTTGGACTGTCCGGGTAGCCCTGCGCCTCGAAGGTGATCGCCTGGTACTTGGCCAGCCGCTGCCCGCCTTTGCCGACCACGCGTCCGTTTAGGAAATTGCCGGTATAGACCTGCAGGCCGGCTTCGGTGGTGGCGATCGTCATGCCGCGCCCCGAGCGGCGGTCTTCGACGGTCACCGCCAGTTTCGGGGTCGCGCTGGCGCCGCCGCGCAGGATGTAATTGTGGTCGATGCCACCGTTGGCGATCGCCAGTTGCGGATGCTGCGCCTGGACCCGCGGCGTCATGCCGGCCGGGGTCCGGAAATCGAAAGGCGTGCCCGCCACCGGCATCGCCTCCCCCGTCGGAATCAGATGCTTATCGAGCGGCAGGATCGCATCGGACTCAATCTTGAGCTCGGCATCGGTGGCCGGATGGGCCGCCGGGATGCCGCCCAGGTTGAGCATGCTGTGATTGGTCAAATTGATCACGGTCGGCTTGTCGGTGCTGGCGCCGTACCTGACGGTCAGGTCGTTGTTGTCGCTTAACTCGTACGTGACATCGGCAACCACGGTCCCGGGAAAGCCCTGGTCGCCGTCGGGCGAAGTCAGCGTGAAAGTGACCGATGCCATGTCGCCGCCCTGATCGACCCGCTTGATCGCCCAGTTGTGCTTGTCCCATCCCTTGCTGCCGCCGTGCAGCAGGTTCGGTGCTTCGTTGACCGACAGCCGATAGTCTTTCCCGTCCAGGCTGAACTTGCCGCCGGCGATGCGGTTGGCGTAGCGCCCGATCGTCACATTGGTGTATCCGGGAGTCGATTCGTAGCCGGCGAGGTCATCGTAGCCGACCGCCAGTTCGGCGGAGGCGCCGTTCTTGCCGGGAAAACGCAGGCTCTGGACGGTGGCGCCGTAACTGATCAAGGTTGCAGCCAGCCCGTGGCGGTTTTTGAGCACGACCGCTTCTACCGCGCTGCCGTCCGCAAGCGTGCCGAACGGCAAGCGCGACAGCGTGACTTTGCGCTCGTCCGCATGCTCGCCCCTCGGCCACTGGGTGCAAGCGCCGAGGCCCAGCAGGGCGCCGAGGACGAGTGGGGTGGCAAGCCTGGTCGATACGATCATGATCTGTGCGAAGTGTCCGGTAGGGGTAGGGGGCCGGAACATCGTAATGGAAATAACTCGACAAGCGAATTGATGAACGGGAAGGCGCATGTATGTTCGGGAAGAACGCCGCGCCCATTAGACCCCCGCCTCTATAGCCGCGTCCGGCACAATATCCGCCTTCGCATTACACTAGCGCCGTTGGTACCCCATTATTGAATTTCAAAGGACGATCATGAGCGGATATATCCAGGGACAAGAGATGGCCGGCGGCGAAGCGCCAGTGGCGGCACCGGCAAAAGCGGTGGCCCCCAAGGCAGTCACGATCCCGTCGCTCAATGCGATGAAGGCAAACGGCGCGCGCATCAGCATGCTGACCTGCTACGACGCGAGCTTCGCGGCGCTGATGGACCGCAACGGCGTCGAGGTGCTGCTGATCGGCGATTCGCTCGGCATGGTTTGCAACGGCCACCAGTCGACGCTGCCGGTCACGGTGGCCGAGGTGGCCTACCACACGGCCGCCGTCGCGCGCGGCAACAAGAGCGCGATGGTGCTCGCCGACATGCCCTTCGGCGCCTACGGCACGCCCGAGGCCGCCTTTAACAACGCGGTGCAGCTGATCCAGGCCGGCGCCCACATGGTCAAGCTCGAGGGCGGCGCCTGGCTGGCCGACACCGTGCGTTTTCTGACCGAGCGCGCGATCCCAGTGTGCGCCCACCTCGGCCTGACGCCGCAGTCGGTGCACCAGTTGGGCGGCTACAAGGTGCAGGGCAAGACGATCGAAAGCGCCGACCAGCTCAAGGCCGACGCCAAGCTGCTGCAGGCGGCGGGCGCCTCGATGCTCGTGCTCGAAGCGATTCCGGCGACGCTCGGCAAAGAGGTGACCGAGCTGCTCGCGATCCCGACCATCGGCATCGGCGCCGGCCCCGATTGTTCGGGCCAGGTGCTGGTGATGCACGACCTGCTCGGCGTGTTCCCGGGCCGCAAGGCGCGCTTCGTGAAAAACTTCATGGACGGCCAGACCACCATCGACGCGGCGATCGGTGCCTATGTCGGCGCGGTGCGGGACGGCAGTTTTCCGGGGCCGGAACACTGCTTCTAAAGCAACAGGCAAAATGTGAAGCGACACAGTTGGAAGCCTGCGGACCTTGGTCCACAGGCTTTTTAGGTTCGGCCGCCTCGAAATCTGCCCGCTTCGCCCATCAGCCGTCCCGTGCCGTTCACCTACGGTGCAGCGACACCAACCGCACAGGCTGGTTCCCAAATGTCCACTTGCCATTTAAAAGCGGATGGGTTGTCCTATTCCTCGGCCCAGAAATCCCCTGGTGGACCGTACTCACTATCCACCAATATGTCGCCATCGCTCATATCGTCGGCGCCATATTCACGCGTATGCTTTGCAATCCGCCATAGCGCGTGCGCGCCCGCCACTACGACACCACGCCGTAGGCAATCCTACCCAATGTATTAAGCACAAGTTCGTATCCGACCTCAGTGTCCAGCAAGGCGAGAGGCACTTCGCCCCCAAGTGCCCGGTTTTCCAAGCTTATCCATGACCTTGCCGCCACTTCGTCCTCAAGAACTTCGCGTGCGCGCGCCAACACTCTTTCTGCTCGATAAATTCGATCTTGCTCAGTTGAGGACAATAAACCATCACTGCTGATCAGGCCTTTCATCGTGTCTGTTGGCAATCGAAGGAGTTCGAAAAATTTATCTTGGGTTAAACCCATACTCGCAGCAATGGTGCTGACTCGTCGCGCCGGTATTCCCGCGCGCATTAAGCGAATCATGTCGGAGGTGTCGCCATCTACCATGGGTGAAGCGAGATTCGGCGGGGCCACCGGCGAATCGGCCCTTCGGACCGGCTCCGCCGACTTTTTGGATGAGGGTTTCATAGGGAACTCCATCTAAGGCGTACAAACATCACACATTGTAGATCCAAGCACAAAGCCACGCGCGCACTGTCGACACCCTCGAAAACCATGTCACTCCCCTGCATGTCGAATCTTGGTGCATCGCAACAGAATATGAACCAGAACGGGGCGCCCGGCAGCGCGCGCCGCCCCAACCACAGCCCGCCATAGGGGGATTGCGCAAATGCAAATACATGGCATGTATATTGCAATTGCACATCTTGACGCATCGAACGCGAACGCCCGGCATCCCCGCCGTCGTCCGTCTGAGCCGAGGATGAACAATGAAATCCACATCTAGCGCAAACTACTACCGCAAATACCGCGAGATCCTGCTGGCCGTCGCGCTATTCCTTGCTTTCGACATTTCCGTGCTGGTCCTCAATTTCTACACCTCGTTCCAGATCGACCAGGACGCGGTGTCGATCAATCTGTCGGGCCGCCAGCGCTACGTCTCGCAACGCGTGGCGCGCACGCTGCTCGAACTCGACGCGGCGCGCGCGGCCGGCAAGCCCTACTCCCCGGCCACGCTCGACGAGCTGCGCAAGGGCGCGAAGATCTTCCAGATCTCGATGGCCGCGTTCCGCCACGGCGGCACCGTGCCCGGCGGCGACGGCAAGCCGGTCGAGCTCGTGCCGGTGGTGTCGGCGCGCGGACGCGAGCTCCAGGCGCAGGCCGAGGCGCTCTGGAATCCCTACTACGCACTGCTGCGCCCGCTCCTCTTGAGCGACAACTTCACGCCCGCCGAGCTGGCCGCCGCGCTCGCCTACAGCCAGGCCAACAACCTCGCGCTGCTGACCGTGGCCAACAATTTCGTCACCGAGGCGCAGGCCATCGGCGCCTCGCGCGCTAGCCGCCTGCGCCTGATCCAGACCATCGGCATCGTGCTCTCGCTGATCAACTTCGCCTACACCGTGTTCGCCTCGATGCGGCACCTGTTCGCCAACGACCGCAAGGTCGAAAAGGCGCAAAACGAAACCGCCGAGATCCTCGGCACCGTCAAGGAGGGCCTGTTCCTGCTCGACCCGGACTACAAGATCGGTTCGCAGTTTTCGGCCTCGCTCGGCGCGGTGATCGGGCGGCCCGTCGCGGCGGGCGCGGACTTCCGCACCCTGCTGCGCGGCATGGTGCCGGACGCGGCCCACGTGCTCGCCTGCGACTACATCGACCTGCTGTTCGGCGACCGCGTCAAGGAGGCCCTGATCGGCGACCTCAATCCGCTCACCTTCGTCGAGGTCAGCGGGGCCGACGCCAACGGCGCCGCCGCGCGCCGCTTCCTGACCATGCAGTTCAACCGCGTCAAGGTCGACGGCAAGATCTCGCATTTGCTCGTGACCGTCTTCGACGTGACCTTGCAGGTCGAACTCGAGCGCGCGCTGGCCGAGGCCAAGGTCAAGGCCAAGGCCGAGATGGAGGTCATGCTCGACCTGCTCAAGATCAATCCTGGCACGCTCAACCTGTTCCTCAAGTCGGCCGAGCAGACCCTGCTCGAGGTCAACGACCTGTTGCGCTCGGCCGGCGGCGCGCTCGACTACCGGCGCACCGTCACCACGATCTTCCGCAAGATCCACACGCTCAAGGGCGAGGCGGCCACGCTCGGCCTCGAAATGTTCGAAACACTCGCCCAGCAATTCGAGACGCTGCTGTCGAGCCTGCGCGAAAAAGGCGCGGTGTCGGGCGACGACCTGCTGGCCCTGCCCTTCCCGCTCGAGGAGTTCCTGCAACGCGTGTCGATGGTGCGCGACCTCACCGCGCGCCTGGCCGCCTACCACGACGCCTTCGCCCCGGCCGGCGACGGCGACGCGTTCGCCGAGAACCTGGGCAAGCTCGCGCAACGCGTGGCGAACGACCACGGCAAGCAGGTGCAGGTCGAGAGCGACCTCGCGCTGCTCTCGGTGCTGCCCGAGAAAATGCGCGCCGAGTTAAAGGACATCACGATCCAGTTGTTGCGCAACGCCGTCGCCCACGGCATCGAGACGGCCGCCGAACGCGCCGACCAGTCCAAGCCGGCCGCCGGCCGCGTGACCGTCGCGCTCAAGCCGACCGGCGACGGCGAGTACGAATTGCTGCTGCGCGACGACGGGCGCGGCCTGGCGCCGCAGGCGATCCGCGAGCAACTGGTGCGCTCGGGCCGCTACACCGACGAGCAGCTCGACCAGCTCGACGAGCGTCAGATCGTGATGAAGATTTTCGAACCGGGTTTTTCGACCGCGAAAAACGTCGGCCGCGACGCCGGGCACGGGGTCGGCATGGACGTCGTCAAGCACCGCATAGAGCAGCTCGGGGCGCGCCTGCGCATCTCGACGCGCAGCAAGGTGTTCACCCAATTCAGCATCCACTTCGCGCTCTAGGGGGCCGCATGAAACTGCTCATCGTCGACGATTCGAACATCATCCGCTCGCGCATCGCGCGCATCGCCCTGCATCCGCGCCTGCAAAACATCCAGATCGTCGGCATGGCCAAAAACGGCCTCGAGGCGCTCGAACTGGCCAGGCGCCACCCGCCCGAGGTGGTCACGATGGACCTGACCATGCCCGAGATGGATGGCATCGCCTGCATCGCGGCGCTGATCGCGGAGCAACCGAACCTGAACATCCTGGTGGTGTCGGCGCTCGGCGACAAGACCACCGCGATCTCGGCCCTCAAGAAGGGCGCGCGCGGCTTTTTGCACAAGCCGTTCACCGACGACCAGTTGGCCGATGCCCTGCTCGAAATCGAAAGCTAAGGATTAGAAAGGTAAGCAATATCATGTCCCATCTGAGCGAAACCGAACTGAAGGTGTTCATCGACGCGGTGTCGCACTACTTCGCGCAACTGACGCGCGAACCGGCGGTGATCCGTTCGTCCTACCTGCCGCAGGCCGAGCTGCCCCATTTCGACTACACGGGCCTGATCACCTTGTCGGGGCATTTCCGCGGCTTCGTGTACTTCTCGGCGCCGCGCCGGCTGATGCGCGAACTGCTGGTGCAGATGCACGAGCCCGACGTGTGTGAGCAAAACCTGCTCGATGCCGTGGGAGAGGTCGCCAACACGATCTCGGGCAACGCGCGGCGCCACTTTGGCGGCGCGCTCGACATCTCGGTGCCGATCGCGATCAAGGGCGCGGCCCAGGTGCAGTCGACCACGGCCACGCGCCCGTTCGCGATCCTGCTCACCTGGGAGCGGCACGAGGCGGTGGTGGTGGTCGACCTGGCCACCGCCTAACCCAATTCGACCCGGTTGCGCCCGCCGTTCTTGCCCTTGTAGAGCGCGGCGTCGGCGCGGGCGATCGTCGCGCCTATCGCTTCGCCAAGGCGGTAGGACGCGACCCCGAGCGTCATGGTAGCGGCCAGCGTGGCGGCGCCGTTAGGTATCGCCAGCGCGGCGACATTGGCGCGGATGCGCTCGGCCACCATGGCGGCCGAGTCCATATTGGTGTCGGGCAGCACGATCAGGAATTCCTCGCCGCCCCAGCGGGCGGCGCTGTCCTGTTCGCGGATCGAGGCTTTGAGCGCCTCGCTCAGGGCCACGATCACGCCGTCGCCGGCCTCGTGTCCGTGGCTGTCGTTGACGACCTTGAAATAATCGATGTCGGCGATGATGATGGCGAGGTTGGTCAGCAGCCGCTTTTGCTGGACCGCCTCGTAGGCGGCCAGCTCACTGATGTAGCGCCGGTTATACAGGCCGGTGAGCGGGTCGGTCATCGCCAGTTCCGACATGCGCTTTTGGGCCACGATGATGGCGACGTAGAAGTGCGAGGTCAGGTAGGAGAACATCGCGAACACGACGCTGATATTAAAGTAGCGCAGCACGATCAGCGCCACCGGCTGCAGCGGCTCGACCGGGGCCATGAAGTAGGTGCTGGCATTGAGCGCGACATAAAAGCCCCACAGCGCCACCACCAGCAGCACCGCCTTCGCACGCCGCGCGCTGATGAAGATCGCGGGTATGAACATCAACAGGTAGTAGTGGAAGCCGCTGTCCCAGCCGACCATCAGGGTGCCGAGCGCGGCGTGCCCGAGGACCTCGATCCAGATCAGGCAGATTGCGGCGATCGGATGGCCGCGCGTGACGAACAGGTAGGCGGCGGCGTAGATCGCGATGCTGACGACATTGATCCACGCCAGCAGCGGCGAGCCGACCGCGTAGAACAGGATGAAGAAAGCCAGGTCGACGGCGGCCGCGATTTGGGTGCAGCGCTTGACGACGGCCAGATACGGCCGTTTCTTTTCATCGGATCTGAAGCGTTTAACGGGCACGTGCGGCGCCTTTCCTGCGATTTCCATGGTCCGTCTCCTGACCTGTCCGGCTGCGGCGCGCTTTTGCCCGGGCCACCAAGCGGCGAGGGGAAAGCTGTTGACGCAAGGCTAACACCTTTGTTTCGCGATGCAAAGAAGTATGGCGCGTCACAGGTCGGGATGCGATCTTGAGCCGCTTCAGAAATCGTATCGAGGAATTCCTAAAAATCAGAAACCACATCGTCCTCGCGAAGGCGGGGACCTATAGAACGGTTGCTCTGAGCTAGCGTTCTATGGGTCCCCGCATTCGCGAGGACGATGTGGGTTTAGTTTTTTAAAATATCCGCTTCGCGATTCCTGCCGCATTGAACCATCGCCGCTGGCTAGCCGACGTGCCGCGGCAGCTGGAGGATCGCCTCGGCATTCGACGACGAAAAACAGCGGTCCGCCGCCTCGACATACGGCAGCCAGACATGCCGCAGATGCTCGCGCGGACTGAGGATGATGGGGGTCTCGCGCGGCACGCACACGCTGAACACGTGTTCGGTGTTGTGCGTCACGCCCGGTGCGTAGCGGTGGCGCCAGACCGGATAAATTTCGTAGATGTTCGACAGATGCCAGTCGCGCAGCGCGATCACGGCGCCATCGGCGGCGATGGCGGTTTCCTCGAACAGCTCGCGCGCGGCGGTATCGATCAGCGCCTCGTCGACCGAGTCGAGCGATCCGGTCACCGATTGCCAGAAGCCCGGCCGGTCGGCGCGCTCGATGAGCAGCACCTCCAGCGCGGGAGTGTGGATCACGACCAGGACCGATTCGGGGATTTTATGCAAGGCTGTGTTCTAAGAAAACCTTCCTGCCGGGACGCACGCCGCGCGTTCAAGGAACACGCGGCGCGCGCCGATCAAACTAGCGCGACTTAAACGATCTTCGGCTCGGCGTTGCGCAGGCGGATGTGCAATTCGCGCAGCTGCTTCTCGTCGACTTCGGATGGCGCGTTGGTCAGCAGGCATTGCGCGCGCTGGGTCTTCGGGAACGCGATCACGTCGCGGATCGAGTCCGAACCGGTCATCATCGTCACGATGCGGTCGAGGCCGAAGGCCAGGCCGCCATGCGGCGGCGCGCCGTATTGCAGCGCGTCGAGCAGGAAGCCGAACTTGAGCTGCGCTTCTTCGGCGTCGATCTTGAGCGCGCGGAACACCTTGCTCTGGACTTCCTCGCGGTGGATACGGATCGATCCGCCGCCGAGTTCCCAACCGTTGAGCACCATGTCGTAGGCCTTGGCGATGCACGCGCCCGGATTGGTCTCGAGCATGTCTTCGTGGCCGTCCTTGGGCGCCGTGAACGGATGGTGGGTCGCGGTCCAGCGGTCGTTTTCTTCGTCGTAGTCGAACATCGGGAAGTCGACCACCCACAACGGCTTCCACGAGTCTTCGAACAGGCCGTTCTTTTTGCCCAGGTCCGAGTGGCCGATCTTGACGCGCAGCGCGCCGATGGCGTCGTTGACGACCTTTGCCTTGTCGGCCCCGAAGAAGATCAGGTCGCCGTCCTCGGCGCCGGTCTGCTCGAGGACCGCGGCTAGCGCGGCGTCATGCAGCGACTTGACGATCGGCGACTGCAGGCCTTCGCGGCCCTTGGCTTTTTCGTTGACCTTGATGTAGGCGAGGCCCTTGGCGCCGTAGATCGCCACGAACTGGGTGTAGGCGTCGATCTCGGAACGCGGCATGCTGGCGCCCTGCGGCACGCGCAGGCCGACCACGCGCCCGCCCTCCATGTTGGCGGCGCCGGCGAAGATCTTGAATTCGACGTCCTTCATGACCGAGGTCAGGTCGGTGAACGCGAGCTTGACGCGCATGTCGGGCTTGTCGGAGCCGTACAGGCCCATCGCGGTGGCGAAGTCCATGACCGGGAACGGGTTCGGCAGGTCGATGTCGAGCGTGTTCTTGAAGACGATGCGGATCATCGCCTCGAACAGGTCGCGGATCTCCTGCTCGCTCAGGAACGAGGTCTCGCAGTCGATCTGGGTGAACTCGGGCTGGCGGTCGGCGCGCAGGTCTTCGTCGCGGAAGCACTTGGTGATCTGGTAGTAGCGGTCGAAGTTGGCGACCATCAGCAGCTGCTTGAACAGCTGCGGCGACTGCGGCAGCGCGAAGAAGCTGCCCGCGTTCACACGCGACGGCACCAGGTAGTCGCGCGCGCCTTCGGGCGTCGACTTGGTCAGCATCGGGGTTTCGATGTCGATGAAGCCGAGTTCGTCGAGGTACTTGCGCACCTCCATCGTCACCTTGTAGCGCAGGCGCAGGTTGTTTTGCATCTGCGGACGGCGCAGGTCGAGCACGCGGTGGGTCAGGCGGGTGGTCTCGGACAGGTTGTCGTCGTCGAGCTGGAACGGCACCGGCACCGAGGCGTTGAGCACTTCCATGGTCGCGCACACGACTTCGACCTTGCCCGACTTGAGGTTGTTGTTGATGGTGCCGGCGGTGCGGCCGGTGACCACGCCGGTCACGCGCAGGCAGTACTCGTTGCGGACCGCCTCGGCGATCTTGAACATCTCGGCTTGCTCGGGGTTGCAGACGATCTGCACCAGGCCTTCGCGGTCGCGCAGGTCGATGAAAATGAGGCTGCCATGGTCGCGCCGGCGGTGTACCCAGCCGCACAGGCTGACGGTTTGGCCGAGCAGTTCTTCAGTGGTGAGACCGCAGTAGTGGGTACGCATTGAGGACATATTATTTTCAGTCTAAGTTGGTTATTCGATCGCCGCCGGTGGACAAGCGCGTTTTTACTGTTTGGCTGGTAACTGGTCGGGGGCCACGACACCCATCGACACAATATATTTGAGGGCGGTGTCGACGCTCATATCGAGTTCGATGACCTTGCTGCGCTCGAGCATCAGGAAAAATCCCGAGGTCGGATTCGGCGTGGTCGGCACATACACACTGACAAAGTCGCCGACCAGGTGGTTCCTCACGTCGCCGCCGGGCACGCCCGTCAGGAAGCCGATGGTCCAGCTCCCCTCGTGCGGGTAAGGCAGCAGCACGGCCTTGCGGAAGGCGTTGCCGGACGACGAGAACAGCGTGTCGGACACCTGTTTGACGCTGCCGTAGAGCGAGCTGACCACGGGGATCCGGTGCAGCACGCGCTCCCATTGGCGCACCAGGTAGTTGCCGACCAAATTATTGGTCAGCAGGCCCGTGACGAAAATGATCAGCACCGTCAGGATCGTGCCCAGGCCCGGAATGTTGTAGCCGATCAGGGTGCGCGGCTGCCATTTTTCGGGCACCAGCAACAGCGACTGGTCCATCGTACCTATGACCAGAAGCAACACCCACAGCGTGATGGCGAGCGGCACCAGAATCAACAATCCGGTAATAAAATATTTACGCATCGAACTCTCGGTTAGCGTGGCATGCATGCGGCGCGCTTGCGCCGCATGGCCGTGGTCAGGTGGAGCCGGGCGTCGGCGTGGTCGCCGGCTTGGCGGGCGCGGCCGCAGCCGGGGCCTCGCCCGCCGTTGCCGCCGGCGCAGGTGCCGCGTTGGTCTCTACCGGGCCGCTGGCGGTGCCGGTCGGCGGCGCCTTGCCGCCGCGGAAGTCGGTCGCGTACCAGCCGGTTCCCTTGAGCTGGAAACCGGCCGCGGTCAGTTGTTTCTTAAAAGTAGGCTTGGCGCATGACAGGCAGACCGTCAACACCGGGTCGGATATCTTCTGCAATACATCCTTGGCAAAACCGCACTCATCGCATCGATAGGCGTAAATCGGCATCTGATACTCCGCAAAAATCGTCAAAACCCTGAATTATAAGCCTTTTTTAAGGCAACTAGCATATTGTCGGCGGTCGGGACAGCAGGTTACGCTGTCACTATGGCGCTAAACTGGTAAGCTGCGCACATTGCTGCACCGGCATTCGCCACCAAACTTGAAAAGGAAATGTAACGATGTTGATGAAGTCCCGTATCCTGCTGCTCAGCGCGGCCTCCGTACTGGCCCTGAGTGCCTGCAAACCAAAAGACGCGGCCGCGCCGGCAGCACCGGCCGCCGACACCGCCGCCGCCGCCGCGACCAGCACCGCCGCCGCCGCGACCGTCAACGGCGTCGCGATCCCGCAAAGCACCGTCGACATGATGGTCAAAGAGCGCACCGCGCAAGGCCAGCCGGACACCCCTGAACTGCGCACCGCGATCATCGAGAACCTGTCGATGCAGATGCTGGTCGCCGGCGAAGCTGTCAAGAAGGGCATCGACAAAGCGCCCGAGACCGTGCGCCAGATGGACATGGTCAAGCAATCGGTGCTCGCCAACGCCTTCGTCCAGGACTACATCAAGAATTCGCCGATCACCGACGCGATGATCGCCGCCGAATACAAGAAAATGAGCGAAAAAGCCGGCGGCAGCGAATTCAAGGCGCGCCACATCCTGGTCAAAGAAGAAGCCGACGCCAAATCGATCATCGCCGCGATCACCAAAGACATCAAGGCATTTGAAAAACTGGCCAAGTCCAAATCGATGGATCCGGGTTCGAAGGTCAATGGCGGCGACCTGGGCTGGTTCAACCCGGCCGGCATGGTGCCGGAATTCGGCGCGGCCGTTGCCAAACTCGAAAAAGGCAAGTTCACGACCGAGCCGGTCAAGACCCAATACGGCTACCACGTGATCCTGCTTGAGGATTCGCGTCCGATCACCCCGCCGCCGCTCGAGCAAGTCAAGGAGCAGCTCAAGCAGCAGTTGCTGCGCGAGCACATGACGAAGTTCTTCGCCGACCTCAAGGCCAAAGCGAAAATCGTCGTGACCGGCGCCCCGGTCGCAGCGCCGGCACCGGCAGCACCTGCCGCCGAGGCGGCGCAAGCGGCTTCGGTTGCCGCCGACGCCGCCGCGGTCGCTTCGAGCGCGGCATCGGCAGCGGCATCGGCCGCAGCCGACGCTGTTCCAGCCAAGTAAACATCAAGCCCCAAGCCGGTCCCGCCGCGGACCGGCTGGCGGTTTAAGGGCGCCGGATTCTTGTGCGGCAGTATCGCGCAACGACTCCGGCGCCCGGCTCAGGCGAGCTTCACCTGCGCATCCGGGTTATGGTCCTCGACCAGATTCAAGCCAATCCCATGTTCCAAGAACGCTTTGCAGCCGGCAAGCACGAGGCTGAAGCCGCCCATTGAGTCGATCGCCTGCGCGACGACCTCGTCGTCCGCCCCGCCAAAACCCGATGCCGTAATCGTGACGAAGGTGGCGCCCTCGCCCCTCGGGCTGAACACCCACTCGACCGGCGTTGGCCATTCGACCAGGATGCGGCGGTCGGCCTCGACAGCCTTGACCGCGACCTCGGCCGACGCCATGTACATATCCCAGTACCAGGTCACGGTGTCGCCCTGCACCAAGGCTTTGCTGCCCCGGCTGAACCAGAATTTGCTGGTGATCGCAGGATCGATGAAAGCGGCAAACACTTCGGCAACCGGGCGGCGGATCAGCATCTGGGCGCGGGCGACCGGGGCGACGTTAAGGCTCATGGCAACTCCAATTCGGTTTTACTTTCGACGCAGGGGCCGCGCCGCGGGTTCCCGTGTTTCAGCCAGATCAGGCGTGCGCCTGCAGCGCCGCGGACACCGGCGCCGCCACGACCACCAGCTCGAGCAACAGGCCGGGCGCGAGCGCCGCCGCGTAGCATGCCCGCTGCGGCCAATGCGCCGGGTCCGGGCCGATCCACGCCTGCCACAAGGGTTCGAACACGGTGCGGTCGGCGATGTCGCTGAAAATGACCTGCAGCGACAACAGGTGGGTACGCGCAGAACCGGCCTCGGCCAGGTGAGTGTCGAGCAGTTGCAGCGTCTCGCGGACCTGCGCTTCGAAGCCTGCGGTGTTCGCGCTCGCGTTCGCCACCGTCCAGATGACGCCGCCGTACGCGACCGTGCGGCTGCGCCCTGCCCCGCCGCTGCGCCAGCGTTCAATCGACATGTGGCTCGACCCTGACCTGTGCCTCGGCCTGTGCCGGCGCCTTGAGCCAGCGCTCCGGCAGCTCCGAGCGTGCATAGGTCGCGGCGACCAGTTCGGCCGGCCAGCCAAGCACGAAACGCGCGATGAGCGCGTTCGCGAGCCAGCCCAACAGATAGGCGAGCATCATCAGCAAGACCATCGCGACGAGGAAGGCGATGAGCCACATGATCCCGTTCGGATGGTTCCTGACCGAACTGTTGGCGACAAGGCCGAGCGCTTTTTCAAATGGCCCGCGCAGCGACAGCACGGCGGCAAACGTCGCGCCCATGAGGCCGAGCGGCAAGACGCTCAGCGCGAGCTGGATTTCCGTGCGCAGCGCTTGCTGCCGGTTGAGGTTGATAGCGAGGGGGATCATGTAAGCACTTTCCAGATGACGTCCCGGTATTCTATCCGCTGTTTTACGCGGGGTCCAAGCCCGCTGCCTCGTACCAGATGCCGTATTTGTCGCCTTGCCAGCCCATCAAACAAAACCAATACGCTGTGGCGAGCATCATCAGGCCGCCGGCAAGCGCGGCCTCGCTGACAAAGCCCAATACGCAAAACACAAAACCGGTCAGGTGGGAAAGAATTTCTATTCTTTTCACGACACCCCGGCGCGGGCGCAATTCGAGGAAATTAAAGAAAAACCAGCATTTAAGCCAGAGTGGAAGGGTTTGCCAATTGGCCGAGTCTTTTTCGATCATAAATTTCTCCTGGTTCAAGGTTGGAATATCCACTTCGAGCACCGACGCGAGGCATTTAAGAGACTCAACACTGGCCGTATGGCCGCTTTCTATCCTTTGAATGGTCCTGACATTCAAACCGGACATTTGCGCCAACTGTTCCTGGGAAAGATGGCGGCTCAGACGTAATTGTTTAAGAATCATTTTCTACCTCAACGCTAGTGAGCCACGAGTATCGATCGGTCCGGGCCTTGTCGGTTACGACAGGCACCCGACAGCGGCCCGACATTGGCCGTACACCAGGCGAAGCGCGCGTGAACGATGCCCACACGCCCGTATGCCGCGTTCAGACTTATAGGTAATCGGCCGGCCTGCGCTGCCACACCTGCCAGCGCTCCTTGCCTTCGAACACGGCGACCGAGTCGTCGACCGGCGCGTCCTCGATGCGATCGAAGTATGGCGCCAGCAGTTCTTCGAGGCGGGCGGCGCCGATGCCGAACGGCGGGCCGCGCTGCGTGTCATCGAAAAAGAAGAAACCGGCCAGCCGCGCGCCGGGCGCGAGCAACTGGGCCCAGCGCGCGGCGACCTGCGGCCACATGGCCGGCGGCAAGGCGCACAAGAAGGCGCGCTCGTAGATCAGCGCCAGCGCCTGCGGCGGTTGGTAGGTGAAAAAATCGGCTTCGCGCACCCGTTCGTGCCACGGCCCGACGGCCGCTTTCGCGCGCGCGACCGCGGCCGGCGAAAAATCGATCGCCGTCGCGTCCCAGCCGGCGTCGCTCAAATACGCGAGTTCGTACCCGGCGCCGCAGCCGGGAATCAGCGTCGCGAGCGGTTCCGACCCTGCCGCGAAGCGCCGCAGCGCGGCCGGCACGCCGCCGCGGTCCCAAGGCGTGAAGCCGCGCTCGAAGCGCTCGTCCCAAAAACCGGGCTGCTTCGGATCGCGGCTCGAAAAATCAGGCATACATACGTAAATACGCTTCGTAGCCGAACACCCCGACCGCCACCATTACGGCGGCCGCCGCGCAATAGGCGAACAGCGCCAGCATGCGGTTAGTGCGGCGCTGCTCGAGCACGAGCGCCCTGAGCAGCTCGGTGTTGGCCGTGTGCGGCTCGGCCGCCTGCATCAGCGCGCGGTGCACCAGCCGCGGCAATTGGGGAATGATGTGGGTGAAGCGCGGCGCCTCGGCCTTGAGCCGCTCGACCATGCCCTGCACGCCGACCTGCTCGCCCATCCAGCGCTCGAGGTAGGGCTTGGCCGTCTTCCACAGGTCGAGGTCGGGGTCGAGCTGGCGCCCGAGGCCTTCGATGTTGAGCAGTGTCTTTTGCAGCAGCACCAGTTGCGGCTGCACTTCGACGTTGAAACGGCGCGAGGTCTGGAACAGGCGCAGCAAAATCTGGCCGAACGAGATGTCCTTGAGCGGACGGTCGAAGATCGGTTCGCAGCAGGCGCGCACGGCCGACTCGAGCTCGTCGACGCGGGTCTCGCGCGGGGCCCAGCCAGACTCGATATGGGCCTCGGCCACGCGCTTGTAGTCGCGCCGGAAGAACGCGAGGAAATTTTGCGACAGGTAGTCTTTGTCGAAATCGTTGAGGGTGCCGACGATGCCGAAGTCGAGCGCGATGTAGCGCCCGAAGGTCTCCGGCGCGATCGACACCAGGATGTTGCCCGGGTGCATATCGGCGTGGAAGAAGCCGTCGCGGAACACCTGCGTGAAAAAGATCTCGACACCGTCGCTCGAGAGCTTCTTGAGGTCGATGCCCTCGGCGGCGAGGCGCTCGATCTGGGACACGGGAATGCCGTGCATGCGTTCCATCACGATCACGCTGCTCGAGCAATAGTCCCAGTACATCTCGGGCACCATGAGCAGGTTCGAGCCGGCGAAGTTGCGCCGCAGCTGGCTCGCGTTGGCGGCCTCGCGCATCAGGTCGAGCTCGTCGTGCAGGTATTTGTCGAACTCGCCCACGACCTCCTTCGGCTTGAGCCGCTTGCTCTCGGCCCAGACGCTGCCGATCCAGTCGGCCGCGATGTGCATCAGCGCGACGTCCTCGTCGATCGACTTCTTCATGCCCGGACGCAGCACCTTGACCGCGACCTCCTTGCCGTTCTTGAGCGTGGCGAAGTGCACCTGCGCGATCGAGGCCGAGGCCACCGGGGTGCGCTCGAAGTGGGCGAACAGCTGGTCGGGATGGGCGTGCAGCGACTTGGTGATCTGGGCGATCGCGAGGTCGGAGTCGAACGGCGGCACCCGGTCCTGCAGGCGCGCGAGCTCGTCGGCGATGTCCATCGGCATCAGGTCGCGCCGGGTCGAGAGCACCTGGCCGAACTTGACGAAGATCGGCCCGAGCTCCTCGAGCGCCATGCGCAGGCGCACGCCGCGCGGGGCGCTGATGTCGCGCCAGAAAATGACGGTGTCGATCAGTTTCGCCGTGCGCGGCACCTTGAGGCCCGAGATCGCGATTTCGTCGAGGCCGTACTTGACGGCGACCCGGATGATTTTAAGGAAACGTACGAATTTCAAGATCATTGTTCAGGGGTCCCGGTGTTTTGCCCGTTCGGACGGGTCGTGTTGTCGGGCGCGCTCGGGCGCGGCGCCAACTGCTGTTCGAGCCGGGCCAGGCGCTTGGCCGCGCGTTCGACGTCGTCGCGCAAACGCCCGACCTCGCTGCCGAAGTCCTCGACCATGGCCGGGCGCACCAGCACCGGATCCTCCTCGAGGAAGAATTCGGCGAGGTTCTCGGCGACCTTGCGCCCGGTGCCGCGGGCCGTCTCGAGCACGCTTTTGGCGCCGCCGACGAGGCGCGTGGCCGCGATCGCGCCGATCCAGGGCTCGAGGTCGTGCTCGGCCTCCCAGCGCAAGCCCTTGCTCAATTGCGAGATCGTGTTGGCGAACTCGGCGTCGCCCTCGATCTTGACGTAGGAAAACGCGCGCTCGCGGTTCTGAGCGATCAGCGGCAGGTCGGCCAGCTTGACCCGGATCGTCACGTCGGCGGCCTGCTCCGACGGGCGCGACTCGACCATGCCGTCGCGCGTGACGCGCAGGCGCAGCGCCACGCTGCCGGCGTCGATGCAGGCTTCCTTGCCGGCGTGCAGCGCCAACGCGTCGCGCGCCCACGCCTCCTGCGCGAGCAGGTGGTTGATCGCGGCCACGGCCGGGGCCATCAGGCTCGCCTGCGGCGTGAACGGCGTGAAGGGCGTTGTTGTGGGCATGAGGACACTCGCTAAAAAAACAAAACCGCCCGGCTGGAGCGGGGCGGTTTCGATCTTACCAGTTTGAACGCAACATTCGCGTCAGCGAGGAAACTTTCCCCCAAAAATAGTGTCAGGAAAGCTGCTGGATGCCCGCGAGCACCCAGCCGGTGCCGCCGGCGACCGGCTTCGACATATTCCACACTTCGGCGAACGGGGCGGGCTCGGTGCCCGGGGCCGAGGTCAGCATGCCGGTGAACTTGACGCTCGCGAGGAAGTTTTTTTCCATGGTTTCGATGCCGAGCAGTTCGGCGTCGATCGCGACCACGTCGGTGACTTCGCCGACGGCGCCGCGCTGGACGATCTGCTGGCTCAGTTCGGCGAACACCAGGGGCGTTGTAAATTTACGCAAGTCGTCGACATCGGCCTTGTCCCAGGCCGCCTGCATCCGGATGAACGACGCTTTTGCATGGCGCAAGAAGCCGTCGGCGTCGAAGGTCGGGGGCACGCCCCACGGCGCGGCGCCCGTCGGCGGCACTTTTGAGGCGATCGGCGGCGCGGCGGCAGGCGCCGCCTTTTTGGCGGCAGCGTCGAAGCGCGCGTTGGCGGGGGTGTTCTTGCGCCGCGCCATGCGATACACGAGCAGCGCGGCGAGCGCGATCAGGGACAACAAGAGCAGCGTGGCGAGCAGGCTCGCCATTTCGGGGCCGATGCCCATGGAGGCGAACACGGCGCCAAGGCCGAGGCCGGCCAAGAGGCCGCCGGCCATGCCTTTGGCGGCGTTTTCGGGGGTCGCCGGCGGCGCCGGCTGGGCGGGCGCGGGGACCGCGGCTTGCTCTTGCTGCGCGGCGGGCGCGGCGTCGACCTGGGCGGCCACGGCGGCCGACTGCAGGCCGATCGAACGGCCACCGCTGAGCGAACCGGCGCTGACGGACGTGCTCGAGACGGCGCTAAGCGCCAGCAGCAAGCTGATCAGTGTTTTTTTCATGTTCTTCATCGTTAAAGTTTGATACCGGTGTGCAATGCCGCGACACCGGCCGTCAGGTTGAAGTACTGCACCCGCTCGAGGCCCGCGTCCTGCATCATGGTTTTGAGGGTTTCCTGGTCGGGATGCATGCGGATCGATTCGGCCAGGTAGCGGTAGCTTTCGGCGTCGCCGGCGATCTTTTGGCCGAGCCACGGCAGCACCGAGAACGAATAGATATCGTACGGCTTTTGCAGCGCCGAAACGACCTTCGAGAATTCGAGCACGAGCAGCTTGCCGCCCGGCTTGAGCACGCGCCGCATCTCGGCCAGCGCCTGGTCTTTGTGGGTCATGTTGCGCAGGCCGAAGGCGACGCTGACGCGGTCGAAGTAATTGTCGGGGAACGGCAGTTTTTCGGCGTCGCAGAGCAGGGTCGGCAGCACCAGGCCCTCGTTGAGCATGCGGTCGCGGCCCACGCGCAGCATCGACTCGTTGATGTCGGTGTGCCAGACCTCGCCGCTCGGTCCAGCCTGCTTGGCGAAGGCCATCGACAGGTCGCCCGTGCCGCCGGCGATGTCGAGCACCTTGAAGCCCGGGCGCACGGCCGCGTTGGCGATGGTGAAGGTTTTCCAGAGGCGGTGCAGCCCGGCCGACATCAGGTCGTTCATGACGTCGTACTTGGCGGCCACCGAATGGAACACTTTCGCGACTTCGTGGACTTTGTCGTCCTCGGACACGGTTTTATAGCCGAAATGGGTATTGGTCATATGAGCGGGGCGGATTGGACTTGTCACATTATACAAGCGCCCTGCCCGTGCCGGCGTCCGCGAGCGGGCCGCGATCACGCCCGTGAGTAGTTGCTTTGGTTGCCCGGCCGGGGGCGCACGGCGACAATCATGCTTGTAATATACAAATATCAACTCCCCCAACGCGCACAGTTCTCGCCCGCGCCCGCAGCCTTTGTTCAAATACCCGGGCGATGTTCAATGTAGAATGTTCCTTAGACTTATTTAGATATCTATCAACCAAGGGAAAATATGCGCCATCAGCCGGACACGTTCCACTCCAAATCAACCGTGCTGCTACGCTTTTTACTACTCGCGGCCATCGGCCTGGGTTCGACTCTCGCGGCCGCCCAGAACGCGCCCGAGGCACCGAACCAAGCGGAGGCGACCGACGTCCCTACCACCCCTGCCCCGCCGGCGCAGGAACCGCTGGCGAAACCAAAGCAATCTTGCGCCAAGCCCGTGTACCCACGCGCATCATTGCGTCACGAGCAGCAAGGGACCGTCACGTTGGCATTTCTGATCGGAACCGACGGCACGGTGCAGGACTCGCGCATTGTCAAGTCAAGCGGATTCCCGCTGTTGGACACGGCGGCCGTCGAGGGAATCTCTAAATGCCAATTCAAGCCTGCGAGGGAAAACGATGCTCCCAAGGCGGCTTGGATGCGGATGCAATATGTCTGGTCGCTCCGATAAGCGACAGGCAGGCATGTCGTTTGAAGAAACCAAGAACCGAATACGCCAACGGCGATACGCGGAACTGCGACAACGGGGCGAACCGATTCCGCTTGACTTGGCATCTCACTTTACAAATTGCCCGGGTTGCACGGGTCGAGGGACAATTGGCTACGCAACTGTTCAAGACGGGCGACAAGTGGAAGTCGACGATGTCTGTCCTGGTTGCAATGGCGAAGGGTTCGTTAAAGCGGCTTCGTCCAACTAATCATTCAGGCCGACGCCTTCGGCGCGGATTTACTCAGGCGATAGCCCCGCTTTAAGCACGCGCGATTAACGCGTGCTCGGCATCGAACTTGATTGTGGCGCGCAAGAAAGCAACGCTGAACGGCACCCGCATTAGATCCGCTTTCTTGCGCCACAGCCTCACGGCGCGTTTTGCGCCACCTCGATCGAATCGATCACGCCACCGAGCGAGGCCCAGCCGCTCCAGCCGTTGTTGGGTGCGCTCTGCCAGCGGTGCCACAGGGCCTGGTCGGCGCCGCGCGCGAACAGTTCGAGCCTGCCGTCGGCGTTCTGGCTCAGCGCCAGCCGGTCGACCCAGCCGCCCATCGAATTCCATCCGCTCCAGCCGCCGTTCGGCGCTTCCTGCCACTTGTGCCAGACCGCCCGGTCGGAACCGCGCGCGAACACCTCGAGCCGCCCGTCCTCGTTGTTGCCGATCGCCAGCAGGTCGACCCAGCCGCCCATCGAACTCCAGCCGCTCCACCCGTTGTTGGGCGACGATTGCCAGTTGTGCCACAGCGCGCCGTCGCCGCCGCGCGCGAACACTTCGAGCCGGCCGTCGGCGTTGCGCCCAACCTCGAGCCGGTCGATCCAGCCGCCGAGCGAGGCCCAGCCGCTCCAGCCGTTGTTGGGCGCGGTCTGCCAGTTGTGCCACAGCGCGCCGTCGCCGCCGCGCGCGAACACCTCGAGCCGGCCGTCCTGGTTGCGGCCGACGGCGAGCCGGTCGACCCAGCCGCCCAGCGTGGCCCAGTCGCTCCAGCCGTTGTTGGGGGCGCTCTGCCATTTGTGCCAGAGCGCGCCGTCGGCCCCGCGCGCGAACAGCTCGAGCCGGCCGTCCTGGTTCTGCCCGACCTCGAGCAGGTCGACCCAGCCGCCGAGCGAATGCCAGCCGCTCCAGCCGTTGTTGGGCGCGGTCTGCCACATGTGCCAGACGGCCTGGTCGGCGCCGCGCGCGAACAGTTCGAGCCGGCCGTCGGCGTTGCGCGCGGTTCGGATCAGGTCGACCCAGCCGCCGAGCGGGGCCCAGCCGCTCCAGCCGTTGTTGGGCGCGGTCTGCCACAGGTGCCAGACCGCCTTGTCGGTGCCGCGCGCAAACACCTCCATGCGGCCGACGGCGCCAACGGCGGCCGCGCGCACGGCGCCCTCGGCATTGAGGAAGCGCCCGACCGGCTTGCCGGCCTCGGTCGCGACCGCGCCGCCGGTGGCGATCAGCATCGCGCGGATCTGCGCGTGGCTCAGGCCGGGGTTACTCGCCAACATGAGCGCGACCGTGCCGGCGACCTTGGGCGTGGCGCCCGAGGTGCCGCCGAAGTAATTGCTGTAGGCGTTGTCGGCGCCGCTGTCGCAGGTCACGTCGTGGTCGGGGTCGCCGGGCGCGGCGACGACCACCTCGGCCCCGTAATTGCTGAACCAGGCGCGCGGATTGGTCGACGTGTGGAACGCGGTCGCGCCGACCAGGATCGAGCCGGTCGGCGGGATCGGATTGCCGCTGTCGTCGATGCCGGCGTCACGGTCGCCGTTGCCGGCGGCCACGCACACGACCACCCCGGCCGCGATCGCGGTCCGGATCGCGGCATTGACCGAAGGCACCTGTTCGATGTTGCCGAAGGCGCCGGTCTGGACTTCGAGGATGACCACCTTGCGCTTGCCGCCGCTGTCGGTGGTGCGCACCCAGTCGATGCCGCGCGCCCACGGGTTGCCGCCGAGCGCGGGGCCGGGGCCGGAGTCGGCCTGCACGCCCCACATCTCGACATCGAAGCCGACCCCGGCCAGGCCGAGCGCGTTGACGGCGGCGCCGGCCAGGCCGAGCACGCCGGTGCCGTGGAACACCGAGCCGCCGGTCGTCACATTGGCCGAGCCGTCGACCGCGTTGTAGGTCCGGCCCATGTGCGGCGCGAGGTCCTGGTGCGAGGTGCGGTAGCCCCAGTCGACGTCGGCCACGACCACGTTGGCGCCGGTCGCGCGGATCCACGCCTTGTCGGCGCGGCAGCGGAACAGATACCACTGGTTCTCGCGGCCGGTGAGGGGGTCGACGATGGCCTGGTCGTCAAGGCCGACCAGCGGCTCGCCCAGCGGCACGCTGGCCGGCAGCGCGGCCGCCGGCATGTCCTCGGCCAACAGCTCGGACGGCGGGCGCACGGTCGGCAGCGGCACCGCGCGTTCGACCTCGGGCAGTTGGCGCAGCAGTTCGGCGATCTCGCCCACATTGGCGTCGCTCGGGAAATGCAGGGTCACGAAATTGCCGAGGTGCGGCAGTTGGACGCCCTGCCCGGCGGCAGTGGCCTGGGCCGCGCCCCACTCGGCCGGCATGCCGCCAAAGCTCGGTTCGGCGCTGATCAGCTGGTAGCGTTGCAGCACCTCGTTGAGGGCGTCGAGCGCGGCGGCGCCGGCGCGCACGGACGGCCACAGGTCGGTCTCGCCGTGCGTCACGCTCGGCAGCAAGCCGTCGCGGAATTCGACTTCGACCAGGCCCGGCTGGTAGCGCGGGCCGGCCGCGTTGGCGTCGCTTGGAAAGCGCGGAATCGCGGCGCCGCTGCGCGCGCGCGGCGCGTCGGCCGGCGGCGGCATCTGGCTGGCGCTGGCGATCTGTGCGCGCAGCACCGGCAGCGCGCCGTCCATCACGCGCCGTGCGCTGCGCCGGGCGCCGGCGGCCGCCGCCCCCATCGCGGCGGCCGGACGCGGCATCGGGTCGGCCTCGCGCGGCGCCGTCATCGAAGGCACGGGCATGCCCTGCGCGGGCTGCGGGCGCGCCGCCGGCGCGGCGTCTTGCGGGCGCGGCATTTGCAGCGACGCGAGCAATTCGGACGCTATTTCCGGGGCGGTGGGTTGGGGGGTGCTGCGGTTCTCCGACATGATCGTCTCCAATGGTTTCGCTGCGAAATCATTGCCAGGACGGGCCGTTCAGCGGCCGCGTGCGCGGGCAGGTGAACCAGCATAGAGAGCGCGGCGATCGCGCGATTGCGGAATGCGCAGGGCCGGCGATGAGCGGGGTCAACCGGTCGAACAGTGATGTTGCGGGGATGATCCCGAAGCGGCGTAGCGCCTCGATCATGCGAGGGGAACGGCGTGGAATGGTGAATCGAAAAGGCCTTGCGCGGCCGCGAAAAGCAGGCCTGCAATTCAGTTCGCTGGAAGAAAAATCGTGATGTAAGTCGCTTTACCGCCCTTCGGCGCCGCGCGGCGACAACTACGAATTTTATACCGAGCAATGGGGCTTGAAATGCAGTTTCAGCCAGAGAACAAGGCCTTACGCCGTCAAAAATGACTGCGTTGACACAGATGGGGCGACGATTATCGTGTGGCCTTCCCCGCTCCCCCGCACCTATCTTTACGCTGCCTTTGTTTCTGGCGCGCGCCGGTTTGACACGCCGGATTCGCGGGACGACTATGGCCCCGTTGTACATAAAAAATAAAACCTACGGGACAAAACCATCATGACCGCACTCCGCCAGCACCACCCTCCCCGTTCGACACCAATACCCGCGGGCTGGGGCCGGCACGCGTCGCCGCCGCATCTTCCACATTGAAAGTACCCGGCCTTGCACGGCATTCGACCGGCAAGCGCCGGTCGAATGCCGCGGCGCCAGCGGCGCACGAAATCGGCAATCCGCTCGAGAACACTTTGCCGAATCAATCTGCGGCCTGAGCGGGCCCACTACCTAACGCGACAAGACCACCGGCAACGGGGGGTGGGCGCGCTTTTGCCGAAATTTGTGCAGCGAAAAATTATTTGATTCAGAAACTACTTGATTTGCAATCAAGGTAGATTGCGCCCCTTTTCCGAACGGGGACATGTTCGCCATAAATCTGTTGGCTAGCGATATCCACTACCGCCTTCCCAATGGACTCACCAATTAAAAGGTGCCAAATTGTTATATAGAACCTCATACTCGTACAAAAAAAATCCAGTGGCCATGCTGTGCTTGCTACTACTGTTATTCACCCAACTGCTCTGGCCCGCTTCTGCCATGGCGGCCGTCGACTACGAGGCGGAATCGGCCGCACTGACGGGCGGCGCCGGCACCGCCAGCGACCACACCGGATATTCAGGGACCGGCTTCGCGGGCGGCTTCACCGACGCCAACAAAGGCCTTTCCCAAGCATCCTTTCAAGTGAACGCGCCAAGCGCCGGAGCCTACACTGTGGCGCTTCGGTACGCGAATGGCACCGGCGTTGGCAGGAGCTTAAGCCTGTACATCAATGGCGCCAAACTCAAGCAAACCAGCTTGTCCGCAACGGCCAATTGGGACACCTGGGGTACGCAGGCTGAAACGGTGACACTCGTGTCCGGCAACAACACGATTGCATACAAGTACGACTTGAGCGACAACGGCAACGTCAATCTGGACAAGCTCTCGGTGACCGCAAGTGCCGGCGTCAACTTGGCAATTGGAAAAACAGTCGCGGCAAACGGCAGCAACGGCAGTGCCAACTACGGCCCCGCGAACGTCAACGACGGCAACACGGGCACCTACTGGGAGGGCGTCTCCAACGCCTTTCCGAATACCGTGACGGTGAACCTGGGCTCGACCATGTCGATCGGCCAGGTCGTCGTCAAGCTCCCTTCGAACTGGGGCAGCCGGAGCCAGACCTTCGCCGTCTTGGGAAGCACAGACAACACGAACTGGTCCACACTGGCCGCTTCGGCAAGCTATGCTTTCGCCCCGGCCACTGCTAACGCGGTCTCCGTCAATCTTGGCACGGCCTCGGCCCGCTATGTCCGGCTCAGTTTTGCGGCCAACAGCGGCGCACCGGCGGGCCAAGTGGCTGAAATGGAAATCTATTCGGGCGGCGGCAGCGTCACACCGCCGCCCGTGCTGCCCGACCTGATCGTCACCAGCCTCAGCTGGACGCCGACCAATCCCATCGGTGGCAACGAGGTCACATTCAGCGCCACAGTCCGCAATCAGGGTACCGTGGCCACGCCCGCGGGCACCAAGCTTGGCGTGGCTTTCTTTGTCAATGGAACACAGGTCAACTGGTCCGACACCTTCACTTCCTCGCTGCCGGCCGGCGCCGTGACTGTCGTCACGGCCAATGCAGGCAGCGCCGCCAAGGCAACGTGGACCGCAACGCCGAGCACCGCCGGCGCGCACACCATTAAGGCGTCCGTCAACGACCAACAACTTATCTCCGAAAACAATACCACCAACAACTCGCTGACCGCGACGATGGCGGTGGCCGCCCCGCCGCCGCCTGCCGCCCTGGCAAATGGCCTGTACAGGATCCGAAATTTTTGGCAGACCACCCAGTACCTGTACGAAGCGAACGGCAAGGTCATGTACGGCAGCCCGGCGGCAAGCTCCCTTTCTTCCCAATGGGCGCTGGTGGACCAGGGCGGCAAAAAGCTCATGTGGAACGCCGAGACCGGCAATTCGATCACGCTCGCGGGCGTTTCAAGCTCGGCCGATTCGTTGACGACGGCTTATAACGCTGGCTCGAACAGCGCCTTGTGGACAGTGGCCGGCGGATCGAATTCCGGGTATTACACCATTGGGAGCGTCGCCCAGCCTTCGTGGTACGTGACGATGGAAGGCTTGAAGGGATTCGCCCAATGCTATGGCATCACGCCTACCTGGGGCAGCCCGCAATGGGCCTTTGAATACATCGGTCCGGTTCCTCCGAAGCCGGTTGCAAAACCCGATCTGGTGGTGACCGACATTGTGTGGAGTCCGGCCAAACCAACGCTGGGACAAGCGGTGACCTTTAGCGCCACCGTCAAGAATCAAGGCGATGGCGCGACCCCGGCCGGCATCTCGCACAAGGTATCGTTCGCCGTCGATGGCAATACCGTGACGTGGTCCGATCAAAACACCAGCGCCCTCGCTCCCGGCGCCTCGGTCACGCTCACCGCCAATGCCGGCGCCGGTGGCGCGACATGGGCCATGGCTGCGGCCAGCCAGGTGATCACCGCCACCGTCAATGAGCAGAATCTGATCGTGGAGAGCAACGCGGCGAACAATACGTTCAGCAAGATACTGAGCAATGCGAGTTTCGGCGCCTCCCTGCCGTACACGAGCTACGAAGCCGAAGCGGCGACCTACACGGGCGCGCTGATCTCCGGCAGCCGGACCTGGGGCACTTTGTCATCCGAGGCGACGGGCCGCTCGGCAGTTCAACTGTCGGCGGTGGGCCAGTATGTTCAGTTCAACCTAACCTCGGCTGCGCGCGGGTTGGTGGTTCGCTACTCCATCCCGAACACCGCCAATGGCGCCGCCTACAATGCGGGCCTCAGTGTTTACGTCAACAACGTAAAGAAACAAGATCTGGTCTTGACGAACAAATACAGCTGGCTCTACGGCTTGTGGGGCACCGAGGGCGGCGAGAAACGTTGGTCCAGAAATCCGGCCGCCACGCCCGCCAATCCGCATCGTTTCTTCGACGAAGCCGCGCTTATTCTCGACGCTAGCTACCCGGCCGGCACCACGATCAAGCTGGTGCGCGAGTCCGCGAACCTTAACTTCGGGTCGACCCAAACCATCACCGTGGACTTCCTTGAAGCCGAGCCGATTCCTGACGCCTTGATCAAGCCGTCCAACTACCGTTCGATCGCAGAGTTCGGCGCGGTTGCCAACGACGGAGCCGACGATACCACTGCCTTGAACAACGCCATTGCCGCGGTCAAGGCATCCGGAGGCGCCTCGGCCGGCGTGTGGATTCCAGTCGGCACCTTTCACTTCAATACTGGTTCGCCAGGGCCGGGCTACAACGGACAAGGCACCCGGATCTATCTCGATTCAGGCGTTTCCCTCAAAGGCTCCGGCATCTGGTGGAGCGTTCTTGAAGGTGCCTTCGCCGGTATCTACACCAAAGGTGGCAACGTGACCATCGCCGACCTGAAGATCAACTCTTACGACCTTATCCGCGACGATGCCAACGGCGTCTCGGGCATTGAGGGGAACCTGAGCAACTCGACGGTGCGCAACGTCTGGATCGAGCACGCCAAGGTGGGAGTGTGGGCGACCCAGTCCTTCAGCCAGGCCGGAATTGTCAACAACGCCACGATCACCGGAAACCGATTCCGTAACATCTGGGCCGACGGATTGAATCTCCACTATGGCACCAGCAACAGCGTGGTATCGAACAACAGCATCCGCAATACGGGCGACGACGGCATGGCGATGTGGTCGGACACCTTTCTCAATACCGGCAACACCTTCGAGTTCAACACTGTTCAGCTGCCTGGCTTGGCCAACGGCATTGCCATTTATGGGGGAAAGGACAATACGGTGAAGTCGAACCTGATCGTTGACACCATCGACAACGGGGCCGGAATTTCGTTTGGCACCAATTTCAATCCGCCTTCCTTGACCGGCACCCTGAACATCACCGGAAACATGCTGATCCGAACCGGTTCCTACCACCACGACTACATGTACAACGTCGGCGCCATCTGGGGGCTTTGGCTCAACAGCTCGGGACTTTTGAATAATCCGACGATCACCGTGTCGAACAACCAGATTCAAGACAGCACCTACTCGGGCATCTTTATCGAGGAGCCTTCGACCGGCGCCGCCATGATTTTCTCGGGAAACCAGATCACCAACGCCGGTACCTACGGCGTGGAGGTTCGCGCGTCCGCAGCGGGGACGGCGACCTTTTCCAACACCGCGGTAACTGGCGCACCGCTCGGAAATCTGAAGAACAACTCGCCGAACTTCACGGTTGTGGGATGGTAACTAAATGGGCGCGTTCTTGTAGGGCAGCCTAGCTGTGGTCGGGATCGACCGTCCACCGTGATGCGGCCTGGCTCAGTGGCTTGAGCCAGGCCGCACATGATTACGAATAGATGTTGCGCACGATACGCAAATTTACAAATTAAATATCAAAAACCAACATCGTCCTCGCGCATGCGGGGACCCATAGAACGTTTGCTCAGAGCTAATGTTCTATGGGTCCCCGCATGCGCGAGGACGATGTGTGTTTTTTTTGGGTATGAGGTTCTAACTAGAGACCGAGCACGACGGGCTTAGTGCTTGTGGCCGCAGCCTGCGCCGGTCGGCGCCTTGGTTGCAAGCATCGCTCCGGGCGCGCGGCCCGTCTCGCCTGCGAAACCGGCGGCGTGCAAACGCGCCAGATAATCCTGCCACATCGCATCCTGCTCACTGCCTAGTTTGTACAGATAATCCCAGGTGAACAAACCCGTGTTGTGCCCGTCGGTAAAGCTCGGCTGCACCGCGTAGTTGCCAACGGGATCGAGCGCGCTGATGCCGACGTCGCGCTTGCCAACTTGCAGCACTTCCTGGCCCTGCCCATGCCCGCGCACTTCGGCCGAGGGCGAGTACACGCGCAGCAACTCGAACGGCAGCGAGAACGCCGCCCCGTCGTCGAAGGCGATGTCGAGCATGCGCGATTTCTGGTGCACCGTCAGCGCGGTCGGGTTCGGTGAATTACTCATGTCAGGTATTTTCTTGGTTCATGCGGCGCACGATCGCGGCGCTGAGTTGCCCCAGCAGCGCGCGGCGCGCGGCCAGCACCGGCGCGTCGGTCGTGCGCACGGCTGCGGCCCACACGGGCTGGGGGAAATGGGCGTCGTCGGCAAACCGCGGGATCACATGCCAGTGCAAATGCGGCGTCATATTGCCAAGGCTCGCCACGTTGATTTTGTCGGGCAGCATGACTTCGCGCAGTGCCATCTCGACGCGCCACACGGCGTCGTTGAGCAACAGCCGGTCGGCGGCGGCGAGGTCGGACACCTCCTTGACGTGGGCGTTCCAGACGACCCGCGCAAAGCCCGGATACGCCGCGTCGTCGACGAGGATCACCGATAACTTATCGTTGCGGAATACCGGTTCGACGGCCAGCGTACACAACTCGCAGGCGGGCGCGCTCACACCAGCACCCGTTCGATGCCGCCGCTGTTGGCGCGCGCGACGTACTCGGGCAGCCAGTTCTCGCCCAGCAGGTGGCGCGCGATCTCGATCACGATGTAGTCGGCCGTGGTGCCCGCGTCCTCGCTGTAGCGCGACACGCCGCCCAGGCAGGCCGGGCAGCTCGTGAGGATCTTGACGTCGCCGTCGAAACCATCGGCGCGCAGCTTGTTGGCGCCCTTGATCATCTCTTCTTCTTTGCGGAAACGTACCTGGGTCGAGATGTCGGGACGCGAGGCCGCCAGCGTGCCGGCGTCGCCGCAGCAGCGCTCGTTCTTTTCGATCTTGACGTTGTCGAACGTGGAGATCAGCGCGTTGATGGTCTTGCCCGAATCCTGCAGCTTCATCGGATTGTGGCATGGCTCGTGGTACATATAGCGCGTGCCGCTGACGCCTTCGAGCTTGACGCCCTTCTCGAGCAGGTATTCGTGGATGTCCATGATGCGGCAGCCCGGGAATATCTTGTCGAACTCGTAGGTCGCGAGTTGGTCGTAGCAGGTGCCGCACGACACGAGCACGGTCTTGATGTCGAGATAGTTGAGCGTGTTGGCCATGCGGTGGAACAGCACGCGGTTATCCGTCATCATCTTTTCGGCTTTGTCGAATTCGCCGTTGCCGCGTTGCGGGTAGCCGCAGCACAGGTAGCCCGGCGGCAGCACCGTTTGCACGCCGACTTCCCACAACATCGCCTGGGTCGCCAGGCCCACTTGCGAGAACAAACGCTCCGAGCCGCAGCCGGGGAAGTAGAACACGGCTTCGGTGTCGGCCGTGGTCGCCTTGGGGTTGCGGATGATCGGGATGATCTTGTCGTCCTCGATGTCGAGCAGCGCGCGCGCGGTCTTCTTCGGCAGGTTGCCCGGCATTTTTTTATTGATGAAGTGGATCACCTGCTCGCGCACGGGCGCCTTGCCCGTGCTCGGCAGCGGCGCCTTGGTCTGCTTCTTTGCAAACTTTTTGAGCACGCGGTTACCCAGGCGCTGGGCCTGGAAGCCCCAGTCGAACATGACCTTGCGCGCCGCGTTGATCGTGGTCGGGTCGGTCGCGTTGAGGAAGAACATCGTGCTCGCGAGCGCGGGCTTGAAGCTCTTCTTGTCCATCTTGCGCAACAGGTTGCGCATGTTCATCGACACGTTGCCGAAGTCGATGTTGACCGGGCATGGGGTGAAGCACTTGTGGCACACGGTGCAATGGTCGGCCACGTCCTCGAACTCCTCCCAGTGCTTGATCGAGACGCCGCGCCGGGTTTGCTCCTCGTACAGGAAGGCTTCGATCAGCGAGGACGTCGCGAGGATCTTGTCGCGCGGCGAGTACAGCAGGTTGGCGCGCGGCACGTGGGTCGCGCACACGGGTTTGCACTTGCCGCAGCGCAGGCAGTCCTTGATGCTGTTGGCGATCTCGCCGATGTCGCTTTGCTGCATGATCAGCGACTCGTGGCCCATCAGGCCGAACGACGGCGTGTAGGCGTTGCGCAAATCGGCCCCGAGGCCCTCGAGGTTGAGCAGCTTGCCCTTGTTGAAGCGCCCTTCGGGGTCGATGCGCAGTTTGTAGTCGCGGAACTCGCCGATCTCGTCCTCGGTCAGGAACTCGAGCTTGGTGATGCCGATGCCGTGTTCGCCCGAGATCACGCCGTCGAGCGAGCGCGCCAGTTTCATGATGCGCTCGACCGCGCCGTGCGCGTCCTGCAGCATTTCGTAGTCGTCGGAGTTGACCGGCAAATTGGTGTGCACATTGCCGTCGCCGGCGTGCATGTGCAGCGCCACGAACACGCGCGAACGCAGCACGCGCGCGTGGATCGCGGTGGTTTCGTCGAGGATAGGCTTGAACGCGCCGCCGTTGAAGATCTGGCGCAACTGGGCGCGGATCTCCTGCTTCCAGCTCACGCGCACGGTGCGGTCCTGCAGCACGTCGAACAGGGTGGCGTCGGGCTGCTCGGCCAGGCGCGCGTCGAACACGACGGCGAGGCGGTCGAGGCCGAGCGCGTACAGGGTGTCGCGCGCGCTCGCCAACGGCTGGTCGAGTTCGGCAAGGATGAAGGACCAGCGCGCGCCGGCCTGCGCCAGCACCTCGTCGGCCTGCTGCGCGCGGTCGCCCAGCATCTCGGCGTCGCCGACTTCTTCGAGGTCCTCGTTCTTGCCGACCGGCAGATGGCCGCCCGCAAAAAAGGTACGCAACTGCTCGACCAGTTTGAGCTTGTTGCGAATCGACAGTTCGATGTTGATGCGCTCGATGCCGTCGGTGTACTCGCCCATGCGGTTCAGGGGAATGACGACGTCCTCGTTGATTTTGAACGCGTTGGTGTGCTTGGCGATCGCGGCGGTGCGCGCGCGGTCGAGCCAGAATTTCTTGCGCGCCTCGGGGCTGACGGCCACAAATCCCTCGCCGACGCGCGTGTTGGCGATGCGCACCACCTCGGAGGCGGCCTGCGCGACCGCGTTCTCGTCGTCGCCGACGATGTCGCCGAACAGCGCCATCTTTGGCAGCACGCCGCGCTTCGATTTGGTCGCGTAGCCGACCGCGCGCAGGTAGCGCTCGTCCAGATGCTCGAGGCCGGCGAGCCGGATCGTCGCGAATTGCGCGCCGCCCTTGGCCGGCAGGCCGTCGAGGTAATCCTTGATTTCGACGATAGACGGAATCGCGTCGCGCGCCTGGCCGAAGAACTCGAGGCAGACGGTGCGCGCGAATTTTGGCATCTTGTGCAGGATCCAGCGGCCCGACGTGATGAGGCCGTCGCAGCCCTCCTTCTGGATGCCCGGCAGGCCCGACAGGAACTTGTCGGTGACGTCCTTGCCCAGGCCTTCCTTGCGGAACTTGCTGCCCTGGATCACCAGTTCCTCGGTCTTGAACGGCGCGCCCTTGCGCTCGCCCTTGGCCGACGGATGGGTCCATTCGAGCTTGAACTTGGCGACCGGGGCGTCGTGGATCTTGCCCAGGTTGTGTTCGAGGCGCGTGACCTCGAGCCAGTCGCCGTTCGGGTCGACCATGCGCCACGAGGCCAGGTTGTCGAGCGCGGTACCCCACAGCACGGCCTTCTTGCCGCCCGCGTTCATCGCGATGTTGCCGCCGATGCAGGATGCCTCGGCCGAGGTCGGGTCGACCGCGAACACGAAGCCGGCCTTTTCGGCCGCGTCGGAGACGCGCTTGGTGACCACGCCGGCGCCCGAGACGATGGTCGCGTATTCGCGCTCGACGCCGGGCAGCATCGTCATTTCGACCTCGCCGAGCGTGATCAGTTTTTCGGTGTTGATGACGGCCGACAGCGGCGTGAGCGGGATCGCGCCGCCCGTGTAGCCGGTGCCGCCGCCGCGCGGGATGATGGTCAGCCCCAGTTCGATGCAGCCCTTGACGAGGCCGGCCATCTCGTCCTCGGTGTCGGGCGTGAGCACGACGAACGGGTACTCGACGCGCCAGTCGGTGGCGTCGGTCACGTGGGCCACGCGCTTCATGCCGTCGAAGCAGATATTGTGTTTTTCGGTGTAGCGGCCGAGCACCTTGGTGGTGCGCTTGCGCAGGTCGTAGGTCTGGCGGAACTCGTTGCCGAAGTCCTCGACTGCGCGGCCGGCCGCCTTGAGCAACTGCTCGACGCTGTCGCTGCGCCGCTTGGCCAGCGCGGGGTCGGTGTCGTCGGCGTCGACCGCCTGGCGCCGCTTATCGACCTCGGCGAGGCGGTGGTGCAGCGCGTCGATGAGTTCCTGGCGCCGCTTCGGATTGTCGAGCATGTCGTCTTGCAGGTAGGGGTTGCGCCGCACCACCCAGATGTCGCCGAGCACCTCGTACAGCATGCGTGCCGAACGGCCGGTCTGGCGCGCGCCGCGCAGCTCGTCGAGCAGTTTCCACGACGACTCGCCCAGCAGCCGGATCACGATTTCGCGGTCCGAAAAAGAGGTGTAGTTGTACGGGATTTCGCGCAGCCGCGTCGGCACGGGACCGATGGGCGTTTCAGCGAGCAATGCTTGGAGGTGTACGGGGGCGTTCATGTGATGTGTGACCGTTCAGACTGACCCTAGGGAGGGTCATTTTAGCGTATTGCGATGCACAATGCCGGAACAGCCCTCGCATTCCTAAGGGCATCCCCGGCCGGGCGCACCGTGTTATCGATGCCAAAATGCCATTTTCACAAAATTTATAGGAGAAAATTGTATAGACAACTAATGAATTATTCGCCGCCATGACCGCAACGCCGAACAGTTCACACCAGCAGCTGCCCCAACCATTTCCAGAAATCGTCGGGCACATACAGCAGCGCGAGCGTCAACGTCACATAGCGCAGGAACTTTCCGACCGCCATGTAGCCGACGCTGGGCCAGAACGGCAGGTGCAGCCAGCCGCCCAGCGTGCACAGCGGGTCGCCGATGGCGGGCACCCACGACAGCAGCATGGTCTTGGCGCCGTGCCGCGCGAGCCAACCGAACCAGCGCGTCTGGCGCTCCTTGGCGAACGCGAGCTTGGCACGGTAGCCGATCAGGTAATCGAGCGCGCCGCCGAGCGTGTTGCCGAGCGTGGCGACCAGGATCGCGGGCCAGAACATGGCGCCGTTGGCCTTGACCACCGCGAACACGGCCGGCTCCGAGCCCATCGGCAGCAACGTTGCCGCGACGAAGCTGACCACGAACACCGAACTGAGGCCCACCGCAGGCGCGGATAATTTCTTGAGCAGCCAGAGCACGGCGGTTTCGATCATGGCACTTATGATGGGCTGGTGGGACCTCCATTATAATTAGGCAAAGCAATTGCACCGACACGGTGCGTCGAGCCCGCCACCCGCGCCCGCCGCGCCGCACTGCACGCCTCGGCAAACCGCCGATCAGGACAGTCAGCGTCACCCATTCAACACGTCCGGATAAACCGGTTCAGAATCATTTTGTTTGCAGACCATGACCACCGACTACTTAAAAAAAATCCTGACCGCGCGCGTCTACGACGTTGCCTCCGAAACCCCGCTCGAACTCGCGCCGACCCTGTCTGAGCGCTTCGGCAACCGCATCTACTTCAAGCGCGAGGACATGCAAAGCGTGTTCAGCTTCAAGGTGCGCGGCGCATACAACAAGATGGCGAATTTGTCGCCGGCCCAGCTCAAGCGCGGCGTGATCTGCGCCTCGGCCGGCAACCACGCGCAGGGCGTGGCCTTGTCGGCCGCCAAGCTCGGCTGCCGCGCCGTGATCGTGATGCCGACCACCACCCCGAGCGTCAAGGTCGACGCGGTCAAGGCGCGCGGCGGCGCCGCGGTCGAGGTGATCCTGCACGGCGAGTCCTACACCGACGCCTACAACCATGCGCTCACGCTCGAGAAAGAGCAAAAGCTCGCCTTCGTGCACCCGTTCGACGACCCCGACGTGATCGCCGGCCAGGGCACGATCGGCATGGAGATCCTGCGCCAGCATTCGGGACCGATCCACGCCATTTTCGCGGCCATCGGCGGCGGCGGCCTGATCAGTGGCGTGGCCGCCTACGTCAAGCAGATCCGTCCCGACATCAAGATCATCGGCGTGCAGTCGCTCGACTCCGACGCGATGGCGCGCAGCCTCAAGGCGGGCCAGCGCGTGACCCTGCCCGACGTCGGCCTGTTCGCCGACGGCACGGCGGTCCGCCTGGTCGGCGAGGAAACCTTCCGCCTTGCCCAGATGTACGTCGACGAGATCATCATCGTCGACACCGACGCCATCTGCGCCGCCATCAAGGACGTGTTCCAGGACACGCGCAGCATCCTCGAGCCGTCGGGCGCGCTGGCGATCGCCGGCGCCAAGGCCTACATCGAGCGCGCCGCGCTGACCAAGAACCCGGTCAACAACGAGTCGCTCGTCGCGATCGCCTGCGGCGCCAACATGAACTTCGACCGCCTGCGCTTCGTCGCCGAGCGCGCCGAACTGGGCGAGTCGCGCGAGGCCGTGTTCGCCGTGACGATCCCCGAGCAGCGCGGCAGCTTCAAGCGCTTTTGCCAGCTGGTCGGCCCGCGCAATGTGACCGAATTCATCTACCGCATCAGCGACGCCAAGGCCGCCCATGTGTTCGTCGGCCTGCAGATCGCGAGCCGCGACGAGCCGGGCGTGATCGCGCGCAATTTCGAGGCGCACGACTTCAAGACGCTCGACCTGACCCACGACGAACTGGCCAAGCTGCACATCCGCCATTTGGTCGGCGGCAAGAGCGCGCTCGCCCACGACGAGCTGCTGTATCGTTTCGAATTCCCGGAGCGGCCGGGCGCGCTGATGCGCTTCCTCGACCGCATGGCGCCCAACTGGAACATCTCGCTGTTCCATTACCGCAACCAGGGCGGCGACGTCGGCCGCATCCTGGTCGGACTGCAAGTGCCGGCCGAAGAAATGGAGGCGTTCCGCCTGTTCCTGACCACGCTGGGCTACCGCTATTGGGACGAGAGCGCCAACCCCGTCTACAAGCTGTTCCTTGGCTAAACCACACCCGAAAGCCTCATGAGCAACACACCCGACCTGTCTCCGCTTGGCAAGACGTCCGCCTACCAGACCAGCTACGCGCCCGAATTGCTGTTCCCCATCGCGCGCCAGGCCAAGCGCGACGAACTGCAACTGACAGGCACGATGCCGTTCTTCGGGGTAGACATCTGGAACGCGTACGAATTGTCGTGGTTGAACATGCGCGGCAAGCCGCAGGTCGCGATCGCCACCGTCACGGCGCCGGCCGACTCGCCCAACATCATCGAGTCGAAGTCGTTCAAGCTGTACCTGAACTCGTTCAACCAGACCCGGCTGGCCGGCCCCGACGCGCTGCTGGCCCTGCTCAAGGCCGACCTGGCCAAGGGTTTCGGCGCGCCCGTGCACGTCGTGTTGACGCTGCAGGACGCGTTCACGACGCTCAAGATGGGCGAGCTCGACGGCCTGCTGCTCGACCGCCTCGACGTCGAGATCGACCAGTACACGCCGAGCCCGGCCCTGCTGCGCGCCGGGCGCGCCGGACCGCCGGTCGAGGAGACCCTGGTGTCGCACCTGCTCAAGTCGAATTGCCTCGTCACCGGCCAGCCCGACTGGGCCAGCGTGCAGGTGCGCTACGTGGGCCCGCAGATCGAGCAGGAGGGCCTGCTCAAGTACCTGATCGGATTTCGCGAACACAACGAATTCCACGAGCAATGCGTCGAGCGCATCTTCATGGACATCTGGCGCCAGTGCGCCCCGCAAAAGCTCGCCGTGTACGCGCGCTACACACGCCGGGGCGGACTCGACATCAACCCCTGGCGCAGCAATTTTAGCGGCCCGCCGCCGTCGAACCTGCGCACCGCGCGCCAGTGAGGCGGGCGCCATCCGGGCGCCACGTCATCCGGATTCGATTTACAATAAAACAACAGCAATGCGCCGCGCCGCAACTTCTCGGCGACGCGGCGCAAGCGGGCGCAGCCGTGGAATTGTCAGATCAGAGGCCGCGCGGCTTCACAAAATCGCGCCAATCGCCTGATTTCGCGAAGGAAATTTTTTACGGAGACAGGCGGCCGCCCGCGGCCCGCTTTCATACTGATGTAAATTGCAATCAGCTTGCCAAATAACAATACGAAACAATTCGTAAGCGCATGCGATTTCCGATGCCACGGCTTGAAAACAGGCCTATAATTCTGGCTCGCAAGCACCCTTGTGCGTCGCACCAATTGACTTAGTGTTATGACTAACCTCAGTAAAATTTTATCGCTAGAGAACGTACTGCTCGATTTGGAGGTTTCTTCCAAGAAGCGCGCCTTCGAGCAGGCCGGGTTGATTTTTGAAAACAACTGCGGGATCGCGCGCTCTACGGTGTCCGAGAACCTGTTCGCGCGCGAGCGCCTCGGTTCAACCGGGCTCGGGCATGGCGTGGCCGTGCCGCACGGGCGCATCAAGGGTAGCAAGAGCCTCAAGGGGCCGCTCGGCGCGTTCGTGCGCCTGGTCGAGCCGATCCCGTTCGAGTCGCCCGACGGCCAGCCGGTCAAGCTGCTGTTCTTCCTGCTGATCCCGGACCACGTCACGCAGCAACACCTCGAAATCCTGTCCGAGATCGCCGAAATGTTCTCCGACGACGCCTTCCGCACCGCCCTCTCGACCGATCCCGACCCGCGTTCGGTGCACTCGCGCATCACCAATTGGCAACCCAGCCTGCAGGCCTTGGGTTAAACTTCGCGTGCCGGGCGCGCCGCGCCCTACTTGCCGAAGACCGCCCCCATGCTGCAGACACCGCTGACCATTCAACGGCTGTACGACGATAACCGCGACAGCCTGCAACTGGGCTGGTTCGCCGGATTTCCCGGCGGCGAACGCCTGATCTCGGGCGACGTGGCCTCGGCCGCCGACCAGGTCGGCCACCTGAACCTGATCCATCCGGGCCGCATCCAGGTGTTCGGCCACCAGGAACTGACCTATTACCACCGCCTCAAGTCGGGTTCGCGCAGCCATGTCATCGGCGAGCTGATCGCCGGCGGCCCGCCCGCGCTGATCATCGCGCAGGGGCTCGACACCCCGCCCGACATCCTCGCCATTTGCGACGAGCAAAACATCCCCCTGTTTTCGACGCCGCTGCCGGCCGCCCAGGTGATCGACTACCTGCGCGTCTACCTGTCGAAAAAACTGGCGCAGCGGATCATCATGCACGGCGTCTTCATGGACGTGCTCGGCGTGGGCGTGTTGATCACGGGCGACTCGGGCCTCGGCAAGAGCGAGCTCGGACTGGAACTGATCTCGCGCAGCCACGGCCTGGTGGCCGACGACGCGGTCGAGTTCTCGCGCATCGCGCCGAACATGATCGAAGGGCGCTGCCCTGCCCTGCTGCAAAACCTGCTCGAGGTGCGCGGCCTCGGCCTGCTCGACATCAAGGCCATTTTCGGCGAGACCGCGGTGCGCCGCAAAATGCGTCTCAAGCTGATCGTGCACCTCGTGCGCCGCGGCGCGCTCGAGGAGGAAGTCGAGCGCCTGCCGTTTTTGTTCCCGACCGAGGACGTACTCGGGCTGCCCGTGCGCAAGGTCGTGATTCCGGTCGCGGCCGGGCGCAACATCGCGGTGCTGCTTGAGGCCGCGGTCCGCAACACAATCCTGCAACTGCGCGGCATCGACACCTTGCAAGAATTCATGGAGCGGCAACGGCTCGCCATGAGCGGCGACTGAGTCTTACCAGTTCAGCACGCCTTTGCCGAGCGCGACCACGCGCCCGCCCACGGCGATTTTTCCATCCGCCACCTTCAGCGTCAGCTGGCTCGGGCGTTCGATCGCGCTGCCCTGGCGCACCACCGCGTCGAGCGGCTTGCCGCCCTCGGTCGCCTGCCACCAGGCGCCCAGGTTGGCGCAGGCAGAGCCCGTGCCCGGGTCTTCGCTGACGCTGCTCTCGTTGCTCATCCAGAAGTAGCGGGCCTCGAACCCGTCCCCGCTGCGCGCGAACACATAGGCCTTGGCCTGGCCGCTCGCGTTGCGCGAATGGCGCGCCAGCAGCGCCGCGACCGGCTTGCAGGCGTGCACGTCGGCAGCGCTGCGCAGTTCGATCATTGCTTGCTCGGTGCCGCAATCGAACCATGTGGCGGGGCCGGCGATGGCCGCTTCCGGCAGGCCCAGCATCGCGGCGAGCTCGGCGCTTTTGGCCGGCATCGGACGCTGTTTCGCCGCGCCGACCGACAAATGCCAACGGCCTTCTTCGCGCCAGACCGGAATGATTCCGGCCTTCATTTCCAGCGCAAAGCGCTCGCCCGCGCCGAGCAAGGCGCTGACCACCGCGGCCGAGCCGAGCGTGGGATGGCCGGCGAACGGCATCTCGTAGCTCGGCGTAAAAATTCGCACGCGCGCCGCCGCCTGCGCCGACGGCAGCAGGAAGGTGGTTTCGGACAGGTTGAACTGGCGCGCCACGGTTTGCATTTGAGCGTCGCTTAGGGCGGAGCCGTCCTCGACCACGGCGAGCGGATTGCCGCCGAAGCTGGACTCGGCGAAGACGTTTAGTATTTGATAGGCGATGGTGGGCATGGTTTTTTGATGTTGTGCGCTTATAACCTTTGCTTACTGGAGTGTATGCATAAGGCATACCGGGCCGTCCAGAAACACAACAGATCACCGGAATTTTACACATTCAAGGCAACTTCTGGTCGGCTAAAGATAAGTTCGCCATACCTCGAAACCGCAGCTTACGGTATCATCCCCGCATGCGCATCGTACTTATCACCGGTATTTCCGGCTCAGGCAAATCCGTGGCACTCAACGTGCTTGAAGACGCGGGCTTTTATTGCGTCGACAATCTGCCGCCGGCGCTCCTGCCGAGCCTGGTGCTGACACTGGCCACGGACGGCACCTCGTCGCTGGCCGTCGCGGTCGATGCGCGCAGTGCCGAGTCGCTGGTCGACCTGCCTGCCAACATCAAGACGCTCAAGGACCAGGGGCACGACGTCAAGGTCGTGTTCCTGACCGCCAACACGCATTCGCTCGTGGCGCGCTTTTCCGAGACGCGCCGCAGCCATCCGCTGTCGCACAAATTGCGCCCCGACGAGAATCCGGCCTCGCGCCGCACGCTGGTCGAATGCATCATGGAGGAGCGCGAGCGCCTGTCGGCGATCCAGCAGCTCGGCCATGTGATCGACACCTCCGACCTCGCCGCGCACAAGCTGCGCAACTGGATCAAAGAACTCATCGCGATCGAGCGCGCGCCGCTGACGCTGTTCTTCGAATCGTTCGCGTTCAAGCTCGGCGTGCCTCTCGACGCCGATTTCGTGTTCGACGTGCGCGCCCTGCCGAACCCGTACTACGACCTGACGCTGCGCCCGCTGACCGGCATGGACGCGCCCGTGATCGCCTTCCTCGACGCCCAGCCGAGTGCGGCCGACCTGCTGGCAGACATCCGCATCTTCATCGAGAAATGGCTGCCGTCGTTTAAGACCGACAACCGCAGTTATGTGACGGTTGCGCTGGGCTGCACCGGGGGCCAGCACCGCTCAGTGTATATGGCCGAGCATTTGGCCGCCCATTTCGCCCCGACCGAACGGGTCGTGCTGCGTCACCGCGAGCAGAGCTAAACGGCGGTGTGATCCCGTGGCCGGGTTGACCCATCATCCTCTGGCTGTTACATCCGCGTCTTGAATATTGAAAGCGTTTACCGTTTGTTCCTATAGAGCGATTTGCCACCTGCGGGGATTCCACGGATAGATACTTTGGAAAACAAACTCTGGGGCCTGCGGGAGTTTGGTGTGGTCGATCCGGATGGCAATCTCTTACGGGTCGGACAGATAATTTCCAAATAGCTCGACGAGGTCGGATCGGCGACGGTCGGTGCCCGACATTCAGACATTAACTGGCCCGGTAGCAAACTCCACCTGAAGTTGTTGCACCGCATGCCTGCGCATGTCAGCACTGCCCCCGATGCAGTTCACGCGTTTTGGGTCTGGCCGGATACGGTGGAGTATATTGTTCTATTCGCTTGCGATCAGCCGCACAACCCTACCTTGTTCATGAGAATCAATCACACCTTAGATTTAGCACGAGCATTTGCGATTGACCATCATGCGGGTCAGAAGTACGGATGCCATCCGTACTCGCATCACCTCGACCAGGTCGCCGCTTTGCTGGAACCTTACGGCGAGTTGGCTCAGATCATTGGATATCTCCATGACGTGGTCGAAGACACTCCTGTGACGCTGGACCAGATAGAGCGAGAGTTCGGCCATGTCGCGGCTGTCTGTATTGCTGTACTTACTGATGAAGAAGGTGCTTCCCGCAAGGAGCGGAAGGAAAAGACCTACAAGAAGATGGCACAGGTCAGCGGCGAGGCAGAACTAGCCCTCATTGTGAAAGTCGCCGACCGTATAGCCAATACCCAAGCTTGTATTGACGATGGGCTAGTGGAACTTTTAAGTGTGTACAAGTCGGAATATCAGGCGTTTCACCAGGCCGCATTCCGCAACGGTAGATGCGATGAATTGTGGGCCAGGCTCGCAGTAATCTCTCAGTGACGCAATCGCATAACTCGGTCAAGCGAGGCGACGGGGGCAGAAGCGACCGGGTCAGTGCCGACATTCAGACACCAGAGGCGGCGGGGTCAGTGCGCCATTCAGACACGTACTTTGCCGATGGCGGCTTCACCGTTTTGGAACTGCCTTCGCGCAACAAGGCCATCGCGTGGGTGCGGCGTACGATATCGCAAAATAACAAGGAGCGCTAAGCCATGCAAGCACAAGATCTCGCCATTCCAACACTCCCATGCCGCTCTGTTGCCGCGACCACTGCGTTCTATCAGCGCCTCGGTTTCGAAGGTGGTGCCCACGAGTTCAATCCCGAGTACGCCATAATGCGCCTGGGCTCTGTTGAAATTCACTTCTTCACGCACAATCAACTTGTGCCCGCCGAGTCATCCGCTGGCTGCTACATCCGAGTTCTGGATGTTGAGCGCGTCTACCGCTTGTTCTCATCGAGCAAGTTGCCGCCAACGGGCATTCCACGCATGGATAGCTTGGAAAACAAACCCTGGGGACTGCGGGAGTTTGCCGTCGTCGATCCTGACGGCAATCTCCTGAGGATCGGACAAATAATTTCCAATTAGTCGCGCGATCGTCAGCAAGGCCAACCCTTCGTATAAGTGCATCACAGCGACCCAAGCCCTTGCAGAGTTCGCGGCTGCTAACGGCTTGGGTTTTTACTGCTATTAACGACAAGGCATTTCGGTGAGGTCGCGGCGCGATCTCAACGTCGTTACGCCCCCGTTTTCAGATCCCGCAGCGGGTGTGCATGCGCCGGCCACACCGGCGCAAAAAAACGCTCCACCATCTCATCGGTCACCTGCGCCATCTCCGGCGGATTCCATTTGGGCGCGTTGTCCTTGTCGATCACCAGCGCGCGCACGCCTTCGAGCACTTCGCCATGCGCGAAATTGTGCCGCACCAGCGTGCGTTCCATGCGCAGGCAGTCGGCCACATCGAGCTCGCCGCCGCGCGCGAGCAATTCGCGCGTCACGCACATCATCAGCGGCGAACGGGTGCGCATCGCGGCCAGCGCCTTGCCCGCGAATTCGCCGCCGTCGGCCTCGAGCGAGTCCATCATCGCCGCGACCGAGCCGGCCGCGAAATGGCGGTCGATCACGGCGCGCTCGGCCCTAAGCGTGCTGGCGCCCTCCTGCCCCGCGAACTGCGCGGCGAAATCGACAATCGCCTTGCGCATCTGCGCGCCCGGCGTGATCGCTAGCAGCCGCGCGAGCGCCTCCATCTGCGCCTGCGGCACAAACAGGTCGGCCAGGCCCGCGTACAGCGCGTCGGCCGCGCCGATCGTGAGACCGGTCAGGCCGAGGTAGTTGCCCAGCTTGCCCGGCGCACGCGACAGGAAATAGCTGCCGCCGACGTCCGGGAACAGGCCGATGTTCACCTCGGGCATGGCCATCTTGGTGCGCTCGGTGACGATGCGCAGCCGGCAGCCGGGGCCGCCCTGGGCGATGCCCATGCCGCCGCCCATGACCACGCCCTCCATGAGCGCAATGTACGGTTTCGGGTAGTGGTGGATCAGGAAGTTGAGCGCGTATTCCTCGGTGAAGAAATCCTCGATCAGCGCGCTGCCGCCCATCGGCGTGGCGAGCCCGCATTCGTGGAAGAAGCGGATGTCGCCGCCGGCGCAGAACGCCTTCTCGCTGCTGCTGCGGATCACCACGGCGTCGATCTCGGGGTCGTCGCGCCACGCGCGCAGTTTTTCCGTAAGCGCGCGCACCATCTCGAGCGACAAGGAATTGAGCGCCTTGGGACGGTCGAGGATGATGAAGCCGGTGCGGTGGGCGGTGCTGCTCAGGACGAAGGCGCTCATGGCTGTCTGCTGTTGGGAAAGGATGTTTATTTTATCAGGGGCGCCAGGCAATTCGCGTTGCAATAGACCGGGGCCGCCAATGAAAAATGCCGTCGGGCGCGAGCCGGACGGCATTGATCAGATTTCCGTGGCCGGCTTACGCGGCGGACGGCTGCTCTGCTTCAGGCATGTGCTTGATGGCCTGGTGGTCGTGGTCCTGGACCTTGTTTTTGTACTTCATGACCTGGCGGTCGAGCTTGTCGATGAGGGTGTCGATGGCCGCGTACAGATCGTGCGACAGACTCTCCACGTAGACGGTTTTGCCAGCCAGTCGCAAGTTGATCTCGGCTTTTTGTCGTTTTTCTTTTTCGGTCAGATTGTCGACGGTGAGGATGACGGCGATATCGATCACTTGATCGAAGTGGCGCTTGACGCGTTCAAGCTTGGTTTGTACGTATTCACGGATGGCTGGTGTCACTTCAAGATGATGTCCACTGATTGTGAGATTCATACACACTCCTAATTTATGTCAGGCAGTTCATGCGCTGTGCGCAGAGGAACGACGAAACTACAAACAACACTACAAACACTTGCGCAGGCTGACCGGGGGGATCTTGAGCGCCTCGCGGTATTTCGCCACGGTGCGGCGCGCGATGACCATTCCCTGTTCCCCCAGCATGTCCGCGATCTTACTGTCGGATAATGGATTTTTTGGGTCTTCTGCTCCTGTCAATTGCACGATGAGTGCCCGGATCGCCGTCGACGATGCTTCGCCCCCCGCTTCGGTGGCGACATGGCTCCCGAAGAAATATTTCAACTCAAACATGCCATGCGGGGTCAGCATATATTTTTGAGTTGTAACACGAGAAATAGTACTCTCGTGCAGACCAAGTGTATCAGCTATTTCGCGCAGCACAAGTGGACGCATGGCAACCGCGCCATGGGAGAAGAAATTGCGCTGGCGCTCGACGATCGCCTGCGACACGCGCAGGATCGTGTCGAAACGCTGGCGCATGTTCTTGATGAGCCACTTGGCCTCCTGCAGCTGCGCGCCCATCTGGCCCTCGCCCTTGCCCTGCTTGAGCAGGCTCGCGTACAGGCTGTTGACGCGCAGGCGCGGCATCACATCGTTGTTGAGCGAGACGGCCCAGCCGCCCTTGGCGCGGCGCACGATCACGTCGGGCACCACGAAGTCGGAGACGTCGGCGGCGAACACCGCGCCCGGATGCGGATTGCATTGGCGGATCACGGTCTGCGCCTCGCGCAGGTCCTCGTCGTCGCACTCGAGCGTCTTTTTGAGCTTGTTGAATTCGCGCTGCGCGAACCAGGTCAGGTGCTGCTCGACGATCACGAGCGCCATGCGCCGCGTCACCATCGGCACGCCCTTCATGCGCCGGATTTGCAGCGCCAGGCATTCGGACGCGCAGCGCGCGCCCACGCCGGGCGGGTCGAAACTTTGCAGCAGCGACAGCGCGGTTTTGAGTTCGTCGGGGTCGATCTCGAGCTCCGGCGGCAGGCGCTCGAGGATCTCGTCGAGCGTCTCGCGCAGGTAGCCGTTGTCGTCGAGCGCGTCGACGATCAGTTCGACCAGCGCGCGGTCGCGCAGCGCCAGCCCGGTCACGCGCATCTGCTCCATCAGGTGCTCGCGCAGCGTGGTCGCGCCGCCCTCGAGCTGGGGCCGCGAATCCTCGTCGTCGGACGATTTGCCGCGCGTGGCCTCGCCCCAGTCGCCGTCGGCCTCGGCGCCGCCTGCTTCGGCCCCGGCCGCGTCGCCGTCGGCGCCGCCCTCGCCCTCGGGCGCGGCCGGCGCGTCCTGGGCGCCCGGTTCGGGCGGGCCCTCGCCCGGCGCCGGCGCGTTGTTGATGGCGCCGTCGGCGAGCAGCCGCACCGAGTGGTCGAGCGGATCGTCGAGCCGTTCGAGCAGCGGATTATCGGACAGCAGCTGCTCGAGCTCCTGGTGCAGTTCGAGCGTCGACAACTGCAGCAGGCGGATCGATTGCTGCAGCTGCGGCGTGAGTGCGAGGTGCTGCGAAGTCCTCAGTTGCAGGGATTGTTTCATGACCAATTCAATTACATCCGGAAGTGTTCACCCAGATAGACCCGGCGCACCGACTCGTTGGTGATGATGTCGTCGGGGCGGCCCGAGGCGAGCACCGCTCCCTGGTTGATGATGTAGGCGCGGTCGCAGATGCCGAGCGTCTCGCGCACGTTGTGGTCGGTGATCAGCACGCCGATGCCGCGCTCCTTCAGGAAGCGCACGATGCGCTGGATTTCGATGACCGCGATCGGGTCGACCCCGGCGAACGGCTCGTCGAGCAGCACGAAGCGCGGATTGGTCGCCAGCGCGCGCGCGATCTCGACGCGGCGGCGCTCGCCGCCCGACAGCGACAGCGCCTGGTTCTCGCGCAGTTTTTCGATCTGCAGGTCGGCCAGCAGGGTGTCGAGGCGCGCCGTGATGGCGGCCTTGCCGAGCGGCTTGCCGTCGACCTTTTGCAGTTCGAGCACGGCGCGGATGTTGTCCTCGACGGTCAGCTTGCGGAACACCGAGGCCTCCTGCGGCAGGTAGGACAGCCCGAGTTCGGCGCGCCGGTGGATCGGCAGGCTCGAGATGTCGACCCCGCTGATGTCGATCGAGCCGGCGTCGGACGGCACCAGCCCGACGATCATGTAGAACGAGGTGGTCTTGCCGGCGCCGTTGGGGCCGAGCAGGCCGACCACCTCGCCGCAGCCGACCTGCAGCGAGACGTCGCGCACCACCATCCGTTTGCCGTAGCTCTTTTGCAGGCCGCGCACGATCAGCGTGGCGCCGCAGTTGCCGCCCTGCTGCGCGTGTTCGTCCATGGTCTTGGCGGCGAGCTGCGCGGCCGCGTTGTGGGTCGTCTCCATCATGGCTTGACCGCGGCCGGTTCCGGCGTGGCGGCGGGCGCAGGCGCGCGCGGCTTCTTGGGCGCGATGATCAGCGTGCCGCGGCCCTTGCCCGGCTTGTTGACGCCGCTCGCGTCGTTGCGCACCACGAACTGCTCCTTGCGGCTGTCGTACGAGATGAACTCGCTGTCGATCTCGTTACTCATCGTGCCGCCGTCGATCTGGCGGATCTGGGCGCGCGAGAACAGCTTTACCAACTCGCTGCGGTCGTCGTATTCGATGCGTTCGGCCTGGCCCTCGACCCACAGGTCGGGACCGCCGTCGCGCTTCTGGCGGAAGGTCGCCAGCTTGCCCGGCGCGGCCGTCAGCACGACCGACTGGTAGCCCTCCTTGTCTTCGCGCAGGACCGCTTTTTCGGCCTTCATGATCAGGGTGCCGCGCGTCAGCACGACGTTGCCGGTGAAGGTCTTAATCTGCGAGACGTCGTCGGCGTCGAAGGTCTCGTAGGTGATCGAGATCGGCTTGTTGGAGTCGGCGCGCTCGGCCCACGCGGTTGCGGCGACCAAGGCCATGACGGCGGCGAGCATTAATTTTTTCATTGATTTGATCCTTGTTTGGTTCGGGCTAGCGCCTTTTTGGCGGGTAGACGGCGTGGCCGCGGCTGGCCATGTGCAGCGTGCGTTTGGCGTTGTCGAAGGTCAGGCCGGTGCCGGTGACGGTGGCGCCGCCGATCGCCATCCGGACCGGCAGCGCGGTCTGCATGCGGTCCTGGTCGGGATAGACGGTGAGCGCCTCGGTGGCCAGCATCAGGCGCTCGCCGGCCGGCGAGGCGGCCCGTTCGATCCTGACATTGCCCAGCAAATGGACCTCGTCGTCGGCATGCAGGATGCGCGCCTTGCGCGCCTTGATGACCATCGGCGGGCGCCCCGGCTCGAGGTTTTGCACCAGCGGCCCGTCGACGTCGGACCAGTCGCCCACGGGGCGGTGGCTCAACTTGGCGCCCGAGATGATGTAGCGCGGCTTGCCGGCCGCCGACATGCGCACGATGCTGAAGTTTTCGACGATGTAATCGGGTTCGTTCTTGTTGGCGTCGGCCTGCAGCGCGTCGCCGCTGCGGGTCATCAGCTGCAGCAGCCAGAAGCTGGCGGCGGCCAGCGTGATCGCGCCGGTGATCAGCGCGATCAGGTTCCAGCGGTGCGCGGTGCGTTTGTAGACGGGGGCCATATGCGGGTCAGGCGAAGTACTGCGCCAGCGCCTGCTCGTACGTGCCCTGGGCCCGCATCAGCATGTCGCACACTTCGCGCACCGCGCCGCGCCCGCCGCCGGCGCGCGTGACGTAATGGGCGCGGTGCTGGACCTCGGCGTGGCCGCTCGGCACGGCGACCGCGAAGCCGACCTGCAGCAGCAGCGGCAGGTCGATCACGTCGTCGCCGATGTAGCCGCATTGGTCGGCCGTGACGCCGGTGGCCTCGAGCAGGCGGGCAAACGCGATGCGCTTGTCGTGGATGCCCTGGTGCACATGGGCGATGCCAAGGTCGGCCGCGCGCCGCACCACGATCGGCGAGTTGCGCGCGCTGATGATGGCCGTGGCCACGCCCGACTTTTGCAGCATCTGGATGCCCAGGCCGTCGAGCACATTGAAGGTCTTGGTCGCCTCGCCGTCGGCGTTGTAGGTCAGGCTGCCGTCGGTAAGCACGCCGTCGACGTCGAAGATCATGACCTTGACGGCGGCGGCGCGCCGCATATGTTCGAGTTCTTTGTTCAGGCCGTTCATCAGATCACCTTTGCGCGCGTGAGGTCGTGGATGTGCAGCGCGCCGACCAGCCGGTCGTCGGCGTCGACCACCAGCATCTGGTTGATCCGGTACTGCTCCATGATCGCGACCGCGTCCACGGCCAGTTGGTCCGGGTTGACCCGGCGCGGGTCGGCGTGCATGACGTCGCGGATGACGACCTTTGAAAAATCCTGGACCCGTTCGATCATGCGGCGCAGGTCGCCGTCGGTGAACACGCCGATCGGACGCTGGTCGGCGTCGACGATGGCGGTCATGCCCATGCCTTTTTCGGTGATCTCGAGCAGCGCCTGCGACAGCGAGACGTCGGCCGTGACCGACGGCACCGCAGCGCCGCTGCGCATGACGTCGCGCACATGCGTGAGCAGGCGGCGCCCGAGCGCGCCGCCCGGATGCGAGCGGGCGAAGTCTTCTTCGCGAAAGCCGCGCGCGTCGAGCAGCGCGACGGCCAGCGCGTCGCCCAGCGCCAGCGTGACGGTGGTGCTGGCGGTCGGCGCCAGGTTGAGCGGGCAGGCCTCTTTGGCGACCGAGACGTCGAGGTGGACGTCGGCCAGCAGCGCCAGGCTAGAAGCCGGGTTGCCGGTCATGGCGATCAGGGGCGCGCCCATGCGCTTGACGATCGGGAGGATCGACATGAGTTCGCTCGTCTCGCCCGAGTTGGAGATGGCGATGAAGGCGTCTTGCGCGGTGACCATGCCGAGGTCGCCGTGGGCCGCCTCGGCCGGATGCACGAACATGGCCGGGGTGCCGGTCGAGGACAGCGTGGCGGCGATCTTGCGCGCGATGTGGCCCGATTTGCCGATGCCCGAGACCACCACCCGGCCGCCGCAGGCGAGCAGCAGCCCGACCGCGTGGCCGACGCTGTCGTCGGACTCGAGGCGCACTTGCAGCGCACTGATCGCGTCGGCTTCGATTTCGAGCGTCTCGCGGGCCAGCTGCATGGCGCGTCGGGTGATATTTGGGTCAAATTGTTTCAGCATTGTTTTTTCATCGGTTACACTCATGATGGAAGTATAAACGAATTGCGAAAGCAAAAAACTTGCCAGTCGCAACAAAGCGCGATTCCACCCTCGACCCCACCCTTTTTCAGACGTCAGCTGCATGTTTTCAGGCCTTGAACTCACCCTCGTATTGCTCGGTAGCGCCGTCCTCGGCGTGGTCGCCTTCCGCATGTTGCACCTGCCGCCGATGCTCGGCTACCTGGCCGTCGGCATCCTGATCGGGCCGCACGCGCTCGGCATGGCCGACAACAACCACACCACCCACACGCTGGCCGAATTCGGGGTCGTGTTCCTGATGTTCTCGATCGGGCTCGAATTCTCGCTCTCGCAACTGATGGCGATGCGGCGTGTCGTGTTCGGGCTCGGCATGGCGCAGGTGACGACCACGATCGCGCTGACCATGTTGTTCGGCTGGGTGATCAGCTACGTGCTGCCGGCCTCGCTCAACATCACCTGGCAGGCCGCGTTCGCGCTGGGCGGCGCGCTGGCCATGTCGTCGACCGCGATTGTTGTAAAAATGCTCACCGAGCGGCTCGAGCTCGAGAGCGAGCACGGGCGCAAGATCATCGGCATCCTGTTGTTCCAGGATCTGGCCGTGGTGCCGCTGCTGATCCTGATCCCCTCGCTCGGGATCGCGCCCGAAAAACTGGCCGAGACGCTGGCCTGGGCCGGCGTCAAGGCCGTCATCGTGCTGGTGCTGCTGCTGTTCATCGGCCAGAAACTGATGCGCAAGTGGTTCACGGTGGTGGTCAAGCGGCGCTCGCAGGAGCTGTTCATGCTGAACCTGCTCCTGATCACGCTCGGCGCGGCCTGGATCACCGAGCGCGCCGGCCTGTCGCTCGCGCTGGGCGCCTTCGTGGCCGGCATGCTGATCTCCGAGACGCAGTACAAGCACCAGGTCGAAGAGGACATCAAACCGTTCCGCGACGTGCTGCTCGGGCTGTTCTTCATCACCATCGGCATGCTGCTCAATGTGCGCCTGGTGCTCGAGAACTGGTGGCTGGTGCTGCTGCTGCTTACCGGCCCGGTGCTGCTCAAGTTCGCGCTGATCGCGCTCTTGGCACGCGCCTTCGGCGCCAACGTGGGCACCTCGATGCGCACCGGCCTGGCGCTGGCGCAGGCCGGCGAATTCGGCTTCGTGCTGCTTAGCCTGAGCGCCGAGGCCAAGCTGATCGACCCGTTCATCATCCAGCTGGTGCTCGCCTCGATGGTGTTGTCGATGCTGGTGGCGCCGTTCATGATCGAGCATTCGGACAAGATCGTGCTCAAGTTCTCGGCCAACGAATGGATGATGCAGTCGCTCCAGCTGACCCAGATCGCCAGCCGCACGATGGCCAGCCAGAAGCACGTGATCGTGGCCGGCTTCGGGCGCAGCGGGCAGACGCTGGCGACCCTGCTGGGCGAAGAAAAAATACCCTACCTCGCGCTCGACCTCGACCCCGAGCGGGTGCAGGAGGCCCGGATCGCCGGCGCCAGCGTCTCGTACGGCGACGCGGCGCGGCGCGAGAGCCTGATCGCGGCCGGCATCTACCGCGCCAGCGCGTTGGTGGTCACCTACGCCAACACGCAATCGGCGCTGCGCGTGCTGCACCTCGTGCACGAGCTGGCGCCGACGCTGCCCGTGATCGTGCGCAGCCACGACGACACCGACCTCGACCTGCTGAAAAAGGCCGGCGCCACCGAGGTCGTGCCCGAGGCGCTCGAGGGCAGCCTGATGCTCGCCTCGCACGCGCTGGTGATGATGGGCGTGCCGCTGCGGCGCGTGGTGCACCGCGTGCAAAGCGCGCGCGACGAGCGTTACGCCTCGCTGCGCGGCTACTTCCATGGCGCGAGCGACATGGGGGACGAAGACGAGCACCTGTTCGTGCGGCTCCATTCGGTCATCATGCGCGAGGACGCGGGCGCGGTCGGCAAGACCATCGCCTCGCTCGAACTCGACGAGGTGGGGGCCGAAGTGACGGCGCTGCGGCGCGGCAAAGAGCGCATCGAGGCGACCCCGTTGACCGAACTGCTGGCCGGCGACGTGGTGGTGCTGCGCGGCTCGGCCGAGGCGGTGCACCGGGCCGAGGGCCGGCTGCTGCAGTAGCCGTTTGCCCGGAGGGTCGCGCCCGCAACCCTATCGAGGCAAAGCCTCCGGCCAGCCGACATCGGCGGCACGCCGCAGGCTGGCCTTCACCACCAAGCGGTGAAACGGGGCGATCACAAACAGGTAGGACCGCCCCAGCAGGTTATGGCAGTGGACGACGGTTGAAACGGTCAGTCGACGGCCGGCCTCGGGGGTGGGTCCGGCGGAGCAAAGCACCGACAATCGGAAATCGAGATGCTTGTCGTCCTCCCCCAATATGATTTCGGTCGCGCTCGTGCTGTAGACCTTGAAGATACCAACCCGATCGGCGCCGGCGCCGGCAAGCGTGGCCAAGTGCTTGGCGGTTTTGAGGCCGAAGCACACAACGATCGCGTCCCGCACCTTGGTGAGATTGACGATCCAACCTGGCTGCTGCGCGAAGATGAACCGGGCCAGTAGATCGGGGTCGCCGGACGCGCCAACAGGAAGATCGATTGCGAACGCGTCCGCAAGGTTCGTCGACTTGTAGACGTGCGTGATGCTCGAGTGCGGAGGGAGCGCGACAGGTGTAACGCGCGCGAATGTGCTTGGCATGGGCTAGATAGGTCCTTAGTAGGTGACTGACTTAAGCGGAAAACCGGATTTCGGACTTCAGCGTTTCAAAGGTTTCTTCCAAGAACTTCGCGGCCGGCCGATCACCGGTTTGATTGCAGCAAGCCTCGAGCGCCACGCGCATCGCGCCGACCGCCGCCATCGCCACAAGGCGCAGCCCCGGATGCCGTTCCGGCTGGCGCCAGACTTCGCACATGCTTGTGTACAAGGCCTGTTCCTGAACCCCGTATCCGGCCTGCTTCAACGTGCGCAATGCTTCGGTGGAACGCATCAGGCGGTCGATTGCGAACAATTGCTCTGATTCAAAACGCGATACATGTTTCACCATCAGCTTGCACACGGCGTCGAGTGGCGTTTGATCGGGCGATTCTTTGAGCAGGTCGGCGCGCAACGCATCCCAGGTTCCGCTTTGCCATGTCAACAGGATGTCTTCTTTCGATTTGAAATAAGAGAAGAAGGTGCGCCGCGAAATGCCGGCTTCGGCGGCGATCGCATCGAGCGTGGTGCGCTCGTATCCATGCGTAAGAAAGAGTTGCAGGCCGGTTTCAGCGATGCGTTGGAGTGTTGCGCGCCGCTTGCGTTCACGCAGGCCTTCGTCCTTTGCCGGAGCGCCGTCAATGTCTGTTCGAGCCAAAATCTTCCCTTTACAAAATGCACCAAGTGCAATAAATTATGCACTTGGTGCAAAAACAAGCGGAGAATACCATGAGCGGTTGGAAAGCATCCGACATTCTTTCACAAGCCGGGCGCTCTGCGGTAGTCACCGGCACCGGCGGTCTCGGCTTCGAGGCCGCGCTGGAGCTTGCGCGCGCCGGCGCAGATGTCATCATCGCCGGGCGAAATCCAATGAAGGGCAACCATGCCGTCGCGCAGATCCGGCAGTGCGTTCCCCATGGGTCGGTGCGTTTCGAACTGCTCGACCTGGCCAGCCTTAACTCCGTGGCCGCGTTTGGCACCCGATTGCGCGCCCAATGCGACCGTCTCGACCTGCTCATCAATAACGCCGCCGTGATGATGCCGCCCAAACGGCAAGCGACTTCGGACGGTTTTGAACTGCAACTCGGGACCAACTATCTCGGTCATTTCGCACTGACCGCGCAGTTGCTGCCATTGCTTCTCAATGGGAATAATCCGCGCGTGGTCACCGTGTCGAGTATCGCAGCGCGCAGTGGGGCGATCCATTTCGCAGACTTGCAAGCCGAACATGCCTACAAACCCCTGGCGGTCTATAGTCAATCAAAGCTTGCCTGCCTGATGTTCGCATTCGAATTGCAACGCCAGAGCGATGCCGCGGGATGGGGCCTGACCAGCATCGGCGCGCATCCAGGTCTTTCACGTACGGATTTGGTCGCCAACGGTACCGGCTGGTTCAGCGTCTTTGGTGTGATACGGCTGCTGTTTGCAAAAATTTTGTTTCAACCAGCATCCGATGGCGCATTGCCGACGCTCTTTGCTGCCACTTCCGCGGCTGCCACGGCTGGCGGCTACTTTGGGCCGCAGAGATTCAACGAAATGCGCGGCGCGCCCATCGTCGCAAAAGCGCCCCCGCAGGCGCTGGACATCGACGTTGCCAAGCGACTATGGGAGGTTTCCGAGCAGTTGACCGGCCGCTTTGCATAAGACCCAGCGCAGCGTAGCGCAGGTGTGAACCGGTGATGCAGGCCCGGCGACGGGCGCTGTTGCGGGATCGTTCGGGGCGGTGCAGCGGGGCCGAAAGCCGTTTTCAAAAGCCAGTAGCTTGCGTGGCCGCCGAACGGCGCGCGCTTGCTATTGCGTGTGCAGGGGCAGCAGCATGGCGTGCTGCGTGGCCGTATGCAAGTCGCGCCAGACCCGGTTGATGTCGCTGCGCGCATCGGCAGCATGCAGGCCGCAATACGGATACAAGGTATCGACGGCATTGCGGCCAGTATTGACCAACGCAAGCGAGGCCGCATGCAGCGCCTGCGCCTGGCCGGCGTCGAGCGCGGCGTTGATGCAGACCCGCTCCCACATCGCGTCAAGCAGGCGATAGAAGTGCGTGCGCGCCTCGGCGAGATCCTGCCCGGCCTGACGCACGGCCTCGACGACCTCCGGGATCTCCCCCAGCACACGTCCTGCCAATGGATGGCGGCGACCAGCTATCAGCGGAGCGGCGAGGTCCAGGAAATGCTGCGCCATGCCCGCCACGTTGGCCGCAAGCGTGACGAACGCCAGCGTGACAAACGGAAAGCGGTACAGCGGCCCCGGCGCCGTCGCGTGCTCGGGCGCGATGTCGAACGCATGGCGCGCGGCGACCCACACGCCATCGATGCTGAAACTGTGCGACGCGGTGGCCCTCAAACCGATGCTGTGCCAGGTGGCGTGCATACGCACACTCTGCGCCGGCAAGATGAAGGCGCGTATGCGCGGCGCGCCATGCTGGTCGAGCAAAGGCTGGCCGCCTTCGCGCAGGATGGCGTTGAGCGTGTAGTGGGTGGCCAGCGGCGCGCCCGTGGCGATGTCCCAATCCCCGCCTAGCCGGTAGCCGTCGCCGTCAGGCTCGGCGAACCCGGTCGGCGCGCCGCTACCGCCGACGCACAGGCCCGGCGTGCCGATGATCTCGCGCGCGAAATTGGGCTCCAGGAAACCGGCGAACCAGGCGGCGCCTGCGCACAGGGTGACGGTCCAGCCGGTGCTGCCGTCGGCGGCGGCGATGGCCTCCTCCAGGCGCACCGCTTCGGGTAGCGCTAGTTCGGCGCCTCCGGTCGCGGCCGGTGCCAGCATGGCAAGCCAGCCGCGCGCATGGAGCAGGGCTTGCAGTTCCGGGACAAGCATTCCGGCCTTGTCGGAAAGGGCGGCATGGGCTTCGATGACTTGTGCGTCGAGGGGAGGCAGTGGGACAGCCGAATGGTGCGAAATAGTCGTGTCGAGCATGGAGCCTTTGGCCGTGCGGGCCATGTGGAAACGGAATTTTTTCGTGTTGCGCCTAGTCGGCGCCGGGCGCACGGGTCAAAAGGCGGAATCGTGTAAGTTGGAAACGCAATGCAGCGCATGACGTGCTACTTTTCACTTCCAGCAAACATAATACGTGTTTGGTGGCGCTCGCCCCACAACACAAAATAACCCAATCTATTCGTCGGTCGCCGATCGTGGCATGAAAGCACCGATGACAGCGATAATCAGGCCAATGGGGACGGCAAAAAAGGAGAGGACGAACGCAGTGGTACCGAACCCGATTAAGGCACTGATGTCAATCCCGATCAGCTGGCATCCGCTGGCCGGCCCACCTGAGCCGCCGAGATTGCAGCCTGGCAGAAGCGACCCCAAGCTTAAAATAATGAAGGCAATTATGGGAAACAGACCAGCGAGTATGAGTCCGAACTTTGTCATGAAGCGCGCTTTCTATTAGCTTGGCGTTTTCCTGCCGCCGGGGTTCGTCAGCATAGATTTGTAGTCAGCCAGTCCTGAAGCGATTGCGCTATGTCATCAGAATCCTGACGCCACACATAGTCCACTTCGACTTTCGTCATTACGACCGTACATCGATTGCTCGAACGTTGACCGTCCCACTTCGGTACGAACGCACCGTCCGCTTGTACGTCATCGATCGTCGACAGAAAACGGTCCAGCAGATACTCCCCCCCTTCCATACAGGCGCTCCAACGACTGCTTTTGGCCGAAACCGGACTTCCACAGCCGATCAGGCCTCGTCCTCCGCGAAGCTGACCACCAGGTTGCGCCCGCCCTCCTTGGCGCGGTACAAGGCCGAATCGGCCTGCGCCACGAGTTCCTGCGAGACCGCCTCGATCGCGCGCTCGCGTCCCAGGTCGAGCAGCGTGGCCACGCCGATCGAGACCGACACCGACAGCTCCACCTTGCACGACAGGACGAACGGCGACGACGCCACGCTGGCCCGGATACGCTCGGCCACGATGCCGGCGCTGGCGCCGTCGGCATCGATCAGGAGCACCACGAATTCTTCGCCGCCGAAGCGGCCCAGCGCGTCCGACAGGCGCAACTCGGCCTTGATACGCGCGGCGACCTCGCGCAGGACCTCGTCGCCGCCCTGGTGGCCGACGCTGTCGTTGACGCGCTTGAAGTGGTCGATGTCGATGTACATGCACGAGACGCGGTAGTTCTGGCGCTGCGCGCGCGCGATCTCCTCGAGCATGCGGCGGTCCATGTAGCGCCGGTTGTAGACCCCGGTCAGGGCGTCGGTCAGGCCGATGTACTTGAGCATCTCGTTGCTGATCACGTTCTCGAGGCAGATCGCGATGATCGATCCCATATGCTCGACGAAGTCGGTGCCCATCGAGGGCGTGAAGCGCGAGGGGTCGGCACTGCCCAGATTGAGGCTGCCGATCAGGCACTTGTTGCGCAGCAGCGGCACCAGCGCGATGCTTTGCATGCCGACCGGCGCGTGCGGGAACATCGCCTGGTGCACCGCCGGATGGTAGGGTCCCAGCAGCGGCTTGGGCGGGCCCGTGAACAGCGGGCTGCGCGAGGGCACGAAGCCGAGGTCGGCCTCGGCCTGCACGAACACGAGGTGCGGAAAGTCGGCGAAATCGACGCCCAACTTGTGCATGGTGCTGTGGATGTCGTCGCCGATGTCGAGCAGCGCCAGCGCCACCACGTCGAGCTCGGAGACCACGGGAAGCTCGCGAAAAATGGTGCCGACCAGGTCGGGAAAACTGCCCGCGCCGACAATATCGAGGTCGAAGCTCTGGTGCCGGCACATGATGTCGTGGTTGCGTTCGGCCTGTTCGAGCAGGTAGTCCATGCGCGCGCGCAGGGCGGCGTTTTCCTCGACCAGATCCAGCGTGACGCCCGGCTCTTGCATACCGCTCCTTACTTAATCGAATCGTTCAGTTTGTGGCAACATGCGCCACATTACGCCAACTTGGCGCGCTTGCAAACGAAAACCGTGCGGGCCGCGCGGCGGCGCCGTCAAAAGGCCAGCGCGACCGATACCGCCTGCCCCACGAACAGGCGCTCGCCCTCGCCTTCTATGACGATGGCGTTCATGCCGAAGCAGATCTCGTCGCCCACCTGCGCCTTGCGCCGGTAAGCCTGCATGATGTCGAGCGGGTCGGGCCCGCGCTCGCCGCTGGCCTGGTCGATCGAGGGCATCGGGCAGCGCCCACAGGGCTTGACCGGCTTGAGCACCGCCGCGCCTAGGCCGAAGCTGTCGACATAGTCCTCCTCGAAGGCGTCGATGCCGTCGATGACGAGATTCGGGCGGAAGCGGTTCATCGGCAGTGGGGAGCGCCCTGCCGCGACCAGCTTCTCGTTGAGGTCGGCAAGCGAGGCCGTTCCCGCCACGAGCACCGGGTAGCCGTCGGCGAACTGGGTCGGCGCGTCGACGCCGCCGGTCCATTTGGCGCTGGCCAGCCGCGTCGCGCCGGCATGGAAGCGAACCAGCCGGCTGGCCACGCCGAGCACCTCGGAGAACCAGGCCGCGGCGGCGTCGCCGCAATCGTCGGCCAGCACGCTGTCGTCCCAGATGTGGACTTCGCGCGTTGCAGCGCCAGCATTGGGCTGGACTAGCGCGATTTCAAGCACGGGCATGCCGGGCGCGCTGAGCGCAAGCGAATCGGCACGCACTTGCGGCATGATTAGCGCCATGCGCGGGTACTCGCGCTGGGTCAAGCAAAATCCGTTGTTGTCGACAACCATCCATTCGCGGTCGCGCACGCCGTCCAGCGCCAGCCCGACGCGAGTCAAGGTCACCTCCGGCACCGAGATGCCGGCGCACGATTTGATCGGATATAAAACCAGTTCGGACAGGATCGCCATAAGGCCGCGTAGGTAAATGGATAATTTCGTAGTATGGCAGCAATCGTGCTATTTTAGTCACACCGCTCGGCCGCACGGTGCATAATAATATGCTGTTGACCTTGCAATCCCGATTGAACAAATTATCGATTTCTCCCTACAAATGAACCTGAAAAAAACTGTTGCCGTGTTAGCCGTGCTTCCATTGCTTGCATGCGAGTCCTTCATGAAAGGCCAGCAGACCGATCGGCTAGGTCAGGAGAGCACTTTTGGTTCGCCAGCTTATGGAAAACCCCACGGCGCCTCAGTAACGTGCGCAGAAGGAACCTTACCGGTCGCCATAAGTATTACAAGTGGTACGGTTAATGGCATCGCCATTGATGAGCCCCAATATTTTGCGTTTTGCAGAGCAATAGGTCCGCACACACCGCCGCCAGTCATCCCCAGATCGTGAGCGACTCGGCGACAGCCTTTGGCCCTGCATGGTGCTAAGGGCCGGTGAACAAATCAGTTACCTCAACACTCTTGAACCTCTTTGCCTCATCCGTATTCACAAAGATAACAATAGCCGCGTAGCGCCCGCCGCTGCACAAAAGAAGCGCACTATTTGCGCCACAGGCCCGCTTGGACAAGCCTGCGCATAAGCCCAACGCGTTTTGCATGACGCAGCACAAAAAGACGCAGTGCCTCGTCAAATTCCTGTTTCTTGGATACAAACGCGTACGCATCGGCGAGACTGGCAAGCGCGCTTATGGCTAGGTCGTATGAGGCTGGCTTGCCGGTTTCCACATACCGTTCCACCGCTTCCCAAGACTGGTCCACATTGGCCATCAGCGCCATTAGAGTAGCCTCGCGTTGTTCACGTCGCCTGGCATCTTCAAGCGCCTGCGCCCGCGCCTCCTGCTCCAAACGAAGACTTTCCACGGTCGCGGCCGCGGATCGCAATTCGGCCACTGTCCGCGGTTTAACTATCGATGCCGCGTCCCCCTTGCTTTCCTTTTGCCAAAGCAAAAATTCGGATTTGACACGGCGTTCCGCCTGTTGCGTTTCGCCTTGCAACAGCAACTGGAAGACGCTGCACATGTCATTCTTAGAAAGTCCGGCAGTCCACGTCTCGACGCTGTCGTCGTCGTTCCAATCCGGGGCGTCGGCGCTGCACGCGGCAGCCGCTGCAAGCCAGTCGGGATCGATTTCCAGAAACGCCACGAGCGATTGCTGCGCGGACGAAAGCCGCGACAGGCCTGCTGGAACGTCCGGCTCCGTCTCGTCGTCGTCGATGTCGCCAAGCGCCGCGCTGGCGAGCCAGCCAAGATAAAGCGCGCTTAAATCGCCCCTAAGCAATTCATCGCGCAGGGGTGCGAGTTGTCCCATCCAGCCCGGACCGTCCTCCATGCAAAACCGCTCATCGTCCCAACCTTCGTCGAGAGACCAATCGATGATCCAATGCGTGTCCGAAGCGGTGGCGGAACAAGAATCGCCTCCCGCAAATTGCATCAACTCGCGCTCTGCAAGCGCGTCTTTTGGCAATCGCAACGAGAACTGGCAAGTGCGCCAATTGGCCGAGTAGACGAAGGCATCGAAAAAGCGCCGCATCCAGTCTGCCGGATCGACGTGCAAATCGCCCCAATTATATTCATTGCGAAAGCGGGTCGCGCTAATCGTGGCCCGCGACGAGCTCGAACGCAGTTCGTCAATTTCGTCGCGCGTCAGCGGGCGTTCGATCGCTGCGAATTCATAGTATTGGTACTCGCTCATATCGCTCCCTTTTTATAGCGCCAGACTATTCGATCTTGAATCGGCACGCACTTGAGGCATGTCCAGCGGTTCGAACAGGGTTGCCATGGTGTTGCGTCGATGGATTGAGAACTGCATAGTATGGCAGCAACCGTGTCTTTTTGGTCACGCTGTTTGGCCGGGCGGCGCGTCCCACGAGGCCCCGCCACTGAAGGCCACGGACAGGAAGTCGATCATCACGCGCACTTTCGCGCTCAACTGGCGCCGGCTCGGATAGACCGCCAGCACGTCGATGTCGGGCAACTGAAAGCCCGGCAGCAACGGCAGCAGGCGACCGGCGCGCAGGTCGGCGCCGATCAGGAAGGTCGGCTGCCAGATGATGCCCGCTCCGGCCAGCGCCGCCACGCGCGCGGTGTCGCCGTTATTGGTGTGCATGGCGCAGTTGACCTTGACCGGGTGCGCCTGGCCGCGCGCATCGGTGAACTGCCATTCGTCGGCATTGGCGGCGTAACTGTAGCCGATACACGCATGGGTTTTGAGGTCGGCGGGGACCTGCGGCGTGCCATGCGCGCGCAGGTAGTCCGGCGCGGCGCACACGATGTTGCGCGAGGTTGCCAAGCGGCGCGCCGCGTGGCTGCCGGAGCCGCCGCGCGATATGCGGATGGCCATGTCGTAGCCTTCTTCGACAATGTCGACCACGCGGTCGATCAGCGCCACATCGAGTTCAATCTGCGGATACCGCGCCATGAACCTTGGCCACAGCGGCGCCAGATGCAGCACGCCGAAACTGAGTGGCGCGTTGATGCGCAGGCGCCCGCTCGGCGTGCGCGCGGACGACACCGCGCTCGCCTCGATCTCGGCCATGTCATCGACGATGGCGCGGGCACGCTCGTAGAGCTCCTGCCCGCTTTCGGTCAGCGACATCTTGCGCGAACTGCGGTTGAGCAGACGCGTGGCCAGGTGCGCCTCGAGGTCGGCGATGATGCGCGTCACATTGGCAGGCGAGGTCGCGAGCGCATCTGCGGCGCGCGCAAAGCCGTTCTTGCGCACCACCTCGACAAACACCTCCAACGCGCGCAGCCGGTCCATAAATGTCCAATCATTCACAAAATATGAATATAGCATGAACACCAAGCTCATTGATTCATGTTCTTATCAATCCTATAGTTCATCTCAAGGGCGAGCCGCCCTGCAAACCACACCAACCAGGAGATCCACCATGAACCGCTTCGCAAGCAAAACCATCCTCGTCACCGGCGGCAACAGTGGCATCGGCCTCGCAACGGCCATGCAATTTGCGCGTGAAGGCGCGCGCGTCGTCATCACCGGTCGCGACGCGGCCACCCTGGCCCAGGCGAGCGAACAAATCGGCGCCGGCACGATCGCGCTTCGCAACGACCAGGGCGACGCAAAAGCGGCCAAGCTGCTGGCGCACACGCTCAAGGAACAGGGCATCACGCTCGACGCGATTTTCCTCAATGCCGGCGTGGCCAAATTCGCGCCGTTCGCCGACATCGACGAGACGCTGTGGGACGAGACCTTCAACGTCAACGTCAAAGGCGCGTACTTCACGATCCAGGCCCTGGTTCCGCTGCTGAACAAGGGCGCCGCCGTGATCCTGAACGGCTCGATCAACGCCCACATCGGCATGCCGTCGTCGTCGGTGTACGCGGCGAGCAAGGCCGCCCTAATCTCGCTGGCCAAGACGCTGTCGACGGAACTGCTGCCCAGCGGCGTGCGCGTCAACGTGGTCAGCCCCGGCCCGGTCACCACGCCTTTATACGGCCGCCTCGGGATGGCGCCCGAACAGCTCGACGCGATGGCCGCTTCGATACAACAGCAGGTTCCACTCAAGCGTTTTGGCACGCCCGACGAAGTGGCCAGCGCGGTGCTCTACCTGTCGTCGCCCGATGCGGCCTTTATTGTCGGCACCGAGTTGATCGTCGATGGCGGCATGATCCAGCTTTAATAGAAATGAGCGGTACCAGGTCGAGAAGCAAAAAGCCCCGCAACCGCGGGGCTTTTTATTGACCAATGTGATGGCTTAGACGTTGAACAGGAAGTTCAGCACGTCGCCATCCTTGACCACGTATTCCTTGCCCTCGGCGCGCATCTTGCCCGCTTCCTTGGCGCCGGACTCACCCTTGTAGCCGATGAAGTCGTCGTAGGCGATCGTCTGCGCGCGGATGAAGCCGCGTTCGAAGTCGGTGTGGATCACGCCGGCCGCCTGCGGCGCGGTGTCGCCCACATGGATGGTCCATGCGCGCACTTCCTTGACGCCGGCCGTGAAGTAGGTCTGCAGGCCGAGCAGCTTGTAGGCGGCGCGGATCAGGCGGTCGAGGCCCGGCTCTTCCATGCCCATGTCGGACAAAAAGGCGCCCTTGTCGGCGTCGTCGAGGTCAGCGATTTCGGACTCGATCGAGGCGCAGATCGCCACGATCGGCGCGTTCTGGCCCTTCGCGTATTCGGTCAATTGGTCGAGCAGCGGGTTGTTCGTGAAACCGGTGTCCGATACGTTGGCCACGTACATCGCCGGCTTGGCCGTGATCAGGCACAGCGGCTTGATCAGCAGCAGCTCTTCGGCGTCGAGGCCCATCGCGCGCACCGGCTTGGCGTCGTTAAGGAAAGGCATCATGCGCTCCATCACGGCCAGTAGTTTGGCGGCGTCCTTGTCGCCCGAACGCGCCTTCTTGTTCTCGCGGTGGATCGCTTTTTCTACCGTGCCCATGTCGGCCAGCGCCAGCTCGGTCTGGATGACTTCGATGTCGTCGAGCGGGCTGATCTTGCCGGCGACGTGGATCACGTTGTCGTCCTCGAAGCAGCGCACCACATTGACGATGGCATCGGTTTCGCGGATGTGCGACAGGAACTGGTTGCCCAGGCCCTCGCCCTTCGACGCGCCGGCGACGAGGCCGGCGATGTCGACGAATTCGACGATCGCGTTGACCATGCGCTCGGGCTTGACGATGTCGGCCAGCCCCTGCATGCGCGGATCCGGCACTTCGACCACGCCCACGTTCGGCTCGATCGTGCAGAACGGGTAGTTTTCGGCCGGGATGCCGGCCTTGGTCAGGGCGTTGAAAAGGGTGGACTTGCCGACGTTAGGCAGGCCGACGATGCCGCATTGGAGACTCATGGGAAGACTTTCACTCGATGGACTGGGGCGGCGCACACACGCGTGCGGCCCGAAACCCCATATTGTACCCGCGCTTGGTGCCGGAGGCCGCAAAAAGCGGCCGCGCGATCGGCCTCAAGCCCGATTTCGCCCCCACATCAACGCGCGCACGAGAAGTCCGATAAGAAAGGGGATCAGTATCGCGCCGAGGCCCATCAATGGCTTTGCGAGCAATTGCGGCATTTTCGCGGGCCCGAAGTCCTTGTCAGGTGTGATTCCATAGAACAAGCCGCTCTGCGCCGTGCCGTCGATCACTGCCCATTCGTCTTTTCTGGCGATTACAAATGACATGAAGCGCCCTTCGTCCTTGCGATAGCTCATTGCCCTGATTTGGTACCGGTGGCCGAGCAGCAAATTGAGTTCGCCCAGCGTCCGGAAGCATTCCTTGAAATCGTTGCGCACCTTGTGGGTGGCAAGGCTCCCCTCATACGAGATCTGTATCTTGCGTCCCTTGGACTCGACTTTGAGCAAATTGTCGTCATAACGCGAAGCGAGCGTTCGGACAAAATAGTCGAGCACATCGTCGGCCTCGGAGTGATAGGTAAAATCGATGGCCCACGCGGCCTCAAAATCGTATTGTGCCGCATCGAGATCGGCTGCTGCGAGGAGGCCAGCCAAGCCTTCTTCGAGGTCCGTCATGCGTCACTTTCGGTTCGGCGTGCGAGGTAGGGGCTGATATTTTTCATTGCTCGCGAAACGTATTCATCCTTCTCGCCGACCGGCGCCACATAATGGAGGGCGTTCCACGCGGCCGCCTCCCCTTCCAAGCGCGCAATGATCCACCCGGCAAGGTAGGGCGAGGCCAGGCAGCCCCCGGCGGTGGCGATGTTCTTCTCGGCGAAGAACGGCTGGTTGAGCACCTCCACGCCCGCCTCCTGCACCCATGGCTTGATGGTGAGGTCGGTGCAGGCCGGAATGCGCCCGAGCAGGCCGAGCTTGGCAAGAATCAGGGTGCCGGAGCATTGGGCGCCGATCAATTGTCGTTCAGGGTCGAGCTTGAGCCGGCCCATCAAGGCCGGATCGGCCACGACCTCGCGCGTTTGCATGCCGCTGCCGATGATGACGGCGTCGGCTGTGCAGGCCTCTTCGAGCGTCGACTGCGCGTGCACGGTGAGGCCGTTCATCGACGTCACCGTGGGCGACGGGCATGACAGGCTGACCAGCCAGCCGGGCACCTTGATGCGGTTGAGCACACCGAGGGCGATCAGGGAATCGAGCTCGTTGAATCCGTCAAAGGTGATGATAGCGATATGCATATGGATGCCACGTCCGTCGTTCTATTTGGCCAGAAGGCAATCCACGTAGGTGGCAACAACCTCCTGCATCCTGTTGACGTTCCCAAGTTCGCCCGGATATTGCCGTGCTGTTTGCTGGGAACATAGCTCTTTTCGCTCACTGATTTTCTGGCGGCACTCCGCCTCGCTCAGTCCATATTTGTTCCTCGCGCATGCCGCTTCGAGCTTCGGCGTGATGGTCGTAAGCGCGCTCACATCGAGCTTGGAAACCTGCAAAGCCGTGTTGGCGACGGCGATCCCGGCGGCTTCGCCGGCGCTGCTTGGCGTAGTTGCAGCGGGCACGTCGTCGGCCTGCCTGTTGCAGCCCGCCGCGCCGATGGCCGCGACCAGGAGTCCGATCAAAAGTTTGTTCACATCACTCCCCTTTCGGGTGCTGAGAAAAAAGAATGCCGATCATACCATTCGCAACCGGCACGCAAAATGTTCAGCGCCGCGTATGCGCATAGCCCTTCATCCACTTGTTGATCGTGTTCGCGGCCTTGAGCCTGGCGATGGTTCTATCGAGCCTTGCGCGCAGCGCCGCGCCTTCCCTGGAACGCTTGCTGACGGCGAAGTGCAGGCCGATCGGGGAATCCTCGGGCAAGCGCGCGCTGATCAGGTCACGCGAGGCGAATGCTTCAGCGACATGCGGTTCGAGCAATTTCAGTCCCGCCACCACTTCGCGCTTTTCGATGAACAGGTCGCAGTTCCCGGCGTGCAGTTTGCCGATCAGGGAGATATAGTTGTTGGTGCCGCTGTCGACGGGGTGTCCGCGCAAGCCATAACCGTCATAGGTATTGCCGCTGAGGCTACACAGGCGGTAAGCTTTGAGGTCTTCCAGATTAGTTACCGGTATCCCCCGCGGCCATCGCCTGCGCGAGACGTAATAGGCGCTTTGCATTTCGATGTAGGGTTCCGTCACGAGGAATGGCGCCGAATCGATTTGGGCGGTGGGCACGTTGATCACGATATCGACCAAGCCCATTTCGGCCAGTTTCAGGCAGCGCTTCCATGGCAGCTTCGATATCTGCGGCGCGCCCGCCTTGGAGCCTAACGCTGCGCGCAGGATGTCGATGGCGAGCCCGCGCGGCTGCAGTTTGCCATCCCGGTCCGCTTGGGGCACATAGAAAAAAGGCGGGTACTGGATGTTCGACGCACACACCGTGGTCGCCGCGGTTGCGGCATCGGCTCCCACGCTCGACGCCGCCAGAAGAACGGCGAGCGCGAGCGACTGGGCGAGATGTAGCGGAGCCTGGCGTGTTCTCATCAGCGCCTGCCGGCTCCCGCATTCAATTGCTCGACATACTCAAGCCCGCGAAAGCGTTCTGCCAGCACGCTTTTGAGCGCCGCGCGCAATGCATCGGCCTGCGCCGTCCCGGAACGGCCGAAGAACAAGCCTTCAGGATGGGCCTGGATGGTGAACGCCACCGCGTCGCGGTCGAGGAATATGTAATCCATATGCAAATTGTTATTCCGGCAGGTCAGGCCGTCGAGCTTATCGGCACGCTTTTCACAGGCCAGTCCTTGCCCGGTCGCCGCCGAATTGATCGCTTCGGCAAGCTCTTCGACGCGCAGCGCGTCTCCGGCGGCCGTGCGGCGCACCACGTATTCTTGCTGGGTGCGCATTACGGACGTTGCGGTGATCGCCACGATGGTCATGCAGGCGATTGGCGCAAGCAATAGCCTCCGAAGCGCGGGCCCCGAAATCGCATAGGCCGCGTGATTGGCGACCAGCTGCCGGCATGCCGGAAGAATGGCCAGCGCCAACAGGTCGGTGTAATCGACCACCCTGCCGATCGGCAGCGGCGCCACGCTATTGACGAACGCGATCATCGGCGCGGACAGGGGGCTCTTCCACCAAAGGAAAAACGCCGACAGCGCAAGATAAATGACTCGCCGGCGCGCGGGCCACGCCGCCAACAGCAGCATCGCGACGACCGCGATACCGGCGACATCGGAGAGCTTTCCCGTGACGCTGCCGGGATAGGCGAACTTAAGCCACCAATCGTTGAGCAGCAGCACCGACAAAGCGATCAGGAATGGCCATGTGGTGATGATCGAGGAGAGCCGATTGCGCATGATGTCGGGGTGGTTTTTAGCTGGGTTTAACGAACGGACGAGGCAAGGCACCACTTGTGTACATCATATTGCCACAGTCAGCTGGCGGGCTCGACATTTGGCGCCTATGGCGCGGCGCGAAGCAGGGCGAGCAGCCCCCAGGCACCAAGGGCAGGTCCGTCGAAGGGGCTGCGGGCAGGTGAATCCATTCGATCCGGTGGAGCGTTCCGTCCGCATCGATTGTCGTGTGACCGGACGGGAGGGACGCTATGGCAGGCGTGGCGCTGCCGAGGTAGACGAACACAATTTCGTGGCCGGGCCGGCCGGCGTAGGTGAAGTTGTTTTCGAGCACGCCTGCAAGCGCAAGTTCGGGCAGCGCGAGCGCGAGTTCTTCGCGCCATTCGCGGCGCACCGCGGCTTCGGCGCCTTCGCCAAACTCAAGCGAACCGCCGACCGCCCGATAGAAAGTGTAGCCGCTGGCCGGATCGACACCACATTCAACGAGATAGGCATCGCCATGCCGCAACACGGCCACCGCCTTTACGCGAATCGAACTCACTTGGGGACTCTTGGGATCGCGGCCGCGCCGGCGTTGGGATAGCTGACGATGAGCGACAGCGCTTGCGTGCCAAGTTGCCGGATGCCGACCGTGCTGCCCTTGAACAGGTAGGCGGCCATCCCCGGCCCGAGCCGTTCGGTGGTGCCGTCGGCGCTGACCTCACCGCTGCCGGAGAGGACGTAATACACCTCGTCGTGGTCGATCCGGTGCAAGCCGATCGCGGCGCCGGGATGGAGCACGCGTTTGCGGAACTCCATCGCGCGCGGCGCCGGCACCGCGTCGCTGATGCGGTAGGCGGTGGACATGCCGATCGCGCCGTGCGGCGGCGGTTCTTCCCTTTTGACGTCGTCCTCGCGCACGACCACCATCGCAGGTGCGGCGGCCATCAACAGCGTTGCAAAAATCATAACATTACCCTCCCAGGGGCAAGGCGCCGGATCGGCGCGCACAAGCGAGTATGCGGCCTGGAATTATCCCGATCAATCTTTACACGTAGAAACTGGACTGGCGGCTTGCTCGGATTCCGGCAGCAGCGCGTGATTGGGCCGTTGATTGGCGACCGCCGCCGCATGCTTGACCACAAACTGCTGCGCTTCGGCCAGCGTCTTCGGGTATTCGACGACCCGCATGCCGCCCCAATGCGAGGGCTCGTAGACGGCGTAAAAACGGAAGCCATGCTCGACCAGGAATTTCACCTTGGCCCACTGGGCGAGGTCCTTCGACTTCGGCGCCGAGAATTTCCGGCCCAGCATCACCATCGGCTCCTTGCACTGGGGGCAGTGCTTCACTTGCAGGCTCGACGGGTATTTGAACGATTTGCGGCAGCCGACGCAGACGAACGGAAACCGGTACGCCTTGACGGGCGCCGGTTTGGCGAAGTGCGAGTGGTTGCGGAACTTTTCCATCATTTAAACCGGGAGGATGCGCGACAAATCGGGCCGCTCGGCGAACGCGGCGAATTCGTCGCGCAAGCGGGCGCCCGCGGCGATCGCGCGCCGCCATGCGGCACCGCGGGCTTCGTGGTCGAGTCCGTAATGCTTGAAGTCCTTGCGGTCGGGCAGCTTGGCGCGCGGCAGCGTGCGCAGGAACCCCGGCGACGGCGCGACGATGAGCACGTTGTCGAGCCAGCCCCGGTTGGGCCCGCGCGCGGCGCGCCGCCACGGCAGGCTTTTGTCGAGCCAGCCGGGCACGATGTGCTCGCCGAAGTGCGGGTAAAGCACGAGCTCGCCCTCGCCCGCGCCGGCGATGCGCGAGTACGGCAGCGCCAGATTGTAGTCGATGATGCCGCCGTCCCAGTAACTGCCCGGCGGCGCGCCGGCGATGCCGTCGACCGGTTTCATCAGCAGCGGCAGCGTGCCCGAGGCGAGCAGCGCGGCCGCGAGGTTGGCGCCGCTGAGCTCGGCGAAGTGGGTCGTGAAGCCGTCGAATTTTTCGCGCAGCCACGGCGCCGGGTCGCGCGCGTCGCCGATGACGACGCGCTCCAACATGTGCGCGAGCCGTTCGCGCGCGCCGAGGTTGAGCAAGGTGGCGGCCGCGAAGCCGCGCATTTCAGCGAAGCGGTGCCGCGGCGCGTCGAGCTGGCGCAGGCCGCGCACGGCCAGCAGGTGCAGCCGGTAATGGGGATGGCTGGCGACCTCGCCCGCGTCGGCGCCGAGGAAGTCGTCCAATAGTTGCCGGCACACGCGGTCGATCTCGTCGCGTGTGGGCTTGGCGCTGTAGCGCTGGTCGCAATACAGGCGGCCGAGCCGCTCGAACGCGGCGACCGGGTCGGGGTGGCAGGCCGCTGCCAGGCGCCAGGCGCCGATCGAGGAGCCGATCAGGGTGCGCTCGCGCGGCGCCGCGGGCAGCCAGTCGCCAAACAGCCATTGGTCGAGCGACTGGAAGATCAGGCCCTTGGGCCCGCCGGCGGCGGCCGGCACCACGGCGACGTCGCGCGCGCGCAGGCCGTGGCTGCGGATGTGCGACAGCGCCTTGGGGCCTGCAAAGAAATTCAGAGCGTTCATCGTGAAATTATCGGCACTGCAAAAATTGGCGTCGCGCGCGCACGCAAGCTAGACCGTGTGGAGTTGCATCGTGGCCGTGTCGAACTTGCCTTCGCACACGAGCGGGATGACGCGCAGGCTCTTCTCGATCGACTCCTCGATGAGCACCTGCTCCTCCTTGCGCGGGCGGTGCAGCACGTAGTCGGCCACGGCCTGCTGCGAGGCGCTCGTGCGCGGGTGGCCGATGCCCAGGCGCAAGCGCCAGTAATCCTGCGTGCCGAGCGCGGCGATGATGTCCTTGAGTCCGTTGTGGCCCCCGGCCGAGCCGCCCTTCTTGATCTTGGCCAGGCCCGGCGCGATGTCGAGCTCGTCGTGGACGACCAGCACCTCGTCGGGGTTGATCTTGTAAAAGCGCGCCAGCGCGCCGACCGACTGGCCCGAGCGGTTCATGAAGGTCTGCGGCTCGAGCAGCCACACCTCGTGCCCGGCGATGACGCCCTTGCCGACCATGGCGTTGAAGCGCGACTCGCGTTGCAGGCGGCAGCCCGGCAGGCTGTTGGCGAGTTGGTCGACGAGCCAGAATCCGGCGTTGTGGCGGGTTTGTTCGTATTCGGCACCGGGGTTGCCCAGTCCGACGATGAGGCGAATTGCCATGTTGCTCTCAAAATAGTATTGCGGTCAGTGATTATGGCGTAAAACGGCGCATAAAAAAAACCCGCTCAGCAGTTGCTGGCGGGCTTTTTCGTTTCGCAAGCCGCAAGCTTGCAGCTGCACTGCTTGCGGCAGGCGAATTACTTCTTCGACTTGGCAGCGCCCTTGGCAGGTGCGGCTTCGGCGCTTGCGGTCGCTTCGGCGGACACGTGGCCGGCCGGTACCGACGCGGTGGCGACGGTCTGGTTCTTGCCGTGGGTGATCACGGTCACGCCTTTTGGCAGGACCAGGTCGGCCACGTGGACCGAATGGCCGACGTCGATGTTTGCGAGGTCAACGGTGATGAACTCTGGCAGGTCGGCTGGCAGGCAGGAGACGTCCAACTCGGCCATCACGTGCGAGACGATCGCGCCGTGCAGCTTGACCGCTGGCGAAACTTCGGCGTTGGCGAAGTGCAGTGCGACCTTCTTGTGCACTTTGGTCGACGCGTCGACGCGCTGGAAGTCGGCGTGCAGGACCAATTGCTTGTACGCGTGCATCTGGAAGTCGCGCAGCAGCACTTGCTGGCTGGTGCCGTCGATCTCGAGGTCCAGGATCGAACCGTGGAACGCTTCTTTTTTGAGCGCGTGCCACAGGGCGTTGCCGTCCAGTGCGATCATGACCGGGGCTTCGGCGCCACCGTAGATGATGCCGGGAGTTTGCCCAGCAGTACGCAGGCGGCGGCTCGCTCCGGACCCCTGCAACGTGCGATTGAATGCGATAACTTTCATTTGAAGCTCCAAAATATGCGGGACAAAACGTCCCGCGTGGTGAACAGCCCCCGCGACCAGGGGCCCTTCGTTGTCGGGCGCAAGACTGCGCCCAAAGAAAAACCGGTAAAAGCACAACGGCGCTGCCAGCTTTGGAGCGGGCGCGCCGTGTGTGTTTCAAACTTTTTTGCAACCACCCCAACACCGGGGAGGCCGTCATTAAAACTTAGTCGATGAACAGCGACATCACCGAATCGCCCTTGCTGATGCGCTTGAAGGTCTCGGCCAGCAGCGGCGCGCAGGTCAGTTGGCGGATCTTGCTGCAGGCGAGCGCGGCTTGCGAGAGCGGGATCGTGTCGGTGACCACCAGCTCGTCGAGCGGCGAGGCCGCGATGCGGTCGATCGCCGGGCCCGACAGCACCGGGTGGGTACAGTAGGCGACCACTTTCTTGGCGCCGCGCTCCTTGAGCACCTCGGCCGCCTTGGTCAGGGTGCCGGCGGTGTCGACCATGTCATCCATGATCACGCAGTTGCGTCCTTCGACTTCGCCGATGATGTTCATCACTTCCGACACGTTCGCCTTCGGACGGCGTTTGTCGATGATGGCCAGGTCGCAGCCGAGGCGCTTGGCCAGGGCCCGCGCGCGCACCACGCCGCCGACGTCGGGCGAAACGACCAGCAGGTCGTCGTAGTTGCGTTTCTGCAGGTCGCCGAGCAGGATCGGCGAAGCGTAGATATTGTCCACCGGGATGTCGAAGAAGCCCTGGATCTGGTCCGCGTGCAGGTCCATGATCAGGACCCGTTCGACGCCGGCTTTTTCGAGCATGTTGGCGACCACCTTGGCCGAGATCGCGACGCGCGCCGAACGCGGGCGGCGGTCCTGGCGGGCGTAACCGAAATACGGGATGGCGGCGGTGATGCGGCCGGCCGACGCGCGCTTGAGGGCGTCGACCATGAGGATGATTTCCATCAGGCTGTCGTTGGTCGGCGCACAGGTCGACTGCAGCACGAACACGTCTTTGCCGCGCACGTTTTCGTTAATCTCGACCATCACTTCGCCGTCCGAGAACTTCGAGACGACTGCCTTGCCGAGGGGGATGCCGAGATTTTTTGCGACTCCTTCTGCCAGCGCCGGGTTTGCGTTGCCGGTAAAAACCATCAGGTTTTCGTAAGCCATGGGAGTCCCAAGAGAAGAAAAGCGTTGATACTTGAAAGTCGCCGGCCGGGGGCCAGCGATGTGCTAAAAGATGATCCGCCGGGGGCGGTACCACCATGTTCGCCTGCTGGATGCCAACATCGCATCGACAGGTCAGGCTAAACGAATGGCAGGGGAAGAAGGACTCGAACCTTCGGATGCCGGAATCAAAATCCGGTGCCTTAACCAACTTGGCGATTCCCCTACGCAACTGACTGCTTGCCGTTACAGAGACGCATTTTATCGTCAAAACCAACGTCAAGCCAAATTTATTCTACATCTTGCTGAGTTTGCATGGCGGCCCGCAAGGGGTGGCGCTGCAACGATCGGGCCTTCCAGGCTTTCCAGGCTGCGGGCACTTTCGTGAGCACCGCGTCGGCTTGCGCCTCGCTGGAAAACGCGCAAAACACGCACGCTCCTGAACCGGTCATTCTCGCTTCGCCGTATGCGCCTAGCCATTCAATCGCCTGTGCCACCGGCGCGAATAAACGTGACGCAACTGCCTGCAAATCATTCCTTCCGAACCCTGTCAGACCGACCCGCGTCTTCATGTGTCTGGAAAAGTCCGCTATTCTGACCGGTATCGCGTCCCTTGTCAAATCTTCCGCGCAAAAAATTGCCGCGGTCGGCACGGCGACGCCCGGCTCGAGCACCACGTACCAGCAATCGGGCACCCCGACCGCCTGCAGCGCCTCGCCCACGCCCTCGGCGAACGCGGTCTGGCCGAAGATGAAGAACGGGATATCGGCCCCCAGCGGCAGGCTCAGCGCCATGAGCTCTTGTTGCGTGAGGCCCGCGCGCCACAGGTGGTTGAGCGCCATGAGCGCGGTCGCGGCGTCGGACGAGCCGCCGCCGAGGCCGCCGCCCATCGGCAATATTTTGTCGATCGCGACGTCGACCCCGGGCGGCAGGCCGCCGTGGCGGCGCAGGTACTCGGCCTGCAGCAGCAGCAGGGCGCGCACGATCAGGTCGTGCTGCTCGGGCACGCCGGGCACCTCGGTGGTGCGCACGATGCGCTCGTCGGCGCGCAGGTCGAAGTGCAGCAGGTCGCCATGGTCGAGCATCTGGAACACGGTCTGCAGCAGGTGGTAGCCGTCGGCGCGGCGGCCCGTCACGTGCAGGAACAGGTTGAGTTTGGCCGGCGCCGGGCAATCGTGCAGGCGGTCGCCCGGTTCCTTGCTGCGGTCGTTGCTGACGTCGCCCATCATGCCTGCGGGTCGAGCACGATGCGGATCACGAGCGCGTCGGCGGTGGCGGTCGCGCTGCGCTCGGCGTCGATGCGCTTGGGCACGGGCCGGGCCGCGTCGGGGTCCTGCCACGACACGAAGCTCAGGCGCCAGCCATCCTGCGTGGTGACGCTGTGGCGCGCCGGCGAGGCGGCGAAGCGCGCGCCGCCCGCGTCGGTCGCGTAGCCCTGCACCCAGTCGCGCAGGCCCGACACCGGCAGCGACCAACCCAGCGTCTGGCGCGTGAGCGAATCGATGTCGGCGGCCACGCGCGGGGCCTGGTTGGCTTGCGTCAAGGTGGCGGAATCGGGCGTGACGCTGATCTGTGCCACCGTCTGCCCGAGCGGCGTGGCGAGGTCGAGGTTGATGCGTCCGGGCACCTGCGCCCATGTGAATTTGACGCTGATGGTTTCGGGGTTGCCGTCCTTCTGGTAGTTGACCGACAGGCGTCCGCTGAGGTCGATCGTTTCGCGGTACGGCGCGACGTTCGCCTGCGAGGTGTAGCCGCCCGGCGTGGCGCAGGCGGCAAGCATCAGGCCGGCGCAGGCCAGCAGGGACAGGGTCTTGAGTCTTGAACGAAGCATCAGGGGCATGGCTGGACCGGGTTGGAAAATTGGTGGAAGGCGGCGCGGACTGACCGCCCGCAAAGGCGCATTATCGCGCACAACGGCACGCTGTTGCGCACTTGTCAAATCGGGCTGGACGGCGGTCGCCTAAACGCTTCAGAAATCGTAACGGGGAAACCGTAAAAATCATAAACCAACATCGTCCTCGCGAATGCGGGGACCCATAGAACAGTTGCTTTGAGCCGCCGTTCTATGGGGGTGGCGCATGCGCCACCGCCTTCGCGAGGACGATGTTGGTTTGAGTTTTTTAGGAGCTCGTCACTTCGCGATTTCTGGCATTTCAAAGACGAATTCTGAACGTCGCGCGGCAGGCAGCGCCGGCCCCTGTCAAAACCCCGGACTGAGCCGCGCCAACGTGCTCTTGAGCGTGTCGTTCTTCGGATCGCGTTCGCGCGCGGCCCGCCACAGGGCGCGCGCTTCGTCTTGCCTGCCCTGCTGCCACAGCACTTCGCCCAGGTGCACGCCGATGTCCGGATCACTGCGCAGCGCATACGCGCGCCGCAAATACTCTTCGGCCAGCACGAGCTTGCCCATCCGGTACTGGACCCAGCCCATGCTGTCCATGATGAACGGGTCGTCCGGCGCCAGCGCGAGCGCCTTGGCGATCAGGGCCAGCGCCTCGGGCAGGCGCAGCTTGCGCTCGGCCAGCGAATAGCCGAGCGCGTTGTAGGCGTGGTGCTTGTCGGGCGCCTGCGCGATGACCGCGCGCAGGGTGCGCTCCATGACGTTGTGGCGGCCGGCCTTTTCGGCCATCAGCGCGAAGTCGTACAGCAAGTCGCTGTCTTGCGGGAAGCGCAGCGCGCCGGCCTGCAACACCGCGTAGGCCGCCTCGATCTGGCCCGCCTCTTGCAGCAGTTGCGCCTTGGCCGTGACCACCTGCGCCTGCGCGGACGGGGTCGGCGCGGCGAGCGCGTCGAGCACGCCGCGCGCCTCGTCCAGCCTGCCCTGCTTGCCGATCAGCTCGGCGCGCCGCAGCTGGGCCCGGAAGTGCGCCTCCGGCTCGTCCGGCCCGATCTTCGCTAGCCAGCCGAGCGCGGCGTCGGGCGCCTTGCGCTGGTCGGCCAGTTGCGCGAGCAACATGAACACCTTGGCCACGTCGCGCTCCGGGTCCGGCTGCGCGGCCATGACCTCGGTGTAGCGCAGCAGGTAGCCCTCGGCGGCGGCGTTGTCGTCGAGCTGGACCGACATGATGCCGAGCGCGTACAGCGCGTCGGGGTTGTCGGGCTGGCCCTCGTGCAGGGCCGCGAATTGCGCGCGCGCCTCGACGTAGCGGCGCTGGTCGATCAGCATCCTGGCGTAGGCCAGGCGCGCCGGGACCGCCTGCGCGTGGGTGCCGAGGAATTCGGCCAGCACGGCCGCCGCGGCGACCGGGTCGGGGGTCACCTTGGCCAGCATCAGCGCGGCCAGTTCCGAATCGGGCGCGAGCGCGCGCGCGGCCTGCGCCTCGCGCAGCGCGAGCGCGACCTGGCCGCGCTCGTGGGCGTCGCGCGCGAGCGCCACCCGGGCCCGCTCGGTGTTCGCATACGGGGCGAACAGGCGCGCGAGCATCGCGCCGGCGGCGGGGCGGTCGCGCGCGCCGGCCAGCAGTTGCTGGGTCTGGTCGAGCATCGCGTTGCGCGCCTCCGGGGTCGCGCCCTGCAGGCGCAGCCTGAGCATCGGCTCGGCCTCGGCCTGGCGTTCCGACAGCACCACCAGCCCCAGGAAATAACGCTGCGCCTCGGGCGATCCGGGCACGAGCGTGCTCCACAGCCGGGCCGCCGCGAGCGCCTGGTCGGGCCGGCGCGCGCTCAGCGCCATGTCGGCGGCACGCTGGGCCAGGCGGCCGTCGCGCGTCTCGCGCGCCAGCGCCAGCATCGCGCGGTACGGCGCCTGCCAGTTGTCCTTGTCGAATTCGAGCTCCGCCTTGACGATTTTGTACAAAAGGTCGCCGCTGAGCGGCAAGTTCGGCGGCGCCGGCTCGGCCTCGGGCGCGGCGCTTGCCGGCGCGGTCGCGGGCGCGGCTTGCCCGGGTGCCAACGCCGTCGCGGCTGGCCCGGTCGCGACGGCAGGCGCGCCTTGCCCGGATGCTCCCGCAGGCGCGCCTTGCCCGGGCGCCAACGCCGGCCCGGCTGGCCCGGCAGGCGCGGCTGGCCCAAAGGCGAAGGCGCGGGCCGCTTGACCTGACGGCACGGCGGGCGCGGCTTGCCCGGACGCCACGGCGGGCGCCGACAGCAGGCCGCTAAGAGTTACAATGACGAAAGCGTTTTTCAAGGCGATCCCAACTAGACGGTGATGCCTGATTCTACGCCGAAGCCCGCGCAACGTGCGCATGGGCAATGCGAACACCGGCGCCGCGCTGCGGCGCGCCCCACCGACCCAAGACCTGCCATGCCAGAACTGCCCGAAGTCGAAGTCACGCGCCGCGGCGTGGCCCCCCATATCGACGGCCGCCTCGTCGAATCCGTGCTGACCCGGCGCGACGGCCTGCGCTGGCCGTTCCCGCCCGGCCTGTCGGCCCTGCTCGCCGGCCGGCGCATCCTGCACACGGGGCGGCGCGGCAAATACCTGCTGATCGGCTTCGCCCACGGCACCCTGATCATCCACCTCGGCATGTCGGGCCACCTGCGCGTGCTGCCGCTTGGGGTGCCTGCCGGCAAGCACGACCACTTCGAGCTCGTCGTCGACGGCGCCGGCGCCGGCCCGCAGGTGCTGCGCCTGACCGACCCGCGCCGCTTCGGCGCCGTGCTCTGGCACGCGCACGAGGACGGCGAGGTCGGCGCCCACCTGTTGCTGCGCGGGCTAGGCGTCGAGCCGCTCGAGGAGGCGTTTTCGGGCGCGCTGCTGTACCGCGAAAGCCGGCGCCGCAGCGCCCCGATCAAGCAGGTGTTGCTGGCGGGCGATATCGTTGTCGGAGTCGGCAACATTTACGCCTGTGAAAGCTTGTTCAGGGCGGGCATCAACCCGAAGACCTCGGCCGCGCGGATCGGGCGCGCACGCTGCGACAAGCTCGCCGCGGCCATCCGCGAGGTGCTCGCGGCCGCAATTGTGCAAGGCGGCAGCACTTTGCGTGACTTTATTGGTGTCAATGGGCAATCCGGGTATTTCCAACAGACATATTTCGTCTATGATCGTACCGGAGTGCCTTGCCGCAATTGCGGATCCCCTATTCGCCAGATAAAACAGGGGCAGCGCTCGACATTTTATTGCGTACAGTGTCAAAAATGACCATTGTCGCAACGGTGGCGCCCGCATCACACGCACGACACGCAGGACAATATTCGCCGGTTCGCGAGAACCCGCATCGAAGGTTTTAGTGAGCAGGAGGTTTACGTGAGCATCATCGTGCAGGATTTCCAGCATTACAGCAGCTGGCGCGAAGGCGTCGTCGCGGCGCTCAAGCGCTACCAGTCCTGGGTCGGCGCCGCCGAACTGAGCGACGGCGCGACCGAGCAGCGCATCGGGCGCGCGCTGGCGCGCCTGGCCGACGACAAGCTGTCGGTCGCCTTCGTGGCCGAGTTTTCGCGCGGCAAGTCCGAACTGATCAACGCGATCTTCTTCGCCGACTACGGCCAGCGCATCCTGCCGTCGGCGGCCGGGCGCACCACCATGTGCCCGACCGAGCTGATGTACGACGCGGCCTACCCGCCGTGCATCCGCCTGCTGCCGATCGAGACGCGCGCGACCAACCTGTCGACCAGCGACTACCGCGAGGACAAGAACGCCTGGACCGTGCTGCCGCTCTCGCTCGACGCCGGCGACGACATGCACGAGACGTTCAAGCAGGTCAGCATGACCAAGCACGTGACGCTGGCCGAGGCCAGCAGCTACGGCCTGTACGACAAGGACGACCCGGACATCGGCTCGACCCTCGACGCCTCGGGCAAGATCGAGATCTCGCTGTGGCGCCACGCGATCATCAACTTCCCGCACCCGCTGCTCAAGCAGGGCCTCGTGATCCTCGACACGCCGGGACTGAACGCGATCGGCACCGAGCCCGAACTGACGCTCAACCTGATCCCGAACGCGCACGCGGTGCTGTTCATCCTGGCCGCCGAGACCGGCGTGACCAAGAGCGACATCGAGGTCTGGCGCACCCACATCGGCCCGGGCTCGGGCCGGGTGGTGGTCATGAACAAGATCGACGCGATGTGGGACGAGCTCAAGTCGGCCGCCGAGAACGACGCCGAGATCGAACGCCAGCAGCTGAGCGTGGCGCACACGCTCGCGCTCGAGAAGCACCAGGTGTTCCCCGTGTCGGCGCAAAAGGCGCTCGTGGCCAAGATCAACGGCGACCAGGCGCTGCTCGAGAAGAGCCGCCTCGGCGCGCTCGAGGGCGCGCTGTTCAACGAGCTGATCCCGGCCAAGAAGGACATCATCCGCAAGCAGCTCATGGCCGACCTCGACGCCCTCTCGGGCGCCCAGCACGCGATGGTCGGCGCGCGCATGCGCGACGTGGTCGAGCAGCTGCAAGAGCTCAAGAGCCTGCGCGGCAAGAACCAGGGCGTGATCGCCCACATGATGAAGCGCATCGACGCCGAGAAGAAGGAGTTCGACGGCAGCCTGTTCAAGCTGCAGGGCACGCGCTCGGTGTTCACGCGCCTGTCCACCGAGCTCTACACCACGCTCGGCATGGCCATCATCCAGCAGGAGATCGGCACGGTGCGCGATTCGATGGAGGCGAGCCGCTTCGCCACCGGCATGCGCGGACCGGTGCGGCAGTTCTTCGACCAGGCCCGCGCCAACCTCGACCAGTCGTCGCAGAAGGTGGTCGAGATCAGCGAGATGATGGAGATCATGTACCGCAAATTCTCGTCCGAGCACGGGCTCACGCTGGCGCTGCCGGCCGCGTTCTCGCTCGACAAATACCGGCGCGAGGTCGACGCGATCGAAGAGGTCTACACGCGCCAGTTCGGCACCACGACGCTGCTCATGAGCACGCGCGGCACCCTGATGGAGCGCTTCTTCGACTCGATCGCCTCGCGCGTGCGGCGCAGCTTCCGCGCCGCCAACGCCGACGCCGAGGCCTGGCTCAAGGTCATCATGGCCCCGCTCGAGGCGCAGATCCGGGTCCACAAGGAGCAGCTCAAGCACCGGCTGGCCTCGATCCAGCGCATCCACGACGCCTCCGACAGCCTCGAGGAGAAGATCGACCAGTTCCAGGCCGAGCTGCAGCAGCACGAGCAGCTGCGCGACCGCCTGAGCGCGATGGTCGGCGCCGTCACCGCCGCCATGGATGCCGAGCGGGTGGCGCTGGGCGCGGCTGCGTGAGGCACGGCGCGGCCGGCGGCGCGGCGGACGGCCTCGCCGACCCGGCGTTTTCGCGCGCCGTGATCGACTGGCAGAAGGCGCACGGGCGGCACGCGCTGCCATGGCAGAACACGCGCGACGCCTACCGCATCTGGCTCTCCGAAATCATGCTCCAGCAAACCCAGGTCAGCGCCGTGCTGGCCTATTACGCGCGCTTCCTCGAACGCTTCCCCACGCTCGAATCGCTGGCCGCTGCGCCCTCCGAGGACGTGATGGCGCTCTGGAGCGGATTGGGCTACTACACGCGCGCGCGCAACCTGCACGCCTGCGCCCGGCGCGTGGTGGCCGAGTACGGCGGCCGGTTCCCGCACGACCCGGCGCTGCTGGCGCAACTGCCCGGCATCGGCCGCTCGACGGCGGCGGCGATCGCCGCGTTCTCGGTCGGCGCGCGCGCCGCCATTTTGGACGGCAACGTCAAGCGCGTGTTCGCGCGCGTGTTCGGCATCGCGCAGTACCCGGGCCTCAAGCCGGTCGAGGACGCGCTGTGGCGGCGCGCCGAGGCGCTGCTGCCGGCCGGCGCGGACGGCGGCATCGAATCGTACACCCAGGGCCTGATGGACCTCGGCGCGACGCTGTGCACGCGCGCGCGCCCGGACTGCGGGCGCTGTCCCCTGCAGGGGCGCTGCGCCGCCCACGCGGGCGGGCGCACCGCCGAGCTGCCGGTGCGCAAACCCAAAAAGACGCTGCCCGAGAAGCAGGCCACGATGTTCGTCATCGTCGAAGGCGGCGAGGTGTTGCTCGAACAGCGCGCCGAAAAAGGCATCTGGGGCGGCCTGCTGTCGCTGCCGGAACTGGCGGGGCACCATGCCGGCGGGGACGCCGGTCCGGGCGGCGCGGCGGTCGACGCCGCGCTGGCCGCGTATGGCGAGGTCGACCAGGTGCAAACGCTGCTGCCGCTGGTGCACGTGTTCACGCACTACAAGCTGCACATCGCGGCGCACCACGCGACGCTGTCTGCGCGCGCCGCGCTGCCGCGCGGCCACCAGTGGTGGAAACTGGCCGAGATCGGCGCCGCGCCGCTGCCGGCGCCGGTCAAGAAGCTGCTGCTCGACCTGCACCGGCCGGGCCTTTTCTAAGCAACCAGGGCAGGACGGCCTATTCAAATTTGAATTACACCAGACTCGGCCATTCATTTCTGAATAGCCCTCCCGCGCAATGGGCCGTCGCACGGGCGCAATCGCCTCGGCCCCGGGCGCAGCCCAGGTTTCCCTGGCGAATGGATTCCGCTATCGGGGTCTGACCCCGATAGCGGAACTAGTTGCCCGGCATCAGCATTGAGCGCAGAGCCGACGGGCGCCGGGGGTGACCCCGGTCTGTCCCCGGTCTGTCCCCGGTCTGTCCCCGCGCTTCCATTGGCGAATTAATTGCGCTATCGGGATCTGAGCCCGATAGCGGAACTAGTTGCCGTGGGTGCTAGAGCTCGTCGATCGAGTACAGGCGCCGGTGCTCGAGCACGGCGTAGCGGTCGGTCATGCCGGCGATGTAGTCGGCGATCGCGCGCGCTTGCCGCTCCGGCTCGCCGCGCGCGCTGCGGTAGTCCGGCGGCAGCAGCGTCGGGTCGCCGTGGAAGGCCTCGAACAGCTCGCCGACGATGCGGCGCGCCTTGAGCGTCATCCGCTGCAGCTGGTAGTGGCGGTACAGGTTCTCCGTCAAAAACCGTTTGAGCTCGGTCGCGTCGGCGCGCATCGCGCCCGAGAACCGGATCAGCGGCGCCCCCGCGCGCACCGCCTCCACGCTGTCCGGCCGCGCCGCCGCGATCCGCTCGCTTGACGCCGCGATCAGGTCGAGCACGAGCGCGTTGATCATGCGGCGCAAGGTCTCGTGGATCGCGCGCCGCCCGCCCAGCCCCGGGTACGCATGCTCGACCTCGCGCCGGTGGCGCGCGAAAAAATCGACCTCGCCGATCTGCCCGATCGTGATCAGGCCCGAACGCAGGCCGTCGTCGATGTCGTGGTTGTTGTAGGCGATCTCGTCGGCCAGGTTCGCGACCTGCGCCTCGAGCGTCGGCTGGCGCCCCAGCAGGAAACGCTGGCCGAGCGCGCCGAGCCCGCGCGCGTTGGCCGCCGAGCAGTGCTTGAGGATGCCCTCGCGCGTCTCGTACATCAGGTTCAGGCCGTCGAAGGCGCCGTACTGCTGCTCGAGCGTGTCGACCACGCGCAGGCTTTGCAGGTTGTGCTCGAAGCCGTCGTGCGCGCGCATGCAGTGGTTCAGCGCGTCCTGCCCCGCGTGCCCGAACGGCGTGTGGCCGAGGTCGTGCGCGAGCGAGATCGCCTCGACCAGGTCCTCGTTCAGGCGCAGGCTGCGCGCCAGCGCGCGCCCGACCTGCGCCACCTCGAGGCTGTGCGTGAGGCGGGTGCGGAACAGGTCGCCCTCGTGGTTGAGGAACACCTGGGTCTTGTACTCGAGCCGGCGGAACGCGGTCGAATGGACGATCCGGTCGCGGTCGCGCTGGAACTGGCTGCGCCCGGCCAGCGCCGGCTCCGCGACCGCGCGCCCCGCGCCCGCGTTTGAACGCGCCGCGTACGGCGCCAGCCCCAGCTCGTGCCCGTCGCCGACGCCGTGCGCCATCGCCGCGCCCGCCCTAGGGCGCGCTGCAGGCGGCCAGCGTCGCCAGCAGCGCCGCCTCGGGCGCGCCCGCGATGCTCGGGCTGCCCAGCGGCTTGAGCAGGATGAAGCGGATCGCGCCGCCCTCGTTCTTCTTGTCGACCTCCATCAGCTCGAGCCAGCGCGCCGCGCCGAGGTCGGGCGCGACGGTCGGCAGCCCGGCCGCCGCGACCAGGCCGCGCATGCGCGCCACCGTGGCCTCGTCGACCAGCCCGAGCCGGCACGACAGGTCGGCCGCCATCACCATGCCGCAGCCGACAGCCTCGCCGTGCAGCCATTTGCCGTAGCCGAGCCCGGCCTCGATCGCGTGCCCGAAGGTGTGGCCGAAATTGAGGATCGCGCGCAGCCCGCCCTCGCGCTCGTCCTGGCGCACCACCTCGGCCTTGATCTCGCACGAGCGCGCGATCGCGTGCCCGAGCGCGGCCTCGTCGCGCGCCATCAGTTTGCCGATGTTGGCCTCGATCCATTCGAAGAACGCGAGGTCGGTGATCGCGCCGTGCTTGATCACCTCGGCCAGCCCGGCCGACAGTTCGCGCGCCGGCAGCGTGGCCAGGGTCGAGGTGTCGGCCAGCACCGCGCGCGGCTGGTAGAACGCGCCGATCATGTTCTTGCCGAGCGGGTGGTTCAGGCCGGTCTTGCCGCCGACCGAGGAGTCGACCTGCGCGAGCAGCGTGGTCGGCACCTGCACGAACGGCACGCCGCGCATGTAGCTCGCCGCCGCGTAGCCGGTCAGGTCGCCGATGACGCCGCCGCCGAGCGCGACGAGGGTGGTCTTGCGGTCGCACTTGTTGGCCAGCAGGGCGTCGAAGATGGTCATCAGCGAGGCCCAGTTCTTGTGCTCCTCGCCGTCGGGCAGCACCACCGTGACGACGTCGCGTCCGGCCGCGCGCAGGGGCGCGGCGAGCCGCTCGAGGTACAGCGGGGCGACCGTGGTGTTGGTCACGATGGCGACCTTGTGGCCGCCGATGTGGCGCTCGAGCAGGCCGGGGTCGGACAGCACGCGCGCGCCGATCGCGATCGGGTAGCTGCGTTCGCCGAGGTCGACGTTGAGGAAAATACTGGATTGTTCGATCATCGAGGCATCTGCGTAAGGGCTGAGCGCCGACTGCGCGCCCGAGGCTTCGAGCGCGGCCAGCTGCGTCAGTATGGTTTGGACCATCGATTGTACGTTAGGTCGGCCCGTGTCGATCACGAGGTCGGCGATTTCGCGGTACAAGGGTTCACGTTCGGCCGTGAGCTCCTCGAGCCGGCGGCGCGGATCGGCCGTCTGCAGCAGGGGGCGGTTCTTGTCGTGCGCGGTGCGCACCAGGATCGAGGCGACGTTCGCGCGCAGGTAGATGACGGTGCCGCGCGCTTTGAGGAAGGCGCGGTTCTCGGCGCTCAGAACGGCGCCGCCGCCGGTGGCGAGCACGATGCCGTCCTGCGCCGACAGGTCGCGGATGACGTCGGCCTCGCGCCGGCGGAAGCTCGGTTCGCCCTCGATCTCGAAGATCCACGGGATCGAGGCGCCGGTGCGGGCCTCGATCTCGTGGTCCGAATCGATGAAACGTTTGCCCAGTTTCCTGGCGAGGATGCGGCCGATGGTGGTTTTTCCCGCCCCCATCAGCCCCACCAGGAACAGGTTGGCCGACTTCAAGGTACCACGGCCCCCGACTGGAACGTGAACACGGTGCTGACGAGCTTGGGCGTGGTCACGAGCACGCCAAAGGTGTCGGGTGTGCAGGCCGCGTCCGGCCGCACGACCGAGGTGTGGAAGGTGCCGCCGACGGCGTTGGTCGAGCCGACCCGGGCCGGCAGGAACACGCTCGGGACCAGCTTGTCGACGCCGCTTGCCGCCAAGCTGGTGTCGAACGGCAAAGGATTGTTGTTGATGTCGGTGAGGCGCAGATTGAGCACCACGTTCTTGCAACCGGCCCCGTGCGTGTTCGGGATCACGCGCTGGCTGTTGGTCGACCAGTCGCTGCACACGCCCGAGAAGGTGCAATATTGCCAGTGCATGGTCGCCACCGAGCCGCTCAGGATGATCTCGGTCGAACGGTTGATGTAGGTGATGCCCCACTTTTTGCTGTCTTCGGGGTCGTAGGTGGCGGTGGCGTACGGGAACGGCAGGTCGCCCTTGGTCGCGTCGTAAAGATTGTCGAAATCGGCGTCGAGGAAGGCGTCGCCCTGAGGCGTGTAGGCTTCGCCCGCGCCGGCGGCGCAGATGTCGATCAACGGACGGTACGGGGCGGTGCTGGCGCTGCCGTCGGGCTTGGTGAAGCTCGTGCAGCTGTACTGGCCGTCGCCGTTGGCGTCGTTGAAGGTCTTGATCCCCTGCGCGTACGCGAGCACGGTCACGCGGCCGTTGGCGGGCCGGAAGTTCTGGCTCCTGAAATTGACCGTGCAGCCGCCGTCGTTGGTGAGGCAGGCGCCCATCGGCGAGGAGCCGATCGCGCCGCCCTCGGCGACGAAGTTGACGGCCGTCGCGTTCGACACCGGGTTCGCATACTGGTCGGCCATGCGCACCGTGACCGTGGCGAGCTCGCCGTCGTAACTCAAGCCCTCGATGTTGTAGACGTTGGCGCCGAGCGACATCGCCTTCTGGATCGGCAGGCCGGTCGAGATCACGAGCGTGTCGGACAGGCCGCTCATGACCACGCCGTTGCGGCTGGCCTCGGCGATCACGCGCACCGGCGTCGGGATCGTGCCCGACGAGACGGTGACCGAGACGTTGCCCTGCGAATCGGTGGTCGCGTTCTGCGGCGTCAATACCAGGCCGCCCGTGCTGGTGGTCGCGGTGAACGCGACGTTGACGCCGCCCAGGCCGGTGTCCTGCTGGTCAACCACGCGGAAATTGAGCTGGGCCGACTCGGTGCGGCCGAGGCCGCCCGAGCCCTTGAGCACGATCGAGGTCGCCACGCTCGAGTTGATGAACTTGACGGTGCCGATGTTCGCCGCGCTGACCGGCAGCGAGATGTTGGCGCTCGAATTGCCGATCGCCGCCGTGATGACGTCGTTGACGCGCAGGCAGCCGCGGTTGGTGTAGGTGGCCGACTGCTTGCCGTTCGACAGCGAGCCGAGCACCAGGGTGGCGGTGCCGTCGCCCGCGCACAGCGAACTGAGCACAAGGCCGGTCGAGACGCTCGCGGGGGCGCCGCCGCTGGTGATCGGGATCACCAGCGCGGCCGTGCTGAACGCGGCCAGGCTGGTCGCCGGCGCCGGCGCGAAACTGAGCGCGCCGATCGTCAGCGGGGCCGCGCCGACCGCGATGTTCTTGGACGCGGTCGCGGTCTTGGTGCCGACCACCGAGGTGGCGCTGATCGACAGCGCGCCGGCCGAGGTGAAGCTGGCCGGTTTGATGCTGATCACGGCCACGCCGGCGGCGTCCGTCAGGGCCGAGCCCGATTCGGGCGTGAACGTGACCAGCGTCGCGTCGGAGGCGGCGAACTTGACGATCGCGTTCGCGGCCGGAAGGCCGGCGGCGGTCAGCACGGTGGTGCGCACGGTGGCGCTCTGGCCGCCCGAGACCATGGTCACGCCGGCGTTGGCGCCGTCGAGGACGACGAGCGTCATGCTCGGCTCGGGCACCGGCACCGGCACCGTCGGATCGGTCGGGGTCGGGGTCGGCGTCGGGGTCGGGGTCGGGGTGCCGCCTCCGACCGTGCCCGGCGAACCGCCGCCGCCGCCGCAGGCGGCCAGCACGGTTGCGCAGGCGAGCGCGGTCATCAGGCTTGAAAGGCGTTTGGTGCTGCGGCTGTCGGTCTGGTTCATTTTCTGGTGCCTTGTCGATACGTTCTGGGTCGTGCGAATTGGGCGGCGGGCGGACCCGCCGCGTGGGTGCCTATTGGGCCGAGATGCGTTCGGCCACGATCTTCGGCGTGATAAACACGAGCAACTCGGTCTTGTTGCTGGTGCGTGAGTTTTTCTTGAACAAATTGCCGATGAACGGGATATTACCAAGCAACGGCACCTTCGTGGTGTCGTTCAGGTCCTCCTGCTGGTAAATACCGCCGAGCACGACGGTGCCGCCGTTCTCGACCATCACCTTGGTCTTGACGTGCTGGGTGTTGATGGCCGGGCCGAAGGTGGTGTTCTCGCCCTTCGAATCCTTGTTGACCTCGACCTCGAGCACGACGTTGCCGTCGGGCGTGATCTGGGGCGTGACCTCGAGCCGCAGGTTGGCCTTCTTGAACGTGACCGCGGTCGCGCCGCTGCTCGAGGCGCTCAGGTACGGGATCTCGATGCCCTGCTCGATCACGGCGACCGCCTTGTCCTCGGTGACCACGCGCGGGCTCGAGATGATCTTGCCCTTGCCGTCGGCCTCGAGGGCCGACAATTCGAGGTTCAGGAAGCGGTTCGAGGCGGCCGAAAACAGGCTGAACGCGATCGTGGCCGGATTGAGGCCGGGCGCCACCGGCAGGTTGACCATCTGGGTGTTGCCGAAGCTCTCCTGGTCGGTGACCTGGCCGGTGACCTGGCCGATGCCGTTCATGTTGCCGCCGAGCGCGATGCGGTTGTTGCTGCTGTTGCTGATCTGGTAGCCCGAATCGCCGCCGCGCATGGTGCGCAGGTCGGCGAAGCCGAGCTTGGCGCCGAGGTTGCGGCTGAAGGTGTCGTTGGCCTCGACCAGGCGCGCCTCGATCAGGACCTGGCGCGAGGCGACGTCGGTCTTGCTGATCAGGCGCCGGATGTCCTCGAGCTTGGACGGCACGTCCGTCACGAACAGCTGGTTGGTGCGGCCGTCGATCACGGCGCTGCCGCGCTTGGACAGGATGCGGCCCTTGTCGCCGCCGCCGCCCTCGCCGAAGATCGTTTTGAACGACTCGGCCTTCTGGTAGTTGAGCTGGAAGATCTCGGACCTGAGCGGCTCGAGTTCGGTGATCGCGGCGCGCTGCTCCATCTCGAGCTTCTCCTTGGTCAGCAGCTCGTCCTTCGGGGCGATCCACAGCACGTTGCCGTTCTTGCGCATGTCGAGGTTCTTGACCTGCATGATCACGGCCAGCGCGTGGTCCCACGGCACGTCCTTGAGGCGCAGCGTCAGGTTGCCGTTGACCGACTCGCTGGTGATGATGTTCAGGCCCGAGACGTCGGCGATCGCCTGCAGCGCGGCGCGCACCTCGACGTTCTGGAAGTTGAACGACAGCTTCTCGCCGCGGTAGCCCTGGGTGCCCTGGGTCAGCGCGTTCGGATCCTCCTTGATCGGCTTGACGTCGATCACGAGCTGGGTGTCGCTCTGGTACACGGTCTGCTCCCACAGGCCCTTGGCCTGGATCGTCATGCGCGTGTTGTCGCCGCTCGGCACGGTGGTGATCATGCTGACCGGGGTGCCGAAGTCGGTCGGGTCGAGCCGCCGGCGCAGCGTCTCGGGCAGGCCGGTGTTGAGGAAGTCGACCACGATCGAATTGCCGACCGTGCGCACGTCGACGGCGACCTGGTTGTTGGGCAGGTCGACCAGGATCCGGCCCTCGCCGTTGCTGCCGCGGCGGAAGTCGAGGTCGCGCAGCATCTGGCGCTTGGGCGCGCCGCGCGGCGCGGCCTCGGCCAGCACGGCCGGCAGGCCGTTGGCCTTGACCGCCTGCGCCACGCCGCCCGAACCGTCGACCGTGACGATCACGGACTTGCCGTCGATCGCGGTGGCGTAGTTGAGCGCGCGGTTGAGGTTGAGCACGAGGCGGGTGCGGGTGCCGGCCTGCACCACGTTGACGCTGCGCAGGTCGCCGATGTTGAGCTCCTGGCTGGTCTTGCCGCTGGCGTTGCCGGTGGCGCCGAAGTCGAGCGCGATGCGGGTCGGGTTCGAGATCGAAAAGCCGATCGGCAGCTTGTCGGGCACGCGCGTCATCGCGATGTTGACGATCAGGTTCGAGCCCTGCTGGTTGGCGGTGATCGATTCGATCGCGTTGTCCGGCGCCACCTGGGCCTGGGCCGCGCCCATGCCGAGCGAGAGGGCCAGCGCCGCGCCTAGGCGCAGCACGGGATTGCACCAACCGCGTGCCACGTTGTTATTCATTGAAATCATTTTCCGGTCTCCTGTACCTGCAACTCCAGCTTAGACATGCGCTCTACCCACTCGCCGGCGGCATCCTGTACTACTTCCTTCAGGTCGATCTCCTCTTCGCCCACGGCCGTGATGACGCCGAAGTTCTGGGCGATCCGCTGACCCGGGCGCACCTTGTGCAGCGTCGAGTCGATCTTGATCAGGCCGTACATGACGCCGCCCTTGTCGAGCGTGCCGACCATGCGCATGGTGTCGAGCGGATAGGTTTCGAGCAGTTCGCGCCGGCGCGTGTCGTCCGGCTTGAGCGGGTTGACCGACTTGGCCGAGACGCGCGCCAGTTCGGCCAGCAGCTTGTCGGGGTTGTACGGGTCGGTCGCGTCGGTGCGCGCGTAGGCGAACGGGATGAAGGTCTTGGGCGGCGAGATCGGGTCGACCCGGACCTTGGTGTCCTTCTTGACCTGGGCCATCCAGTCCTGCACCTCCCTGACGTCGCTGTCGCCGCAGGCGCTCAGCAGGAGGGGCAGCAGCAGCAGCAGCAGCGGCGGCGCCGGCCGCCCGCGCGGCGCGGTCTTGGTTGGGTTCATCATTTTTTGGCATCCTTCTTGGGTGCGCCCAGCTTCGCCGCGTCCGCCTTGACCTGGCGCTGCGCGTTGACCTCCTCGGGATCGAGGTAGCGGAAGGTCTTGGCGAGCGCCTCGAGCAGCAGCACGCCGTCCTTGGTGGTGAGCGACATGTTGTTGAGCGTGACGATGCGCGGCAGGTTCGCGATGTCGCCGGCGAACGCGCCGATGTCGTGGTAGCTGCCGGTGACCTTGATGTCGATCGGCTGCTCGGCGTAGTAATCCTTGACCACCGGGGCCTCGGGCTTGAACAGGTCGAAATGCAGGCCGCGCCCGACCGCGGCCTGGTTGATGTCGGACAGCAGCTCGTCCATCTCGGCCTTGCTCGGCAACTGCTTTTGCAGCTTGTCGACGTACTGGTCGACGAGCTTCTTTTGCTCGACCAGGGTCTCGAGGTTGATCGCCTGCGCCATCTTGTTGCGGTACTCCTCGCGCAGCTTGACCTCCTCGCCGGCCTTGGTGGCCTGCTCCTCGAACTGGGCGCTGAGGTAGGTGAAGTAGCCGAGCGCGACGACGCCGACGACCACCCCGATGCCGCACAGCACGCGCGGCACGATCGGCCACTGGCCCGGATGGCGCCCGTTGAGGTTCTGGAACTGCCCGTTCAGCGAGGCGCCGAGTTGTTTGATGTCAATACTCATGTTGGTGTCCGTTCTGGGCTACTTGGCCGGGGCCGGTGTGGTGGTGACCACGGTCGAACCGGCCGGCGCCACCACGGTGGCCGCGCCGTTGGTGACCGTCACGGCCTGGCCGGCGCCCCCGACCGCCTTGACGGCGGCCGCGTCGCGGTCGCGCGGACGCTTGATCCCGAGCGCGAGCGTGAAGTCGACCACCTTCTTGACCGCCTTGCCCTGCTGCAGGTTGGCCGACTTGACCTCGGTCAGGTCGGGCCGCTCGAGCCACGGCGACAGGTTGTTGACGTTGCGCAGCAGCTCGGCGACCCGCTCCTGCGACTGCGCGTAGCCGTTGATGACGACCCGCTGGCCCTCCTGCCTGAACGACTTGAGGTAGACCCCGTCGGGGGTCTGCTTGACCAGTTCGTCGAGCAGGAACACGGGCTGGTTGCGGTCGCCCTGCAGGTCCTCGACCGCCTGCTGGCGCGCCTTGAGGCCCTCGATCTCGACCTTGAGCGTGGCGATCTGGGTGATCTTGGCGTCGAGGTCGACGTTGGCGCTGCGCAACACCGTGTTGCGCTCGTCCTGGATCGACAGCCGGCTCGCGTTGTAGCCGGCCACGACCAGCACGATGGCGCCGCCGACGACCGCGCCGAGCGCGAGCAGGGCGTAGAACGCGGCCATCTTCTGTTTGCGTTTTTCCTCGCGGTGCGGCAATAGGTTAATTCTGATCATCAGTCAAATCTCCGCAACGCGAGCCCGCAGGCGACAAGATAGGCGGGCGCCTCGGTGCGCAGCTGCTGCTCGCGCACGAGGGGGCTCAATTGCATGCCCTTGAACGGCGACACGACCGCGCTGGCGATCTTGGTGCGGCTCGCGACCGTCTCGAGCAGGCCGGGCGTGACCGCGCAGCCGCCGGCCAGGAACAGCTGGTCGATCCGGGTGTAGGGGGTCGAGGTGTAGAAGAACTGGATCGCGCGCGTGATCTCGAGCGCGGCGTTCTCGAGGAACGGGGTGAGCAGCTCGGCCTGGTAGTTGTCGGGCAGGTCGCCCGATTTCTTCTTGGTCTCGGCCTCCTCGAACGACATGCCGTAGGCGCGCACGATGTCCTGGGTCAGCTGGTTGCCGCCGAACGGCTGCTCGCGCTCGTAGATGGTCTCGCCGTCGAGCATGACGGAGATGTGGGTGACCTGGGCGCCGATCTGGAACAGCGCCACGATCTGGTCCTGCGGCGCGCCGGCGGCCTGCAGGTTGACCCGGTCGAGCGCGGCGCGCGCGGCGTACGACTCGATGTCCATCACGACCGCCTTCAGGCCCGCGGCCTCGGCGATGGCGATGCGGTCCTCGACCTTCTCCTTGCGCGAGGCGGCGAGCATGACGTCGATGTCGTCGGGCGAGCCGGCCGACGGGCCCATGACCTCGAAGTCGAGGCTGACGTCGTCGAGCGCGAACGGGATGTACTGGCTGGCCTCGGATTCGACCTGCATCTCGAGCTGGTCCTCGCTCATGCCGGCCGGAAGCACGATCTTCTTGGTGATCACCGACGCCGGCGGCATGCCGAGCGCGACGAGCTTGATCCGGGTCCCGCTTTTCTTCCACACCCGGCGCACCGCCTCGGCCACCTGCTCGATGTTTTCGATGTTGCCGTCGACCACCGCGCCGCGCGGCAGCGGCTCGTGCGCGTAGCGCTCGAGGCGGATGCCGGTCTTGCCCGCCATGACGAGCTCGACGAGGCGCACCCCCGAGGTGCTGATGTCGAGCCCCAGCAAGGGTGGGCTTGCCTGCCCGAACAAGGTACCTAGATTGACCATAACACGCGCACTCCCTGACCCGCCAACACACCACTTACACTGCAAACACATGAAAAAATTGCATTGCAGAACGAATATCGCCCGATCCCGCTCGGGGAATCGGTTTTAAAACCGCCATTTAGAATGTATATATCAGGCATTACATTAAATCGTAGCAATAAGCGTGATGGCGTGTAAAGGTATTTCTGCTTTGAAATTTTCCGCGGGCGGGCGGATTTGCGACACTGTGTGAACGGGGCGACATCACAGTTGTCGCTTGGTTCACGCCGGCGGCGCCGGACCCGGCCGCACGGGGCACCTTGCGCGGTGGCGGTGCTTTATAATGAAACGCATCGACCAAGCGAAAGAACCCGCCCGCATGACAACCGCCCGGCACGACCCGAATCCCCCCCATTCCCCCGCAGCGCCGGGCGCCGGCGCGCGCCGGCGCACGCCCGCGCGCTGGCTCCTGCTCGCGCTCGCCGTGCTCACCGGCGGCGCGCTGGTGGCCCTGCTCGTGGTCGTGTTCGCGCTCGCGATGGCCTACCCGAACCTGCCCGCGCTCGACGCGCTGACCGATTACCGGCCAAAAATGCCATTGCGTATCTTTTCGGCCGACAGCGTCCTGATCGGCGAGTTCGGCGAGGAGCGGCGCAACCTGGTGCACATCAAGGACATCCCCGACGTCATGAAAAAGGCCGTGCTCGCGATCGAGGACGACCAGTTCTACAAGCACAGCGGGGTCAACTACCTCGGCATGGTGCGCGCGGCGCTGCACAACGCCGGCGGCGGCGCCAAGCAGGGCGCCTCGACTATCACGCAGCAGGTCGCGCGCAACTTCTTCCTCTCGAGCGAGCAAACCTACAAGCGCAAGGCCTACGAGATCCTGCTGGCCTGGAAGATCGAGAAGAACCTTACCAAGGACCAGATCCTCGAGGTCTACATGAACCAGATCTACCTCGGCCAGCGCGCCTACGGCTTCGCCTCGGCCTCGCAGATCTATTTCGGCAAACCGCTGGCCGAGATCACGCTGGCCGAGGCGGCCATGCTGGCCGGCCTGCCGAAGGCGCCGTCGGCCTACAACCCGGTCGTCAACCCGAAGCGCGCCCGTACCCGCCAGCAATATATCCTGCTGCGCATGCACGGCCTGAAGTACATCACGGACGCCGAATTCGCCGCGGCCAAGGCCGAACAACTGAAGATCAAGACCGACAGCAGCGAATTCGGCGTGCACGCCGAATATGTTGCGGAAATGGCACGCCAGCTCGTCTACGAGCAGTTCAAGGAGGAGACCTACACGCGCGGCCTGAACGTGTTCACGACCATCACCAAGGCCGACCAGGACGCGGCCTACCTCGCGCTGCGGCGCGGCGTGATGGAGTACGAGCGGCGCCACCCCTACCGCGGGCCCGAGGCCTACATCGAGATCCCGGCCAGCAAGGAGGAGGCCGACGAGGCGATCGAGGCCGAGCTGGCCGAGCATCCCGACAGCGACGACATCGTCGCCGCGATGGTGCTGGCCGCCTCGCCGGCCCAGATCAGGGCCGTGACCGCCTCGGGCGAGGAGATCACGCTGTCGGGGCCGGGCCTCGCGTTCGCCTCGTCGTGGCTCTCGGCCAAGGCGGCGCCGAACCGGCGCGTCAAGCGCGGCGCCGTGATCCGCGTGACCCAGGAGGGCGGCAAGGACTGGAGCGTGAGCCAGATGCCGGCGGTCGAGTCGGCCTTCATCGCGGCCGACCCGAACGACGGCGCGATCCGCGCGCTGGTCGGCGGCTTCGACTACAACCGCAACAAGTTCAACCACGTGACCCAGGCCTGGCGCCAGCCGGGCTCGTCGTTCAAGCCCTTCATCTACTCGGCCTCGCTCGAGCGCGGGCTGTCGCCGGCGACGATCATCAACGACGCCCCGATCTCGTTCGACGCCGGCCAGACCGGCGGCCAGCCCTGGGAGCCGAAGAACTACGACAACAAGTACGAGGGCCCGATGAGCATGCGGCGCGGCCTGACGCGCTCGAAGAACATGGTCTCGATCCGGATCTTGCACAAGATCGGCGCCAAGTACGGCCAGGAGTACACGAGCCGCTTCGGCTTCGAGCCCGAGCGCAACCCGCCGTACCTGACGCTCGCGCTCGGCGCGGGCGCGACCACCCCGCTGCAGCTGGCCGGCGCCTACGCCGTGTTCGCCAACGGCGGCTACCGGGTCAGCCCCTACCTGATCTCGAAGGTCACCG
>JAZKIN010000134.1:0-38576 GCA_040384885.1 Pseudomonadota bacterium | reverse complement strand
ACCGGCCGCGCCGGCGCCACCGGCGAAGCCGTGTCGCTGGTCTGCGTGGACGAGCACGAGATGCTCAAGGACATCGAAAAACTCATCAAGCAAACCCTGCCGCGCCAGGTCATCCCGGGCTTTGAGCCGGACCCGAGCGCACGCGCGCAACCGGTGCAGCTGCGCAGCGGCGCGCCGGGCCACGGCGGTCGCCGTTCCGGCGGCGGCGGCGGTGGCGGTGGCGGCCAGGTCGTCAAGGTCGGCGGCGGCGGCAACAGCAACCGCGCCGCGGGCAAGCCGCGCGGCACGGCCGGCAACGGCGGCGGCGGCGGTGGCGGCGGCAACCGCACCAACGCCTCGCCCCTGCACCGCTCGGGCGGGCGCGGCAGGTAAGCTGCCGCGCTAGCGCCAGGCACGCGCCCGCGCGCCGCGACCAGAACAGCCACCCGGCCCGTGCCGCGGTGGCTGTTTTTTTTCGTCCTTCGAAAAACTGTTCCCTTTCCCTTATGATTGCTATATAGTTGAATACTCAAGCATTTATCAAATAAAAGGAAATCATATGAATACCCTGCTCCAAGTTCCAACCGACAACGGCGGCGCGCGCGCGCTCGACTTTTGCGTGCGCCTGTCGCGTGCGCAGGCCAGCCTCACGCGCCGGCTCGACGCTGCGCTCGGCAGCGTGCATGGGATCGCCTTCGGCGATTTGGTGCTGCTGCAGCACCTGGGCGGCGCCAGCGGCGGGCGCCTGCGCCGGGTCGACCTGGCCGAACGGCTGGCCTTGAGCGCCTCGGGCGTGACGCGCGCCCTGCTGCCGCTCGAAAAAATCGGCCTGGTCGCGCGCCAGGGCGGCGCGCGCGACGCCCGGGTAGGCTACGCGGCGATTTCAAACGCCGGCCACGGGGTGCTAGCCGACGCCGGCGCGACCGCGCGCATGGTGTGCCAGGAAATGCTGGACGCGGCCGAACCGGACCAGCTCGACGCGCTCGGCGTGGTGCTGGACCAACTGGCCGGCATGGACCTGTCCACCACCTAGGCGGCGGGAAGCGGCGGCTGTTTTTTTCCCGCTTCAGCTTCCCTTCTTCGACGCTTGGCTATATAGTTGATATCTCAACCATAGATCAACCATAGAATCACGATGAGCACTCAGGACCAACAGTTTGCGGACAAAGCCGCCGACAACGCCGCCGCCGACGCCGCGCTCGACTTTTGCGTGCGCCTCGCGCGCGCCCAGGCCGTGCTGGGACGAAGGCTCGACAACTCCCTCGGCAGCGTGCACGGGATCGGCTTCGGCGACTACGTGCTGCTGCACCACCTGAGCCGGGCCGTCGGCGGACGGCTGCGCCGGGTCGACCTCGCAGAACGGCTCGCCTTGACGGCCTCGGGCGTGACGCGCACCCTGCTGCCGCTCGAAAAAATCGGCCTGGTCAGCCGCCAGCCCGATCCGCGCGATGCGCGCGTCGGCTACGCCGTGATCACCGACACCGGCCAGACCCTGCTCGCCGACGCGACCACGACGGCGCGCCGGATCTGCCGGGAGTTGCTGGCCAATGCCGCGCCCGAGCAACTCGACGCGCTCGGCGTCGTGCTCGGGCAGGTCGCCGGCATGAATTTGTCGAATTCCTGATGCCGCGCTTCGCCGCCAACCTGAGCCTGCTGTTCACGGAACTGCCGTTCCTCGATCGCTTCGAGGCGGCCGCCGACGCCGGGTTCGTCGCGGTCGAGTTTTTGTTTCCGTATGCGTTCGAGGCCGACGACATCGCCCGCCGGCTCGCGCGCCACAAGCTCGAACTCGTGCTGCACAATTTTCCGTGCGGCGACTGGGCCGCGGGCGACCGCGGCATCGCGTGCGACCCGCTGCGGGTTGACGAGTTCCAAAAAAGCGTTGCGCGCGCGCTCGCGTATGCGCGGGCGTTTGGCGTCGAACGCCTGCACTGCATGGCCGGCATCCTGGCCCCCGATGCCGACCGGGCCGGCGCGCACGCGACCTATGTCGCCAACCTGCGCTACGCGGCGGCGCGGCTCGGCGAACACGGCATGCGCCTGTTGATCGAGCCGATCAACAGCTTCGACATGCCCGGCTATTTCCTGACCGGCAGCGCGCAGGCCGCCGCCGTCATCGCCGAGTGCGGCGCCGAGAATCTGTTCATGCAGTACGACATCTACCATATGCAGCGCATGGAGGGCGCCCTGGCCGACACCATCCGCGCGCACCTGCCCCTGATCGCCCATATGCAACTGGCGGACGTGCCCGGACGGCACGAGCCGGGGACGGGCGGAATCGATTTTGCGCCGCTGCTCGAACTGATCGATGCGCTCGGCTACACGGGCTGGATCGGCTGCGAATATATCCCGCGCTCGGGCACTGTCGAAGGCCTGGCCTGGCGCCAGGGTATCCAATCATGCAAGCACAGGGCTGATATGTCCCAACCGCAAACACCGATCGTCATCCGCACGCTCGAAGCCCACGAGGCGGCCTGCTACCGCGCAGTGCGGCTGCGCGCCCTCGCCGACGCGCCCGATGCGTTTTGCAGCACGTTGGCATCCGAACAGCCGCGCCCGCTCGAGGCCTGGGCCGCGCGCCTGGCCGCGGCGGCCGCCTCGGGCCAGGATTGTCCGCTCGTCGCCGAACTGGCCGGCGCGCCGGTCGGACTGGTGTGGGCCAAGCGCGATGCGGCCGATCCGGCCGTGGTGAATATTTTCCAGCTGTGGGTCGCGCCCGAGGGCCGCGGCCGCGGCGTCGCCGCCGCGCTGCTGCGCGAGGCGATCGCGTGGGCCAGGGCCGGCGACGCGCGCTTCGTCCAACTGAGCGTCACTTGCGGCGACAACGCCGCCGCGCGGCTCTACCGGCGCGAGGGATTCGAGGACACCGGCCCGGCCACGGCGCGCGAGGGCACCGTGCTGTTCGAACAAGCGATGCGGCTCGCGCTCGATTAGGACGCCGGCTCGAGCACGCTGAAGCGCAAGCCCGCGTGCGCTTCGAGGCGCGCGATGAGCTTGTCGCCGAACACCGTGGCCGGGGTCCAGAAACCGCCGCCGCGCTCGCTGCGCGGCACGTCGAGCAGCAGGCAGGCGGCCGCCTGCGCGAGCATCTTGGCGGTCGAGCCGTAACCCGGGTCGCGGTCGCCCGTGACCTTGACGCGCAGTTGCTGCCCCTGCGCGGTCTTGCCGACGAAGCGGAAATCGAAAAAGCCCTTCGCCTGCGCTTCAAGGCTCGGCCCCTCGCCCGGCTGCGGCAACACGCGCTTTTCGATCACCCCGCGCAGGGGCGCGACGCCGAGCCCGAGCATGAAGGCGCCGATCCCGAGCGTGAAACCCTGCGCCCGCAGCCAGCCCTTGGCCATGGTCGCCTCGTCGTAGGTGAAATCCTTGCCGTAGGCCGCCTCGAGCAGCGCGTTCGACCGGTGCACGACGCGCGTGTTGATGCCTGCCATTAAAAATGGTGCGGTCCAGGTCGCGAAGTCGGCGTCGTACTCGGCCCCGGCGGCCGGGTTCTGGCGCGCGCTGAAGCCATGGCCGGGCGGGCAGATCGAATACGGGTCGGCCAGTTCGCGCCGCAGCGCCGGGTCGGCCGCGGCCTCCTTCGCGATATTGACCAGGCTCGCGGCGGTGCCGCCCGAGACCGTCCCCGCCATCGCCTTGACGCGCATCTTGATGCTGGTGCACGGCTGGCCGAAGCGCTCGCGCGCCTCGCGCTGCAAAAAGTGCACGCCGAGGTCGGACGGGATCGAATCGAAGCCGCAGCAATGCACGATGCGCGCGCCCGTGGCGCGCGCCGTGTCCTCGTAACGTTCGATCATGCGGCGCACCCATTGCACTTCGCCGGTCAGGTCGCAGTAGTCGGTGCCGCCCGCGGCGCAGGACTGGACCAGTTGCTCGCCGTACAGCGCGTACGGCCCGACCGTCGAGACCACCAGCCGCGCCTGCGCGCACAGCGCGCGCATGTCGGCCGCGCTGGCCGCGTCCGCCACGATCAAGGGCAGGCCGGCGCCGGCGGCGCCCAGTTGCGCGCGCACCGCCTCGAGTTTCGCCTGCGACCTGCCGGCCGCGGCCCACGTGAACTGGCCGGCGCACTGCTCGCTGAGCACGCGGCACAAAATCTGGCCGACGAAGCTGGTCGCGCCGAACACGATCACGTCATAGTGGGCTGGGCTGGACATGTGGCTCTTTCAAAATGGGCGCTTCGAACGGAGACCCGCTTTCCGCATTTTACCGCCAAGCAGTACAAGCTTGACCTTGAGCAAGATGCCTGTATGCCACAGAGGCAAGAATGGGGCCTTCCGGTACGCCATTTTCGCGCCGCCCGAGAGGATCCCCATGAACGCAAGCCGCTACCTTACCGTCTGTGCAGCCCTCGCCGTCAGCCTCCTTTTCGGGGGCTGTGCCAGCACCGGAAAAGTCAGTCTGTCCGAAGTGCGCGAGTTCGCCGACGCCTCCGCCAAGCTCGGCGGCTACTCCGAATTGTCGACCCGCTTCCGCGACACCTACGTGCGCGAGCAGCCCTACCTGACGGCGGCGGCCGACAAGCTCGCCAAGGAGAACGACGCCAAGCGGCGCGCGGCCTACGACGATTTCCAGAGCGTGCAGAAGACCGTGGTGCTCTACATGCAAACGCTCAGTTTGCTCGCGGGCGAGGAGCGTTTCGACCTGACCGGCAAGCTCGACGACCTCGGCACCGGCCTCAAGGCGTTCGCCGACAGCGGGCTCGAGCAGCGGCACGTGGTCGCCTACACCGGCCTGACGCGCCTGCTCACGCGCGTGATCGCCTCCGGCTACCAGGGGCGCAGCGTCGAGTCGATGGTGCGCGACGGCGACGCCGACCTGCAAACCCTGATCGAGGCCATGATCACGCTCACGCGCTACTACGCCAAGACCAACGAAAACGAGCAGAAGGTGGTGCTCGGCATTTTCGACATCGACATCCCGTATTCGAACAAGCCGCAGGACCGCATGCTCGTCACGCTCGCCAAGGTGCACTACCTGAACAAATCGATCGAGTACCGCCTGATCGACAAGCGCTACGACCTGGCGATGCAAGGCTTGAGCAAGGTCTCGCTCGGGCACCGCAAGCTGCGCGACAACCTCGACAAGATGACCGGCGCCGAACTGATGCTCACGCTGGCCAAGTACACCAAGGACCTGCGGATGATCCGCGAAGGCTTGCAAGACACCTCGATTTGATGGGAGATTGAACCATGAAAGAATTGACCCCGCAAGAAGCGGCCGACGCCGCAGCCAAGGCCGGCGCCGCCACGGCGTCCGTCGCACCGCCGCCCGCCACCGCCGCCGCGGCCCCCACGGCCGCGGTGGCGGCGGCCGGCGCAGAGGCGCCGCACGGCTTGTCGACCGCGGCCGAAATCGAGGCGCTGGCCGACAAGCTCGGCGAATGCGCCGACGAGATCCATGCGCGCATCCTGCGCCAGATCAAGGAAAACAACGGCCCGCTGAGCGAACTCGAGCAAAACGCCGCGCGCGCGCTGTTCGACGAAGAACTGTTGCTGCGCCAGCGCGCCGACGGCCTGTACGCCGACGCCGCGGTCAGCGTCGTGAGCGAACTGGGCAAGCAACAAAAGCATGTGATGGCGCTCACCGCCAAGGCGGCCGAAACGATCCGCCACATCGGCCACATCGGCAACCTCGTCGGGCTCGCCGGCAGCCTCGTCACGCTCGGCGGCGCCGTCATGACGCACCAGGTCATGCTGATCGTTCCCGCGCTCGACAAAGTGCGCAAGCAGATCGCCCTGGTCGACGCGACCAGTCCCAAAAAGCCCTGACGGGCTGTCCCCCGGCCACGCGTGCGCCAGCGCACGCGGATCGCGCTACACTTATGGCTAGCCCTGCGTCGACCAAGGCGCAGCTGCCTTCGAACAACACGGAGTTCCGCGATGAACGGCCTTGCACCGGAACAGCTCGCCCTGCTCAGGGCGATCCTCGAGCAACGCATCGGCGCCCTCGCCGCGCCGGCGGGCACGCTTGCCGTCGAAGAAATCGAAACCTCTCCCGCCGACAAAGCCACCGTGCGCCTGCTCAACGACCTCGCGTTCGAGGCGGCCGGCCACAACGCCGCGCAGGAACTCGCGATCAAGCGCGCGCTTGCGCGCTTCGACGACGGCAGTTACGGCATGTGCGACGAGTGCGGCCAGAACATCGGCTTTTCGCGCCTGCAGGCGCGGCCGGAAGCGCGCCTGTGCATTGCCTGCCAGACGCGCGCCGAAAAACGCTTTTGAGCCGCCCCGCCTACGCCATGTGCTGGCCGCCGTTGATCGCGAGGTTGGCGCCCGTCACGAAACCGGCCTCCTCCGAACACAGATACGCGACCAGCGCGCCGACCTCGGCCGGCTCGCCGAGCCGGCCCATCGGGATCTGCGGCAGGATTTTTTCGCGCATGATGTCGGCCGGCACCTGCATCACCATCTGCGTGCGCAGGTAACCGGGCGAGACGGTGTTGACCGTGATGCCGTGGCGCGCCATCTCGAGCGCGAGCGATTTGGTGAAGCCGTGCATGCCGGCCTTGGCGGCGGCGTAGTTGGCCTGGCCGAAGGCGCCCTTCTGCCCGTTGACCGACGAGATGTTGACGATGCGGCCCCACTTTTGCGCGAGCATCGGTTCGATCGCCTGCTTGCTCACGTTGAATACGCTGTCGAGGTTGGCGCGCATGACGTCGGACCAGTCCTGCTGCACCATTTTGCGCATGCTCTGGTCGCGCGTGATGCCGGCGTTGTTGACGAGCACATCGAGGCGCCCGAGTTCGGCGAGCAGCTTTTGCACCATCCACTCGCTGTCGGCGTAGTCGGTGACGTCGACCTTGAACGCGGAAAAGCGGTAGCCCTCGTCGCGCTGGGCGGCCAGCCACGCTTCGGGCTGCTTGTTGTTCGGCGAATACGTGGTGGCGACCTTGAAGCCGGCGTCGTACAGGCGCCGGCAGATCGCGGTGCCGAGCCCGCCCATGCCGCCCGTCACCAATGCTACTTTCTTGTTGTCCATTGTCTCTTCCAGTTCGTTTTAAATGCTTAGGCGATGAATGCCGTCGAGGGCATGAGGGACAAGTCTAGAGATGTAGATTGATACAACATTGATTGAAATCAAACTTTAGGGACTGGGCCGCGCCCCGGGCGCACTCGCGGTTTTCGCGCCGCCGGCCTATAATTGAGGCACCAGAGAGCGAACGACGGGTGGTTTCCATGTCCTATCGGACCGTCCTTGTGCATGTCGACGAGCGCGCGCACGCGGCCCGGCGCATCGACGTCGCGGCGGCCGTCGCGGCGCGCTTCGAGGGCCACCTGATCGGGGCCGCGCTGACCGGCATCTCGCGTTTTTTATACCAGCGCGACCCGCTCGAGGGCGACGACGCCACGCTCGCCCTGCACCTGTGCTTCCTGCGCGAACAGGCCGAGGCCGCGCTGCGCGGCTTCACCGCGCGGCTGGCCGGGCTCGCGACGCCCACGCACGAGGCGCGCCTGGTCGACGACGACGCCGGCGACGGGCTCAGCCTGCACGCGCGCGGCGCCGACCTCGTCGTGCTCGGCCAGTCCGAGCCCGACGCGGGCGGGCGCGACCTGCCCGCGCACGTGCTCCGGCACGCGGGCCGGCCGGTGCTCGTGGTGCCGCATGCGGGGGTGCTCGAGCGGGTCGGGCGCAAGGTGCTGGTGGGCTGGGATGGCGGGCGCGAGGCGGCGCGTGCGCTGCAGCTCGGGCTGCCCTTGCTGCGCCTGGCCGACGAGCTCACCCTGGCCGTGTTCGACAGCGGCGACGGCCGCGTGCTGGCCGAGGCGCGCGCCGCCGATCCGCGCCGCTACCTCGCGCGCCATGGCGTGCAGGCGAGCCTGGCGGTGCACGCGCTGGCGCCGCGGCGCGGCCCGGCGCGGCGCCAGGACATCGGCGCGGCGCTGCTCGCGCTGGGCGCCGAACTGTCGGCCGATTTGCTCGTGATGGGGGGATTCGGCCACTCGCGCCTGCGCGCAAGCCTGCTCGGCGGGGTCACCCACACGGTGCTCGAGGAAACCTCGGTGCCGCTGCTGATGGCGCACTGAAACGCGCCACGGCCGGGCGCGGGAGCGCTTGAACGGCAGGGTCAGGCCCAGGCCAGTTCGCGTATTTTGGACACCTGGCGGCGCGCCATGAAGCACCACAGCGCGAGCGCCTCGCTCTGGCTCGCGCTCATGTTGCGCGGGCTCGCGAGCGCCATTTCGCAGTCGCGGTCGGACCATTCCTCGAAACGGACCAGGCCGTTGCCGTTGACTTCCGCCACATACATGAGCCCGTCGTCATAGCCGAAGCGCAGGGCCGCGCTGGCGTCGGCGGCGGTCGCGTAGACGGCCGCCAGCGTCTCGGCCAGTTCGTCCTCGGTGGGCGCGTCGATCTCGCGGCCGTCCACGTCGGTCAGGGTTACCCATGCTTGCGTCATTGAAGCGACCTCCCGCCAGACCCGTTAGCACCGAGACCCGTTGGCAACGAGCCCGGTTCGCACCGAGATTCGTGGGCATTGAGACTCGTTGGCATCGAGTCTCGTTGGCACTGCGACTCGCCGTCCGCCGTGCGCCGCCGTGGCGGCGCAGGAACCGGGTCCATCATACCCATAAAAGTGCGCATGGCAACACAATTATTGTGGCGCCGCGCGCGGGACGGGAGCGCCTCAGGCGATCACGACGGGCATGCTGCGGGGGTCGAAATCGGACCAGTCGCCTCGCTCGATCGTGCCCTCGGCGCGTTCGATGTGGTGGGCCCCGAGGTCGCGCAGCACGTCGAGCGCGCGCGCCTCGTCGGCCGGGGCGTCGAGCGCGACGGCGACCAGCATGCCGGTCACGCGCGGCACGCGCAGGTTCTGGCCGCCCTCCTCGGGTTCGCCCGCCTCCTTCATTTTGCTGAAACTGAACAGCGAGCCGACGTGGGCGCCGACCAGGCCGCCGACGATCGGGCCGACCGGCCCCGTCACGGGCGAGGTCAGCGCGCCGATCGCGAGCCCGACCGCGCCGCCGGTCGCGGTGCCCTCGACCACGCCCTCGGGCGTCTCGCTCGCGCCCGGCGAAATGGCATGGTCGCCGCCGATCGGCGTCATGTCGTGCTGGCCGGGCGCGTTAACGAAGAACGCGCTGATGCGGCTTTCGCCGAAGCCCGCGTTGCGCAATTCTTCTTTGGCGCGCTCGACTTCCTCTTGCAATTGAAAATGACCCGCGATGATCGTCGACATGCTGCTTTCCTCCTGGATGGGTAAAACGGACGGCGCGTGCCCGGGCGCAGGGCGCCGGCGCGTCGCCGCGAAAGCCCCAGCATGCGCCTTGGCGCGCCAAACCTCTGTACGCCAGCACACCAAGTGTGTTGCCCGCAAAAAAACATTCTCCGCAATGATGCAGGGCAAGCTTTGGGCTTTATAATCGAACGGAGCGTCAAACAGCGCGTCCGACCGAGCGGCGATCAGGGCGTCGACCAGGGCGTCGCCGAGCGCGCCGCGCGCTCCATCCCCGGCCGCCGCACGCGCGACCCGCTTCCGGCAGGCAAAGGAAACCACCATGCGCAATTCCGCCACGTCCGTGCCTGAGGCCAAAGCCCCGGACATCGCGCTGTCGGAGTTTTTCGACGGCCACCCGGTCGCCACCTTCGCGATCGACCGCGCGCACGTGATCACCCACTGGAACAAGGCCTGCGAACACCTGCTCGGTTGGGCCAGGTCGGACATGGTCGGCACCAGCAACCAGGGACTGGCGTTCTACGCGCGCAAGCGGCCGATGCTGTCGGACCTGATCGTGGCCGGCGACGCCGACGCGCTCGACCACCACCGGCGCTCGGCCGTGATCCCGGGCGCCTACGAGGCCGAGGACTTCTTCCCGAACATCGGCGCCGGCGGCCACTGGCTCCATTTCACGGCCGCGCCGCTGCGCGACGTCGACGGCGTGGTGGTCGGCGCGATCGAGTCGATGCGCGACGTGACCGAGCGCCGGGTCGCCGAGAACGCGCTGCGGCGCGCCCACGACAACCTCGAGCACCTCGTCGAAAAACGCACCTTCCAGCTGGCCGAGGCCAACGCCCTGCTCGAGGAGGACATCCGGCGCCGGCGCGCGGCCGACGCCGAATTGCGTCAACGCAACCTCGAGCTGACCGAACTGAACGTCAAGCTCTCGCTCACCCAGCAGCAACTGGTGCAGTCCGACAAGCTCGCCTCGATCGGCCAGCTCGCCGCCGGCGTCGCGCACGAGATCAACAACCCGATCGGCTACATCTTCTCCAACTTCGGCAGCCTGCAAAGCTACCTCGGCCAGTTGTTCACGATGCTCGACGCCTACCAGGAGGCCGAGGCCGGCGCCGCGCCCGGGGTCGCGGCCAGGCTCGGCGCGCTGCGCGCCGCGCTCGACCTCGACTTCCTGCGCCAGGACATCCCGAACCTGATGCGCGAGTCGAAGGAAGGCATCGTGCGGGTGCGCCACATCGTGCAGGACCTCAAGGATTTTTCGCGCACCGACGGCAACCAGGAATGGGTCTGGGCCAACCTGCACACGGGCATCGACTCGACCCTGAACATCGTCGCCAACGAGGTCCGCTACAAGGCCGACGTCGTCAAGCGCTACGGCAACATCCCCGAGATCGAGTGCCTGCCCTCGCAGATCAACCAGGTCGTCATGAACCTGGTCGTCAACGCGGCCCACGCGATGGGCGAGCAGCGCGGCGCGATCACGGTCAGCACCGGCGCGCTCGGCGCCGCCGAAGTCTGGATCGAGGTCGCCGACAACGGCAGCGGCATCGCGCCGGCCAACCTGTCGCGCATCTTCGATCCCTTCTTCACGACCAAGGCGATCGGCAAGGGCACCGGGCTGGGCCTGTCGCTGGCCTACGGCATCGTGCAAAAGCACCAGGGCCGGATCGAGGTCGACAGCACGCCCGGCGCGGGCAGCACCTTCCGCGTGGTGCTGCCGGTGCGCCACGCGCCGCCGGCGCCGGCGCAAGGCGCGCTGCCATGAGCGCGGCGCCGGACGTCGCGGTGGACCTGGCGGCCGCCGCCGCGCCCGGACCGGCGCCGGCCCACACCCTGCTGTGCGTCGACGACGAGCCGAACATCCTGGCCGCGCTGCGCCGGCTGTTCCGCCCGCTCGGCTACAAGGTGCTGTGCGCCGAGGGCGGCGCGGCCGGGCTGGCCCTGATGGAGCGCGAGGCGGTCGACCTGGTCATCTCCGACATGCGCATGCCAGAGATGAACGGCGCCGAGTTCCTCGAGCACGCGCGCGCGCGCTGGCCCGGCACGGTGCGCATGCTGCTCACGGGCCACGCCGACGTCAGCACGATCCTGGCCGCGATCAACCGCGGCGAGATTTTCCGCTACATCCCCAAGCCGTGGGACGACAACGACATCTTGCTGCTGGTGCGCCACGCGCTCGAGCGGCGCGCGCTCGAGCACGAAAAACGCGCCCTCGAGCAGCTCACGCACAGCCAGAACGAGGCGCTCAAGGCGCTCAACGCCGCGCTCGAGGACAAGGTCGCCGCGCGCACGCGCGAGCTCGAGGCCTCGCGCGACACGGTCGTGGCGGCCAACGAAAAACTCAAAAGCAATTTCATCACGACCATCAAGATCTTCTCGAGCATCATCGAGCTGCGCGGCGACCGCCTGGCCGGGCACGCGCGCCGCGTGGCCGAGCTGGCGCGCCGCATCGCCGTCAGGATGGGACTGGCGCCGCAGCAGACCCAGGAGGTGTTCATCGCCGCCCTGCTGCACGAGATCGGCAAGATCGGCTTCCCCGAGGAGCTGCTGCGCATGCCCGTCAACTCCCTCGGCGGCGACTACCTCGGCCTGTTCCGCAAGCACCCGGCGCGCGCGGCCCAGGCCCTGATGCCGCTCGACGCGCTGCGCGGCGTGGCCGCGATCCTGCGCGCGCAACTCGAGCGCTTCGACGGCGCCGGCTTTCCCGACGGCCTCGCCGGCGACGCGATCCCGCTGGGCGCGCGCATCCTCGCGCTGGCCTCGGACTACGACAATTTGCAGCTCGGCGCGCTGGTGCAGCGGCGCATGGCGCCCGAGGACGCGCGCCAGCTCGTCTGCGACAGCGCCGGCAAGCGCTACGACCCGGCGGTGGTGGCGGCGTTCCGCAGCCTCGACGAGGCCGGCCCGGCCGAGCCGGTGCGCGAGCTCGCGCTGCTGTCGCGCGCGCTGGCGCCGGGCATGGTGCTCGCGCGCGACCTGCTCAGCGGCGACGGCGTGATGCTGCTCTCGAGCGAACACGTGCTCGACGCGGCGCTGATCCGCCAGGTGCAGGAGTTTGAAAGCAAGCACGAGCAGCGCCTGCAGGTGTGGGTGTGGCCGGCCCGGGGCGACGGCGCGTGACGGCGCGTGACGGCGCGTGACGGCGTGTGACGCTTAGTGGCCAAGCTGACGGTAATGAACAGTGACGGATAGACGACTAGCGACGCATCGACCCGGTGCGTTCAGGAAGGTGGACCGATGCGAAGAATACTGCTGCTCGACGACGAGATCTATGTCTTGAACGCGCTCGTGCGGGCCATGCGCCAGCACCTGCCGATCGACGACCTGCGCATCGAGACCTTCACCAATCCGTTCGACGCGCTCAAGCGCTGCTGCGAGTGCAATTTCGATATCGCGATCTCGGACTACCGCATGCCGCAGATGAACGGCGCCGAATTCCTGCACGCGCTCGAGGACATCGCGCCGACCACGGTGCGGATCTGCCTGTCGGCGTCGACCGAATTCGAAACCGTCGCCAGCGCCGTCAACGACGCCCATGTCTGGCGCTACATCCCGAAACCGTGGCAGGCCGACGAACTGGCGCGCTGCATCGCCGAGGCCCTGCTGTTCCGCGACCTCGGCGTCGAGGAGCTGCGGCTGGCCGACCAGCAGCGCCAGCTCGACGCCCAGCCCACGCCGCAGGAGCTCGAGGCGCAGTGGCTCGAGTCCGAGGAGCCCGGACTGCTCAAGGTCAAGTGGGGGCCGAACGGCGAAATCTTGCTGTGAGCCGTGCCGCGGCCGCGCCTACTGCCACTGGCCGTAGAAGGCCGGCTCCGGTTCGCGCTCGGGCGCGTCCTGCCAGGCGCGCGGATCGACCCGGTAATACTTGAGGAACTCCTCGAACAGGGCGCCGTGGCGCTCGGCCAGCTGGTACGGCTTTTCGAAAAACGTCTCGGTGGCGACGGCGAAGAATTCGGCCGGGCTGGTCGCTCCATAGTGGTCGAGCACGCTCTCCTGGCGGAACATCGCATCGCTTTGCAGGTTGGCGAAGTCGCGCGAGAGCACCTCGGCCCAGTTGCGGTAGAGCGCGGGGCTGCCGAGGTAGGGCGCGCCGTTGTTGCTGCCCGACTCGCTGTCGAGCTGGTGCGCGAATTCGTGCAGCACCACGTTCTGGCCGTCGGTCCAGTCGTGCGCGCCGCGCCGTACATGGTCCCACGACAGCACCACGCGGCCGTCGCCCCAGGATTCGCCGAGCAGGTCCTGGTGCGCGTCGGTGACCACGCCGGCGGCGTCGACCCGGGGGCGCGGCACCAGGAACGCGCTCGGGTAGACCAGCACCGCGTGCAGCGCCGGATACACCTTGGATGGGCGGTTCAGCAACAACAGGCAGGCCTGGCCGGCGATGGTCAGGCGCATCTCGTCGGTGACCTCGAGGCCGGCGCAACCGACGAATTTTTTCTGGTGCAGGAACTGCTTGACGAGGCCGTTCAACTGCTCGCGCAGGTCGGGCGCCAGCCTTGTATACACCGGGATATTGCGCGCCAACAGCGCCAGCGCCTCGGGCGCCAGCGCTTGCGCGAGCGCGCGCCGCAGGCGCCAGCGCGGCAGCAGCAGCGCGGCCGCGGCGGCCAGCGCCAGGGCCGAAACCACGAGCAGCGCCTCCATCAGGCGGACCCGCCGTGGTGCGCGCGCTGCGCGGACGCGGGGTGTGGGAACGGCGTCGCCATGCCTGCCTCAGGCCGCCGCTTGGTCGGCGAAATAGGCGTCGAGCGCGTCGGCATTGCCGATCAGCTTGCCGCCGATGAACACCTGCGGCCAGGTCGACTGGCCCGACACGGCCCGCAGCACGCTCGAATTGATGCGCTGGTCCTGGCTGATCTCGGTGTAGCGCAAGCCGTGCGCCTTGAGCGCGGCCTTGGCGCGCGCGCAATGGGGGCAGCCGGGCTTGGCGAAGACGACGACCGGTTCCGGGATGAGCGCGTTCGGATTAATGTGGCGCAGCATGGTCTCGGCGTCGGACACTTCGAACGGGTCGCCTTCGCGCTGCGGCTCGATGAAGATTTTATCGACGATGCCATCCTTGACGAGCATCGAATAGCGCCATGAGCGCTGGCCGAAGCCGATGTCGCGCTTGTCGACGAGCATGCCCATGCCCTGGCTGAAGTCGCCGTTGCCGTCGGGGATGACGGTGATGTTTTCGGCGTCCTGGCCGACCTTCCATTCGTTCATGACGAAGGCGTCGTTGACCGAGATGCAAATGATCTCGTCGACGCCGTTTTGCTTGAAAACGGGCGCGAGCTCGTTATAGCGCGGCAGATGGGTCGAGGAACAGGTCGGCGTGTAGGCGCCCGGCAGCGAGAACACGACCACCGTCCGGCCTTTGAACAACTCGTCGCTCGTGATGTCTTTCCACTGGTCGTTAGGGCGTGCCTTGAACGTGACCTTCGGTACTGGTTTTCCTTCAAGCGATTGCGCAGTCGGTAGCATGGCGATTCCTTCTCTGGTTGGTGTGGCGTCTGGCGGGGGGGGGCGGCAAAAACAAGCGCCCGGGCCCCGTCGCTCACAGGCAAATGGGGATACTTGCGCTTATTTCAATTGGCTGATTGGGTTCTTAGCGTCAGGAACCGGCGCGGAAGGCGTTGACGGGCGCGTCCGGCGGAAGGCGCGGCGCGCGCGTTCCGCCGGCGTCGGCGGAAAGCACGGCGTGCGCGTATGGCCGGCGTCGGCGGAAGGCGCGGCGTGCGCGTATGGCCGGCGTCGGCGGAATGCGCGCCCGGCCGGCGTCGGCGGAAGGCGCGCCGCGGGAGCGGCCGGGGTAACCGCACTGCCGCGCACAACTCGACCAGCGTCGGTGAAGCGCCGCGAATAGCGCAGCCGGCCCCGGTGAAAGAGGTCGAGGGCACGTGGCTATGCCCGCCGGCAAACCGGCGGGCATTTTATGACGATGGCGAACGGGATGTGCCGGGCGCTGGACTGGCTCCCCGTCGGCAAGCGTGCGGGCGCGGCCGGACTGGCCGGCGCCCGCCTGCTGAAATTGCTCAGACAGTGTTACGCGTCCTTGGCAGATGGGGCGGCACCGAACAGCGCGGCGACAAGCGGATCACGCGCGACGGGGCTGCGGTTGACGCGGATCGCATAGTGGGTGTCGTCGGCCAGGATGTGGAAATGACGCCCCGTGCCGGCCATGCTCTGCTCGCGCAGGCCCGGACGCTCCTTGCGTGGCGGCGCGCCTTCGCGCTTCGGCTGCACGATCGCGGCCAGGAAGGCTTTGACGCGGTCGGGGTCGGGCGAGATCTGGTAGACCGCCTTGCCCAGGTAGGTGGCGGTGCCCTCGATGTAGCGCGCCAGTTCGATCACGCCAGCTTCGCGCAGGTCGCGGATGTATTTGCGCGCCCCCGACGGCGAGAATTTGAGGAACCACGCGATTTCGTCGGCAAGCATTTCGTGCGTCGACAATTCGCCGATGAGCTTCTGCATGTTTTCGATGCGGCGCTGCGTGGCCGAGGTCGAACGTACGCGCTCGATCGGGGCCATCGAGATCGGGGCACGTTCGGCCGGTTGGGGCGCGACGCGCTCTACCAGGGTCGTGTTACCGTTGGCGCCTGGCGCTGAATTCTTGTGGTGTGTCGTTGCTTGCATGTTGAGTGCTCCATTAAAGAGAGAGTCATTCGTCCGGATCGCTATGTAACTTTTGACAGCTTTTATAAACTGCAGGTTCCGTACAACTGGACTCAAGGTTGCCCTTGTCGTAGCGTCTGGTCTGTGCGCCATCGAACGTTCGCGAAAAATTGACCACGCGCAAGCCGATGCGCCGGAAACGTGGGGAGCATCCGGCGAAAAACCCTTGGTTTGTATAGGAAGAAACGAATTTATGCTTGCGGACGCATCTGTGTGCGTTGCCGAACAGATCAGCCGCGGTTTGTTGCTTATGCTGGGTTTGTTCGCGCTAAATTGCGTGCGCAACGACAATCAGTAACACCTTTGCTTGCCACCGGCACGCACAAACTCACTAAGGAACTTCACCATGAAAACAACTATCCTGGCAGCACTGCTGGCTATCATCGGCCTGACCGCTTGCGAAAAAACCACCGTCAACCCACCAGCGACGACCACCGTCGTGACCCCGGTTGAGACCGTGGCCGTGCCTGGTCCCGCCGGCGCCCCTGGCCCTGCCGGCGCCCCTGGCGCCACCGGCGCCCCTGGCTCCGACGGCAAGACCGGCGACACCGTCATCGTCGTGCCGGAAAAAACCAACTAATAAAAACGCAGGACGTCCGCCCTGCCAGGTGGACGTTCCCGTTAGGCAAAACAACGCCTGAAAAAGCGCCGCGCCGGACCCTCCAGTCCGCCGCGGCGCTTTTTTGCATTTACGCCCCCAGCGCGCCACTTCCTTGTTCTGCCGCAAACGCGCGTCGCGCGCCTGGACCGGTTCGGCGCGCGCGTGCGTTGGCGCACATTCGATAGTGAACTAGCACTTGTAATCTCCGGTCGAACTAGCCGATAGCCCATCCTATTAAACGTTCCTGGAGAGTAAACTGTGAAAAACACCAAGAAAATCGCCATGGCCGTCGCCATCCTCTGTTCCGCCGGGCCTATTCTGGCGCAAGATATCAATCCATCGTGGTACATCCAGCCGAGCATCAGCGGCCTGCACCCCGACGCCAAGTGGGGCCCCGACGAAAACGGCGTGGGTGCAGGGTTGCGCTTCGGGCGCGCGCTCTCGCCCCGGATCGACATCCAGGTCGGCGCCCACCACGCGCGCATCACCGACGGCCCGCTGCGGTACCGCCAGACCCTGCTCGGGGTCGACGGGTTGTTCCTGTTCTCGCGCAACCGGTTCCGCCCCTTCCTCATGCTCGGCGTCGGCGCCGAGCGCGACAACGTGCGTGCCGGCCCGATCAACGTGTCCGAAAATTCGCCGTTCGTCTCGGCCGGCCTCGGTTTCCAGCTCGACCTCAACGAACGCTGGTCGATGCAGGCCGATTTCCGCAATGTGCACGGGCGCATCGACGACGAAAACACCTTCGGCTTCGACCGCTCCAACAATAAATACCTGACGGTCGGCTTCAATTACAGCTTCAGCCGCCCAGTTCCGCCGCCGCCGCCGCCGCCGCCGCCGCCGCCGCCGGCCGAGACCGTCATCGTGCCGGTGCCGCCGCCACCACCGCCGCCGCCGCCGCCGCCGGCGCGCTTCGAAAAAGTCACGCTCTCGGCCACCGAGCTGTTCGCCTTCAACAGCGCAACGCTCAACATGCCGCAGCCGCGCCTCGACGAGATCGCCGCCGCCCTCTCGGCCGACCCGAGCATCACCGACGTCGACGTGACCGGCTACGCCGACCGGCTCGGGTCCGAGCGTTACAACCAGCAGTTGTCCGAAAAACGCGCGATGGCGGTGCGCGACTACCTGATCGGCAAGGGCATCGACGCGGGCCGGCTGCGCGCGGTCGGCCGCGGCGAAGCCAATCCCGTGGTCACCTGCAACCAAAAGCGGCGCACCGAGCTGATCAAGTGCCTCGAACCGAACCGCCGGGTCGAGGTCGAGCAGATTACAATCGAACGGCGCGTCGAGTAAGGCGACTGACGGGGCGCTGCGCAGCGCCTTGCAAGCCAACCAAGGGGACCGCTCGACGGTCCCTTTTTTTTGAAAGCAGCCGATGGACGAACATCAATGGAACCCGTTTTCGCACAAGTTGCTGCACGTGCTCAAGTGCGCCGCGACCCAATGGTTCGCCCACCGCGACGCCAGCAGGGGCGCCGCGCTCGCGTTCTACACCCTGTTTTCGATCGCCCCGATCCTCGTGCTCGTGATCGCGGTCGCCGGCTTTTTTTACGGCACCGAGGCGGCCCAGGGCGGATTGCTCGCGCAGCTGCGCGGCCTGGTCGGCCCGCAAGGCGCCGAGGCGATCCAGCTGGTGCTGGCCGGCGCGCGCAACGAACAAACCGGCCTGATGGCCACCATCATCGCGACCGCGCTGCTGCTGTTCGGCGCGACGACCGTGTTCGCCGAACTAAAAATGAGCCTCGACGAGATCTGGGGCATGCCGGCCCCGCCCGAGGCCAGCTGGTGGGACGCGATCCGCACCCGCCTGCTCTCGTTCGGCGTGGTGCTCGTGCTCGCGTTTTTGCTCATGGTCTCGCTCGTCGTGAGCGCCGCGCTCGGCGTGTTCGAAAACTTTGTCAGCGGGCTGTGGAAGGACGCGACCGTGCTGTTGTCGTGGGTCGCCTCGGCGATCAGTTTCGGCGTGATCGCGGTGCTGTTCGGCGTGATCTACAAGCTGCTGCCGCGCGTCAAGCTGGCCTGGCGCGACGTCACGGTCGGGGCGCTGGGAACGGCGGCCTTGTTCACAGTCGGCAAATTCGTGATCGGCCTGTATATAGGCAACAGCGGCGTGGCGAGCAGTTTCGGCGCGGCCGGCTCGCTGATCGCGCTGCTGTTGTGGGTGTATTACTCGGCCCAGATTTTTTTCCTCGGGGCCGAATTCGCGCGCCAGTACGCGATGCAGATGGGAAGCTTACGCAACACCGTGCACGCCAAGCCGGCCGAGGCGGTGCTGCGTTAAGGTAGCGTGTTTGTCGCGGGGGACGCACGGGCGCCATAAGATGCACGGGCGCCATAAAAGTCGTGCTGCAAAACTTCCACCACTTTAAAACAACATCGTCCTCGGGCTCGGCGCCCCCCCCTTTGAGGCTGTCGCGAATGGGGGGCTTGCGCTGGATTGACGCCTCAGACGCATCAGAAATCGTGTCCAAGAAAATTCAATATCAAAGACCAACATCGTCCTCGGGCTCGGCGCCCCCCTTTGCGGGGACGATGTTGGTTTGAGGTATTAGAAGCTAGCGATTTCACGATTTCTGCCAAATCACGCAGCTCATTTTAAGTTTTGCGACACCCTCATGTGCGAGGACGATGTAGGTTTCGTATTTCGAGTCTCGATAGCGCGTCCGGTCCGCGGCCGGCGCCATTTCCTGCACGCCGCGCCCCCTACTCGCCGAGCAGCTCGGCGACCACTTCCATGCCTTCGACGCGTTCGGCGACGACCTTGAGCACGACCACGAGCGGCACGCCGAGCAACAAGCCCCACATGCCCCACAGCCAGCCCCAGAACAGCAGGCTCACGAACACGGCGGCCGGGTTCATGCGCGCGATCTTGCCCGTCATCCAGGTCGCGATAAAGGTGCCGACCACGGTCGCGATCGCGAGCGAGGCGCCGGCCACGAGCAGCACCATCTGCAGCGATTCAAACTGCATGAAGGCGACCAGCCCGGTCGCCGAGGTGATCAGCAGCGGCCCGAAATACGGCATGATGTGCATCAGCCCCGCGAAGATGGCCCAGGCGCCCGCGTTTTCGAGGCCGATCGCCGTCAGCGCGATCCACATCATCAAGGCCAGCAACACATTGGTGACGAGCAGCATGAACATATAGTTCTGGATCGAGGTGTTGATATCGTCGAGGATGTGGACCGTGATCTTCTTCTTGCTCAGCGACGGTCCGGTCAGCTTGACGAGCTTGCGTTTGAAGGTGTCGCCGGCCAGCAGCAGGAAGAACACGAGGAACACCACCATCGTCGCCTGCGTGACGAAGGTGATCAGCCCCATCGAGCCGGCCAGCACCCAGTCCATAACCTTGAAGCTGCTGCCGCCGGGCGCGCCGATGGCCGTTTTTTTGGGCCCGGCGCGGCGCGCGTCGGGCAGAACGCCGACGTTCGCGGTCGCCTGCTCGATCTGGGCGGCGGCCGCCTGCACCTGCTGGATCGTGCTCGGCTGGCCGTCGGAGGCCTTGCCCAGCATGCGCGTGACCTTCTGCGTGATCGTCGGCAGCTCGTCGATGATATTGAAAAACTCGCCCTGCACCCGGTGCATCACGCCCGCGCCGAGCACGAGGATGGCGACCGTCACCAGGGTCGCGCCGTAGGCGCGCTTGATATGCCAGCGCTCGAGCCAGGCGACGACCGGATTGAGCGTGTAGGCGATGAAGATGCCGAGCAGGAGCGGCACCAGGAATTTTTGCGACCATTGCAGCGCGTACAGGAAGACGACCGTGGCGATGATGCCGAGCGCCATGCCGCGCGCGTTGACGTGTATCGGGAAGCGCAACAGATGCCCGGGCATCCCGGTGTTCGGGTCGATGCCGTCGGCCGCGGCCGGCTCGTCGAGGATGGGGTCCCCGGGCGGGACCGGCGCGGCCTCGGCGGGGGCGGGCACGACTTCGGTATCGGCGAGCTGCATGGTGTTCTTTATAAAAATATGGCCGGCCATGCCGGCCGGCCAGGGGAAAACCGGATGCTACCCGCGTATTTTACTTCACGCGGATGTCATTCTTGACCGAAGTCACGCCTTTGATGCCGCGTGCGACCGTGCCGGCCAGGCTCGCGTCCGACGCGTCGCGCACGAAGCCCGACAGCTGGACCACACCCTTGAAGGTTTCGACGTTGATTTCGGTCGACTTGAGCGATGGCTGGTTGAAGATCGAGGCTTTGACCTTGGCCGTGATGACGCTGTCGTCGATGTACTCGCCCGTGCCTTCGCGGGTGTCGGTGGCGGCGCAACCGCCGAGGGTGCCCAGCAGCGAGGCGGCGAACAGCATGGTGGCGAGGCGTTGTGATGTTTTCATGGTGAATCTCCTTTGAGGACTAACAATGTGGTCAACCGGGTCGGTCAATCAGGTGCGCGAGATGCGCTCTACAGGGTGAAGCGGTAAAAAAACGGGGCTACTGACTAAACTGCAATTTGGCAGCGGCTACACAACTATCTTTGCGCGGGCCCGAAAAGGCGTCGCATTTTTCTTTCGCGACCGCGTAGTCGGCGTCGCGCTTGTCGTCGCGCGCGTCGGCGCGCGCCTCGATCGCTTTCTTGTCGGCCTTGGCGTCGGCGTGGGCCGCGACCAGCGTCGCCTTGGCCTGCTTGACGCAGACGTCGCGCGCATTGCCGTCGAGGGCCGCGCACTTGACCTTGTCGAGGTCGAAGTTGGCCGAGGCGATGCGCAGCCGCGACTGGGTGTAGGCCTTGAGCGTGTTCTTATAGAACGCGGTCGCCTCCTCGTCGGCGCGCACGCGCTGCGCCTTCGCCTCGGCTTCGCAGACCGCGTTCGGGTTGCCGGTGATCGATTTGCAGCGTGCCCGCGCCAAGGCATAGTCGGCGGCCGCGCTGTCTTGCGCCTGGCGGTAGGCGGCTTTGGCCGCCGGCGTCGCGGCCGCCTCGCTGTGGCCGGCACCGAACACACTGGCCGCGCCGACGAGAACGATGGCAATCAGGGTTTTCATGTGCGGAACTCCTCCAAGTAGAACATTGCGACAGACATAGTTTTACGTGGAAACAGTGTGTCGATCTGTACGCTGGCGAACATCCGTCCGGGTTTCCGCTAAAAAGCGTTTGTGTGCCACCACACCTTGCCGCGAAGATTTTTTACCCGAGACACGATCGCTTGAAGGATTGTGCGGCAGCGCACAGACCCAAGAAAAGTTGCTGATTATCCTTAACTCACACTTTGCTAGGAGAACAACATGAAATCGACACACACCATCGCTGCACTCATCATCGCCAGCACTGCCGTCCTGAGCGGTTGCGCGACGAATTCGTCAGATCCCTATAACAACGGCGCCTACAACTCGCCGGTGTCGAGCTCGATGGGCTACGGCACCATCGATTCGATCCAGGTCACGCGCGGCTCCGGCGGGACCAGCGGCGCCGGCGCCATCGTGGGCGGCATGGTCGGCGCCCTCGCCGGCCACCAGGTCGGCGGCGGCGACGGCAAGAAAGTGGCCACGGCAGTCGGCGCGGTCGGCGGCGCGATTGTCGGCAACCAGATCGAAGCGAACCGCAATGGCGGCGGCCGCGAAATGTACCAGATCGGCATCCGCCTCGAGAACGGCGACTACCGCACCATCGTGCAGGACAGCGTGTATGACCTGCGCATCGGCAACCGCGTGCGCGTCGTCGACGGCCGCGTCTACCGTTACTGATCGAGGGCCGTGACCGGCGCGCGCATCCCGGGCGCGCCGGTCCGGGACGTCGATCCCGCCCCATGCCCCACCGTTTGCGCCGCCAGCGCACACGCCAGAACCGCCAATACCCGCCGGCGCCCAGAAAGCGCCGGCGGCCAGTTTTTTTCCACTGAACGCCGTTCAGCGGACCACCACTAAGGAGCTCCCCATGGGAACCATTCTGCTTGTTATCCTCATTCTCGCGCTGATCGGCGTCCTTCCAACTTGGAACCACAGCCGCAAATGGGGCTACGGGCCGACCGGTATCACCACGGTGCTCGTGGTCGTCCTGATCGTGCTGCTGCTGACCGGCCGCCTGTAAGCACGGCGCCGTCAAATAAAACCCATCGGACTGGGAGTCTCTCAGTCCGATGGGTTTTTTTATTCCCGCCGCGGTTCGCGCGGGCCTAGGACAGGCCGGCGGCCTCGACTCCGGGCAGCTCGTGCACGACGACGGCCGTGTCCTCGCTGACCTCGGTGAGCCAGCCCGCATGCTTGAGTGCGCGCAAGGCGTGGCGGTAGCCCTGGTCCCAGCGCCATTCGATCGACCCTTTCGAAAAATTGACGTCCTTGGCCGCCATGTGCCAATCGTGCCCCGTGTAGGCGAGGCGCACGATGTGCAGGGTGCTGTCGCAACCGAGCGCGCCGAGCGCGGCCTCGTCGTCGGGCGTGCGCGCCGACGCCGGCAGGCGCGCGTGCAGCTCACGCAGTTTGCGCTGCAGCGCGTGGGTGCTCACATAGTCGTCGATGTGGCGCTTCGAGCGCGAGGCGAACATCACGTCTTTCTGGCGCGTCTGCACTTCGTCGAGCGTGACGGGCGCGTTGCCCTGCGCGCTCCAGAGGTCGACCATGAAGCACAAGGTGTCGCCCGGTGGCAATTCTTTAAGGACCGACTCGAGCGGCGTGTTCGAGTACAGGCCGCCGTCCCAATACAGCGCATCGCCCAAGCGCGTGGCCGCGAAACCGGGCGGCAGGCTGCAGCTGGCGCGCACGTGGTCGGCGCACAGCTCGCCGCCCTCGCTGTCGAAGTGGGCCAACTCTCCCGTGCACACATTGACCGCGTTGACCGTCAGGCGCATGCCGCCCGGCGCGTTCAGGTAGTCGAAGTCGACCAGTCGCTCGAGCGTCTCGCGCAGCGGCACGGTGTCGTAGAACGAGGCTTGCTCGGGCGCCACAGGCATGCCCATCGCAAAGCCGCTGAACCAGCGCGGCATGAAAAAACCGGGGATGCCGCGCACGAAGCTGTCGAGCGTGTTGAACCAGATGTTTGTGCGACGCTGGCTGTCGCTCGCGCTCTCCATGTCGAGCGCGTCGCGGTGCGCGGTCAGGTCCCAGAAGGCCTTGACGCGCTGCAGCCGGTTCGCCTTCTCGTTGCCGGCGATCAGGGCCGCGTTGACGGCGCCGATCGAGGTGCCGACGATCCAGTCGGGCACGAGGTCGTGCTCGTGCAGCGCCTGGTACACGCCGGCCTGGTAGGCGCCGAGCGCGCCACCGCCCTGGAGCACAAGCACGATGCGCAATTTGTGCGGGTTGAGTTTGTTAAGATGGGTGTTTTCGGCATTGTCGCCGGCGCCGGTGTCGGACTTCATACGGACCTTGAATGGTGCGTGCCCTCGCCCGGGGACGAAGCGCGCGATAAAAAAAAGGCGGCGTCGAATCAGAGATTGCGACGCCGCTCAAGCCCCACCATAAAAATGTCCGGCCTGCTCCGCAAGGTGCGCGGCGGAACTGGTACAACAACTAGTACAAACGCAGCAAGCACTCGTACAAGGCCCAGTTGAAACGCCAGTGCCGGAACTAGTACGACGAATATGCCGCCTGCGTGCGCCGGCGCTGCAGATACCAGGCCAGCCCGGCAACGACGGCGATGACGCCGATGGCCGGCTTGACCAGCCTGCGGCGCGCGATGAAGCCCATGATCGTGGCCGCGTACGGCATGATCGAGGCGACATTGATGCCGGTCGGCGCGAGCAGGCCGTCGATGCGCGAGCGCACCGCGTAGCTCGCGTGTTCGATCGCCGCATGCATGATCGCTTCGGGGCGCGACTCGTTGCGTACGTGGGCGCGCGCATGCACGATGCCCACGCGATAGAGTTCGCCCTGGCGCAACAGCTTGGCCTTGCGCTCGGCGAGCGCGGCCTCCTTGTCGCCCGGCTTTGTCAGATTGTTTTCCATACCCAGCTCCTGTGCGCTTGACTGCTGAAAGACTGCTTGCCCAAAGCGTGCCCCGTGCGGCTGCACGGGGCGCCCGCTCAGAGCAGCATCTCGCGGTCGTTTTTGAGTTCGTTCATGGTTTCGGGCAGGCGCAGCTTGCCTTCCTTGAGCATGGACCCGGCCTTGAACAACAGTCCGGCCGTGAGCGCGAGGAACACAAGGAACATGACCATGAGGATCTTCCAGCCCATGGACTCCCAGGCCAGCGCGACGATCATGACGGTGCCGTAGGCGAGCGTGAACCACGCCGACAGGATGGCCAGCGCCGCGACGGCCAGCAAGGCCATCGCGTGGTTGCGCGCCTCGGACAATTCGAGCGCGGCCAGCTCCATGCGCGACAACACGAGCCCGAAGACGTTTTTCGCCAGTCCGGTGACGCCGACCAGAAGGCCCGGGCCGGGGCCGTGCACCGTTGCAGTCGATTTGTCCATGGTATCTCCGAAGTCGGTTACTTGCGACCCAGGATGACGCCGACCAGCAGGCCGACGCCGGCGGCGGCTGCGATGGTGCGCCATGGGTTGTCTTTAACATAGACATCGGCCGTGTGCGCCAGTTCCTTGCCCTTGACGATAGCTTGACCCTGCACTACCTGGGCTTTGCCCAAGGCCGTGTCGAGCATGGCCATGCCGCGCGCGCGCATGTCGTCGGCTTTCTCGCCGGTCAGGGCGGCGGCCGCGGTCAGCAGCGATTGCGCATCGCGCACCAGCGTCTTGACGTCGGTCTGGACCGCGTTGATGCTGCCGTTGAGTTGGCTGGTGCCTGTGGTGCCGTTGCCGGCGATACGGTTGGTTTCTTGCATGATGAACTCCTAAGGTAAGTAAATAAGTGAAGCAGGCAGCGACGGGGCTACAAGGTTTTTACTGGTTGCTACTGGTGGCTACATGGGTGCTACGGTGGCGCTAGATACCGGTTGCTACAGAGTTTAGGCGGGCGCGCTTGCGGCCCGCTGTCTTTCGACAATCGTGCGCCATGCGGCGCCCGGCTGTCGACGCAGGCGCGCGACTCAGCGTGACTCAGCGTGACTTAGCGTGGCGGAATCGGCTGGCCGGGGTTCGAGAGCACGATTTCGACGCGGCGGTTCAACTGGCGGCCGCCATCGTTGTCGTTGGAAGCGACCGGATGCGCCTCGCCATAGCCGCGCACGGCGATGCGCTCGCGCGCCACGCTCATCGACAACAGGGCGTCGCGCACCGAACCGGCGCGGCGCTCGGACAGGTCGAGGTTGGCGGCGTCGGAACCGACGCTGTCGGTGAAGCCCTCGACCAGCACGCTGCGGTCGGGGTTCTGGTTGAGCACATCGGCGAGCTTGCGCACATTGCTCATGCCGGCCTGGGTCAGGGTCGACTTGCCGGTCGCAAACAGGACGTCGCCGATCGTGACGATCATGCCGCGTTCGGTCTTTTTGGCTTGCAGGTCGGCCATCATGGCTTCGAGCGCGGCGGCGCGCGCTTGCGCTTCGCGCGCGAGGGCTTCGGCGGCGGCGGTCTGGCGCTGGGCCTCGGCGGTCTGGGCCTGGGCGTCCGCGGTCTGGGCTTTGGCATTCGCGGCGGCCGCGCGCGCGCGCTCGGCTTCGGCGGTGCGCGCCTCGAGGCGGATCTGGTCGCGCTGGGCGCCGGCGCCGGCGATCTCGGCTTCGGCGGCCTTGCGGCTCGCCACTTCCTGGGCGATCGCGATCTTTTGCTTGGCGAGGTAGGCCAGCTTGTCGATCTGCTCGAGGCTCTCGCGGCGGGCCGAGGCGGCGTTGGCCGCATCGAGGGCGTCGCTCGCTTGCTTGAATTCAAGCGGGGCGTGGGTCGACACGCGCGAATTGTTGTTGGCCATGACGAAGTCGCTGCGCGCCTGGTCGAGCAGGGTCGTCGTCGGCGGGGTCGAGCTGCAGGCGGCGAGCAGGATGACGGCGGAGAAGATGGCCGATTTCAAGAATGTTTTTTGCATGATGTTTTCCTTGGTGTTAGCGTTATTGTTTTAGGCGCGTCGTGGCGCTGGCGCTCCCGGGCCGTCCCGCGCGGCGCGCGGGCGGCCCGGACTTTTATTGTTGCGGGCGGTTGGCGCGCTCGACTTCGTCGCGCAGCACGCGCAGGTCGGCGTTGAGCGCATCGGCGGCGGCGTTCGCCTTGGCCGAGGTCGACTTGGTCTGCGCCAGCTTGGCGTCGGCTTCGGCCTGGGCCGACAATTCGCGCGCCAGTTTATAATCCTTCGCCGCGAGCGCCTGGTTGGCGCGCATCATCTTCTCGCGCGCGGCGGTCAGTTCGGCCGGGGCCAGGTCGGCGGCGCCGGCGCTGACCGCGTTGGCGACCGCGCTGTTGGACACGGCGACGTCGGCCGAGGCCGGCGCTTTTTGCGGGCTCGAGCAGGCAGCCAAGGTCAGCACGACCGAACCGCAAAGTGCCTTGATTAATTGTTTATTGAATTCTGTAGTCATGTTGGTTTCCCCATAAGGCGTTAAGTGACGGCAATACCTTTATAGGCTGAAATCAAGGCATCATCAGTTCGCTGACGCACATAGTCAAATTAATCATTTTGTGCCGCCGCCACTATGTTTGGCAGCGAACTTATCCCGTCCCGGCTTTGCGCTAAGCTCCCCTGTAACCGACCTATATAGATAGAAAGCTCCACCATGGATCAATCCCCGGCGCCCGCCCCCGCCCCCGACTCGCCGCGCCCGGCGGCGGCGCGCAAACCGTTGTCGCGCCGCGCCAAAATACTGCTCGGCGTGGCCGGCGTGGTCGTCGCGGTGCCTGCCGTGGCGCTCGTGGTGTTGCTCAATTACGATTGGAACAAGGCGCGTCCCTGGCTCAACGCCAAGACCAGCGAGGCGATCGGGCGTCCGTTCACGATCACCGGCCCGCTGGCGCTGACCTGGGACAAGACCTCGCTGCCGGCCGTGCCCGGCGAAAGCAGCTGGCGCGACGCGATCCCGTGGCCGCACCTCGTCGCCCAGGACGTGCATGTCGGCAACCCGGCCGGCATGGGCGCGGGCGACATGGCCAGCGTCAAGCAGTTCGCGTTCTCGCTCAACCCGTTCAGCCTGCTCAACAAACGCATTTCGATCCCGCAACTGCAGTTCGAGGCGCCCGTGGTGTCCTTGCAGCGGCGCGCCGACGGCAGCAACAACTGGACCTTCAAACCGGCCAACAAAGACTCGCCCTGGCGGCTCGAACTCGAACAGGTGGTCTTCACCAAGGGCGTGGTGCGCCTGCAGGACGCGGTCAAGAAGGCCGACATCACCGCCCAGCTCGAAACCCTGAGCGGCGACCAGACCTACGGCGTGGGCTGGACCGCGCGCGGCAGCTACAACGGCGCGCCCATGAGCGGCAACGGCAAGGCCGGCGCCGTGCTCTCGCTCAAGCAGCAAACCACGCCCTTCCCGCTCAAGGCCGACGTGCGCATGGGCAGCACCCGGATCGGGATCGAGGGCACGTTGACCAAGCCGACCGCGCTCGCCGCGCTCGACCTCGAGCTCAAGCTCGCCGGCGCCAGCATGGCCCAGCTGTACGCGCTGACCGGGCTGCTGCTGCCCGAAACCCCGCCCTACCGCACCGAGGGCCGGCTGCTGGCGCAACTCGAGCCGGGCAAACAACGCTGGAGCTACGAGAAATTCAAAGGCAAGGTCGGCGGCAGCGACATCGGCGGCAAACTGGTGTTTGAATCGGGCAAGCCGCGCGGCCGCCTCAGCGGCGACGTGGTCTCGAACCTGCTCCAGTTCAGCGACCTCGGCCCGCTGATCGGCGCCGATTCGAACGCGAGCAAGGCCGCGCGCGGCGGCGCGCCGGTGCAGCCGGCCGGCAAATTGCTGCCGGTCGAAACCTTCCGCACCGAGCGCTGGAGCGCGATCGACGTCGACGTCAAGTTCGCGGCCGAGCGCATCATGCGCGAGAAGCAATTGCCGATCAAAAAACTGTCGACCCACCTCGTGCTCAAGGACGGCGTGCTGACGCTCGCGCCGCTGCGCTTCGACATGGCCGGCGGCACGCTGGTGTCGAACATCGAACTCGACGGCAGCGGGCGCCAGGGCAAGAACGCGATCAGGGCCAAGGCCAAGGTCACCGCGCGCCGCCTCGAACTCAAGCAGATGTTCCCGACGATCGAAAAACTGCAGGCGACGGTGGGCACGATCAACGGCGACGCCCAGCTGTCGGCGCTGGGCAATTCGGTGGCGACGCTGCTGGCCGGCGCCAACGGCGAGATCAAGGCCTCGGTCAGCCAGGGCACGGTGAGCAAGATGCTGCTCGAGCAGGCCGGCCTCAACATCGGCAACGTGGTGCTGACCAAGATGTTCGGCGACCGCCCCGTCAAGCTCAATTGCCTGGTCACCGATTTCGGCGTGCGCGACGGCCTCATGCAAACCCGCACGTTCGTGGTCGACACCGAGGAGGCGCTGATCACGGCCGACGGCACGATCAACCTCGCCACCGAGCAGGTCAACCTGACGCTCAAGCCCGAGACGCGCAACATCCGCATCTTCTCCTTGCGCGCGCCGCTGTACGTGCGCGGCCCGTTCAGCAAGCCCACGGTCGAGGTCGACAAGCGCGTGCTCGCGATGAAGGCCGGCGGCGCCGTCGCGCTGGCCGCGCTGGCCGCGCCGCTCGCCGCGCTGCTGCCCCTGGTCAATACTGGCCCCGGCCAAAAGAGCGCGTGCGGCCAGTTGCTGGCCGAGGCCAAGGTCAAGCCGGTCGCGCCGCCGCCCGGGAAACATGCGAAACGGCGCTAGGAGTTTCACCGGTGGGTGTGGCGGAAATGCGAGTCCTGCGCTCAATGTGCGCTTCCGAACAGACTCTTGGGTAGGCGAACTCTACTATCGAGTCATCGGTGCGGGAATTGCCCCGCAGCGCAAGCACTGTACAAGCATGAGCAACACTCACCTACCCTTGAGGAACAATACAATGAAAAACCTGAAAATCGTTTCGACCCTGATCGCCGCCCTGATGCTGACCACCCTGGCCGGCTGCGCCGCGACCGACAAGCGCGAAAGCACCGGTGAATACGTCGAAGACTCGCTGATCACGACCGGCGTCAAGGCCGCCATCCTCGGCGAGCCAAGCCTCAAGGTCGCAGAGATCAACGTCGAAACCTTCAAAGGCATCGTGCAACTGAGCGGTTTCGTCAAGGCACCAGAGAGCATCGCCACCGCATCGACCGTGGCACGCGGCGTCAAGGGCGTCAAGTCGGTCAAGAACGACCTGCGCCTGAAGTAATCACCCGCCTTGCCTTCGCGGCAAGGTCAGTGCGAATGCCCCGCTGGCCGGGGCATTTTTTCGTTTACGGCGCGCGCCTGCCGCAGCATGGGAACGGCGTCGTTGTCGGACCCGGATGGGAAGCGGCGCAGATGTTGCGCGCCCGGCTGCGCAGGCAGCGGCGGCGCGCGGGCGGGGAATCAGACGAAGGCGGTGGCGAGCGCTTCTTCGCCCGCTTCTTTGACGATCTCGTAGCATTTGCACGAGGCGGCGGCGAGCCCGGCGACGTCGAGGATCTCGATGTTGCCGCGGCTGTAGATGATCAGGCCCTGCTGCTGCAGCGCGCTGGCCGCCTTGGTCACGCCGACCCGGCGCACGCCGAGCGCGTGCGCCAAAAATTCGTGCGTGAGGTGGAATTTGTCGGACTGCAGGCGGTCGCGCGTGACGAGCAGCGAGCGCGCCAGCCTCGCCTCGAGCACATGGAAGCGGCTGCACACGGCGATCTGGATCGCCTGCGCGAGCAGGCAATCGGTGTAGCGGTACAAGACCCGCTGCAGCGCCGGGTTGCGCGTGAATTCGTTGCGGAACTGGGCGCTGCCGATACGGCTCGCGCGCCCCGGGCGCTGGACCACGGCGCGCACCTGCGCCATCTGGTGGCCCAGCGCGACCGTGGCGCCGAGCACGCCCTCGCGCCCGACCAGCCCGACCTCGAGCGTCATGCGCCCTTCGGCCACGGCCAGCAGCGAAATCAGGCTGTCGTGTGGGAAATAAATATACGGCATTGCATCGGTCGGTTCGCACAGCACGGCGCCGATGTCGAGCTGCACCGGTTCGAGCAAGGCAGTCAGATGGGCAAGCTCGCTTGCCGGCAAGGCAGCGAGCAGGCGGTTGCCTTCGTGCTGCGCCAGCGCGGCGGGAGGACAGGCGACGTTGTTCATCGGTACCTTCCGTGGGGAACGCGTATGGCGGCGCGGAATGGGAGACGAAATTGGGGCATTTGAAGTAACCAAAGGTTTGAATACGCACACAAGGCGGTGCGTACCGATAAGGCAAGCGTAGCGGCAATAAAGTCCGAAGTATGTACGGTGACGCACGGAAGCTCGGCCTGCGCACGGGGGACAATGCCCCATCGGACAATTGCTGAGCAAGCGTTCGCGTGCGCCATAGCGCGTGCCCCACGACAATAAATAGAACCTACATACAATTCAAACCAAAAGGATTCATCATGAACACGTCCAACAACCCTTCGGTCCGCCCGACCCCGCATCCGCTGATGATCGCGGCCGCGATCGCCGTCCTCATCTTTTGCATGGTCGGCACCGCCGCGATCATGGGCTGGCTGCCCTCGTCTATGGGCAAAGGCAACAACGGCGGCGAATTGACCGCGGCCGACCGCAGCGTGCTCGCGAGCGACGCCGCGCAGTCGCAATTGCAACAGACGCAGTTGCAGCAGCCGCAGCAGCAGTTGCTGCTGGCCCAAAACACGCAAGCGGCCTCCCAGCCGCAGCAGCAACCACACTACAACGATGCGCCGCGCACCGACTACGCGGCGGCGCCCGCGCCGAAGCCCGCCAAGCAGCTGCGCAACACGCCGATCCAGCTGGCCGCGGCCGAGCCGGCCCGCAATAGCTGCCGCAACTGCGGCAATATCGAATCGATCCGTGCCATCAAGACGCGTGCCAAGGGCACCGGCGTGGGCGCGGTCGGCGGCGCGCTGCTCGGTGGCTTGCTGGGCAACCAGGTTGGCGGCGGCAACGGCAAGAAGGTCGCCACGGTCGCCGGCGTGGTCGGTGGCGCGGTGATCGGCAACCAGGTCGAAGGCAATATGAAGGCGACCACGCGCTACGAGATCCGGGTCCGCCTCGACGACGGCAGCACGCGCACCTTCAACCAGGACGCCGCGCCCGCCTGGGGCGACGGCGACCGCGTGCGCATCGTCAACGGCGCTATCCGTTCGGTGCGCTGACACGCGCGCGGCCGCGCGCCACGTCCCAACCAACAACGCCGTGTGGAGATTTTCCAACGGCGTTTTTTTCATTTAGACAATGTGCGATAGCGAACGGTCTTAAGGTCGGACCCGGGTCAAAATGGCTTCACGCTCAAGTCAGGGCGGACCAAAAACCACAAGGAACATCATGAACAGCCAAGCTTGGATCGGAATCATTATTTGGGGACTCTTCGTCACTGGATTTGGCCTGAGCACGGCCGCCGGCGCCAACGCGAGCTCGCAAGTGCAAGCGCAGGACGTGGTGTTCCTGATTGCCGGCGGGATGATCTCGTGCCTGATCGGCACCATCGGCCTGATCGGTTTCATGGGTTGGATTCCCGGCCTGCGCAACACAAAAAATAAATCTGAGCAATGTACGTCAGCGTACAGAGCTACAGGCAACAACGAAGCATACTGAGTTCATCGACTTACCCAGACTTACCCAAAGCCTCCATAAAATCTATTAAAAGGACATCAATCATGTTATATACAATCGCCGTCGTACTCCTCATCCTGTGGCTGCTCGGCATGGTCACCTCGTTCACCGTCGGTGGCTTCATCCACATCCTGATCGTGGTCGCCGTGATCATGGTGCTGGTGCGCCTGATCAGCGGTCGGGGCATCTAGCAAGCAACGGCCGCCGCGCCCAGTGCGCGGCGGCTGGTAAGACTCTATACTAAGCATTCCAGACCGATCCTTTTCGCGGTCATGCCGGCTTGGCCGGGTGACAGCGAAACGGATCACTCAATATCACTTCCAGGAGTTCCTCATGCATAAAAACATCACCAAATCAATCATCGGCGCGATCGTCCTCTCGTTCGCAGCGACCGGTTGCGCCGACATGTCGACCACCCAACGCGGCACCGCGACCGGCGCCGGCATCGGCGCCGGACTGGGCGCGATCATCGGCGGCACGACCAGCGGCGGTGGCGGCGATCGCGCCACCAAAGGTGCGGTCATCGGCGGCGCCGCCGGCGCGCTGATCGGCAACATCTGGTCCAAGCGCATGGAAAAGCAAAAAATGGAGATGGAACAGGCGACGCGCGGCACCGGCGTGCAAGTGACCCAGACCCAGGACAACCGCCTCAAGCTCGAGATTCCGAGCGACGTCTCGTTCGACACCAACCGTTCGGACATCAAGGCCAACTTCCGTCCCGTGCTCGAGCGTTTCGCCAACACGCTGCAAGACAATCCTGCGACCACCGTGACTATCGTCGGCCATACCGACAGCACGGGCAGCGATTCGATCAACCAGCCATTGTCGATCGACCGCGCAGCCAACACCCGCGACTACCTCGCCATGCGCGGCGTCTCGCCTAACCGCATCATGATCGACGGCCGTGGTTCGCGCGACCCGATCGCCTCGAACGACGACAACAACGGCCGTGCGCGCAACCGCCGCGTCGAGATCTACGTCGCCGAGCGCGGTTAATCGGTTTGCCGGCGGCGCGCTTCGGCGCGCCGCTTGGTCCCGATAGAACGCAAACCAACATCGTCCTCGCGCATGCGGGGACCCATAGAACAGTTGCTATGAGCCGCTGTTCTATGGGTCCCCGCATTCGCGAGGACGATGTTGGTTTTTGTGATTTGATTTTGTGCGACGCGATTTCTGAAGCGTCTCAGGCGCTACTCCACGGGGCGCGGTGCGGCGCGAGGCCGCACTCGACTACAACTTCAGGTCTTTGCCCGCGCTGCATTGGGTGGCAATTTGTTTGCCCGCAAGCGCGGCGGCGGCGACCTGCTCCGGCGTCAAGCCTTCGGACAGCCGCTCGACCAGCTGTTCGCTGCCCGTGATCCAGCGTGGATGGCGGCCGTCGGCGCTTTTGCCGACCAGCTCATACTTTGCCAGCTGATACGTGAGCGCGAGCGATGGATTCTTCTCGCCCAGTGTGCCCTGCTCGGAGAACAGGACCAGGCTGTCGATGCTATCGAGGTCGCAATGCTGGTTGGCCGAGGCGACCAGGAAGCCGTGCATCCGGTGCTTCCAGGCCACCACGGCCGGGTCCGAGGGACGCGTCAACAAGGCGTTGATGTCGCCCTGCGGACCGAACGCGAGGGCCGCCTGCACCGCCCCGGGGACATCGGCCACGAGCGCAATTTGCAGGTTCTTTTCGCCCTCCCCCACCTGCAGGTCGGTCATATCGCCGCAGCGTTGTTCGACCAGGTCGATGGTCGCGGTTTCGTTGTTCTTGCTGCGCTGGGCGCGCACCCGGCTGCATGCGAGCTCGATCGAAAATGCCTTGAACGCGTCGGCCGGCCTGGCAGTCGCCGTCAGGCGCGCAAGGTAGGCCCTCGTGGTTTCGGCCGGGCGCGCCTGAAGCGGCGGATCGGTGCGCGCGCCGGCCGGCAGCGCCGGCGCGGCCGCGGCCGCCGCGGCCTTGCGCTGCGCGTCGCCGAGGCCCGAAAGATACCAGCCGACGCCCGCGCCGGCGGCCAGCAACACGGCGAGCAGGCCCGCGGTCCGAAGTTGCGCCGCACGCCCCATCACCGCTACTGCCCCTCCATGAAGGCGAAGTAACGGTCGCGCGCGAGCGTGGCGATGGGCCCGACGGCGAGCGTGCGCTGCCCGTAGCGCACGCAGGGCATGACCTTGCCGTAGTTGCCGGTGTTGAAGATCTCGACCGCCGTGTCGAGCTCCTCCGGGCCGACCGTACGTTGTTCGACCAGCACCCCGGCCTCGGCCAGCAGGCCGATCACGCGCGCGCGCGTGATGCCGGCCAGGAAGGTGCCGTTCGGCACCGGCGTCACGACCGTGCCCGCGGGCGTGACGAGGAACAGGTTCGAGGACGCGAACTCGGTCACGTTGCCGTCGCTGTCGAGCATGACGGGGTTGTCGAAACCGTGCGCCTTGGCGTCGCGTAGCGCGCGCGTCGAGTTGGCGTACAGGGCCGAGGCCTTGGCGTCGGTCGGCGCCATGCTGGCGTCGGGCCGGCGGAAGCTTGACAGGCAGGCCGAAAAGCCGCCGAACGACGGCAGCGGCGCGTCGAACAAGGTCAGCGCGAAACCGCTGTGCTCGGCCTCGGGGATCAGGAAGCCCTCGGCGCCGAACACCAGCGGGCGCACATACAGCTCGGCATCGGCCGGAAAGCGCGCCACGCCCTCGCGCACCAGCGCCGCCATCTCGGCCACCGTCAGCGGGCAGCGCAGGCCGAGCTTGTCGGCCGACGCGATCACGCGCTCGAGGTGCAGCTGCAGGTCGGGCAGGTGGCCGCGGATGGCGCGCGCGCCGTCGAACACGGACGAACCGAGCCAGACGCTGTGGTCCATGGCGCCGAACAGCGCGACGTTGCCTTCGGCCCACTGCCCCTTGAAATATGTCAGATACATTGTGCGTCCCCAGTGATGTTTGCCACGCAAGTTTAACCGAAGTGCGCGCCCGCGGCAGGCGTCGACAACTTGTTGAGCGGCAACGATTCAATGTCCAGTCTGTTCGGCACCGTACAAAGTTACTGGCAGTGCCGGGCGTACACTCGAGCATCCGCTCTTGCCGCCCCAGAACCGCCCATGCTTTCCATATTAAAACGCATCGACCCCGACAGCGAACGCATCGACCTCCTCGTCGAACTGGTCGAGCGCCTGCGTCCGCCGCGCACGCGCGTGCGCAGCGGCGCGATCGCGCAGGTGCGCGAGCTGACCGCGCTGCTGGGCGCCCATCCGGTGCTCGCGGTCGCGCTGCGCTGCCACCTGACCACGATGCTGGTCGCGCGCCGCCACGCCAGCGTCTACACCGACACCGGGATCTTCTCGAACGACGGCTTCTTCACCGAACTCAAAACCCGGATCGCCTACCGCTTCCTGCCGCCGGCGCTCGGCGACGTCTACCTCAGCGACGCGATCGACCAGGTGCTGTACCAGAGCTGGGACTACCGCTGGATCCGGGCCGTGCCGAGCGCCGACTGGCTCGCCCTGTTCGACGTGCTGGCCGCGGCCACGCCGCCGGCGGGCGCGCGCGGCAATGCGCGCCGCTCGACCACGCTGGGCATGCTCAAGGCGATCCGCACGCTGTCGTGCCGCATCGGCGCGCTCGGTCTCGAGCCGCGCCTGGTGCGCAGCGACGCGCGCATGGAGGACGCCGAATCGCCGTTCCTGATGCAAAACATCGAGGTCTACGCCTACCTCGACGCCTACGCGCGCATGCTCGACCGCAACGACGGCGAGCCCGAGGACGCGCGCCACCTGCTCGTCATGCTCGACCAGTGCGACGCCGTGGTGAGCAAGGTACGCAAGAACGCGCTGAACCAGGGCACGACCGTGGCCCTGACCTACCTGTTGCTCGCGCTCACGCAAAGCGTGGACCGCATGCGCAAGCTGCTGTTTTTGGTCGACGTCAGCGGCGGCCTGCCGTCGGCGCCCACGGTCGACCTCGAGGCGGTGGCCAACGCGGCCAGCGCGCGCACGGCGCCGCCGGTGCCGCTCAAGCGCGCCGCCGCGGTCGCGCTCGCGGCCGAGCTGATCGAGGCGCACAACAACAAATACACGGTGCGCGACCTGTTCGCCGACAATCTCGACCTGCTCGCGCGCAACGTCACCGAGAACGCGAGCCGCACCGGCGAGCATTACATCGCCGAAAGCCGGGGCGCGCTGCGCGCGATGTTCCTGTCCTCGGGCGGGGCCGGGGCGATCATCGCGATCATGGCGCTGTTCAAGATTTTGCTCGGTTTCCTCAAGCGCGCGCCGCTGTTCGAAGCCTTCCTGTTCAGCCTGAATTATTCGCTCGGCTTCATGCTGATCCACCTGATGCACTACACCATCGCCACCAAACAGCCGGCGATGACGGCCTCGCGCATCGCCTCGGGCCTGTCGAGCAAGGACGGGCGCAACATCGACCTCGACAGCCTGGCCGAGCTGATCACCAAGGTGTTCCGCACCCAATGCGTGGCGGTGCTGGGCAATCTGTTCACGGTGGTCCCGACCGCCTACCTGATCGCGCTGGGCTACCAGGCGCTGTGGGGCAAGCACCTGATGTCGCGCGACAAGGCGCTGCACCTGCTGCACGACATCAGCCCGTTCACCCCGACCACCCTGTTCTACGCGGCCATCGCGGGCGTGTGCCTGTTCGTGTCGGGCCTGATCTCGGGCTACTACGACAACAAGGCGCTGTACACGCGCATGGCGCAGCGGGTGCGCCAGTTGCGCGGGCTTGGCCGGCTGCTGGGCCAGGCGCGCCTGGAACGCGTGTCGATCTACGTCGAGAACAACCTTGGCGGCCTGATGGGCAATTTCTATTTCGGCATCCTGCTCGGCACGCTGGGCACGCTCGGCTACCTGTTCGGGCTGCCGATCGACATCCGCCACGTGACCTTCTCGGCCGGTTTCCTGGCGACCTCGTTCGTCGCGCTCGACCAGCATATGAGTTTGACGCTGGCGCTGACCTCGGTCGCCGGCGTGCTCTCGATCGGCGCGGTCAACCTCTTGGTCAGCTTCGGGCTGGCGCTGTGGGTGGCGCTGCGCGCGCGTAAGATTCATTTCACGCAGGGCGGCGCCCTGCTCAAGGCATTGGGACGGCGCTTCGTGGCCACGCCCATCGATTTTTTCATCGGACCGAAATATCCGCCGCTCGTGCTCGAGATGGCGGCATCACCAAAGGAAGCAACATGAACACATCGCGCCTGTATGGCTGGCTGGCCATCGTGACAATGAGCGTCGGACTGGCCTCGTGCGCCAGCCTGCCCGCGGTCGATGCGGACGCGCAGCCGTCGGGCCAGGTGCCGACCGTGGCCACGGCCAAGGGCAAGTTGCCGAGCAAGCAGGCCAAGGCGCTGCTCGCGCGGCGCTGGGCCAAGGCCACGCCCGACATGAAGGCGCTCGCGCTGCTCGAGGAGGCGGCCACGGGCGTGCCGCTGATCGCCGGCAACAAGGTCACGCTGCTGTTCGACGGCCCGCGCACGATGCGCGAAATGATGGCGGCGGCGGCCGCGGCGAATTCGACGATCAACCTCGAAACGTATATCTTCGACCAGGACGAGGTCGGCATGCAGTTCGCCGACGTGCTGATCGAGCGGCAACAGCACGGCGTCACGGTCAACATCCTGTACGACGCGGTCGGCACGCTGGGCACGCCGGCCGCGTTCTTCGAGCGCATGAAGGCGGCCGGCATCACGCTGATCGCGTTCAACCCGGTCAACCCGGCCGAGCGCAAGGGCAAATGGGAATTGAACAACCGCGACCACCGCAAGCTGATGGTGGTCGACGGCAAGGTCGCGTTCACGGGCGGCATCAACATCAGCAGCACGTATGCGAACAGCTCGTTCTTCCGCTCCAAGCGCCGGCCCGAGGCGACCACGAACGACAAGGTCGGCTGGCGCGACACCCACATCAAGATCGAGGGCCCGGCCGTAGCCGCGCTGCAATGGAGTTTCATCAACGCCTGGGTCGACCAGGAGGGCGGCGAGTTGTCCGAGCGCGAGTACTTCCCGCCGCTGGCGCCGGCCGGCGACAAGGTCTTGCGCGTGCTCGCGACCGACCCGACCGCAGGCTACGAGATTTACAAGTCGTTCTTGTTGGCCATTAACGAGGCGAAAAAGACGGTGCACATCACGTCGGCGTATTTCGTGCCCGACCAGCAGTTCGTCGATGCGCTCAGTAATGCTGCCAAGCGCGGGGTCGAGGTCAAGCTGGTGTTGCCGGGGGTGTCGGACCACGGGCTCGTGTATCACGCGGGGCGCGCGTTTTACCAGGAGTTGCTGGCGAGCGGGGTCAAGATTCATGAGTTGCAGGTGGCTATTTTGCATGCGAAGACCGCCGTGATCGACGGGACATGGTCGACCGTGGGGTCGTCGAATATTGATCGGCGCAGTTTTTTGCATAACTATGAGCTCAATGTGATTGTTCTCGATGCCGCGTTCGGAGTTGAGATGGAGAGCGCGTTTGTTGAGGATTTGCGTGATTCGAAGGAGATCACCTTGCAGGCTTGGCAGTCCAGGCCTTGGTCGATGCGCATGAAGGAGTGGGCGGCCAGGTTGACTGAGTATTGGATTTGAGGGTGCGCGGGAAGTTATATCGTGTGGGCAGAGTCCACACCTAACACAAACCAACATCGTCCTCGCGCATGAGGGTGTCGCGAAAGGGTCTGAAATTTTAT
>JAZKIN010000133.1:0-34256 GCA_040384885.1 Pseudomonadota bacterium | reverse complement strand
CCACCTCGCCCTGGGCGATCAGGCAGCCGTTGACCAGCACGTCCATCGGTTCGCCCGCCAGGCCGTCGAGTTCGACGACCGTGCCCTGGGCCAGCTGCAGCAGGTTCTTGATCGCGATCTTGGTGCGCCCCAGTTCGACCGTGAGCTGGACCGGGATGTCGAGGATGAAGTCGATGTCGTTCGGGGTCTCGTTGCGCGTGCCCTTGTTCGAGAAATCCTTGAACACGGGCGGCACCGCCTGGCCGGCGAGCAGCTCGGCCTCGGCCTTGGCCTGCTCGGCGATCGCCGCGCCCCAGTCGTCGTCCATGCTGTTGTCGTCGTGATTGATCGCCATCTTGTTCTCCTGTTTGCGCGTGCCGGCGTGGCGCCGGCGCAGCCTTATTTCGGTTCGTTGGTGTTGGCCAGCAGTTGCTCGACCTTGAGCGCGTAATGCCCGTTGAGCACGCCGTAGCTGCATTCGGCCATCGGCACCCCGTCGACGGTGGCCTGGACCAGTTCGGGCACGTCGAGCGGAATGATGTCGCCCACTTTCATGTTCAGGATGTCGTCGAAGGTCGTCGCGGCGTGGCCCAGGGTGGCGACGAGTTCGACTTCGGCGATCTGGATCTGCTGGGTCATCAGGCGCATCCAGCGCTTGTCGATCTCGAGCGTTTCGCCCTGCAGGTTCTTGCTCAGCGTGTCGCGGATCGGCTCGACCATCGAGTACGGCATGCAGATGTGGACCTGGCCGCTCACGGCGCCGAGCGCGATCGTGAAGGACGAGGTGACCACGACCTCGTTCGGGGTCGCGATGTTGGCGAACTGGACGTTCATCTCGGAGCGGATGTACTCGAACTCGATCGGGAACACCGGCTCCCAGGCCTTGGTGCAGGCCTCGAACACGACCTCGAGGATGCGCAGGATGATGCGCTGCTCGGTCTGGGTGAATTCGCGGCCCTCGACGCGCGTGTGGAAGCGGCCGTCGCCGCCGAACAGGTTGTCCACCAGCAAAAACACGAGGCTCGGGTCGAACACGAACAGCGAGGTGCCGCGCAGCGGCTTGAGGTGCACCAGGTTCAGGCTCGTGGGCACGACCAGATTGCGGATGAATTCGCTGTACTTGGAGACCTTGACCGAGCCGACCGAGACCTCGGCGTTGCGGCGCAAGAAGTTGAACAGGCCGAGCCGCAGGTGGCGCGCGATGCGTTCGTTGATGATCTCGAGCGTGGGCATGCGCCCGCGCACGATGCGCTCCTGCGTGGCGAGGTTGTATGGCCGCACGCCGGACGGCTCGACCGGCGCGACGATGTCGTCGTGGTCGCCGTTGACGCCCTTGAGCAGGGCGTCGACTTCTTCCTGCGACAGGAAATTATCGGCCATGGCGGATCACTGGATGATGAACGAAATGTACAGCAGGTCGCTGACCTGCTGCGGCGCGCCCTTGTCGGTGAACGGCTGCTTGAGCGATTCGACGATCTCGGCAGAGAGGCGGCGCTTGCCGGCCGGGGTCGAAATCTCGGACGGCTTTTTGCTCGACAACAGCAGCAGCACGCGGTTGCGCACCTTCGGCATGTTGGCCTTGATGAGCTCGACCTGCTGGGCGTCGGCCACCTGCAGCGTGAACTTGGTCTGCAAGAATTTGTCGCCCTCCTCGGGCTGCAGGTTGACCACGAATTCGTCGATCGCCACGTACAGCGGCGCCTCGTTCTGGACCTGGCCCGGGGTGCTAGGCGCGGTGCCGAACAGGAACCAGGCGCCGGCGCCGATCACGGCGAGCAGGAACACGCCGACGATGGCGATCAGCATCGTTTTCGACGATTTGGGGACGGGCTTTGGCGCTGTATCGACTTTCGGATCAGCTCTCATTCTCGGATTGGCTTTCAAGATACCTCGGCGCGGCAGTGTTGGTGGTTGGTTCTCCACATTATGTCATTTCCCGCATACGCCGGGCGGGCGCTGTGTCGAAAAGAAACAGAATGTCCAAATTTGCAACGGGCTGGCATCGCGCGAGCTTGTGCGCGCGACTCAGGCGAAGGTGTCGACCAGGCCGACCCCGCCGCCGAGCGCGAGCGCGCGTTCGCCCACCCGCACCGGCTCGCCCGCGTCGCCGGCCTGGCCGATCTGGCCGGCGCTGCGCCGCCCATCGCCGCCGTCGCCGCGCGCGCCGGCGCCGGCCTGGGCGTCGGGCATGCCCGCGTTCACGCTCGCGTTGCCAAGTGCGATGCCGCTCTCGTTCATCAGCTCGCGTAGCCGCGGCAGCGCGTTTTCAAGCGCCTGGCGCACTTCGGGCTGGGCCGAGCTGAAGGTGATGCTGGTCTGGTCGCCCGTCACGCTGAGCACCACCTGCATCGGCCCGAGTTCGGGCGGGTTGAGCGTGAGCGAGGCGCTTTGCTCCTTGCCGGCCACCATCCAGACGATGCGCTGGCCGACCTGGTTGTTCCAGCCCGGCGTGCCCACGCGCGCGGCGACCTTGTCGGTGCCGCCTTGCGGGCGGGCCTGCGCGAGCGCGGCCAGTTGCTGCACTTGCGCGCCGAGCGGCGAGGCCGGGGCGTCGGCGCCGATGGCCGACGGTTCGCCGGCCGCGGGTTTGGCGGCGGCCAGCTCCGGCTCGGGCTGCGCCTTGCCGGCCAGCGCCTGCAGCAGGCCCGGTTCGCCCGCGCGCGCACGCGGGTCGGCCTGCGCGGCGGCGGCGAGCGTCTCGCCGAAGCCGCCCGCGGCCTTGTCTTTCTGCGCGCCGCCGGCCGGATCGGCCTTGGCGGCAAGCGCGCTGTCGATTGTGCGCTCGATCGTGCCGTCGATTGCGGTCCCGGGGGCGGCCACCGGCGCGGCGGCGAGCGCGGGATCGGAGGCGGCGGGGTTCGGCTGCGGGCGGTGCAGGCTGGCGGCGAGCATCATCATGTCGGTCACGGGGGCGATCGCGGCGACGTCCGACGCGCGCTGCGTGTCGAGCGCCTGTTCGGCGCGTTCGTCGCGTGCGGCCGCCTGGCCCGCGCTGGCGCCCTGGCCGGCGCCCGCTTCGGGCGCGGCGTCGGCGGCGGGTTCGCCCGGCGCGCTGTCAAACTGCTTGGGCGCGGCCTGCGCCGCCTTGGGCGGCGCGCTCGCGGCGTGGCGCTGTTCGATCTGGCGCGTCAGCGTGCGGCTGAACTGGGCCGCGTCGGCCATCTGCGCGCCGTTTGCGCCGTTTGGGCCGTGTGTGCCGTTCGACTGCGGCATGGCCGGCGCCGCGCCGGGGAGGGCGCCAAAGGCGGGCAGCGGAAGTTTCGGTGTTTGCATGGTCGGGCGCCGTCGTCGGTTGGTTGGTTCAGCGGTGGTTCAGCGTTTGTAATGGGCCTGGCGTGCTGCGTGCTCGTCCGTCTGTTTCTGGTCGCGCTTGTTCTCGACCTTGAGCGCCGCCTCGGCCGCGCGCTGGTCGAGCGTGCGGTACGACAGGCGCTTGCGCTCGCACGCCTGCCAATCCGTCTTACCCACCGCCGCCTTGTGCTGCGCGTGCTTGAGCACCTCGCGCTGGCCGTTGATCGCGTTGTCTAGCTTGTCGACGAAGGCGACGAAATTGCGGTAGGCCATCGGCGTCATGCCGACCTGCTGGGCCGCCTGCAGCCGTTCGGCGTAATCCTGGCGGTAGTCGAGCAGCATGGCGAGCTTTTGCTCGGCCTCGGCCACGGCCGACAGCGCCGCGCCCAGCCGTTTCGCGGCCTCGTCGGTGTCGCGCTGGGCCAGTTCGATCAGGGTGTCAAGTGCGGAACGGTTCGCCATATTGAACCATTATAGGAGCGCCCCGGGCGGCCCGATCAGTCGAACAGAGAGGTAAGTTGGCCCAAACTCTGGAGCATTCCGACGTTTTCGTCGATCTCCTGGCGCAGGAAGGCCTCGATCCGCACGTTGAGGGCGATCGCCTGGTCGAGCACCGGGTCGGTGCCGGCGGCGTACGCGCCCACGCTGATCAGGTCGCGCGAGCGCTCGTAGCGCGAATACAGCTGCTTGAGGCGGCGCGCGGCGATCTGGTGCGCGTTGCTCGTGATCGAGTGCATCGCGCGGCTGATCGACTGCTCGATGTCGATCGCCGGGTAGTGCCCGGCCTCGGCCAGGCGCCGGTTGAGCACGATGTGGCCGTCCAGAATCGCGCGCGCGGCGTCGGCGATCGGGTCCTGCTGGTCGTCGCCCTCGGTCAGCACGGTGTAGAACGCGGTGATCGAGCCGCCGCCTTCGAGGCCGTTGCCGGCGCGCTCGACGAGCACCGGCAGCTTGGCGAACACCGACGGCGGATAGCCCTTGGTCGCGGGCGGCTCGCCGATCGCAAGGGCGATCTCGCGCTGCGCCATCGCGTAGCGCGTGAGCGAGTCCATGATCAACAGCACGTTCTGGCCCTGGTCGCGGAAATGCTCGGCGATCGTGGTCGCGTAGGCCGCGCCCTGCAGCCGCATCAGGGGCGGGGTGTCGGCCGGCGCGGCCACCACGACTGAGCGCGCGAGGCCCTCGGCGCCGAGGATCTGCTCGATGAACTCCTTGACCTCGCGCCCCCGTTCGCCGATCAGGCCGACCACGATCACGTCGGCCGTGGTGTAGCGCGCCATCATGCCGAGCAAGACCGATTTGCCCACGCCCGAGCCGGCGAACAGGCCGAGGCGCTGGCCGCGCCCGACCGTGAGCATGCTGTTGATGGCGCGGATGCCGACGTCGAGCGTCTCGACGATGGGCGCGCGGTCGAGCGGGTTGGCGGGGCGCACATTGATCGGGGCGCTGTCGTCGAACACGAGCGGGCCGAGGCTGTCGAGCGGGCGCCCGGCGCCGTCGAGCACGCGCCCGAGCAGGCCGGCGCCGACCGGCAGGTGGCGCGCGCGGTCGCTCGGACGGCGGCGCGGGTGCGCCACGCTGCCCGGGCCGGGCACCGACATCTCGACCGGGAACACGCGGGTGCCGGGGACGATGCCCTCGACATCGCTTTGCGGCATCAGGAACAGGCGGTCGCCGTCGAAGCCGACCACCTCGGCCTCGACCCGCGCGCCGTTGGGCAGCGGGATGGTGCAGGCGCTGCCGACGGCCAGGCGCAGCCCGACCGCCTCCATCACGAGCCCGGCCACGCGCGTGACGCGCCCCGACACCTGCATCGGCTCGACCAGCCCGACCAGCGCGCCGCAGTCGCGCAGGTAGGCCTGCCAGCGCGCGCTGTGGCGCTCCTCGCTGTGCGCATCGTTGCGCGCCTCGTTCCGCGCGTCGTTCATAGGGCGCGACTGCTCACGGGCCGAGCCAGTCCAGGTTCTTGCCCAGCGCCTGCGTCAGGCGCGCCCAGCGCGTGGAGGCCGAGGCGTCGATCTGGTTGCTCGCGGTGTCGATCTTGCAGCCGCCGCGGGAGAGGGTGGCGTCGTCGATGACGCGCCAGCCGCCCTTGTCGAGCGCCTCGCCGATGGCCGCGCGCACCAGCGGCGCGTCGGCCGGATGCAGTTGCAGCACGGCCGGTTGCTGCAGCACGGGCAGGTATTCGATCGCCTCGCGCACCACCGGAATCAACAGTTCGGGTTTGACATCGAGCGCCTGGCGCAGCATGCCGCGCGCCAGGTGCAGCGCCAGTTCGAGCACGTCGGCGGCGATACGCTCGTCGGCCGCGGCCAGCGCGCCGCTGAAATTGAGCGCGAGCTCCTTGAGGTGCACCAGCTCGGCCGCGGCGTCGGCCCGGCCCAGCGCGAGGCCGTCGGCGTAACCGCTGGCCTGGCCCTCGGCCAGGCCCTCCTCGCGCGCGGACAGGCGCGCCTGCTCGCGCAGCGCGGCCAGGTTGTCGGAGGCCTGCGCGGCCGCCAGCGCGGCGGCGGCGGGCGCGGGCGCCCCCGGGCGCTGCGCGGGCGTGCGCTCGTCGCCGAGCGAGTTCATCTCCCAGCGCTGGTAGGCGCTTTGCGGCGGCTTGGGCGCCTCAGACATAGGTGTCCTCGCCTTTGCCGTTGAGGACGATCTGGCCTTCGTCGGACAGGCGGCGCACGATCTGCAGGATCTGCTTTTGCTGCAGCTCGACCTCGGACAGGCGCACCGGGCCCTTCGAGTCGAGGTCGTCGCGCATCATCTCGCCGGCGCGCGCCGACATGTTCTTGAAGATCTTCTCGCGCAGGTCCTGCGAGGCGCCCTTGAGCGCGATGATCAGCATCTCGGACTGGACCTCGCGCAGCAGCAGCTGGATGCCGCGGTCGTCGATGTCGGTGATGTTATCGAACACGAACATCTCGTCCATGATCTTCTCGGCCATGTCGTTGTCGTAGTTCTTGATGTTGTCCATCACGGCGCCCTCCTGCTCGCCGCTCATGTAGTTGAGGATCTCGGCGGCCGCGCGCACCCCGCCGAGCGAGGACTTCTTGGCGTTGTTGTCGCTGCCCGAGAGCAGCTTGGTCAGCACGTCGTTGAGTTCGCGCAGCGCGGCCGGCTGCACGCCGTCGAGCGTGGCGATGCGCAGCATGATGTCGTTGCGCAGGCGCTCGTTGAAGAACCCGAGCACCTCGCAGGCCTGGTCGCGCTCGAGGTGGACCAAAATGGTCGCGATGATCTGCGGGTGCTCGTTGCGGATCAGCTCGGATACCGCCGCCGAATCCATCCACTTGAGGCTTTCGATGCCGGCCGCGTCCTTGCCGCCGAGGATGCGCGAGAGCAGCACCGAGGCCTTGTCGTCGCCGAGCGCCTTGGTCAGCACCTGGCGCAGGTACTGGTCGGAGTCGAGGCCGACGGTCGAATTGAGTTCGGTCTGCTCGACGAAGGCCTCGAGCACCTCGACCACCTCCTCGTGCTGCACGCTTTTCATCGCGGCCATCGCCGCGCCGAGCTTGAGCACCTCACGCGGGCCCAGGTAGCGCATGACCTCGGCCGCCTCGGCCTCGCCGATGGCGAGCATCAAAATGGCCGCCTTCTGGATACCGCGGTCGTTACTCATTGGAGCCGCCCCCCACCCATGTTTTGACGACGTTGGCGACCACCCGCGGGTCGTTCGAGGCGAGCGTCTTGGCCAGCGCCAGGTTTTCGCGGTAGCCGCGGTTCTGCTGCGAGTCGAGCGCCTCGCGCTGGGCGCGTTCGCGCGCGGCCTGCTCCTCGTACTCGGCGCCGCGCGCCTGCGGCACGTAGGCCGGCACGTCCGAGATCTGGTCGATGCGGCGCATCACCGGGCGCAGCATCGGGCGCAGCACGCGGAAGAACAGGAACGCGAACGCGAGCGCGATCAGCAGCCATTTGCCGACCTGTTTGGCCAGCGCCCAGTTCTCCGGGTTATTCAGCATGGGCGTGGCGGCGAGCGCCTCGACCGGCTTGTCGACGCCGTCGAACGGCGCGTTGGTCACTGTGAGGGTGTCGCCGCGCTCCTGGTTGAAGCCCATCGCCTCGCGCACCAGGCCCGTGATCTGCGCGACCTCGGCGGCCGTGAGCGCGGTCACGGTCACGCGCCCGCTGCGCGCGTCGACGCTGCGCCGGTGGTTGACCAGCACCCCGACCGAGAGGCGCTTGATGCCGCCCATCGGCTTTTGCTCGTAGCGGATGGTTTTGTCGACTTCGTAGTTGATGGTGGCGTCGCGCCGCCCGTTCGCGGGCGCGGCGGCCGGTGCCGGCGTGGCCGCGCCGGCGACCGTTGTCAGGGGCGCGGTGGCGCCGCCGGGCGGCTGGTTCGACAGCGCGCCGGGCACGCCGGATGCTGGCAGCGGTGTGCTGCCGGCCTCGGAGGTCTGCTGGCTGCGCATGGCCGACGGCGCCGGCTGCGAATTCGGTTTGTAGCTTTCGGCGGCCGTGTCGACCTGGGCGAAGTCGATGTCGGCGGTGGCTTCGGCGCGCACGTTGCCGGGGCCGACGAGCGGCGTGATCAGCGACTCGACCTGCTTGACGATGCCCTGCTGGATCTGGCTGACGTACTTGAACTGGTTCGGGTCGAGCTGCTTGGCGCCGAGCTTGCTGCCGGCGTCCGACAGCAGGTTGCCGTTCTGGTCGACCACGGTCACGTTCGAGACCGGCAGCTCGGGCACGCTCGAGGCGACCAGGTGCACGATGGCGCTGACCTGGCCGGCGTCGAGCACGCGGCCCTGTTGCAGGTTGAGCAGCACCGAGGCGGTCGGCTTTTGAATGTCGCGCACGAACACGGACGGTTTGGGCAGCGCCAGGTGCACGCGCGCGGCGCCGACGGCGGCGAGCGACTGGATCGAGCGCGCCAGTTCGCCCTCGAGCGAGCGCTGGTAGTTGACCTGTTCGAGGAATTGCGAGACGCCGAGCTTTTGGTTCTCCATGAGCTCGAAGCCGACGTTGCCGCCCTTGGGCAGGCCTTGCGCGGCCAGCTTGAGGCGCACGTCGTGGACCTTGTCGGCCGGCACCATGATCGCGGTGCCGCCCTCGGAGAATTTGTGCGGCACGCCCATCTGCTCGAGCGAGGCGGTGATCGCGCCGCCGTCGCGGTCGGTGAAGTTGGAGAACAGCACGCGGTATTCGGGTTGCTGGCCCCACATCCAGAGCGCGGCCATGAGCGCGAGCACGCCGGCCACGCCGAGGCCGAGCAGGAAATTGCGCCCCATCGGGCTCTGCGCGAACGAGGGCTGCGCGGTGGTGGGGTCGAGCAAGTCTTGCGCTGCTGCCATGATCAGTTTTCCGGGGGCGCCCTGGCCCCAACGCGTAAAAGGTGCCCGGACCGCAGGCGCAACGGTCGAGGAAAGCATCATTATCGGTCGGCAAGCCCCGAATCAATCGTCCAAACAGAGCGCGCTTTCGCCCCCTTTAGGGCCGAAGGCGGGGGCCGCGCGGTGCTATTCTGGCAGCCTGACTCCGCTTGCCGTCCATTGTACCCGGCAAGCTTGCCTGCGGGAACAGCGCAAGGGCGGGAGCGACCACGCAGAACAAGGAAGGGGAACACGATGGGCATAGGCGGCATAGGAGCGATTGACGGCGGCCGGATCGAGGCCATGATCGCCCAGCTCAAGGCGGCCGCGGCCAAGCCGGGGGAGGGCGTGGGGGCGGTCGCGCTCGCGCAGCCGGCCGGCAAGGTCGATTTCGCGGACGCGCTCAAGGCATCGCTCGAGCAGGTCAGCAGCAGCCAGATCCAGGCCGGCGAGCTCGGCAAGCGGTTCACGGCCGGCGACGATTCGGTGAGCTTGTCGGATACCATGATCGCGATGCAAAAGGCGAGCATCGGGTTCCAGGCGACCGTGCAGGTGCGCAACAAGCTGGTGTCGGCTTATCACGAAATCATGAACATGCAGGTCTGAGCCAAGTTGGGGCGTGCCGGCCCTGGGACTTTGCTCAGGCACTATCGGCTAAAATGCGCGGGTAGAAGCATCTTGCCGCTCATGAGGAGTCGACGTATCTTGCCCACAGGACCAGCCCGGAACACCGGACCAGCCCGATACGGGACCGCCAACGGCGCGGGCGCCGATGCGGGCGCGCGGCAGTGGCCCGCAGGCGCGCTGGAACAGCTCGCGCAGGGACACCAGCTAAGCCTGGCGCGCGCGTTCGACGCCGCCGAGGCCTGTTTCAGGGACGTCATCGTGCTGGCGCCCGACTGGCCGATGGCGCACAACAACCTGGCCTGGATCTGGCAGGCACAAGGCAGGAACGAGGAGGCCGTGGCCGGTTACAACCGGGCGCTGCAGCTCGATCCCGCGCTCGAACTGGCGCAGGCGAACCTGGCCTTTCTTCTTGCCAACCTCTACTTTTTCCTTGGTAAATTTGCCGACGCGCACGCGATGTGGCGCTTCCTGGCCGGCCTGTATCCAGAAGACGCGCAGGTGCTCGACAAACTGGTCGGCACGGCGCTCAGGCTCAATGCGCTGGCCGAGGCGGGGCAATGGGCGGCCCGCCATGCGGCGCTCACGCGCGGCAGCAACTACCATGCTTTGCTTGGCAATGCGGCCGTTGCGCCGCCGGTTCCGATGCCGGCGCCGGCACTCACGAGGGGCAAGTTGCAGCACGATTTGGAGCAATACCGGCATTTGCGCGGGCAGGGCCTGCTCGGGGGCGAATTCGACGCCATCATCGACGCCCATGCGGACGCGCTCACGCGCCTCGACGCCAGCGGCGGCGCCGGCACCGGCACCGCGGCGCACGACGCGCTGTACGCCGTTGCCGAAATCAGAAACAGCTATGGCCGCATCGTCCACCATTATCCGGCGCCGGCAATCGCGGGGAGCGCCGTCGCGCCAAGCGACGCGCTGCTGCGGGCCGAGAGCGAATATCTGCTGAGCAAGCTGGGCATCGTCGTCATCGACGATTTTTTGGCGCCCGCCGCGCTCGCGGAACTGCAGAAGTTTTGCCGCGAATCGACGGTATGGCATAGCAATAGCTATTCCTACGACCGCCTGGGCGCCTTCTTCAGGGACGGCTTCAACTGCCCGCTGCTGCTGCAGATCGCCGAGGAAATACAGCGGGTTTTCCCGAACGTGATCGGCGAAAAGCATCCTTTGCTGCAGATGTGGGGCTATAAGTACCGGCATGACCAGCCCGCGACCCATCCCCATGCGGACTTTGCCGCGGTCAACGTGAATTTCTGGATCACGCCCGACGATGCCAAGCTCGACGGCGAGTCCGGCGGGCTCGTCATTTACGATGTCGAGGCGCCGCTCGCGTGGGAGTTCGACGCCTACAACCGGCAGGGCGACAGGATCGCCGCCTTCCTCAAGGCGTCGGGCGCGGCGAGCATCGTCATCCCCTACCGCTGCAACCGCGCGATCATCTTCAATTCGGACCTGTTCCATGCCACGGCGCCGCTTGCGTTCCGTCCCGGCTACCTGAACCAACGGGTCAATATCACCATGCTCTACGGCGAAAGGGAGGCCGGAAGGACAGCGTGAGCACGCCCGCGCCGTCGGCTCCCGGCCCGGCTCAGCCCGCGGGCGGCAGGCTCGACTGGCTCCACGGGCCCCACTCGCCTCCGGGCGAGCGTTGCGCGATCGTCCAAAGCTGGTCGGCGTCGTCGACCGCAAACAGCATGACACAACCCGTGTTCTGAACAGCCGCCGCGAGCTTGCGCATCGGCGCGGGCTGGTTTTTGAACCGCGGGCCTTCCCACGTGCTCCACGGGGCGCCGGCGTTCATTTTCAACAGCGTCCAAATCTGGCCGCTCGCGCCGACGGCCCATAGCTGGACATCGCGCGCGCCGTGCTGTTCCGATGCGGCGATCTCGACAAACGGTTCAGGCTGGCCGCCGGTCCCGGGACCATTCCACCCACCCCAGTCGCCACCCGGCCGGTCCTGGCCGATGCACCACAGCTGGCCGTTGCGGTCGAGGCCCCAGAACATCACGTTGCCGTTGTTTTGCTGGGCGGCGGCGAGCTTGAACAGCGGCGTCGGTTGGCGCTTGAAACCGGGGCCCTCCCACTGGCTCCAGGGGCCGCCGGGCGTCAGCTGGAACAAGGTCCAGACTTGGCCGTCATCGTCCGAGGCCCATAGTTCGACGCCGCGGCTGCCGCCCTGTTGCGACGCCGCGATGTGCCGGAACGGCCGCCGCTGGCCGCCAACTTTCGGTCCGTCCCAGCCGTTCCAATCGCCGCCCGGCCTGCCTTGTCCACAGGTGTGCAGGTTGCCGTTGTCGTCGAGCCCCGCGAACATCACATTGCCGTTGTTTTGCAGTGCCGCGGCGATCTTTCGCAGCGGCACCGGTTGACCCTTGAAACCGGGCCCTTCCCAGTTGCTCCAGGCCGCGCCCGGTGCGCGCTGGTACAAGGTCCACACCTGGCCGCCGGTTCCCGACGACCAGAACTCGACGCCGCGTGGGCCGCGCTGCATCGATGCCGCAATCGCGGCGAAGCGCACCGGCGCGGGCGGCGGTGGAGGCGGCGGTGGCGGTGGCGGCGGCGGAGGCGGAGGAGGCGGAGGCGGAGGCGGCGGTGGTGGCGGCGGTGCCGGCGCGGGATAGAGGATGTCGAGCGCATCGTCGACCGCCTTGGCGCCGAAGCCCGCGCCGGTCAAGGCGCTTTGCATGAGCGCACGCGTGGTTTCTGGAAACACCCCTGGGGCGAGAATCTGCTTGGCCACTTCCAGCGCGGAGAGCTCGGGAAAGTTCGTATGGAGGATATCGGCTAGTTCGGCGGGTGTCAGTTCGTACGCCATGAGCAGGGCTTGCACTATGGAATCGCGAATATGCAGGGAATCATCCCAAGTAAAATTTTTCGCGAGAATCCCCGGCAGCGCCGACCCCATGCCCGGAAGCGCCGACCCCATGCCCGGCAGCGCCGACCCCATCGCCGAAAACGCCGCCTGCTTCGGCGTCATGCCCGCCTGCCGCAGCGACTTCAACTGTTCGGCCAGGCGGAGTACGTTTAGATCGAGCGTCATTGCTTGATTCCTTAAAAGGGGGCGTCAGGGATAGGCGCCCTTGAGCGCGAGGGTCATTTGTAGCGGGGTCAGCGCGGGGAAGGCGGCGCGCAGGCCGCCGGCCGTGTCCTTGGCCGGATACCCGGCTTGCGCCATTGCGGCGGCCATGTCGTTGACGCCGAGCGCCGGGAACGACTTGAGCAGCAGCGGGCCGCAGGCGGCGCCCGCCACCGCTTGCTTGAACAGGCCGAGCGCGACTTGCGCCGGACCCGGATAGGCCTGGACCAGGGCCGCGCTGAGGGCGGCCGGCGTGGTCCGCGGCCACGCCGCGAGCAAGCCTTTGGCCGTGTCGGGCGCCGCATAGCCGGCCTGCGCCATGGCGCTGGCCATCGCGTCGAGGTCGAGGCCGGGGAAGGCCTGCAACAATTGGCGGCCGCAGGCGGCGCCATCGACCTGCTGCGCGTGCAAGGCTTGCGCCATCGCGCCGGCGCTTGCGTACGCCTGTACGGTGACTTCGACCGTCGCCGAGACCGGACCGGGGATGAAACGCGACCGGCCCGGTGCCGGCAAGGCCTGTACCGCCAAGCGGTAGGTCAGCGTCTTGCCTGCCGCCTCGGGCAACGCCAGCGACGCTTGCAGCTTGCCCTCTAACAGGCTCGACGCCAGCGCGCACACCTGGCGCGCGCCGTCCGGGGCGGCGACCAGCGCCTGGTAGAGCGTGGCGTCCGGCACCGGCAGCCAAGTCAAGGTAACGCTGCTGTCCGCTGCGCCGGCCTGCAGGTCGCGCGGGGCGCCGAGCCGGTTAAGGGCGAGCGCGCTGGCCGGGCTGGGCACGCTGGCGGGACCGCCTTGGGCCACCAGGGTGAAGCCGAAATCGCCGGCCGGTGTCTGCGCGCCGAACGGCACGCTGCATTGGGTCGGCGGCGCTTGCCCGGGCACGCCGGCTTCGATCAGTTGCTCCGGTCGCCAGGCGCCGCCGTCGTGCGTGCTGGCGAGCAGGTAGGACAGCGCGCTGTCGACCGCCGTCCAGCCCAACACCACGCCGGTGTCGGGCGCGCCGATGCCGGCGTCGAGCTCGGCCGTCAAGTTGTCCGGGGCGGGCAGGCGCTGGAACGGCGCGTCGACCCAGGCGGTCGCCGCCGCGCCGTCGGTGCCCTGGACCTGGGCGCTGTAGCTGCCGGACGGCCAGGCGGCGTCGAAGGGGAAGGCGGCCGAGCGCGCCGTGTAATCGCCCTTCAGGTCGAGCAACACCTTCGCGGCACTGTCGAGCAACTGGGCGTCATAGCCGGTGTTGCCGGTGCCGCTGCCCCACTTGAGCGTCACGATATTGTTGGCGCACGTTACGGTCGGGGTGGTGGGCGGGCTTTGGGTGCTGCCCGTGCCCGTGCCAGTTCCTGTGCCCGTGCCGGTGCCGGTCCCTGTGCCTGTGCCGGTTCCGGTGCCCGTGCCGGTGCCCGTTCCGGTCCCGGTGCCGCCGCCGCCGTCGAAGATCTTGATGGCGATGGCGATGCCGGCGCCTGCCGCGGCCGCCGCGGCGGCGGCATCGCCCCCGGCGGCGGCCGCCGCTGCCGCCGCTGCCGAGCTTGCCGCGCCCGCGGCGACGCTGCTCGCCACCGCGGTCGAGACCGCGCCGTCGACCAGTCCCTGGCAGGCCAGGGTGGCGGCATACTCGACCGCTTGTTTGCCCGCGGTCATGGCGATCAGCGCGGTGATCGCCTTGCCGTTGGCGAGCAGCCCGTCCAGAAACGAGCTTGCGGCCCCGGCGAGGGCCCGTTCGATATACGTGCCCAGGTCCGACAGCTTGGCCGAGTTGGGCAGCGGGATCGCCAGCATCGTCGGAAAATCGATCGATGGCAGCGCCGCGCCCGCGATCGCGAGGGTATAGCTGCCGTTGATGTGCAAGCTCAGGCCGTCGCTGCCGGTGCCGAACGACACGCCGACATGGAATTTCGATGTCAGCAGATTGTCGAAGGCGAAGTCGATCAGCGCGCCGCAGCCGGCCTTGCCGGCCTTGGACAACTGCTTCAAGGTCTTGATGAAATCGATCGCCGCGCTGAGGAAGTCGAACGCGGGCCAGTTCGTCACCTTGAAACCGCCGTCCTTGCTGTAGCGCACCCCCAGCGAGGTATTCTTGGGCAGGAAGCTTGAGTCCGACAGGGCGGTCAAGGCGCCGTCGATTTGCAGGTTGCCTGCGCCATTCTTGGTCGCCGCCACGCTCAAATCGACGCCGAACGACTCCTGCATGAACCACAGGCTGCCGACCAGGGCCATCGAGGGATTGGGGGTGTCGGTCGATATCTTCAGCGTCGGGGCGCCGGCCGCGCTGCGCGCGCCGGCGGCCGCGATGGTGAGGATGTAGATGTCGATCGGATCGGCCAGCGTGATCGACGCGGTCACGCCTTTTTTGCCGACCTGGATGTGGCCGGCCACTTCGATCGTCGCGACCAGCGTCAGGTCGAAAACGGCCTGGATGTTGAAGCCGGGCGCGTAGGCGGTGGCGGGGACTGGTGGCGCCGCTGCCGCACCGTCCGTGGCGCAGGCGAAACTCTCGAAGCTCAGTTGCGCGCTGTCGGGCTTGGCGTAATACAGCTCGCTGCCGGCCTTGAAGCTGATGTTCACCAGCGAGGTCGGCCAGATGGTCTCGCCCATGCACTGGTTGAACACGTCGCCGATCGACAGGGTCTGGTCGACTTTGATGCTGGCGACCATGGGCACGCTGCCCTGCAGGTAGATCTGCCCCGTCAGCGCGGCCGAGCCGACCTTCACCGACCCTTGCACCTGGAAACTCTTCTGTCCCGTCGCGCGGTCGGCGTGGACCCCGAACACGAGGTTCGAGAACGCGATGCCGGTCATGGCGCCGCCGAACAGCGAGGGGATGTGCGCGTCGAGCTTGGACGAGCGCAGGCAGGCCGTGACGGTTTTGTCGTCGCACACGAGGGCGCCGGAGAACGCGTAGTTGCCGCCGAACAGCTCGACGTTCAGGTCGCCGCTCACGCTGAGGTGGGTCGCGGTGGTGAACTGGTAACTGACCGAAATATTTTCGAAGCCGAAAATGGAGAACAACTTGAAACTGGGCAGCAGCGCCGTGTAAGCGGCCTGGCTGACGGCGGCACCGGCCCGGGTGCCCTTGCCCAGCACCGCCGACAGCGACAGCAGGTCCGAGCGTGTCGACGACGTGTCGTAGCCGATCTGGACCAGGCTATTGAACAGGTCGACGTTTTTGATCCGCACCGTGAGCCAGAAGCCGCAGGTGCGATCCATGGCCGTGGTTGCCTCGGCGACGGCCGCGGGTATCGGCGATTGCGGGAAGATGCTGGCCAGCGTGGGCGGCTTGGGCGTCGGCGGCGCGGCCGGGCCCTGGTGGCTGAAGGTGAAAAAGCCGGCGTCCTGCACCAGGATTTTTCCCGCCGGCAGGTCGGTCTTGAAGGCTTCGTTCAACAACAGGAAGATGTCGAGCGCGCCCGGGCTGCCGGCCGACAGGTCCGCGTAAATCAGGGAATAGCGCTGCGATAAATCGAGCTCGCACCTGCTTTGGCTGTTGAATTTTCCGCCAAAGATTTCCGACCAGCCGAAACGGGCCGAGATGCGGATGTCCATGAACGAAAGCCCCTTCCAGCGGTAAGTGTGCGCCGACGCGGCGGGACGGCATGCAAGCGCCCCGCGCGCGGATTCAGATGGTGCTTACGGCTTAAACTTGCCGGTTTTGGTGTCGTACGTACCTTCGGCGACAACCACGCTCAAGTCCTGCACCGTGTCGTTGCCAATTGCGCCAGAAATCACGTCCATCGGCGGCGAGACGGCGACGTACACATTGCCGCTGCCGCCGACGGCGACCTGCATCAGCGTCACCAGTGGTGGCAGCGGCTTGGTCTTGTCAGCCAGTGCCGGCGCCTGCGAGGTCACGCTGAACTTGAACGGCGCGTCGGCGGTGAGGGTGGAACTGGGGATGTCGATGGACGCTTTGTAGAGTTTGTTATCGATATTGAACACGGCGTTGACGGTCGCACTGATGGCCATTTGAAGACTCCATTCTGCATTGACTACTTATTAGGGGAGCGTGCGGGAGGCGAAAGTCACGCGCACAAGTGGGGTGGGGCGTGGCGATTATAGCAGTGCTATTTATGCCAAGCAATTATTGTTGTGATAATGGGGGTGTAGACCGTTCCAGGCGTGCCGGCAAGGTCCGCGGAGCGCTGCGAAAGAGGCCGCCCGCTTCAATTTTTATAAATATAAGCGGTTGAATTTATTAAGGAAAATAGGAATTTGGATGGCGCCGCGGCGGGCGCCTGAATGGCTTGTTGGCTTTGCCGGGACGGCGCCGTAGGGTAGCACTCCGCCTGGAGGAATGTGAAATATTTGGATAGTTTTGCTGTCAAAAACCAAAGTAAAGTGCTTGTCCCGGACGCCCCTGGCGGCACCGTCGACCGTGGGCGCGCCCAGCACCTGCTAGCGCAAGAGGTGCGCCATGAAAATACAATCCCAATAGCTCGAGTGTTCCCATGCCCGGTCGGCTTCCGCGCGCTCCCACTGCCATTGGAACAGCGGCTGCGCGGGACGTTTTTGGGGAGTCGGGCATTTTTCGCGCGCCAGCTTGGCCACCGCCGGCGTATTGCCCTCGTCGAGATACAAGAAGAAAGGGTTGCGCGCTTCCCTTTGGGCCAATTTGGCGGCGGCCGAGGCGATGCGCGGATCGGTTTGGCCCATCATGCGCGCGAGCATGACCGACACGCCGACCAGATGCATCGAAAAGCCAGGCTCGTTGAAGCTCGCGTCGATGGCCGTGATCGCGGGGCCGTAGCCCGAAAAACTGCCGAGATAGCCGCGCAGCCGGCCATCGGGCAAGGCCGCCATGCCGTGTTTTTTCTGCAAATACGACACGGTCGCCGACAGTTGCGCGGCGTCTCCGTGGCGCATGGTGCACCCTTTGTCGTTCTGGTCGTTGGTGCAGAAGCGCGGAAGGGCATACAGGATGCAAGTACCGAACAGTTCGATGGAGCAGGCAACACTTCGATGCATCCACAGCAGCCATTTGTGGGCGGCCTGGACATCGCCGGTTTTGACGAAGTAAAGCTGCAAGCCGAGCGCCATGTCGGGCGAAAAAAAGGCGTCGCCACGGTCGTTGCGGCCCAGCACCCGGATGCGCGGGGAGCGCGCCCACTCGCCGGTGGCGCTGTTTTGCGCATCGGCGACTCCTTGACAGCCACGCGCGTCGCCTGCGGCGCACAGGAGGCCGTTGAACAGCGTCATGTCGCCGTCGTCGCAGGGCTGGGCCGGTTCCCCCGTCTGTTTGGTCGGAAACGCGGCGCGTCCGGGCTCGGCCGGGCACATCAATGCCTGCGTGTTCCAAAACGGGAGCTGGTCGTCGAGCGGACCGGCCCAGACCGGCCACATCGACGAAGCGAGCAAGAAGCCAAGCAGATGTTTTGCCGGATGCGGCATCAATAATCGATCGAGTCGACAATGACGGCGACGTCTTGGGCAGACGCATAGCCGTTGATTTGCCCATTGCCATTTGTGCCGTGGGCCTGGCAGACCACTTTGGCGGTCAGTTGTTGGCGGTCCTCACTAAGCACCGCCTCTACCTTTGAATTGTTTCCCGTTGCTTCTCCCGCCTGGAAGGTGACATGGGCCTTAGGATTCGCTAAGTAGGAAACTGACGAATCCGACGTGCTGGCGTAGATTGGTTTCGTGTCCAGAGCAATGATACTCGGCCCCTTGCATTGGTTGCCAAGGGTTTCAGTTTGGACATGCGTGGTTTTTAGACGGGAATTAATTCGGGGCAAGGCCGGCGGGATCGTGATCGATGCCGTCGTCGTGACTTTATTGACGCTGTCGGTGAAGTTGGCAATGATGGATATCGGGGTATAGATATCGGCGGGATTGAGCATAAACGCTTGCATGGACTTCAAGTTGCCCCAATTCCTCGGCAGCTTCTTGGAGGCCTTGCCGTCGATCTTCAGGTCGAGTTTATATTTTTTCACCACATTGTTTCCCTCAAACATCAAGCGAATGTTTATCGTCCGCTTCGGACGGGTTCCGGGGGCGGCTGTGCTGAACGCATCTGTCCAATAAAGTTCTGCGTGCAGGTTATTGTCACCAAGTTCTTTACACTTGACATATTCTTCGAGTTGTTTGTCGGTAAGGAATGAAGCTAAATATTTTTCGTCCGCAACGGCATGGTAGTCGTATTTCAATTTTTGTGAGATCACCTGGCGCAGTTTATTTATTTCATTTTCTTTTAGATCGAGCGAGATGCCTCCATAGCTGATTCCGAGGGAATTATTCTTGTCTTTGGAGGACACCAGTGTGCTATCGAAAATAGAGGCAATGGCGAGCGACTGTCCTTGGTATTTGCTGCTGCTGACGATGGCTGGCTGTAGCATTCCGCTGCAATCGGCTGGAGCCGACTGGGCGAATGCTGCGGATTGCGCAACAAGCGTGGATATTAAAAAATATGTACGTTTCACATGAACCTCAATGTTGAGTAAAGCGAGCGAATGTTGCTTGAATGAGCTATAAAGGAGATCCAGTCATGTATCCGTTTGTCAATTCCGACGTGTCGCACGCCTTTATGCCACTGATAAGAAATTGCCAGCGATAATAACCAGCCATCATTATATGTAAGGCTTCGCTCGCCTCTGCTGAGCGTGAGCAAGGTGTTTGATTTCTTTGGTGGTTTGTGGGGGAAGTATAAAAGGCGACCGGATAGTTGCGGCAACGCGTGCCGGTTTAATGTAGCCGAAAGGCGCGAGCGCCAATGGAAGACGGGGCGCCGCCGCGTCCGCCTGCGAAAGGCCTTATTAATTCACCAGCAATATATGAAATATCTGAATAGTTTTTCCGTCAATAAACAAAGTAAAATGTATGTTCAGAACGGCCGCCAGCGGTCGCGCAACGACCCCACCGGCTAGGAGGCGACATGTCCAATCCCGCCACAGGCCGCGCCGGACGCGCCGACCCATCGGCGCTCGCGGGGCCGGCCCCGGGCTAGCCGGCGCAGCGCGCGGGCGCAGGCGTTTAGCCCGCCCGGTCACGCGCGCGTTGTGCTCGCACTCGCGCCGCGTGATCTCACGCTCGATCAAATTCAGATTGCCGCGCGAGATACCGGCGATCTTGCATCGGAGGCGGTGCTTGTTCTTGTTGTGTCGTCGGTGTGCAGCGCGGGCGTCACGATGCCGGCACCGGGCCCCCTTCGTCGATGCCGATCCAAGCCACGTAGAGGCGCTCGCGCTTTTGATGTTGGTCCGCCCACGCGGGCTTCCGATGCGCTTCGGCGCGCCGGAGCGCGGATACCACATCTTGGATCGACCCCGGCCCGCGCGCGGGCGTCGCGCCTGCAATCCTGCTCTTATGCCGCCTGAATTTTCCGACTCGCTGGACGCCGCGCAAAGGTAGTGCCACAAGGTTCGCAAAGGCTTCGGGGCGATCGCCGTCGACGCTGCGTTGGGGGGCGGGCGCGCCGGCGGCGGCACATGTGCACTGACATTGCCGTGCACTGGCAGGGGCGGCAAGCGGCGCGCCGGGCGTGGGCGTCGTGGGCGGTGGCGATGGTTTTATGGCCTCCGGCGCCGCGCGTGCATGGCGCACGCGTTCACGCGGCCGTAGCGTCTCGGCGAGCTGCCATTCGCCTGTATTCGGCAAACGAATCCACAGGCACTTCCAGGCATTGCGCCGGATGCCCCCGACTGCGTTGGCAAAGCCGCTCGGCGAGACCTTGCGTCCGTCGTAAACAATGGCATCGCCCTGGACCAGGCAGTGATGGTTTTTGCCGTCGAACACGGTGCGCAGCAGCGTGCCATCGGGCAGGAACAGCTTCTTCCATTGGTAACCGGAAAGTGTCGGCATGGCCAGCGCATCGGGATTGTTGCGGCAGGTCCAATCTTCGATCGCCTCTTCGGCGATTTCCCAATCTTCCTTTTTGCCGTCGCTAAACAGTGCGCCCACTATTAGTTGCGCGCAGGCATGTTGCGAAAGGGGAATGGAGTCGAATGGGCTGGGGTGCTGTCGTTTCATGGTTTTCTCCTTTTGGCACAATTTCGTCAAATACGGCCCGACCATGCACGATTGGCGCACGTCTATGCACGATAGCTGCACGGGTCGTTCCGTTAACGGTACGAGTTCATCGAAAGAACGCACGACTTCTTACGATGGCACTGCTGTACTTGTTTAGACCCGCTGAGCGGGGATCGTTCAGATTCTTTTTTAGATCGGGGAAAAGAGCTTGGGAAACGGCCGGGCCGGGGCGAGTTTCACGCGATTGCGCGGTGCGAACGGCGGGTGCCGGGTGGATTCAGGTGGAATCGGGCGTTTTGGGCGAGGAGCCCTTTTTAGGACGCCAGCCTGCGGCGGGAGGATTGCCGCATGGTCACGAATCCGTCAGTAAAGAAGTTCGCGTGGAAACCAAGGCTGGTGAGACTTCGCACCAAACCAGCCATTGGAGTATCAAGAGATTTGTTCCGACATCCAAGCGTCGCCGCGACGACGAGCTTGGGCTTCGCTCAGCCCAAGCCCGCCACGCGCGCGTTGTGCTCGCGCTCGAGGCGCGTGATGTAGCGCTGGATCAAATTCAGATTGCCGCGCGAGATGCCGACGAACTCGCATCCGAGCCGGTGCTTGGTCTTGTTGTTGAGCACGGTCAGGTCGAGCGCGTTGCGGATGTGCAGCGCGGTCGTCACGCCGCCGACCTCGGGCAGGTCGAGCACGCAACCCTGGAAGTGGCTGCCGATGCTGTTGCCCAACACCAGTTTATGGTCGAACAGGGCGATGCCGCCGCAGCTGATGTCGGCCAGCGGGAACGTCGCCGTGTCGCCGCCGAGCTCGGGCGGCAGGGGGATCGTCACCATCACCGGCATGCTGACCGGGGTCGGCATGCGGTAGAACTCGCGGCGCTGGAGCCGGATCATGGTCTCGGGAATCTCCATCTCGAGCGCCGGCCGGCCTTCGTGCATGACGCACTGCAATTGGCTGCTCGAGAACAGGATCCGGATCTTGTCGAGCGTGGTCTCGAACGCGACCCGCTCGGCGCCGCCGGCGCGCCGGCCCTGCTCGGCATTGACGGGGAAGTCGAGCAGCACCGTCCCGCGTTCGGCGTCGACGGCGAGCACGGCCGTCAGGCAGACGTCGGTCTCGCCCTTGATCAGCATGCGCACGAGCTGCTTCTTGTCGCCGATGGCGCGCAGCAGCGTGACGATCTCGCGCGGCGAGTCGATCTCGAAATCGTGCCAATCTTGTTGCGGATCGTTATAAATCATTGCTAGCCGTCAATAGTCGTCGAGTGTGGTAGCAGGATTTGGCGGGGCCGGCATGCTCGCCCCGTCCCCTTGCGCGGACTCGACATAATATAGCCACGCCAGCAGTTCCGCAATCGCCCGGTACAGCCCGGGTGGAATCTGCCGGTCGAGGTCGACATCCATGAGCAGGGCGACCAGTTCCTTGGACTCGTGCACGAACACGCCCGCCTCCTGCGCGCGCGCGATGATCTTCTCGGCCAACAGGCCTTTGCCCTTGGCCACGACCTTGGGCGCGGCGTCGCCGTCCTGGTAGGCCAGCGCGACGGCGGTCTGTTGTTTGCGCGCCGCCGGCTCAGCCATCGGGTCCGTCCCGCGCGCCGCCGGCGCCGATCTCGAGCGAGGACAGCGCGATCCCGGCCGCCGCCAGCGCGCCGTCGAGCGCGCCCGCGTGGCGGCGCAGCAGTTCGGCGGCGGCGCCGTCGGCGCCGGTGCGCAGTTGCAGCTCGAGCACCTCGCCGCGCAGCACCAGCCGGGCGTCGATCTCGCCGAGCAGCGGGAAGCGCAGGCGCAGCCGGCTGTGCCAGTCGGCGGCGGCCTCGGGCTCGGCGCCGCGGCCGTGTTCCGTTTGCTCGCGCGCGACGTCCCATTGCAGCGCCTGGCCCGGCCACAGCTGGCCCTGCCAGGCGAGGCGCGCGTGCTCCTGGGTGCCCAGCTGCAGGTTGATCAACTGGGCGGTGGCGGGGTCGGTCAGCGCGGCGCGCGCGCCGGGCCCATCCTGCGCGGCGCGCAGCATCTGCGGCTCGCGCAGCAGGTCCGCCAGCGCCCGTTTGCCCTCGGCCCATTCGGCCAGGTGCGATTCGTAAAACAGGCCGCTGCTCGCGAGCGCCTCGCGCAGGGCGAGCGCCAGTTGCGCCGGCGCGGCGCCGGGCGCGGGCGCGAGCGGCGCGGCCGCGCGCACGGCGCCGCTGGTGTCGGGATGCTTGAGGGCCGCGCCCAACACGCTCGAGAGCGTCTTGGCCGCCTCGCTCAGATGCGCGTTGCCGGCCGGCGCGGGCGCGCCGTCGTCCGCGCCGGCGGCGGCGGCGCCGGACAGGGCCGCCTTGCCCATGCGCTCGAGCGCGTGGGCGTCGTCGGCGCCGTCGGCGAACACGAGCAGGGGGGCGGCGTCGGGCAGGGCGTCCGCCGCGGCGAGCGAAAAGGTGGGGCGCGGCGCCAGCGCGACCAGCGTCATCGGGATCTGCGCGCCGAGTTGCGCGCCGGCCGGCAATTGCATGCGCGCGGCGGCGGCGCCGAGGCGCACGAGGTAGCTGCCGTCGGTGTGGCGCGCGAGGATTTCGCCGAGCACCGACTGGCCCACCTGCATCGACAGCGAACGTTGGAATTGTTCCTGGCGCGCGTGGGCGACGCCCTCGGCGCGCGCGGCCGGCTCGGCGCGCCCGACCGGGCTGACGCTGTCGGCGCGCGGCAACATGGAAGAAGCGGTCGGGCTTAGCCGGCGCGCGCGCCGCCGTAGGCGGCCGCGAGCTTGCGTTCGGTGCCGGCCGCGCCGATCAGGGCCGACAGCTCGGCCATCCAGGGTTCGGTCAGGTTGCGGATCTCGCGGTCGTGCGCGAGGATCTGGTGGATGATGCGCACCTTTTTGGCGCGCGAGTCGCCCGACAGCGGGGCCGCGCCTTCGCCGTCCTTGAGCAGCTGCACGTTGCGCGCGCAGCGCGACTCGAGCTCGGCCAGGTTTTCCCAGTCGCGCGAACGGGCCGCGTCGAGCATGCGCCCGCTCAGCTCCGACATCGACTGGTACAGGGAGATCACTTGTTCGGTGTCGAGCATGTTCAGGCACTCACAAACGAGGGGGCGCGCGGCGCCAGGCTGCCGTAGGCGGACGCGGGCGCCGGGGCGGGCGCCTTTTGCGGCGCGCCGCGCTGCTGGGCGCCGATCTGGTCCCAGGCGCCCTTGATGTCGGCCAGCAGCGCGTGCACCTCGAGCAGCATGGCCGCGTCGTTGGCGAGGTTGGCCTGCAGCAGGCGCCGCTGCATGTAGTCGTACAGCGAGTCGAGGCTGGCGGCGATCTCGCCCCCGGCTTGTTTGTCGAGGCTGGCGCGCATGCCGTTCTCGATGATGTTGATCGCCTTCGAGATCGCCAGGCCCTTCTTTTCGGTCTCGCCGGCCTGCATGTGGCCGAGCGCGGCCGTGACGGCCGTCAGCGCGCCCTCGAACAGCATGACGATGAGCTGGTGCGGGCTGGCCGCGGCCACGCCGGTCTCGAGACCGACTTTGGCATAGGCGCTGGCGCCACTTTTCGACGATCCAAACATGGTCGCTTCCTTTCAAATTGATGCGTCAATCAGCTGCCGGACATCCTGCCGAGCTGGTCTAGTTGCTGGGTCAAAAAACTGGTGGTCGTGTTCATGCGGCTGATCGTCAGGTCGAGCGCGGTGAACTGCGTGCGGTAGCGTTTTTCGATCGCGGCCAGGCGCACGCCGAGCGCCTCCTTGCTTTTGCCGAGCGTCTTGATCGAGGCGGCGATGCCCTCGGTGCGCGCGCCGAGCGCGCCGCCGGCGCCGAGCATGGCCGAGGCGAGCTTGTCGAACTGGAAGGCGTAACCCTGCGAATAATTGACCGTGCCGCGCGCGCCGAGCGCGCCGCCGTCGACGCTCAGCGCCAGCCCCGACGAGTCGCCGGCCGCGCTGGTGAGCACCTGCCCGTTGCCGGCCGCGGCCAGGCCGTTGATGGTGCCGGCCACGTCGAGCCCGGCCGTGACGCTCGGCGCGGCGGCGAAATTGAGGTTGGCCTGGCCGTTGCCGCCCGTGATCGAGACGTTCGAGGCCGAGCCGAACTTGCCCGACACGAGCGAGAGCACGCCGCCGTTCGCGCTCGCCGTGACGCTCGCGCCGGCGGCCGAGAAGCTGGCCGCGCCGTTGATCTTCGATTGCAGCTCGGCCGCGAGGGCGGCCGCGCTGGCATAGGTTTTCTGCTCGAGCTTGATGGTCGCGGACAGGCCGTTGACGGTCACCTCGAGCGTGTCGTTGTCGGTGTCGATGGTCAGACCGGCCGCGCCGGCGCCGACCGTGCCGCCCCTGGTGGCGAGCTGGGTCACGACGAGCGCGTAGGCGCCCGGCTTGGTCGCCTCGGAAAAACCCTTGTACGCGACCAGGCTGTCGGCGCTCTTGCCGGTCGACGAGAACAGGCCCGCGAAGTCGCTGAAATTGGTCTCGAGCGCCTTGTTGAGCTTGCCGGAGTCGAGCGCGAGCTGGCCGTCCTTTTGCAGCGTCACGCCGATCTCGGACAGGCGCGAAAAGGCGCCCGCGCCGCCGCCGACGGCCGCGTTGAGCACGGCGCGCATCTGGCCCTGCATATTGCGCACCGAGGCCTCGCCGTTGAGGATCGCGGCCTGCTTGGTGGCCGGGTTGTACGCGGCCGCCTCGGTGAAGTTCTGGTTGATGTCGTTGTAGGCCTTGACGAAGGCGGTCACGGCGGCCGCGACGGCGGCCGTGTCGCGCGCGATCGTGGCGCTGCTGTCGCCGACCTTGAGCAGGTTCAGCGTGACCCCGCCGAGCACGTCGGTGACGCTGTTGCCCGGTTTTGACACGGCCACGCCGTCGACCGTGAACAAGGCGTTTTGCGCGGTCGAGGTCTGCGTGAGCGCCTGGCCGGCCTCGGGGTCGTGCGCGAGCAGGTTGGACAGGCCGGTGTCGGGCGCCGTGTCGGCCACCGAGATCTTCATGCTGGCCGCCTGGCCCGTCGCCGACGAGGTCAGCGCGAGCCGGAACGGGGCGCCGCTGCCGTCGTTGATGATGGTCGCCGTCACGCCGATCGCGGCCTTGTTGATGGCGTCGCGGATGCCGGCCAGCGAATTGTTGCTCGAGTCGATGGTCACGGTCTTGACGCCGGCGCCGGCGCTGGTGAAGGTGGCGCCCGTGTATTTGCCGGTGGCGCCGTTGTAGCTGCCGCCGCCGTCGATGCTTATGCTGCCGAGGTCGAAGCTGATGACGCCCTGGCCGAGCGCCGCGCTGCTGCTGGCGAGGCCGCCGGCGACCAGTTTTTGGGCCTGCGCGAGCTGGCTCACCTTGAGCGCGTAGGTGCCGGGCACGGCGGAGGCGCCGGCGCTCGCGGTGGCGACCGCGGGGTCGCCCGTGCCCACTTTGACGCCCTGGAATTTGCTGCTGTCGGACAGGCCGCGGATGGCCGTCTGGAATGCGGAGAGTGCGCCCTTGAGGGTGCCGAAACCGGACAATTTGGTCTGGTAGCTGGCCTCTTGGCGGATCAGTTTGGCAAGTGGCGCTTGTTCCACGGACATGAGTTTGCTGACGATGCTGTCAACGTCCAGGTTGGAACCGATGCCTGCGGATGATAGGCCCACTTTGCCTCCTACGAAAGTCTAGAATATAACTTGTTAACGGCGGGCATCAAGCAAACTAAAGAGGGGGAAACAGGGCTCTGTTCCCCCCTCGGCCGCTAGGCCGTTTCCCGGATCAGCATGCTCTGGAGGCGGTCCAGCGCTTTTGCGATCTCGAGCGTGTCGACCGAAGGCATCTGGCGGATCACCTCCTGGGTCATGCGGTCGACCACCTTGACGATGGTGCGCTCGCTTTCCGAGTCTACCGAAAACTCGAGATTGGGCGAGCGCGACTGGAGGGCGCTGTTGATGCTCTTGAGCGCCCGGTCGACCTCGTCGTCGGTGGGCTTGGCCGAAGCCTGCTGCGCCTTGGCCACGGGGGCGGGCGCGGCCGCAGGCTGCGCCGCCGCCGGCGCCGCGGCGCGGGTGGCGCCGAAGGCCGGGGCCTGCGCGGTACTGCTGGTTGACTGGATATCCATGACTGCTCCCGTAAGGAGAAATAACCCGGCCGGGAAAATCCCGGGCCGGGCATATTGTTACACCGGCCGGCGCGACCTTAGCCGCGCAGCAGGGCCAGCACGCCGTTCGGCAGCGAGTTGGCCTGGGCCAGCATCGCGGTGCCGGCCTGCTGCAGGATCTGGCCGCGCGTGAGCGCCGCCGTTTCGGCCGCGAAGTCGGTGTCCTGGATCCGGCTGCGCGAGGCGGCCAGGTTCTCGGAGGTCGTTTGCAGGCTCGTTACGACGGACGAGAAGCGCGCCTGGTAGGCGCCGAGCGAGGCGCGCGAGTTGTTGATGGTCGTGAGCGCGGCGTCGATCGTGCCGAGCGCGGCCTGGGCGCCGGCGGCGGTGCTCAGGTTCAGCGAGGACACGCCGGCGCCGGCGGTGGCGGTGGCGGTCACGAGGCCGGCTGCGAGGCCGGCGTTGGTCGAGCCCGTGTTGACGCCGTTGGCGACGATGATGCCGGCCGCGTCGGCCGAGTTCAGGGTGATGTTGCTGAGCGAGGTCGCGGTGCCTGCGACGCCGATGGCGACGCCGCCGGACACGGTGGTCAAGCCGGTGTTGGTGTCGTCCGCTTCGGCATTGACCGTCTTGGCGATGCTGATGTTGCGGCCGTCGGCCGCGTTCAGCGCGACGGCGCCGGTGGTGGTGTCGAAGCTGGCCGTCACGCCGGTCTGGGCGGTCTTGGCGTTGATCGCCGCGGTGACCTGCGAGCCGCGCTCGCCGGCGCTGCCGGCGGCGCCGATGGCGCCGATGTCAACGCCGTTGATCAGGATGTCGCCGGCGGCGATCGCGATGCCGGTGGTCGAGGTGGTGCCGGCCACGGTGGTGGCGCCGACGGTTGCGGTGACCTTGGTCTGGGCCGACACGGCGTTGATGGCGGCGGCCTTGGCGATGCCGCTGGCGTTGGCGCTGGCGAACGAGACGCCGTCGCCGCCGGAGGCGCCGACGTTGTAGCCGTTGATGATCAGGTCGCCGGCGGCGAGCGCGGTGGCGGTGTTGTTGGCGCCGACCACGCTGCTCGCGTAGCTCGACGAGGAACCGACGCCGAGGCTGTTGGCGCGGGCGCTGCCGATGTTGGCGACGGTGATGCGGTCGTTGGCGGTGTTGTTGGCGCCGATCTGGAAGGTCTGCGCGTTGAACGAGCCGTCGAGCAGTTTGTTGCCGTTGAACGAGGAGCTCGAAGCGACGCGGTCGATCTCGGCGATCAGGGCGGCCGCTTCGTTGTTGAGTGCGGCGCGGTCGCTGGCGCTGTTGGTGGCGTTCGACGATTGCACGGCCAGTTCGCGGATGCGCTGCAGGTTGTTGCCGATCTGTGCCAGGTCGCCCTCGGCGGTCTGGGCCAGCGAGATGCCGTCGTTGGCGTTGCGGGTGGCCTGGTCGCTGCCGCGGATCTGGGCGGTGAGGCGCTCCGAGATCGCCAGGCCTGCCGCGTCGTCTTTGGCGCTGTTGATGCGCAAGCCGGACGACAGGCGTTGCAGCGAGGTGGCCAGGCCGGAGGCCGAGGTGGTCAGGTTGCGCTGTGCGTTCAGGGATGCGGTGTTGGTGTTGATGAATGAGGCCATGGGATTCTCCAGACTGGGTATGCAAGTGGGCTAAGTGCCGCGTTTCACTTTGGTCTGCCCCGCATTTTCCGGGACAATCAAACCGCAGTTGAATCTGGTAACGGAGCCGGGTCTGAAAAGTTGATGGTGAAAAACACGAATAAATTGGCGTTTTAGCCCTTCAATCGGTCGCGGGGGCGGCGTTAAACGACAGCGCAAAGCGTAACTTTAGGGCCGAAATAAATTTATTTTGCGGGCCGGGGGAGGGGGTTTGGTTGCTCAAATGACCATCGAAACCTTGAAAAACCCCCACATCGTCCTCGCGCAGGCGGTGGCGCATGCGCCACCCCCATAGAACATTTGATGTGCGGCGAAGCGGATCGGAGTGTTTGCGCCACGATGTTCAGATCATGGAAAAACCCAGCTACGTCTACATGCTCGCAAGCGCCCCATACGGCACGCTGTACGTTGGCGTGACCACGGATATCGTCCGGCGCACCTGGCAGCACCGCGAAGACTTCGTTGAAGGATTCACCAAGACCTACGGCGTGCATATACTCGTCTGGTACGAGATTCACGGCGACCTGATGACCGCGGTGGCGCGCGAAAAGCAAATCAAAAAATGGAACCGTGAGTGGAAGATCAGGCTGATTCAAGAGCACAACCCCTTGTGGCTTGATCTTTATAACGAGTTTACCGCGTAGCAATCGTTCTATGGGTCCCCGCCTCCGCGAGGACGATGTTGGTTTAGTTTTGTGGGGTTTCGGTGTCCGCTATGTCGCTACACCACCACCACCTGGTTCTTACCGCTGCGCTGGGCCTCGAGCATCGCCTGGTCGGCCCGCTTGAGCAGCGACTCCTGGCTCTCGTCGGGCCGGCGCAGCGCCACCCCGGCCGAGAACGTGATGAACACCTTCTCCTGCTCGTGCAGAAAATAGTGGCGCGTCAGTTCGCGCTGCAGCCGCGTCATGGTCTGCGCCGCCGCCTCGAGCGTGGTCTCGGGCAGCACGATCACGAACTCCTCGCCGGCGATGCGCGCCACCACGTCGAGCGTGCGCAGGGTGTCCTTGATGATGCGCACCAGGTGCTTGAGCGCGCCGTCGCCGGCGAGCCGCCCGAAATCCTGGTTGATGCGCTTGAAGTCGTCGAGGTCGAGCAGCGCCACGCACAGCGGTGTGCCGCGCCGCTCGGCGCGCGCGCTCTCGCGCCCGAGCACGTCGTCGAGCCCGCGCCGGTTCAGGCTGCCCGTGAGCTGGTCTTCGCGCACCAGCTCGCTCAAGTGGCGCAGCTTCTCCTCGAGCTCGGCCACGCGCTGCTCGGCCAGTTCGACATCCTGGCGCGCCGCCACCATCTTGTCGCGCGCGGCCAGCGCCTCGTCCTGCACCGCGCGGGTGGCGCGCAGCACCTCGGACAGCACGCCGCTGAGCTCGCCGATGTCGCGCGCGCCCTTGATCTGCTCCGTGAAGCCGCCGATCTTCGCGTGGTAGTCGCCGGTGCTCGCCGCGACCGAGCCGAGCCGGTCGACGAAGGTGATCATCATGTTCTTGACGGTGCCGCGCACGTCCGACAGCGTGTGCTTGAGCTGGCCCTGCTTGAACACCACCTCCTTCAGGCTGCGCGTGACGTCCTCGAGCGCGCGCTCGTCGATCGGCCCGGCGATCAGGGCCTGCACCGCCGCCACCTGGCCCTTGAGCCAGCTGTCGTCCTCGAGCAGCTCGCCGACGTTCTCGAGCAGCAGCTTGAACAGGCGCAGCAGCGCGTCGTGGCGCTCGGCCACGTCGCCGCCCTGGATCTCGATCTGGTAGCACAGCTGCTTGAGGCGCGCGCCGATCTCGGCCAGCGCGGCGTCGCCGTGCGCCAGTTTGACGGCCGCGCCGAGCGAGGCGGCCTCGCGCATCAGCGCCGGCGTGCCCGCCAGCAGCGACACCAGCGCGAAGCCGAGCGCGCGCCCGAGCAACTCGCGCAGCAGTTTCTCCTGCACCCCCTCGGCGCTCAGCAGCGGGGCCTCGGGCCTGGCCTTGCGCAGCTTCGCCGCCACGCTGGCCATCCCGCGCCCGCAGTTGTCCCATTCGCGCGCGGCGATCACGCGCTTGAGCTGGCGCCCGGTCTCGGCCAGCTCGCCCGGGGTCTCGGCCAGCCGCTCGGCGAACTCGGCGAGCACGAGCTCGGGCCCGGTGCCCGGCGCCGGCGGCACCGGGATGCCGGCGATGCCGTTGTAGATCGCGGTGTAGGCCTGCGGCGTGGGCGCGATCTTGTGCTGGGCCAGCAGGCGGAACGCCTCGCGCGCGATGTCGGCCGCGTTCTGCGCCGGCTTGGCGGCGCCTGCGTCGTGCGCGGCGGGCGGCGCTGTTTTGGGAGGGGTGGCCATCGGGTTTATTCGACCAGCGCGTTCTTGATCGCGTAGTGGGTCAGCTCGGCGTTGTTGCGCAGCCTCATTTTGACGAGCAGGCGCGCGCGGTATTCGCTGATCGTCTTGACCGACAGCGACAGCTCCTCGGCGATGTCGCCGACCGTCTTGCCCGAGGCGATCATGACCAGGGTCTGGTATTCGCGGTCCGACAGGCTGTCGTGCGGGGCGGCGTCGCGGTCCTCGCCGATGTGGGCGGCGAGCTCCTGGGCCAGCGCCGCGCTCACGTATTTTTGCCCGGCCGCGACCTGGCGGATCGCCGTCACCAGCTCGCGCGGCGCGCTCTGCTTGGTCAGGTAGCCGGCCGCGCCGGCCTTGAGCGAGCGGATCGCGTACTGGTCCTCGCGGTGCATCGACAGCATCAGCACGGCGATGTCGGGGTTCTCCTTGCGCACCTGCTTGAGCACGTCGATGCCGTTGCGGTCCGGCATCGAGATATCGAGCAGCATGACCTGGCATTCGGCGCTGCGGAACAGGCGGATCGCGTCGAGCCCGTTGTCGGCCTCGCCGGCCACGATCATGTCGCGCGACTCGGCCAGGATCTGCTTGAGGCCCTCGCGCACGATGGCGTGGTCGTCGGCGATGAAGACGCGGATGGTGGCTTTGGCGGTCATGGCGGCGCGCTGGCGGTGTTGGTGGTCGGGGCCGCCATTATCGGCGCTTTGGGCGCGGCCAGCCTGATTTTTATGGTCAGCACGGTGCCGCCGCCGTCGGCCGCGCCGAGCGCGAGCGTGCCGCCGAAGCCGCGCGCGCGCTCGCTCATGCCGCGCAGGCCGAACGAGCCGGGCTTGAGGCGGTCGGCCGGCGCGATGCCGACCCCGTTGTCGCGCACCGTGAGCACGATGTGCTGGCGCAGCCGCTCGAGGCGGACCTCGACCCGGCTCGCGCGCGCGTGCTTGGCGATGTTCGTGAAGGCCTCCTGGAAGATGCGGAACAGCGCCGTCGCGAGCTCGGGCGGGAGCGCGATCTCCTTGTCGCTGCAGCTGAAGCTGCAGGCGATGTGCTCGGCGCGTTTTTCGAACTCCCTGAGCTGCCACTCGAGCGCGGCGACGATGCCGAAGTCGAGCATCGAGGGGCGCAGGTCGAGCGTGATGCGGTGCACCGAATCGATGCTGCGGTCGAGCAGCTGGTCGACATAGGCGGCGCGCTCGGCCAGCTGCGGCGATTCGGGCGGCAGGCGCGCGACGAGCATCGCGAGCGCCATCTTGATCGCGCTCAGGTTGCCGCCGAGGTCGTCGTGGATCTCGCGCGCGATGCGTTCGCGCTCCTGCTCCTTGACGCGCTCGATGTGGGCGGTCAGCTCGGCCAGACGGGCGCGCGATCCGAGCGCCTCGAGCTGCTGCTGGCGGCTGGCGGTGATGTTGGTCATGATGCCCTCCCACTGGACCGCGGCGCCGGCCGCATCCGTGGCCGCCAGCGCGCGCGGCGACGAGCGCAGGTTGATCCACTTGACGTCGTTCCAGGCGTCGACCCGGATCCGGCCCTCCCAGTTCCAGCCCGACAGCTCGAGCGCCGAGGCGCGCATCGAGGCCTCGTAGCCGGCGCGGTCCTCGGGCAGGATCAGGGCCGCGAACAGGGACGGATCGTCCTGCAGCGCGGCCGCGTCGATGCCGAGCAGCGCGGCGCAGCCCTCGCTCAGGTAGGGGAAGGCGGCGCCGCCGTCGTCGCGCAGCACGAACTGGAACACCAGCCCCGGCAGGTTGCTGACGATCGCGTCGAAACGGGCCTGCACCTGCGCCAGGTCCGCTCGGGCCTCGCCCAGCGCGTGCGCGTCGGCGCCGTCCGGCGCGGCGGGCGCGGCGGACGGCGCGGACGGGGGCGCTTGGCGCGGGGGAGTCGGCTGCATCATCGGAAACCATCATACGTCAAAAGACGTGGCCCCGGAACAATGGTACTGGAGAAACATTGCGGTCGCGGGCAAGAAGCGCGGCACCCCGTTACAATGGAAGCACGCCTTAAGCCAAATGGGAGCGCCGCGAGTGAACAAAGCATTTGTCAAAGAGTCCGACAACGACGACGACGACGCCGAGGCGCTCGCGCTGGCGCAAGCGATTCCGGCCGGCGCCAAAAACTACATCACGCCGGCCGGCTACCAGCGCATCAAGGACGAGCTGCTGCACCTGATCGACGTCGACCGCCCCGAGGTCGTGCGCATCGTGCACTGGGCCGCCTCGAACGGCGACCGCTCCGAAAACGGCGACTACATCTACGGCAAGCGGCGCCTGCGCCAGATCGACGGGCGCATCCGCTTCCTGACCAAACGCATGGACACGGCCGCCGTGGTCGACCCGAGCGTGCACCACGGCAGCGACCAGGTGTTCTTCGGCGCCACCGTCAGGTATGCCAACAGCGCCGGCGAGCAGCACACGGTGACCATCGTCGGCATCGACGAGCTCGATCCGCTCAAGGGCAAGATCAGCTGGGTCTCGCCGGTCGCGCGCGCCATGACCAAGGCGCGCGAGGGCGAGCTCGTGACGCTGCAGACGCCGCTCGGCAACGAGGAGCTCGAATTGCTTGAAGTAAGCTATCCGGCGCCCGCCGACCACTGATTTTCAACCATACGAAGAGCCGCCCGCATGTCGAACGCCCCCGTCACCCTGAACCACCTGTTGCGCATCCCGCTCGCCGCCGAGGTCCATTCGCGCCCGTCGCTGCGCCTTGGCAACAACGAAAACCTGACCCACCTGGCCGTCTACACGCGCAACCCCGGCGCCTCCGAGGCCGGCCAGGGCGAGCTGCAGCACGAGCTGCTGGTGTCGCTGTGCCAGAACTTCGGGGTCTCCGGCCCCCATTTCGACGCCAAGTATTTCTTCCACGATTTCGGCAGTTTCCGCCTGCAGTGGGAGTGCCACACCGAATTTACGACCTATACCTTCGCCGAGGAGCAGGCCGCGCCGCTGGCGCTGGCGCAGGCGTTCGAGCAGGTGCCGCTGCGCCACATCCCGCTCAAGTGGCTGCACGAACTGAACGGCAAGGTCATGGTCGCGACCCATGTGGTGTTGCAGCAGGCGGGCGCGGAGTTGCCGGCGATGCGTGAATTTTTCGGCGGCAATCTGCTCGTCGGCTGCACCGCGCAGGAGTCGGCGCGCCTGTGGACCGACTTCGCGATCGCGCCGGACGGCTTCGGGCGCTTCGTGGTGCAGGACCTGGGGCTGCACCACCAGCAGGCCGGGCGCCTGGTGCAGCGCGTGCTCGAGATCGAGACCTACCGCATGATGGCCTTGCTGGGGCTGCCGCACGCGCAGCAGGGCGCGCCGGTGCTCAACGCGATCGAGGCCGAGCTGGCGCGGCTGTCGGCCGGCATGACCGATTCGAACGACGTCATTTCGGCCGAGGCCAGCAACGACGAGCGCGATTTGCTGCACAAGATCACGGCGCTGGCAGCGCGCATGGAGAAACTCGCGCTCGAGAACAGCTACCGCTTCGCCGCCTCGAAGGCGTATTTCCGGCTGGTGCAGGCGCGCATCGACGAGCTGCGCGAGACACGCATCGACGGCGTGCCGACGGTCGGCGAGTTCATGGACCGGCGCCTGGCGCCGGCGATGAGCACCTGCGAATCGATGGTGCGGCGCCAGCAGGCGCTGGCCGAGCGGATCGGGCGCACCAACGACTTGCTGCGCACGCGCGTGGGCATCGTGCAGGAACAGCAGAACAGGCGCATCCTCGAGTCGCTCAACACGCGCGCGGCGCAGCAACTGCGTTTGCAGCAGGCGGTCGAGGGGCTGTCGGTGGTGGCCATTTCGTACTATTCGATCGGCTTGCTCAATTATGTGGGCAAGGCCATGAAGGCGGCCGGCTGGCCGGTGAACCCCGACGTGGCGACCGGGTTGGCGATTCCCGTGATGCTGCTCGCGGTGTGGTTCGGCTTGCGGCGCATGCATCACCGGGTGGCGGGGTAGGTCGCGACATCAATGTGTTTGATGTCGCAGAAATACGCGCAGCAGATACCTTAAAAACCTAAACCTACATCGTCCTCGCGGAGGCGGGGACCCATAGAACGTTAGCTCATAGCAACCGTTC
>JAZKIN010000132.1:0-10789 GCA_040384885.1 Pseudomonadota bacterium | reverse complement strand
CATCCGATCACCTCCCAATGGGTCTTGAAAGGAATGTATCATGAGTAACGAAGCAGCAGTTCCCATCACGGGCGCTGAGATATTAGTGCGTTGCCTGGCCGAGGAGGGCGTCAAACACGTGTTTGGCTATCCGGGCGGGGCAGTCCTGTATATCTACGACGCCATCTTCAAGCAAGACAAATTCCAACACGTCCTCGTACGCCACGAGCAGGCGGCCGTGCATGCGGCCGATGCCTATTCGCGCAGCTCGAACACGGTCGGCGTCGCCCTCGTGACCTCCGGTCCGGGCGTGACCAATGCCGTCACCGGCCTGTCGACCGCGTACATGGATTCGATCCCGATGGTCGTCATCTCCGGCCAGGTGCCGAGCCATGCGATCGGCCAGGATGCATTCCAGGAATGCGACACGGTCGGCATCACGCGGCCCGTGGTCAAGCACAACTTCCTCGTCAAGGATGTCAAGGACCTCGCGCTGACGATCAAGAAGGCGTTCTTCATCGCGCGCACCGGCCGTCCCGGCCCCGTGCTCGTCGACATCCCCAAAGACATCAGCATGCACAAGTGCTTCTACGATTATCCGAAGGAAATCGAGATGCGCTCGTACAAGCCGGTCGACAAGGGCCATTCGGGCCAGATCCGCAAAGCCGTGCAACTGCTGCTGCAGGCCGAACGCCCGATGATCTACACCGGCGGCGGGGTCATCCTCGCCAACGCCTCGCCCGAGCTCAACCGCCTGGTCGACCGCCTCGGTTTCCCGTGCACCAACACCCTGATGGGCCTGGGCGGCTACCGCGCCTCGAGCGAGAACTATGTCGGCATGCCCGGCATGCACGGCACCTACGAAGCGAACATGGCGATGCAGCATTGCGACGTCCTGATCGCGATCGGCGCCCGCTTCGACGACCGCGTGATCGGCAACCCGAAGCATTTCGCCTCGCACCCGCGCAAGATCATCCACGTCGACATCGACCCGTCGTCGATCTCGAAACGGGTCAAGGTCGACATCCCGATCGTGGGCAACGTCAAGGACGTGCTGATCGAATTCCTGGCCCAGCTCGACGCGAGCGAAGCGAAGCCGAACGCGCCGGCCGTCAAGGACTGGTGGAAACAGATCAACGAATGGCGCGGCCGCGAATGCCTCAAATTCCAGGATTCGAGCCTCGTCATCAAGCCGCAATCGGTGGTCCAGAAGGTGTGGGAGCTGACCAAGGGCGACGCCTTCATCACCTCCGACGTCGGCCAGCACCAGATGTGGGCGGCCCAGTACTACGGCTTCGACAAGCCGCGCCGCTGGATCAATTCGGGCGGCCTCGGCACGATGGGCGTGGGCTTGCCGTACGCCATGGGCGTGCAGATGGCCAATCCCGGCGCGACCGTGGCCTGCATCACGGGCGAAGGCTCGATCCAGATGTGCATCCAGGAGCTTGCCACCTGCAAGCAATACCATTTGACGCCGAAAATCATTTTGCTCAACAACCGCTTCCTCGGCATGGTGCGCCAGTGGCAACAGATCGACTACGGTTCGCGCTATTCGGAGTCGTACATGGACTCGCTGCCGGACTTCTCGAAGCTGGCCGAATCGTTCGGCCACGTCGGCATGAAGATCGAAAAGCCCGGTGACGTCGACGGCGCCCTCAAGGAGGCGTTCGACATGAAGGACCGCCTGGTGTTCATGAACTTCATTACCGACCAGTCCGAAAACGTCTGGCCGATGGTCAAGGCCGGCAAGGGCTTGTCCGAAATGCTGCTCGGATCGGAGGACTTGTAATGCGCCATATCATTTCAGTCCTGCTCGAAAACGAAGCCGGCGCGCTCTCGCGCGTGGTCGGCCTGTTCTCGGCGCGCGGTTACAACATCGAGACGCTGACGGTCGCGCCGACCGAAGACGCCACCCTGTCGCGGATGACGATCGTCACCAGCGGCTCGGACGACATCATCGAGCAGATCACCAAGCACCTGAACCGCCTGATCGAGGTGGTCAAGGTGGTCGACCTGACCGAGGGCGCCCACATCGAACGCGAGCTCATGCTCATCAAGGTGCGCGCGGTCGGCAAGGAGCGCGAGGAAATGAAGCGCACCGCGGACATCTTCCGCGGCCGCATCATCGACGTCACGGAGAAGACCTACACGATCGAGCTGACCGGCAACAAGGGCAAGCTCGACGCGTTCATCGACTCGATCGACCGCGCCTCGATCCTTGAAACGGTGCGCACCGGCGGCTCCGGCATCGGCCGCGGCGAACGCATCCTCAAAGTGTAAGACCGTGCCGACGGCACAATCCCAAACAATTGAATAAATAAAAGATAGGAAATGACCATGAACGTTTTTTACGACAAAGACTGCGACCTCTCCCTCGTCAAGGGCAAAAATGTTGCCATCATCGGCTACGGCTCGCAAGGCCATGCGCACGCGCAAAACCTGAACGATTCGGGCGTCAACGTCACGGTCGGCCTGCGCAAGGGCGGCGCCTCGTGGACCAAGGTCGAGCAAGCCGGCCTCAAGGTGGCCGAAGTCAACGACGCGGTCAAGGCCGCCGACATCATCATGATCTTGCTGCCCGACGAGAGCATCGCCCAGGTCTACAACGAAAACATCGCCCCGTTCGCCAAGCAGGGCGCGGTGCTCGCGTTCGCGCACGGCTTCAATGTGCATTACGGCCAAGTCGTGCCGCGCGCCGACCTCGACGTCATCATGGTCGCCCCTAAAGCGCCTGGCCACACCGTGCGCGGCACCTACGCGGCCGGCGGCGGCGTGCCCCACCTGATCGCGGTCTACCAGGACAAGTCCGGTTCGGCGCGCGAGATCGCGATGTCGTATGCGATGGCCAACGGCGGCGGCCGCGCCGGCATCATCGAAACCAACTTCCGCGAAGAGACCGAGACCGACCTGTTCGGCGAGCAAGCCGTGTTGTGCGGCGGCGCGGTCGAGCTGATCAAGGCCGGTTTCGAGACCCTGACCGAAGCCGGTTACGCGCCCGAGATGGCGTACTTCGAGTGCCTGCACGAACTCAAGCTGATCGTCGACCTGATCTACGAGGGCGGCATCGCCAACATGAACTATTCGATCTCGAACAACGCCGAGTACGGCGAGTACGTGACGGGCCCGAAGATCGTCACCGAAGACACCAAGAACGCGATGCGCCAGTGCCTCAAGGACATCCAGACCGGTGAATACGCGAAGAGCTTCATTCTCGAGAACAAGGCCGGCGCCCCGACCCTGATCTCGCGCCGCCGCCTGACGTCCGAGCACCAGATCGAAGAAGTCGGCGCCAAACTGCGCGCGATGATGCCTTGGATCGCGAAGAACAAGCTGGTTGATCAGTCGAAGAACTAAAAACAGTGAACGGCGAACGGCACGGCACGGAAATCGTGCCGTTTAGTGGCACAGAAATCGTGCCCCGTGAAATCCCAATCACACTCATCAACGTCTTTCCCGCGTAGGCGGGAATCCATACTGAGTATGCAACCATGCAGCTTGTGCCAATGGTGCGGACGGCGCGGGTTGGCTGGCTCAGTATGGGTTCCCGCCTTCGCGGGAACGACGTTGGTGGGGGCGAATGCAGCAAATTGTACTCAATTGCAACTTTCCATTACAGCAGCGCGGTGTAACTTGAAATACGGGTAAGGTGCTGGTTTGGACAAGTGGAATGGGGCGTGTGCCCCATTTTGCTGTCTGCTAACCATCGGAGAACCACAATGGCACCATCAAAATTCATCGCCCTTGCCGCCCTCGCGCTCGCCGCGCAGGTGCAAGCGCAATCCTTGCTGCCAACCACCGGCACCCTGGTCATCGTCCCCGCCTTTGGCGAAGTCACGCACCCCAACGACGAAGTCGTCGCGACCTTCATGGTCGAGGAGTTCGACAAGGACAAGGCCGCGGCCGCCTCGCGCGTCAACCAGAAAATGAAGCAGGGCACCGAGATCGTCCGCAAGGAGGATCCCCAGGCCAGCCTCAAAACGCAGGGCTATTACACCTACCCGGTCTATCCCGAAGAGCGTCCGATGCCCGACGGCAGCGCCATGCCCGTCAAGCGCCTGCCCACCGGCTGGCGCGTCGGCCAGTACCTCGAAGTAAAAACACAGAATTTGTCAGCCCTGCCGAAAACGGCCGCCGCCGCCCAGCGCGTGCTCGGCCTGAACGGCCTGCAATTCGGCCTGAGCCCGGCCACGCTCAAAAAGCTCGACGACCAGCGCCTCGCCGCGACCTACCGCAACCTCAACGAACGGATCGCCTCGATCGCCGCGGCCATGGGCCGCAAGGTGTCCGACGCCGTGCTCGACACGGTCGATTTCGAAGGCTCCGGCAACTATGCCAATGCGCAGGGCGACGGCGCGGTCGCTGGCATGATGATGAGCAAGCGCGGCGGTGCTCCCGAACAAGTGTCGGAACCGAGCTTCGAACCCGGCGAGACAACATTGCAGATGCGCCTAGTGGGAAAGGTCAAATTCAAGTAAGTAGATCGTTTCGCTAAGTTGACTGCCTGCCCACTATAATGGGCGGGCAAGCGGCGGGCCCGGCCGGGCCACGCCGCACGCAGCGATCCATTACTTGAAACGGAAACATATGGCCACCTTCCCCCGCCGCCGCAAGCCTGCCACCGCAAAAGTGGCCAAGGCGCCCAAGTTCGCCCGCTTCAGCCGGCTGGCGCGGCGCCCGCCCGACGCCGACGGCATCCAGCGCCCGCGGCGCGGCATCTACCTGCTGCCCAACGCGTTCACCACGGCGGCCCTGTTTTGCGGCTTTTACGCGATCGTCAGCGCCATGGACTTGCGCTTCGAGCACGCGGCCTGGGCCATTTTCGTGGCCATGATCCTCGACGCGCTCGACGGCCGCATCGCGCGCCTGACCAACACCCAATCCGAATTCGGCGCCCAGTACGACAGCCTGTCCGACATGGTCTCGTTCGGCGCCGCGCCCGCGCTCGTGATCTACGAATGGTCGCTCAGCGGCATGGGCAAACTCGGCTGGGTGGCCGCCTTCGTCTACTGCGCCGGCGCCGCGCTGCGCCTGGCGCGCTTCAACACCAACATCGAAGTCGTCGACAAGCGCTTCTTCCAGGGCCTGCCCAGCCCCGCCGCGGGCGGCATGGTGGCCGGCTTCATCCTGCTCATGACCGAATTCGGCCAGACCGGCCAGAGCCTGGCCTGGATCTCGTTCGGCATCGCGCTGTTCGCGGGCCTGACCATGGTCACCAACGTGCCGTTTTACAGTTTTAAGGACGTCAATTTCCGCAAATCGGTGCCGTTCATCGTCGTGTTCCTGATCGTGCTCGCGTTCGCGGTCGTGGCCAGCGCGCCGTCGATGGTGCTCATGCCCGTGTTTGTTTTATATGGTTTGTCCGGTTACGCGGTCTTCTTCTGGCGCCTTGCGAAGGGCATGCCGGTCAGTATCGTGCAAACCGAGGACGAACCGGTCGATCAAAGCGAGCGCCGCTGACCGTCGAAGCCGTTCGATGGTGGTGGGGTTCGCGTGTGTTTCACTAGCCTACTGGAGCTGCCATGACGGATTCGAACCGCCTCATCATTTTTGACACCACCTTGCGCGATGGCGAGCAGTCGCCCGGCGCCTCGATGACCAAGGACGAGAAAGTGCGCATCGCGCGCCAGCTCGAGCGCATGAGGGTCGACGTCATCGAGGCCGGCTTCGCGGCCGCCTCGCCCGGCGACTTCGAGGCGATCCGCGCGATCGCCGGCGCGATCAAGGATTCGACCGTCTGCTCGCTCTCGCGCGCCAACGAACGTGACATCGCGCGCGCCGCCGAGGCCTTGCAGCCGGCCGAGCGCAAACGCATCCACACCTTCATCGCGACCTCGCCGCTGCACATGAAAATGAAGCTGCGCATGGAGCCCGAGCAGGTGCTCGAACAGGCCATCGCCGCGATCCGCTACGCGCGCCAGTACACCGACGACATCGAATTTTCCCCCGAGGACGGCAGCCGCTCGGACGAGGACTTCCTGTGCCGCGTGCTCGAGGCGGTCATCGCCGAAGGCGCCACCACGATCAACTTCCCCGACACGGTCGGCTACGCGGTGCCCGAGGTGTTCGGCGAAACCATCCGCCGCCTGCGCCAGCGCATCCCCAATTCCGACAAGGCGATCTGGTCGGTCCATTGCCACAACGACCTCGGCCTCGCGGTCGCCAATTCGCTGGCCGGCGTCATGATCGGCGGCGCGCGCCAGGTCGAGTGCACCATCAACGGCCTCGGCGAACGGGCCGGCAACACCGCGCTCGAAGAACTGGTCATGGCGGTGCGCACCCGCTCCGACTACTTCAAGCTGCAGCTCGGGATCGACACCACGCAAATCGTGGCAGCCTCCAAGATGGTCTCGCAGATCACCGGCTTCGCGGTGCAGCCGAACAAGGCGGTGGTGGGCGCGAACGCGTTCGCGCACGCCTCGGGCATCCACCAGGACGGCATTTTGAAGGCGCGCGAAACCTACGAGATCATGCGCGCCGAGGACGTCGGCTGGACCGCCAACAAGATCGTGCTCGGCAAACTGTCGGGCCGCAACGCGTTCAAGGCGCGCCTGCAGGAGCTCGGCATCGAGCTCGCCTCCGAGGCCGACGTCAACGCCGCCTTCGGCCGCTTCAAGGAGCTGGCCGACCGCAAGTCCGAGATCTTCGACGAAGACATCATGGCGCTCGTGTCCGAAGAGGACCACGCGCACGAGGGCGAGTTCTACCATTTCGTCTCGCTCGCGCAGCGCTCGGAGACGGGCGAGACCCCGAGCGCCAAGGTGGTGTTCTCGATGGACGGCAAGGAGTTCACGAGCGAGGGCGAGGGCGACGGCCCGGTCGACGCCACCGTCAACGCGATCGAAAAGGAGGCCGCCAGCGGCGCCGAGCTGGTGCTGTTCTCGATCAACGCGATCAGCAACGGCAGCCAGTCGCAGGGCGAGGTCACGATGCGCCTGTCGCGCGCGGGGCGCATCGTCAACGGCGTCGGCTCGGACCCGGACATCATCGTGGCCGCGGCCAAGGCCTACCTGTCGGGCCTGAACAAGCTGCACTCGAAGGTCGAACGGGTCAGCGCGCAGGCATGATGCGCATCGTCGCGCGCGCCGCGCTGGCGGCGGCCTTGTGCACGGCGCAGGCCGCCGACGCCAGCACCCCGTGCTACAGCGAGGCGCTGCACTGGACCCGCACTTTCGCGGGCGGCAAGATACTGGTCAGCACAAGCTTCGGCCACGTCCTGAGCGACGACAATGGCAAGACCTGGAGCCCCGCCGCGCCCGTGATCAAGGATGTCCAGGCGCGGCCCGCGCGCATCGGCGCGGACCTGTACCTGTCCGAGGCCGCCGGGATGTTCCGCTCGTCCGATTTTGGCCGTTCCTGGCGCCGGATCGGGCCGCAGCGCAACGGTGCCGCGGGGGACGGCTCGGGCCTCGTGTACGCGTGCAGCGCGGACGGCCGCGCGGTCGAGAAATTCGATGCGCGCGCCGGCACGTGGAGCGCCACCGGCACGCTCGAGGCGAGCGCACGGGCCAACGTCACGACACGCGATGTGGACGGCACCTCGAGCACCACCGAATGCGGTGACCTGAACGGCAAACAACAGTTTGCCTTGTGCGAGCAGGTCGCGCTCGGCGGCGGCGCGGTCAACGTCATTTCAAAGCACGCGGTATTCCAAAGCACCGACGGCGGCAAACAATGGAGCGGCGCAGGCTTGCCGCGCGCGGGCAACGAAGACTGGCGCAATGTCGCCGGGCCGGTGCTGGTCGACAGCGATGGCGTCCTATACCGGAACCGGGCGCCACTGCAGGACGACTACCGCGTCCACCTCAGCCGCGACCGCGGGCAGAGCTGGCAGGTGGCCGACCTGTTGCCTGCGAACCCAGCGGACGCGCCGTTGACCTTGATCGTGGGCGTCGAAGGACGCGCGCTGTACGTGGTCAGCGCAAGGGTGAAGGCGAATCCGCACGCGACCGGCCTCCGCCCGCTTGCGCTATATCGGGTCACTGAAGGCAAAGCCGAAAAGCTGACGGACCTGGCGCTCGGTTGGGTCGGCGACCTGGGCTTTTTTTCAATCGGCCCGGATGGGACCTTGTCGCTAACGGCGTACGATCATATTTTGCTGCGCCCGGCCGACAGCGAGCAATGGCTGAAGATCGAGGGCCGCGCGATGACGCAGAAGTCCTGGATCAACTGTATTTCTACGCCCCGCAGCACGTCCGATGGCGCGGTGCCGGGCCGGGACAAGCTGGTGGCCCAGCTCGAGCCGGCCGGCGCGCAGCCATGATGCGCCTGGCCGCGGCCTTGTGCGGGCCGCGCTACTTCTCGGTCAGCGAGGCGACCGCGTCCCATTCCTGTCCCGGCGGCTGGTCGAGGTAGCGTGTGCAGCGGCCGATGTAAAGCCGGGCCAGGTGATCCTGCGGCAGCGCCTCGAATTGGGCAAGCGCCTCGGCGAAGCGGCCGTCGCGGTAGGCCGCGAGCGCCTGCGCGTGCAGCTTGAGCGCCTGCGACAGCGGGGCCCCGATCGTGCCGTCGGGCCCGGGCACGCCGAAGATCGCGACCGCCTCCTGCTTGCCCTTGACCCGCACCAGGTCGAGCTCGCGGAACACGATGCCCGGGCACTGCCGCATGGTGGCCTCGCTGACGATGATCGGCTCGCCGTAGTATTTGCACAGGCCCTCGAGGCGCGAGGCGAGGTTGACCGTGTCGCCGAGCACCGTGTAGTTCAGGCGCGAACGCGAGCCGATGTTCCCGGCCACGACGATGCCGCTGTGGATGCCGATGCCGATTTCGAGCGGCGGCCAGCCGTCGCGCGCGAATTGCGCGTTCAGGGCGGGCAGGGCGTCGACCATCGCCAGCGCCGTCGCGAGCGCGCGCCGCGGGTCGTCCGGCGCCACCAGCGGCGCGCCGTACAGGGCCATGACGGCGTCGCCGATGTATTTGTCGACCACGCCCTTGTGCCCGTCGACCAGGTCGCTCACGGTGCCCAGGTAGGTGTTGAGCATCGACAGGATCGCGCTCGGCGCGCGGCCCTCGCACAGCGTGGTGAAGCGGCGGATGTCGGAGAACAGCACGCTGACCTCCTGTTCCTGTCCGCTAAAGTCGATCTGCTGCGACAGCAGCTCCTCGGCGATCGCCGGCGAGACCACCTTGCCGAGCATGTCGCGCACCTTGTCGCGTTCGATCAGGCCGCGCACCATGTCGTCGAACGAGGCGGCCAGCGTGCCCAGTTCGTCGTGCGCGCCGATGTCGCCGATGATGTCGTAGTGTCCCGCGCTGATGCGTTTTGCGCTCGCGGCGAGCCGGTGCACGGGGCGCGTGACGCGGCTGGCGATGTAGATCGCCGCGGCCGCCGCCAGCAGCGTCGAGAGCACGAACACGGCCAGCAGCTGCCAGCGCAGCACGTGGTAGTCGTCGAGCGCCTCGTCGAGCGAGCGTTGCAGCGCCCCGACCAAGACCCCGCTGCCGGACGTGTTCAGGGGCGCCTCGATCGCCACGTAGTCGGCGCCGGCCATCGAGGTGATGCGCGCGGCGGCGCCGCCGCTGGCCGGCAGCATCGCGGCCTGGTGGTTGGCCAGGTAGTCGCGCCGTTGTTGTTCGGCCAGGGTCGAGGCGAGCAGCACGGGCCTGCTCGCCGGCGCGCGCCACACGAGGCTCACGCTGGTGTGGGTTTGCCGTTCGAGCTGCTTGGCCAGCAGGTCGGTGACCTCGAAGCCGATGCCGACCCAGGCGATGGTGAGCGGGCCTTTGACCGGCACCAGCACGACCTGGTAGGCCTTGCCATCGATGATCTGGATGCCCGACGCGACCTCCTGCGGGTCGTTGGCGGCGGCCTCGCTGAGGGTGCGCAGGGCGAACGGCGCGCGGTTGCCGGCCGGGTCGAGCGTGTCGGCCAGCGCGCGCCCTTCGAGGTCGAGCACGAACATCCAGTCGGCCCCGAGCCGTTTGCGGTAGCTGCGGAACGCCGACATCAGGGTGGCCGGGTCGCCCACGCTGACGAGCGCCTTGAAGGCGAAGTCGTGCGACAGCAGGCGCGCGTACTTGCGCAGGTTGTTTTCGCGCGTGGACATGGTCTCCTGCAGCGACAGCAGGGTCAGTTGCAGCGCCTCCTCGCTGGCGCCGATCGCGCTGCGGTTGGCGGCCGTGCCGACGGTGAAGAACACGAGCGCCTGCAGGGCGAGCACCAGCACCACGATGAACGCGACGAGGCGGGTGCGGAAGTGGCGGAAGACGAAGCGCTGGGCCATGGGGAGGGGGAGGCGGGAAATATTGCTTGTATTCTACGCGGAGTGGGGGGTGTGAAACGACTATCTGGGGGGCGTGGGAATGGCTCTCGCACCAGCAAATATCGCGAAAGGTAAAAAAACCACCACATCGTCCTCGCGCAGGCGGGGACCCATAGAACGTTGGCACATAGCAACTGTTCTATGGGTCCCCGCATGCGCGAGGACGATGTTGGTTTTATGATGGCGAAGTGCCGCCGACACGATTCCTGCATCTCTGCGGACAAATGGTGCTTCCGAACAAGCAACAAAAACCCATCCAAATAGAGCGAAAAGCACCGTTTACACAGACAACACTGGCACCGCCCCCCGTTTTCGCATATACTTGCCGGTCTGGCCGTTTTGGCCAGCCATCAATCGAAGTTCACGGTGCGCTGGGTTGCGACTCTTGCACCGCATGTGAAAGGTAATATCATGACCGTAGAAAACATCAACAAAGCCGCGATCATCGCGGACAACGCCCGTGCCCAGAACGACACCGGCTCCCCGGAAGTTCAGGTCGCACTGCTGACCGCACGCATCAACGAACTGAACGGCCACTTCAAAGCCCACGC
>JAZKIN010000131.1:0-5300 GCA_040384885.1 Pseudomonadota bacterium | reverse complement strand
CCTCCGCGCCAAGCACGGCCGGTTGCAGCGCCGTGCTGCCGTCGCTGGCCACTTGCACCCAGGCGCCGTCGACCGCAGGTTGCAGCGCCGTGTTGCCATCGATCGCGGTTTGCACCTCAGCGCCGACGACCGCCGGTTGCAGCGCCGTGCTGCCATCGATCGCGGTTTGCACCCAAGCGCCGACCACGGCCGGTTGCAGCGCCGTGCTGCCATCGCTGGCCACTTGCACCTCGGCGCCAACCACCGCGGGTTGCAGCGCGGTGCTGCCGTCGATCGCGGTTTGCACCTCGGCCCCGACCACGGCCGGTTGCAGCGTGGTGCTGCCATCGATCGCAATTTGCACCACGGCGCCGACCACCGCCGGTTGCAGCGCGGTGCTGCCGTCGATCGCGGTTTGCACCTCGGCCCCGACCACGGCCGGCTGCAGCGCCGTTCTGCCATCGATCACCTTGTGCACCTCGCAACCGGCCACGGCCGGTTGCAGCGCCGTATTGCCGACGGTGGCGAGCTGCATCGCGACCCCGACCAAAGCCGGTTGCAGCGCGGTGTTGCCTACCGTTAATCAGTGCGTCGCTTCGCCGTCGACCCCGGGCTGCACCGTGGTGCTGCCGTCGCTCCAGATCTGCATCACCGCGCCATCGACCGCCGGTTGCAGCGTGGTGCTGCCGACCCTGGCGCAATGCGTCGCCAATCCTGGCTTGGCCGGTTGCTCGGCCGTGCTGCCAACCGTCTCCCAGTGCGTCGCCAATCCGGCCCTGTCCGGTTGCGCGTCGGTGCTGCCGACCTTGAGCCAGTGCGTCGCGACGAAGACCTTGCCGGGTTGCGCGGTGGTGTTGCCGACGCTGGCCCAATGCACGTCCAGTCCGACGCTGCAGGGCTGCTCTGTGGTGCTGCCGCCGGTCAGCGCCTGCGTTGCCAATCCGACCGCGCCGGGCTGCCAGGTCGTGGTGCCGCCGACGCCGCAATCGGGCCAGCTGCCGCTCGAGCCGGTCGTCAACAACAGCAACCAGATCGTCACCACCACGACCCAGGGCGCGGGCGGCGCGGGCTCCCTGCCGCCGCCACCGCCGCCGCCATCAGGCACGCCTGGCGACAACGGCAATGGCGCGCAGGGCCAGACCACCGATTCGGGATCCAATTCAACTGGAGTACAAGATGTTGTCAAGAAAACATTCTGCAATTAAGGGCTTGCTGCTGCTCGCCCTTTGGTGTGCGAGCGCGCTGGCGTTCGCCGCCCAGGTGGCCGGCACGGTGGTCAACCTGAGCGGGCCCTTGCTGGCCAAAAAGGCGAGCGGCGTGGTCAAGGTGCTCGCGCTGAGGTCGGAGGTGGAGGAGGGCGACACCCTGGTGTCCGAACGGAACACCTATGCGCGCATCAAGTTCATCGACGACAGCGAGATCACGCTCAAGCCGGGCACCGTCTTCAAGGTCGAAAGCTTCGCCTTCGATGCCGGCGCGCCGGCCAAGGACAGCGCCACCTTCAGCCTGCTCAAGGGCGGTCTGCGCTCGGTGACCGGCCTGCTGGGCCGGCGCAACAAGGAGAAATTCCTGCTGCGCACCCCGGTGGCGACGATCGGCATCCGCGGCACCACCTTCGTCGCCGAATACGTCGAGCAGACCGAGGCGGCGCTCGCGTACCGGAGCGCGCAATTGTTCGCCAGCTCGGCCGGCCTCGGTTATGCGATGGCCGGCGTGGTGCCGATCCAGCTCGCGCAGGGCCCGACCGGCCCGCGGCCGCCTTCCGCTCCGCCCAAGGGCGCGCTCCCTCCCGGACTGTACACCTACGTGCCGACCGGCTTGATTATCGTGAGCAATGGGGCCGGCAGCTACGAGTTCGGTGGCAACGTCCCGTTCGGTTATACGGCGGGCCTGGGAACGGCGCCGCAGCCGATGCCGACCAATCAGACCACTTTCAACGTGCCGCAGTCGTTCAACCTGCCCCTCCAGAGCAGTTCGAGCAACGGCCAGTCGAATCTGAACGGGGTCGATTGCGAAGTGCGCTGAACGGGCTTTGCCGTGGCATAAAAAAACCCTGTGGGCCTCGCGGCGCACAGGGTTTTTTACTTGCGGCGCCCGCGGGCGCCTGCCTTACAGCACTTCGCTCGCGTGGTCGGCCAGGCGCGAACGCTCGCCGCGCGCCAGCGTCACATGCCCGCTGTGCGACCAGCCCTTGAAGCGGTCGACCACATAGGTCAGGCCGCTCGAGCCCTCGGTCAGGTAGGGCGTGTCGATCTGCGCGATGTTGCCAAGGCATAGGATCTTGGTGCCCGGCCCGGCGCGCGTGATGAGCGTCTTGAGCTGCTTGGGCGTGAGGTTCTGGGCCTCGTCGATGATGAGGAACTTGTTCACAAAGGTGCGACCGCGCATGAAATTGAGCGACTTGATCTTGATGCGTGAACGGATCAGGTCTTGGGTGGCCGCGCGGCCCCACTCGCCGCCGTCGGAGTCCGATTTGTTGAGCACTTCGAGGTTGTCGTCGAACGCGCCCATCCATGGCGACATCTTCTCCTCCTCGGTGCCCGGCAGGAAGCCGATGTCCTCGCCCACCGGGACCGTCACGCGGGTCACGATGATCTCGTTGTAAAGCTTGGTCTCGAGCACCTGCGCCAGGCCCGCCGCGAGCGCGAGCAGGGTCTTGCCGGTGCCGGCCTGGCCGAGCAGCGTGACGAAGTCGCATTCGGGGTTCATCAGCAGGTTGAGCGCGAAGTTCTGCTCGCGGTTGCGCGCCGTCACGCCCCAGACATTGTTCTTGCTGTGGCTGAAGTCGCGCAGCGTCTGCAGCACGGCGGTCTTGCCGGTGATCGACTTGACCTGGCCGTAAAACGGCGACTCGCCGTTTTTGGGTTCGAGGTAGACGAACTGGTTCACGAGCAGCGTTGGCACGGTCGGGCCGGTCACGCGGTAGAACGTGGCCGAGCTGCCGTTTTTATTCTCCTGCCACGACTCCATGTCCTTGCCGTGCTTGTTCCAGAAGTCGTCCGGCAACTGCACGATGCCCGAGTAGAGCAGGTCGGTGTCTTCGAGCACATGGTCGTTGAAATAATCCTCGGCCGGCAGGCCTAGCGCGCGCGCCTTGATGCGCATGTTGATGTCCTTCGACACCAGCACGATCGCGCGGCCCGGCTGCTCGGCGCCGAGGTTGCGCACCACGCCGAGGATCTGGTTGTCGGCCTTGCCGACCGGCAGGCCTTCGGGCAGGGTCGGGCCGTTCTGCAGGCGCGTCTGGAAGAACAGGCGGCCCTTGGCGTCCTTGTTGCCGAGCTTGGACAGCGGGATGCCGGCCTCGATCGCGCCGTCGTCGATGGCGCCGACCAGCGCGTCGAGCGTGCGCGAGACCTGGCGCGCGTTGCGCGCGACTTCCGACATGCCTTTTTTATGGTCGTCGAGTTCCTCGAGCGTCATCATCGGCAGGTAGACGTCGTGCTCCTCGAAGCGGAACAGCGAGGACGGGTCGTGCATGAGCACATTGGTGTCGAGCACGAACATCTTCGTGATGCCGGCCTGGTCCGCGTGGCGGCTGGTGGACGACTTGACGTTGGTCTCGACCGGCTTGTGCTTGGCCGGATGCGGCGCCTCGAGTCCGGTTTCGGGTTTTTCTTTGCCGCGCGCGGCGGGCTTGGCCTGCACGGCCGGCGCGCTCGGCGCGACCACCTCGAGCGCGGCGGGCGCCTTGGCCTTGGCGGCCGGCTTGGCGGCCTTGGCCACGGCGGCGGCCGGCTGGGCGCTGATCAGTTCTTCGACCGGGGCGAGCGCGGCGACCGGGGCGAGCGGCGCCTTGGCGACGGCGTGCACGCCGGGCTTGTTGGCGCGTTCGGCTTTTGGATAATCTTTGGCCAGCAGCAGCGCGGCTGGCTTGGTGGGGATTTTTGGCAGTGGCATCTGGGTCTCAGTCGGAAAAATGTCGAGGGGAAGGCGCGCCGCCCGTGGCAGGCCGGGGCGGCGGGGTCGATGCTGAATGTGCAAACTGCTGGCTGTCGCGCAAACTCGCGGACGGAAGGCCGGGCCGGCGGGCGGCCCGAATCGGATCGTGCAAGACGAGAACGGATGGACTCAAAATGTGATAAATGCAGTCAAGTTTTACAGCAGGTTGATCAATTGGCGCCTGGCTTTACGGCAGGCTCTGCACAAACTCGAGCACTTCCTCGGCGTGTTGTGGAACTTTCACGCCCCGCCATTCTTTCACCAATCGCCCCTCAGCGTCAATTACAAACGTACTGCGCTCGACCCCGCGGACTTGTTTACCATACATATTCTTCATCTTCATGACATTGAACTGCAGGCAGACGGCCTCGGCGGGATCGGAGATCAGTTCGAACGGCAGCCCGAGCTTGCCCTTGAAGCTGTCGTGCGAGCGCATCGAATCGCGGCTGATCCCGTAGATTTCGGTGGCGGCGGCGAGGAACTGCGGATGCAGTTCGCGGAAGGCGATACTCTCGGTGGTGCAGCCGGGGGTGTTGTCCTTGGGGTAGAAATACAGCACGGTGTACTTGGCGGGGCGTCCGCCGAGCGCAAAATCGCTGCCGCCCGTCATCGGGGCGGAAAAATCGGCTACGGTTGCTTGGGATTGGCTGTCAGCCACAGGTTCTCTCCTGAAAGGGCGGCGCCGGGGGTGTGCGTCCGTCAATGGCACCGATTTGCGGACTCCTCGCCATATGGGGGCGAGTTATTGTCATTCAAGCTAATTTTACGGCGCGCTTCACGGCTCGGCCGCGGGGGGCGACTCGATGATCAGGGCCAGCGTGACCTTGCGGCCTTCGCCCATCAGGATGTTGTAGGTGCGGCAGGCGGCCTTGTTGTCCATGCATTCGACGCCGATGCGGCGCGCGGCGAGGCCGGCGACGAGGCGCGGGTGGGCGAAGCGCTGGCGCTCGCCGGTGCCGAGGATCACGACATCGGGCAGCTCGGCCTCGATGGCGGCGAAATGTTCGGCGTTCAGGTCCTCGAAGCGCGCCACGTGCCAGGGACGCGGGGGCTGCTCGGGCATCAGCGTGAGGCTGTAGGCGAAACGCACGGCGTTGATTTCGACGCCGGAGTCGTCGTAGCCGGTGACGGTTTGGTATTGGAGGTTGGTGCTTGGGTGGAGCTTCATGGTATGGGATTGGGTTCGGTTGTGGGCGTTAGCATGCCACAAACGCTGTCAAAGTGCGAATTCGAGCGTTCAGAAAGCGCAAACACACCGCGACTAGAAAGCGCAAACACACCACGATCAGAGAGCGCAAACACGCCAGGATTAGAAAGCGCAAACACACCACGATCAGAAAGCGCAAACACACCACGATCAGAAAGCGCAAACACACCAC
>JAZKIN010000130.1:9391-11768 GCA_040384885.1 Pseudomonadota bacterium | reverse complement strand
TCATAAAATCCCCAAGGAGTTAGACGGTGTCCAACTTTTTGGGGCTAGTTCACATGCGCGAGGACGATGTTGGTTTTTGATATTTAATATTTTTGCGACGCGGTTTCTGATGCGTCTTAGATGCGAATTGAGCGCGCTGCTGCCCTTTCGCGACAGCCGCATGCGCGAGGACGACGTTGGTTTTTGATTTTTCCAATTTCTTCGACGCGATCCCTGAAGCGTCTTAGGTGCCAATCGAGCGCATTGCCCCCCTTGCGCGACAAGCGCATTGGCGGGGCCTTCACTCCCCCGATGCATCCGTTACCGTCCACCAGCCTGCTAAACCAGCCCTTCGAACATCATCACGTCGACCAGCTCGCCGGCGGCGACGTCGCCCTGTTCGTCGTGCAGCACGACCATGCAGTTGGCCTCGGTCATCGAGCGCAGGATGCCCGAGCCCTGCGCGCCCGTGATGCGCACCTGCTGCACGCCGTCTTCGCCGAGCGTGAGGATGCCGCGCTGGTATTCGGTGCGCCCGGGCCGCTTGCGGATGGCCGCCTGCGCGCGCACCTTGAGCAGCGGCAGCGGCGACTCGGCCCCCATCATGCGCAGCAGCGCCGCGCGCGCGAAAAAGTAGAACGACACCATCACCGCGACCGGATTGCCGGGCAGCCCGAACAGGAAGGCGCTGCGCCCCCCCGAGCTGACGCGCCCGAACGCGAGCGGGCGCCCGGGGCGCATGCCGATCTTCCAGAACGTGACGTCGCCGAGCCTGGCCATGATCTGGCGCGTGTAGTCGGCCGCGCCGACCGAGACCCCGCCCGAGGTCACGATCGCGTCGGCGTTCTCGCAGGCGCTGCGCAGCGCCGCCTCGAGCGCGGCGGGATCGTCCTTGACGATGCCCATGTCGATGATGTCGCAGCCGAGCCGGCTCAGCATGCCGTACAGCGTGTAGCGGTTGCTGTCGTAGACGCAGCCGGGCTCGAGCGGCTCGCCGATCGAGCGCAGCTCGTCGCCGGTCGAAAAAAACGCGACGCGCAGGCGCCGCCGCACGGGCACCTCGGCGATTCCGAGCGAGGCCAGCAGGCCGAGGTCGGCCGGGCGCAGGATGCGCCCGCGCGCGAGCGCCGCGCCGCCGGCTTGCAGGTCCTCGCCGGCGAGGCGGCGGTTGTCGCCGGGGCGCAGCGTGCCGGGCGCGATCGTGATGCTGTGCTGCGCGCCGTGTTCGGCGAGCTGCGCCACATGCTCCTGCGCGATCACGCTGTCGCACCCAAGCGGCATCACGCCGCCCGTCATGATGCGCACGCACTCGCCGGGCCCGACTTCGAGCCCGGACGGGCGCCCCGCGAACACGCTGCCGCGCACCAGCAGGGTGACGGCGGCGTCGGCGCGCAGGTCGGCGCCGCGCAGCGCGTAGCCGTCCATCGCCGAATTGTCGTGCGCCGGCACGCTGATCGGCGAGACGATGTCCTCGGCCAGCACGCGCCCGAGCGCGGCGCGCAGGGCCAGCCGCTCGACCGCGCCGACGGGCGCGACGAAGTCCTTGATGATTTGCTGGGCGTGCCGCACGGGCAGCGCCTCGGGGTCGTAGCCGGGCACGCGGCCCGTCACCTGCGCCAGGCTCGGCGCGCCTGCCCCGCCCAGGCTGTTTAATTCGCCGAGCGTGTTGATGTTGCGGAAGGCGGCGCCGTCGTCGAACACGACCTCGGCCACCTTGAGGCCCGCGTACCAGCCGTCCATCTTGCGCCCGCCCGCGGCCAGGTAGGCCGACAATTGCGGCAATGCCGTTTTTTTGACGAGGCAAAACACCGGGTGCGGCTGGCGCCGCATGCCCGGCTCCTCGGTCGCGGCGAACGCGAGCTCGGCGTCCTGCGCGCGCAGCGCCGCGAGCAGGCGCGCGCCCAGGTCGGGCGGCAGGAACGGCGAGTCGCACGGCGCCGTCAGCAGCAGTTCGGTCGGGCAATGGCGCAAGCCCGCCTCGAGCCCGGCCAGCGGACCGGCGAAGCCGAGCGTCTCGTCGGGCAGCACGAGCGCGCCGCAACCCATGCCGAGCTCGGCGTAGCGGGCCAGGTTCTGGTTGGCGTTGACCGCGATCGGGCCGACCTGGGGCGCGAGCCGGCGCAGCACGTGCTCGACCAACGTGGCGCCGCGGAACGGCTGCAGGCCCTTGTCGACATTGCCCATGCGCGTGCCGCGCCCGCCGGCGAGGATGAGCCCGCTGATGTTGTCGTTCATTGGTGTGCGTCTTTAGAGTGGGTGGGGCGGCGTGGCTCAGCCGCCAATATAGGACATCTCGACTTTTTTGGCGCCCGGTTCGGGGCCGCCGGCGGCGGCGCGGGTTTCGGAGTAGCGGTCGGCGCGCGCGCGCCACAGTCGGGCGATGGCGCTCGATATCTCG
>JAZKIN010000130.1:0-9381 GCA_040384885.1 Pseudomonadota bacterium | reverse complement strand
AGGTGCGCCAGCGCGCCCGACAGGTCGGCGTCGCTGCGCCCTTCGCGCAGCAGCGCGCGCAGGTCGTGGCCGGCGCTGGCGAACAGGCAGGTGTAGAGTTTGCCCTCGGTCGACAGGCGCGCGCGCGTGCAGCCGCGGCAGAAGGCCTGCGTCACGCTCGAGATCAGGCCGATCTCGCCGGCGCCGTCGGCGTAGCGCCAGCGCGCGGCGGTCTCGCCGGCGTAGTTGGCGGCCACCGGCGCGAGCGCGAACGCGGCGCCGATGCGGCGCAGCACCTCGCTCGACGGCACCACCTGCGCCATGTTCCAGCCGTTCGAGGCGCCCACGTCCATGTATTCGATGAAGCGCAAGATGAACGGTGTGCCTTTGAAGTGGCGCGCCATCGGCACGATCTGCTCGTCGTTGCTGCCGCCCTTGACGACCATGTTGACCTTGATCGGGCCGAGCCCGGCGCGGTGGGCCGCGTCGATGCCCTCCAACACGTCGGCGACGGCGAAGTCGACGTCGTTCATGCGCTTGAAGACGGCGTCGTCGAGCGCGTCGAGCGAGACCGTCACGCGGTCGAGCCCGGCGTCCCTGAGCGACTGCGCCTTTTTCGCCAGCAGCGCGCCGTTGGTGGTCAGGGTCAGCTCGGGCGCGCGCCCGCCGGGGGTGCGCAGCTGGGCGAGCATGGCGACCAGTTTCTCGAGGTTTTTGCGCAGCAAAGGCTCGCCCCCGGTCAGGCGCAGTTTTTCGACCCCGTGCGCGACGGCCACGCGCGCGATGCGCGTGATCTCCTCGAACGAGAGCAGGGCGCTGTGCGGCAGGTAGGCGTAGTCCTTGTCGAACACGGCCTTGGGCATGCAGTAGACGCAGCGGAAATTGCAGCGGTCGGTCACCGAGATGCGCAGGTCGTGCAGGGGGCGCCCGAGCGCGTCGGCGAGCGCGCCCGAGGGCGCCTCGGGCGCGCTCGGGACGAACGGGGCGGACCGCGCCGACGGGGTGCGCGCGTCGGCCAGCATGATGATTTTTTCAGCCATGCCGATACGATAGCACGACGCCCGCGCAGGCACAGGCGGCGATCAGTTTGATGCTGCCGACGCCGAAGCGCAGCAGCGCCACGCAGGCGGCCGCGCCGAGCGCGAGCGCGGCCCAGTCGGGCTGCCCGGCGGGCAAGAACACCTGGCGCCCGAAGAACAGCGCCAGGCTCAGGATCACGCCGACCACGGCCGCCGAGATCGCCGTCAGCGGGGCCGTCATGCGCAGGTCGTCGCGGGTCGACTCGACCAACGGGCCGCCGGCCAGGATCAACACGAACGAGGGCAAGAAAGTGAACCAGGCGGCCACCGCCGCGCCGGCCGCGCCCGCCGCCGCGAGGTGCCCGAGGCCCGGCGCGGCGTGCTGCCAGGCGCCCGCGAAGCCGACGAAGGCGACCACCATGATCAAAGGGCCCGGCGTGGTCTCGCCGAGCGCGAGGCCGTCGATCATCTGGGGCGCGCTGAGCCACTGGAAGTGCTCGACCGCGCCCTGGTAGACGTAGGGCAGCACCGCGTAGGCGCCGCCGAAGGTCAGGAACGCGGCCTTGGTGAAGAACCAGCCCATCTGCGCCAGGGTGCCGCCGGCGCCGCCCGCGGCGACGGCCAGCAGCCAGCCGCCGAGCCCGAGCGCGGCGCCGGCGCCGACCACGAGCGCCAGGCGCGCGCCCGAGAAACGCGCGTGCTCCGGGGTCGGGGTGTCGTCGTCGATCAGCGCCGGCCCGTAGCCGGCCGCGGCGCCCGGGCCCGCGCCGCCGAGCGCGAAGCGCTCCGGCCACAGGCGCGCGCCGAGCATGCCGCTCGCGGCCGCGCCGAGCACCACCAGCGGGAACGCGACGCCGAGCACGGCGACGGCGACGAAGGCGGCCGCCGCGATCGCCGCGAGCGCGCCGTTGCGCAGCGTGCGCGCGCCGAGGCGCCACGCGGCCGCGAGCACGATCGCGACCACCGCCGGCTTGATGCCGTACAGGACGGCCGCGACCGCGGGCACCTTGCCGAAGGCCAGGTACACCCACGACAGCGCGACCAGCAGCAGCAGCGAGGGCAGCAGGAACAGCACGCCGGCCATGATGCCGCCGCGCGTCTTGTGCATCAGCCAGCCGATGTAGATCGCGAGCTGGGTCGCCTCGGGCCCGGGCAGCAGCATGCAGTAGTTGAGCGCGTGCAGGAAGCGGCGCTCCGAGATCCAGCGCCGGCGCGCGACGAGCTCCTCGTGCATCAGCGCGATCTGGCCGGCCGGGCCGCCGAAGCTGATGCAGCCGAGCTTGAGCCAGTAGCAGAAGGCTTCGCGCAGCGGCACGGGCGGGGGGCGGAGGTCGGGGGCGGGGGCGGGGGTCAATCGAGGCTCCGGTTCGGTGCGCGTGGGCGGGGCCGCCATTGTCGCCTGTATCGGGCGCCGGGGAAAGGCGCAGCAGGTGGCGGCGCGGCCACACCGGATCGGGAAAATCGCGATCGCGGCGGGCAAAAATGTTAAGATTGAAGAAGTTTTGACCGGAAACAAGGCGCCATCGCGGTTTATGGCTTAACCGGCCCGGTCTATTTTCCACCATCGTCCGCTTCACCGCCGCTGCGCGCCCGTCCGGCGCCGGCCACCGTGGGGCGTCTTTTTATAGGTTGTCCGCCTTGCGTACCGTACTTAAAAACTCCGTCCACTCCACCTTTTTCGGCTGCATGCTGCTCGGCGTCGGCCACGCCGGCGCCACCCCGAGCAACAACGGCCAGACCGGCTACGTCAACATGCCCAGCGCCTCGGTCGAATACGACGGCTACTTCGGCATGGGCTACAGCCGCGACAGCCCGTACGGCGCGTTGTGGCTGTCGAGCACCTTCGTGCCCTTCCTGCAGGTGACGGGGCGCTTCGTGTCGGTCAGCGGGATCCCCGGCTTCACCAACGTCCCGGGCGAATTCGGCAGCGGCTACGGGCGCTACAAGGACAAGGTGTTCGACGTCAAGGCCAGGTTGTGGGGCGAGACGGCGCTGCTGCCCTCGGTCGCCGTCGGCGCGACCGACTTGTTCGGCACGCAATTGTTCAAGGGCCAGTACGTGGTCGCGACCAAGACCTTCGGCGCGGCCAAAAATGTCGAGCTCAGCGTCGGATACGGCAACAAGCGGCCCGACGGCCTGTTCGCCGGCGCGCGCTGGCGCCCCGCGGGCCTGCCGAACTGGGCGGTCGTGGCCGAATACGACACCAACGACTACGCCAAGGACTACCGGGCCGACGCCACCGGCGCGGCCGAACGCGGCAAGGGCGGCCCGGCCCTCGGCCTCGAATACCGCTGGGGCTGGCTCGGTGCGCAGATCGCGCGCCACCGCGACCACTTCAGCGCCAACGCCTATGTGACGGTGCCGCTGGGCACGCGCCAGTTCCTGCCGCAGCTGACCGAGCCGGCCTATTTCAATCCGAAGGACGCGCCGCCGCGCCCCACGCTGGAGCAATGGAACGCGAGCGGCGCGCACGGCGCGGCGCTGGTGCAGGCGCTGGTGCGGCAGAACTTCAAGAACATCCGCGTCGCCGTCGACGGCAGCGCGCTGCACCTGACCTTGAGCAACAGCCGGATCTCCGAGATGGGCCGCGCGGTCGGGCGCGCCAGCCGCACCGCGCTCGCGTTCGCGCCGACCGGCGTGCGCAGCATCCGCATCACCTACACCAAACTCGACCAGCCGATCGCGACCTACGAATTCCAGGACATCGGCCGGCTCAGCGACTACCTCAACGGCCTGGTCGGGCGCGAGGCCTTCCTGCAGACCACGCTGGTGCGCTACGCCAACCCCGACGACCGCATCCTCGACGCCGACCAGGGCATGCTGGCCGGCATCAAGGACGACGACGGCGTCGGTTTCTACGCGGGCCGGGACGGCAACATCGTCCAGATGAGTTCTGAGGACCGCGAGTCGAACCGCTTCAAGCTCGTGCCCAAGATCGGCTTCCTGTTCAACGACCCGGGCGGCGCCCTGCGCTACGAGGTGGCCGCCGTCGCCAGCTACGACCGCAAGCTCGGCGAGGGCTTGTTCCTCAACGGCTCGGTCAAGCTCGACCTGGCCGAGAACATCTCGGACGCGACCCAGACCTCGAACAGCACGCTGCCGCACGTGCGCAGCGACATCGCCGAGTACAAGCGCGGCGGCAAGTTCCAGCTCAACCGCCTGATGCTCAACAAATACACGCAGTTGAGCGAGCGCGTGTATTCACGCGTCTCGGGCGGCTTCTACGAGGAGATGTTCCGCGGCGTCGGCGGGCAGGTCATGTACCTGCCCAAGGACAGCCGCTGGGTCGCCGACCTGTCGCTCGACGCGCTCGAGCAGCGCGGCTACAAGGGCTGGTTCGACAAGCGCGACTACCGCACCGTGACCGCGCTCGGCGCGCTGCACTACCGGCTGCCGTACGACATGACCGTGACCGCGCGTGCGGGCCAGTTCCTGGCCAAGGACCGCGGCGCGCGCCTCGAGTTCAAGCGCCGCTTCGCCTCGGGCATCGAGCTCGGCGCCTGGTACACGCGGACCAACGGCAGGGACATCACCTCGCCGGGCTCGCCGAGCGATCCGTACCACGACAAGGGCATCTTCATGTCGATCCCGCTGCGCGCGATGCTGACCGCGGACACCCAGACGAACTCCGGCTTCTACCTCGCGCCGTGGACGCGCGACGTCGGCCAGATGGTCGCCTCGCCGGGCGACCTGTACGAGATGATCGAGAACCCGCGGCGCGACATCACCTCCTACGACGCCCTGGGCAACTTCGCCGAGCGCGCCGACGAGCAGAACCTGGCGGCCGTCAACCCGCCGATGCGCACCTACGGCAACGTGTGGCCGCGTTTCAACGCGCGCATCGAGCAGTCGGCCAACGCGATGCCCGGCCTGCCGGGCTGGGCGCGCGGCACCGGCCTCGCGGCCGGCGTGATCGCGGCCTCGGCGCTGCTCGACAAGCCGGCCGACCGCTTCGCCAAGAAGCACCAGGACAGCGGCGCGATGCGCCGCTACGGCAATTTCGGCAAGACCATGCCGATGGTGCTGGCCGGCATGGGCGGGGTCGCGCTCGCGTTCGGCGACGAGCGCCTGCAAGGCACCGGCATCATCGCGCTGCAGTCGGTGGCGGCCTCGGTCGGCCTGGCCTACGGCGGCAAGTACCTGGTCGGGCGCGCGCGCCCCGGGGAGGAGCGCGGCCCGTGGGAGCAGGCCGGCGCCGGCAGCTCGCGCTCGAACGGCTCGTTCCCGTCGGGCCACAGCGCGATCGCGTTCGCCGCGGTCACGCCGTTCGCGATGGAGTACGACGCGCCCTGGCTGTACGGCGTGGCCGCGCTGACGTCGATGGGGCGGGTCGCCAACCGCCAGCATTGGGTCTCGGATGTCGTCGCCGGCGGCGTGCTCGGCTACGCGGTCGGCGGCTGGCTGTGGAACAGCCAGCGCAACTCGCCGAGCTCGAGCCTGAGCATCGCGCCGGGCCTCAAATCGGTCAGCGTGGTGTATCAGAAAGCGTATTGACACCGCGCCGCCCGCTGGGGCGGCGGCTTGAACGGGGAATCGGGGCGGCGCCCCGGTTCACCCGGAATTTACCCGATGTTCACGCGAACTGTGCGCACACGAAGGCGATGAACACGCACACGCCGCTCATGCTGAACACGAGCACGGCACCGGCGGCGCAATCCTTTGCGATCCCGATCGCGCAATCACGCTCCGGATGGAGCCGGTCGAGCGCGTGTTCGAGCGCGCTGTTGAACAGCTCGGCGCCGAGCACAAGCGCGCAATTTAGCAGCAGCAAGGCCCACCAGAGCGGTTCCGGCCTGCGCCACACCAACACCAGCAGCACGGCGAGCGCGCCCGCGCATTGCGTACGGAAGCTCGCCTCCGCGCGCCATGCGGCGGCCACGCCGTTGAGGGCGAAGCCCAGGCGTTTGCTGAAAGACTGGTTTTTCATTTAAGGGGGGGCGGGGGCCGGTGGGGCAGGCGGCGAAGGGCGCGCGCGGTGCGCGGGCGTAAACGAGACCCGGAAGCGCGAACGCTTCCGGGAATGGACCATTACGTCGAACTACTATCCAATAAGGATTAGTGGTTAGGCGTGGTGTGGCCGGAGCTCGAGTCGCCCGAAGCGGCGGCGGCGACGACCGACAGGCCGATGCCGATGCCGACCATGGCGGCAACGCTCAGGCCGGCCGATGCGCCGCCGGCGGTGGTGACGCCGGTGCCGGTTGCTGCTGGGGCGCCAGGATTGCCCTTAGCTTGCTCTGGCAGGCTAGGGTCATCTTTTTTAGGAGGTGCTTCTTGGGCGGTAGCTTGTGCGCAAACCAGGCCGAGTGCCGCAACGGCGAGCAGAAGTTTTTTCATGAGAAATCCTTTTGTTAGTACTACTTGGGTAAATAAACCGAATCCGGGATTAGAGCCGCTTGAATTATATCAATAAGTTCTTGCGACTGGCGTTCCGTTAAGTATAGCACGAGAGCATTATCGATTTTTCCGGTGCGCCAAGCCATCGCGGTAAATAAACAACATTTCTACAGCATGAATAAAAAAGGGAAGGCGCGCGGCCTTCCCTTTCCGGCGCTAAGCGCCCTGTTGCCGTCGAAACTTATTGGCGCGTGGTGTCGATCTGGACCAGCGGTTCATTGACTTGCGGCGGCAATGGCTTGCGTTCGCGTGGCACGCGTACCGGTGGCGCCGCGTTGGCCGCCGCCTCCTGGGCCGCGCGCAGCTTTTCCGGATCGGTGGCGGCCAGGGTCAGGCCGGCCGAACCGAGCAGCGCGTTGAGGTCGGCCGGGGCCGCCGCGACGGCAGGCGCCACCATCGCCGGCGCCGCCTGCGGGACCGCAACAGCGGCCTCGACAGCTTCAGGCGCCGACACGGCCGCTTCCGGTGTGAACAGCGACGCTTGCGCGACGACCGTCTCGGCGGCCGGCGCGGGGGCGGGCGCGGCCGTGATCACGGGTGCCGCTTCCGGCTCTGGGGCCGGCTCTGGTGCAGCCGAGGCTTGCGCCACTGGTGCGACTTCGACTTGCGCCGCAGGTGCGGCTTCGACGTGCGCCGCAGGCGCGGCTTCGACTTTGACTTGCGCCACCGGTGCCACCGGTGCCACCGCAGCCTGCGTCACTGGTGCAGCTTCGGCTTGCGTCGCAGCTTGTGTCACTGGTGCAGCTTCGACTTGCTCCGCCTGTGCGACTGCGACCTGCTCCGCTGGCGCAACTTCGACTTGCTCCGCCGGTGCGACTGCGGCTTGCGCAGGTGCTACGGCAACGTCGTCTGCGGCTGCCGCGACGACTTCCGTCGCTGCGAGCTGCACCGACGGCGCGGCCGCTTCGACGACGGCATCGAGCTCGCCCTCGCCATCGGCATCAGCGGCGTCGAGATCGCCGGCTTCGGCGCCCTCGGACGGATCGCGGTCACGGCGGTTGCGGTTGCGGCCACCGCGACGGCGGCGGCGGCGCGGCTCGTCGCCGCCGGCCTCGACTTCGATCTCTTCACCGTTCGGTCCGATCGCGGTGACCTTGGCCAGCGCCACCACCGGCTCGTGCTCGGCCGGCGCGAAGGCGCCGACGGCCTCAAGCGTTGCGGGCTCGGCCGGCACGGCCGCGAGTTCCTCGCCCTTGGCCTCGGCCACCGGCGTGCGGTAGTCGACGCGCTCGCGCGGCGGACGCGCGCCGCGCTCCGGACGCTCGGCGCGCTCGGGGCGCTCGGCGCGTTCCGGACGCTCGCCGCGCGATGCGGCCTCGACGGCCGGTTCGCGCGGTTCGCGCGCAGGGCGTGGCGGACGCGGCGGACGGGCGTTCTTGGCCTCCGACTCGGCCGCTTTGACGCTGTCGTCGGCGGCCTTGGCGGGCTCGCGCTCCTCGCGCCCGCCCTGTTTCGGGGCGCGCGCGCGCCCGCGCGGGCCGCGGCCGTTGCGGTCGGCGCGCTCGGCGGCGGCCGGCTTGGCCGGCGCCGCTGCCGGCGCCGGCGCCACGATGGCCGGGGTGTCCTTCTTGAAGAAGAAGCCCATGATGCGGCTCATGAAACTTTCAGGCTCGGGGGCGACGAGCACCGGCAGCGGCGCCGGCTTGACCGGCTCGCTGCGGTCGACCATCGGCGCGGGCTGGGCCGGGGTGATGGTCTTGACCACGGCTTCCTGGCGCGGCTTGACGTCCTCCTTCTGGCGCTTGCTGTAGGCCATGTCGGTGTCGGCCTGCTCGGCCAGCGAATAGCTCGCGGTGCTGTCCTCGAGGCGCGGATCGTCGTGCTTGATGCGCTCGAGCTTGTAGTGCGGGGTGTCGAGGTGCTTGTTCGGGATCAGGATCACGCCGATCCGGTGGCGGTTCTCGATCTTGAGCACTTCGCCGCGCTTTTCGTTGAGCAGGAAGGCGGCCACGTCGACCGGCACCTGGACGTGGATGGTGGCCGAATTCTCCTTCATGGCCTCCTCCTGGATGATGCGCAGCACCTGCAGCGCCGAGGACTCGGTGTCGCGGATGTGGCCGGTGCCGGAGCAGCGCGGGCAGGTCACGTGGCTGCCCTCGGACAGCGACGGGCGCAGGCGCTGGCGCGACAGTTCCATCAGGCCGAAGCGCGAGATCTTGCCCATCTGGACGCGCGCGCGGTCGTGGTGCAGCGCGTCCTTGAGGCGCGTTTCGACTTCGCGCTGGTTCTTGGCCACCTCCATGTCGATGAAGTCGATCACGATCAGGCCGCCGAGGTCGCGCAGGCGCAGCTGGCGCGCCACTTCCTCGGCCGCCTCGCAGTTGGTGTTGAAGGCGGTGGTCTCGATGTCGGAGCCGCGCGTGGCGCGCGCCGAGTTGACGTCGACCGAGACCAGCGCCTCGGTGTGGTCGATCACGATCGCGCCACCCGACGGCAGCGGCACGGTGCGCGAGTACGCCGTTTCGATCTGGTGCTCGATCTGGAAGCGCGAGAACAGCGGCACGTCGTCGCTGTAGCGCTTGACGCGGTGCACCATGTCGGGCATCACGTGGCTCATGAACTGGTGCGCCTGTTCGTAGATCTCGTCGGTGTCGATCAGGATCTCGCCGATATCGGGCTGGAAGTAGTCGCGGATCGCGCGGATCACGAGCGACGACTCCTGGTAGATCAGGAACGCGCCGCTGCCCTGCTTGCCGGCGCCTTCGATCGCGCGCCACAGCTGCATCAGGTAGTTCAGGTCCCACTGGAGTTCTTCGACATTGCGGCCGATGCCGGCGGTGCGCGCGATCACCGACATGCCCTGCGGCAGGTCGAGCTTGTCCATGGTTTCGCGCAATTCCTGGCGCTCCTCGCCCTCGACCCGGCGCGAGACGCCGCCGCCGCGCGGGTTGTTCGGCATCAGCACGAGGTAGCGCCCGGCCAGCGAGACGAACGAGGTCAGGGCCGCGCCCTTGTTGCCGCGCTCTTCCTTCTCGACCTGGACCATGAT
>JAZKIN010000129.1:0-7509 GCA_040384885.1 Pseudomonadota bacterium | reverse complement strand
ACGTTGAAGCTGAGCGGCGGCCTTTAGGCCGTCCGCTCGAGTGACGGGTTGGGCTCGCCGTGACGAAGAACGCGCCAACGCTCGGTGGACGAGCGAGCCGACCGACGAGTGAGGCGCAACCGTTCGAGACGGCGCGAAGCCGAAGAGCACAGCGCGACGCGGCGAGCAGCGGCGAACAGTGGCGCAACGAGTAGAACCAACCGTGCGCCGACCGCCGAAGGACGGGCGGCCCACGCCAGCGGTGGAGTTGAACCCGTTCACACGCTCGACCTTCAAAGTTTGCTCAGTGATTCGCATGGCACGGATGTATTGCGGGCAGCCCAACGTTTGAGGTAAGCGGCAGAACCCGGTACCCCGGGGGCTGTCCGCTTGACCGAATGGTTAGGCCTCACCGCGTGCCTCAAGTAGCGCAGTAAGTACGTAGCCCACATTGGCGAAGAGGTCCTGCTGTTGCTGTAGGGTCGGTAGTTGCTTGCTGCCGTGGAAAAGGTTGTTTCGAATGCGGAAGCAGATGAGCAACAAGCCGATTGCCTTGTCGACTTCGTCTGCCGCAGCGTTGGTAAGGGCGGAGATGATCGATTGCTGGTCTTCTGGCTTGATGCGCTTTGGCTCGCCGAGCCGACGAATGAAGCGCTCTGGGTCCGCCTGAACGTCGCCGTACCGCGCCTTGAAGAACTCCAGAGGGACATCCAACTGCCCGCTCAGTTGTCCGAGCTTCCGTGCGTACAAGTCCTTCGCAAAGTCACGAAGCCGCTTTGAGTTGGCTTCCGCTCCACAAGCCTGGCCTTCGAAGTACATCCACAGCAAAGCGAACTTCATCGCTGCGTCGAATGCTGGACCAGGCAAGGCCTCGGTGCCAACCCGGTTCTGTAGCCAAAGAAGAGGATCGGTTGCAGGCATGATTGTTTCTCGTGAGGTCTAACGTAAATTGGACCAACCGAGCCTCAGCGGGAGGTTCGGTCTAAATCGGTTGCCTGGCATCTTCTTCCTCCTTCGACTTTCTCTCTATCGACGACCCAACAAAGGCCCCTGTCGCGGTGATCGACTTGCCGATATGGGCGGCCCAAAATTTACGGCATGGGATCGATGCGCTCCCACCTCAGCGCAACGCTGGATTCACCGCCGCCGCCGTCGAAATGTCGCCCGACTCTGCGCCCTCCGTCAACAGCGCCGTCGCCCCCGCGCCCGGCGCCGCGCCGCCTCGACTGCTCGACCAACTGCGCCAGGCGATTCGCGTTCGCCATTACTCGATTCGCACCGAGGCCACCTAGGTGGATTGGGTGCGGCGCTTCATCCTCTTCCACGGCAAGCGCCATCCTTCCAAGCTCGGCGCCACCGAAGTGAGCGCCTTTCTGACCGATCTGGCGATTGAGCGGCGCGTCGCGGCTTCGACACAGAACCAGGCGAAGTCCGCAATCCTGTTTCTTTATCGCGTCGTGCTGGAGCTGGAACTGCCCTGGCTCGACGAGGTCGTCGTCGCCAAGGGCGCGCGGCGCTTGCCGGTCGTACTCACCTCGCACGAGGTTCGCGAGTTGCTGACGCAGACGAGCGGCGTGACGGGGCTGGTGGCCGCCTTGCTGTACGGCACCGGCATGCGGCTGCTCGAGGGCCTGCGCCTGCGCGTCAAGGACGTGGACATCGAGCGCCGCGAGATCCTGGTTCGAGACGGCAAGGGTGGCAAGGACCGCGTCACCGTGCTGCCCGAGAACCTGGTCTTGCCGCTGCAGCGCCAGATCGCTGCGGCCTGGGCGCTGCACGATCGCGATCTGGCGGACGGCTTCGGCCGCGTCTGGTTGCCGAACGCGCTGGCGGTCAAGTACCCGAACGCCGATCGCGCGCGGGGGTGGCAGTGGGTTTTTCCGAGTTCGACCCGGTCGATCGACCCGCGCAGCGGCGAGTGCCGCCGCCATCACCTGAACGAGGCCACGGTGCAGAAGGCCGTGGCCGGGGCGGCGCGGCGGGCCGGCATCGTCAAGCCGTGTTCACCACATGTGCTGCGCCACTCGTTCGCCACGCACCTGCTGCAGGCGGGCTACGACATCCGCACCGTGCAGGAGCTGCTGGGCCACAGCGATGTGTCGACCACGATGATCTACACCCATGTGATGAACCGCGGCGGACGCGGCGTGCGCAGCCCGCTGGATTCGATGTAGTCCTTTCGCGGCGGGCGTCTACCGTCTCGCCATGAAGTCGCGAACGCTGTCGAAAAGATGGTGATGAGCATCACCGTCGCGTATCGCGATCAGGAAGGCATACCCAAGAATCAGACTGACCGCCAGCATCTCACCGCCTTCTTCGATGACGCCGGCGGCAAAGTCGAACGGCCCACCCAGTCCCAGTGCAACGTGGGCCATGTCGACACCCACGCCGAAGAAGATCAACAGGCCGAGCAGCAGCGCGAAGTCCAGGGACGATTTGCGGAACGCCCGCGTACCGGTCCCGTAGGCCCAGGCGAGCGGGGCGAACAGGATCGTTCCCGCGGCCAGTGACACGGCGAGTTCGCCATGGTCCTGGGGGCGCAGCCACAGCGCGGGCGCCAGGCCGAAGTTCTCGGCGATCGCCATCCCGACCCGCTCATGGACCTGCAAGGCGTCGTCCGCCAGCAGGTAGGCGAAGACCGATGCCCACAGCACGTAGCCCCACGACGCCTTTCGCAGGGAGACGAGGATCAGGAGAAGGATGATCCAGAGAAACTTGAGGTACTGGTACATCTCTGCATAGCCTCTGTCCTTCTCCAGGCTGAGCAGGGGGTTCATCAATCGGGTCGTCGAGTCGTTGACGAGATGCAGCAGGACGAATGCGAGATCGCCGCAAACCAGCAGCGTGAGGAAGATGGAGGCGCTTCGCTGGTCGAGGGTGTTCGGGTTCAAGACGGCTTTCAGAGCTGCAGCCGCGCGGTCGCGTCCACGGGCAGCGCAGTCCAGGACAACATCTGCCCGGCGCTCAGGGCCGGCACCGTGGCATCCGCCGGCGCGGGGGCGCGTCGGCTGAACAACACGCGAAGGCTGCGCTCACCGCGGCGCAACGTCAACTCCGCCTCGTCCCAATGCGTCGGCAGGCACGGCACGAAGCCGATCTCGTCGCCGCGCTGGCGCAGCCCGAACAGGTGCTCGATGGCCGCGCGGTGCATCCAGGCGGCCGAGCCGGTGTACCAGCTCCAGCCGCCGCGGCCGACGTAGGGCGGCTCGGTGTACACGTCGCCGGCCATCACGTAGGGCTCGATCGCGTACGGCTGCGCCTGCGTGGCGTGGGCCGAGCGGTGGGCGGGGCTCAGGTAGGTGAAGTAGCGATAGGCGGTGTCGCCGTCGCCGCGCATGGCCTGCGCGATCAGCGCCCACACGCCGGCGTGCGAGTACTGGCCGCCGTTCTCGCGCACGCCGGGCGGGTAGGCCTGGATGTAGCCGGCACTGGGCTGCTGGTGCTGCAGCGCCGGGGTGAGCAGCTTGACGAGGCCGGCGTCGGTGTCGACGAGGTAGCGGTCGAGCGCGTCCATCGCGGTGCGCTGCGAGTCGGGCGGCGCCGCGCCCGAGATCACGGCCCACGATTGCGCGATCAGGTCGATGCGGCACTCTTCGTTGGCATGCGAGCCGAGCGGCGAACCGTCGTCGAAGAAGGCGCGCTTGTACCAGGCGCCGTCCCACGCCTGCACCTCGAGCGCGCGGCGCCAGGCGGTGGCGGCGTCCTGCCAGCGCTGCGCGCGTTCGGTCTCGCCGCGCGCGCGGGCGAGCGGCGCGTACACGTCGACGATCTGGCACAAGAACCATGCGAGCCACACCGACTCGCCGCGCCCCTCGGCGCCGACCCGGTTCATGCCGTCGTTCCAGTCGCCGGTGCCCATCAGCGGCAGGCCGTGCGCGCCGGCGGTGAGGCTGCGGTCGAGCGCACGCGCGCCGTGCTCGAAGACGCTGGCGGTGGCGTCTGCGGCGGTCGGCACGTAGTAGGCGTCTTCGGCGCCGGGCGGGATCGGGCCGCCCTCGATGAAGCCGACCTGCTCGTCCAGCAGCGAGGTGTCGCCGGTGCACTCCACGTAGTGCGCGCAGGCGTGCGGCAGCCACAGCAGATCGTCGGAGAAATGGGTGCGCACGCCGGCGCCGGTGGGCGCGTGCCACCAGTGCTGCACGTCGCCCTGCGGGAACTGGCGCGACGCGTTCAGCACGATCTGCGCGCGCAGCATGGCCGGGTCGGCCCAGGCCAGCGCCATCGCGTCCTGCAGCTGGTCGCGGTAGCCGAATGCGCCGCCGGCCTGGTAGAAGCCGGCCTTGGCCCACAGCCGGCACGCCACCGTCTGGTAGAGCAGCCAGCGGTTCACCATCGCGTCGAACAGCGGGTCGGGCGTCTTGACCGTCGTGGCGCCGAGCAGCGCGTCCCAGCGCGCGCGCACGGTCTCGAAGCGCTGCTTCGCCGGCAGCGCCGCGGCGGTGGTGGCGAGGTGGCGCGCCTCGCCCGGCGTGCTGCCGAAGCCGAGCAGGAAGACGCATTCGGCGGTGTCGCCGGCCGCGATGGTCAGCGAGGTGGTCAGCGCGGCGCACGGGTCGAGCCCGGCGCCGCTGCGCTGGCCGAAGGCGTCCGGCACGGCCAGGCGGCCGCGCGCGTCGAAGCACTCGCGGCGGTCGCAGGTCCAGTCGGGTGCATCGTCCGCCGAGTTGTTGGTCACGCCGAAGAAGGCGGTGCCGTCGCCGAACCCGGCGGCGCGGTCGCGCTGGGTGCAGGTGAGGGCGGTCAGGCGCTGGCCGCCGTCGGCGCCCGGCAGCCGCTGGGTGAAGGACGCGGTGTCGGTGCTCAGGCGGTCGCTGCGGTTGGCGCCCATCACCCATTCGGCGATGCCGATCGCGCGCAGGCGCTGGGTGCGGTGGCCGCGGTTGACGATGCGGAGGCGCACCTGCTTGACGGCGGTGTCGGCGTCCACGCACCACGCCACGTTGACCTCCAGGTCGCCGCGGCGGTGGCTCACCACGCTGTAGCCCTGGCCGTGCGCCACGCGGTAGGTGGCGGCCGGATCGCCCCAGGCCGAGGGGCTGACGCTCCACAGCTCGTGGCTGCGCCGGTCCTGCAGCAGGAACCACTCGCCGGGCGGGTCGCCGAGCGGGTCGTTCGACCACGGCGTGAGCTGGTTCAGCCGGCTGTTCAGGGCCCAGGTGTAGCCGCCGCCGGCCTCGGAGATGTGGGCGCCGAACTGCGGGTTCGCGAGCACGTTGACCCACGGCCGGGCCGGTCGCTGGAACACGCTCACATCGAAGCGGAATTCGCCGCCCTCGGGCATGAAGCGCCCTTGCGAGACGCGCGGCTGCGCGCCTGCGCCGGCCGCGATCGGCAGCGCGGTGACGGCGCCGGCCTGGCGCTCCTCGAGCGCGCTCTCGTGCAGCTCCGCCCACTCCTGCATGTGGTGGGTCAGCGGCCGGCCGTCGGCGTTGAAGTGGACCCGCGCCAGCGTGCGCAGCGTGCCGAGTTCGGCCGCGCTCAGGTCGTCGGCGCGCAGCAGGTGGAAGGCCACGCTGGGCCCCGCGTTCTGCGCCGCGAACTGGTCGCGCAGCGCGGCGGCGTCGCGCTGCAGCGCCATCAGGTACGACGCCGGCTCGGCGTTCACGACCACCAGGTCGCAGCCCACGCCGCCCCAGCCCCAGATGCGCAGCGCCTGCACCAGCGTGCGCATCAGGCCGGTGCCCTGCGGCGTGCCGGCCGAGACCAGCAGGATCGGCCGGTCGCCGGAGATGCCGAAGCGCCACAGCAGCTTGCGGTCGCAGGTGTCGCTCGGCTCGCGCTCGGCGCCGGCCTCGGCCGCGCGGGCACGGGCCAGCGTCATCACGATCGCGCTGGTCAGCGTCTGGATCGCCGCCAGGTTCTCGGGTGCGACGGCGAGTTCGCGCAGGCGGATGCCGGCCAGCGTGGCCGACATCAGCGAGGCCCGCTCGATCGGCCCGCGCTGGCGGTGCTTGTCGATCACCGCGTCGAGCGTGGCGCGCTGGTCGGAGGCGGCGGTGCAGAAGGTCAGCCGGATCTTGCCGCCGGGCGGCAGCTGCAGCCGCACCGACATCGCGCAGACCGGGTCGAGGCCGGTGTCGAGCGCGATCTCCCCGCCTTCGGCGGCCGGAAGCGGCTCGGCGAACGCGGCCAGCGGCTGGCTCGCGTCGCGGTTGCGGCCCAGCCAGTGCAGCCGGTCGGTCTGGACGCGCAGCGACTGCACCGCCGCGTCGCCCTCGGCGAGGAAGTGCGCCGCGTGCAGGGCCGGCTCGGTCGGCAGGCGCGGCTTGCGCTCGAAGCGCAGCGCCTGCTGCGACGGCTGCCAGGTCGAGCGCAGGAAGAGGTTCGAGAACGCCGGGTGCGCCTCGTCGGCGCTCGGCGCGGCCAGCGTGATCTCGAACGCGGAGATCAGCTCCAGCTCGAGCGTGCGGTCGCCGAGGTTGCGCAGCTCGACCTGGCGGAACTCGATGTCGTCCTCGGGCCCGACCCACACTGTCGTCTGCGCCGCGATCTCGCGCCAGGTGGCGTTGAAGGACACGCGGTCGGCGTGGTAGGTGGCCTGGTAGTGCGCGGCCGGGTCGGGCGCCGGATGCTGGGTGAGCGAGACGGCCTGCGGCTGGCGGTCCCAGCGCAGGTAGAAGAAGCTGCCGTGCAGGTCGCGCAGCGCGTCGTCCCGCCAGCGCGACACGCCCACGTGCCCCCAGCGGCTCCAGCCCGCGCCGTTGCTGCGCAGCGCGACGCTGTAGCGGCCGTTCGAGAGCAGCTGCGTCGGCGACACGGCTGTCAGCCCCGGCACCACCTCGCGCAGCAGGCCGGGCGCGCGGCGCTGGCGCGCGTCGGCCGACGGGCCCGGCGGCGGCGCCAGCAGCACCGAGACCTCGCGCGGCGCGCGCTCGTGCAGCAGCGACGAGACGGCCAGCACGTGCCGGTTGGCCATCAGCCAGCAGCGCGGCGCACCGTCGAGCAGCACGTTGGCGATCGAGACCAGGCTCATGCCCTGGTGGTGCGCCATGAAGGTGTCGACCCGCGCGAAGCCGCCGGTGTCGCCCTGGCGGCCGGGGCTGAAATCGAGCGCCTCGATGAAGCCGTAGCGGGCGCGCGGCGTCAGCGCGTCGAGCCGCTGCAGGTTCGCGACCGCGAGGTGCGGCGTGAGCTGCACCGCCAGCGCGGTGGCGTACGGCGCGATCACCAGTTCGTCCGGCGGCGTGCGGCGCAGCGCGAGGCGCGGCACGCCCTGCGGCGCGTACTGGTAGGCCAGCGTGTGGTCGCTCGCGGCGTAGGCCGATTCGGAGATGCCCCACGGCACCTTCTGCTCGTGGCCGAACGCCACCTGCTCGCAGATGGCGGCGTGGCCGGCATCGCGCAGCACGCTGCCGTGCGGCTCCTCGAGCACCAGCGTCGGCATCAGGTACTCGAACATCGAGCCCGACCACGAGCGCAGCCCGGCCAACGCGCCGACCGCGTAGAACGGCCGGCCGAGCGCGGCCCAGTGGTCGACCGGCACGTCGCCCTTGGCGATCGCGAGCAGGCTGGTCAGGCGCGATTCGGAGG
>JAZKIN010000128.1:0-22871 GCA_040384885.1 Pseudomonadota bacterium | reverse complement strand
GACGCGACCCAGGCCCAGATGGGCATCGACGCGCTCGGCTACGACCCGGACCAGAAGGAGCTGCTGCTCGACGCCATCCAGCGCCCGTACGGCATGGTGCTCGTGACCGGCCCGACGGGATCGGGCAAGACGGTCTCGCTGTACACCTGCCTCAACGTCATCAACAAGCCCGGCATCAACATCTCGACCGCGGAGGACCCGGCCGAGATCAACCTGCCGGGCGTGAACCAGGTCAACATCAACGACAAGGCCGGGCTGACCTTCCCGGTCGCGCTCAAGTCCTTCCTGCGCCAGGACCCGGACATCATCATGGTCGGCGAGATCCGCGACCTCGAGACGGCCGACATCGCGATCAAGGCCGCCCAGACCGGCCACATGGTGTTCTCGACGCTGCACACGAACGACGCGCCGTCGACGCTGACGCGCTTGATGAACATGGGCGTGGCCCCGTTCAACATCGCCTCGTCGGTCATCATGATCACCGCGCAGCGCCTCACGCGGCGCCTGTGCACCTGCAAGAAGCCGGTCGAGATCGCGCGCGAGGTGATGCTCGGGGCCGGCTTTCTGGAGGAGGAACTCGAGGGCGGCTGGAAGCCCTACGGCCCGGTCGGCTGCGAGCGCTGCATGCAAGGCGGCTACAAGGGGCGGGTCGGCATCTACCAGATCATGCCGATCACCGCGGCCATCGAAAAAATTATTTTGGCGCATGGAAATGCGATGGAAATCGCCGCCCAGTCAGAACTCGAGGGCGTCAAGTCCTTGCGCCGATCCGGCCTGATGAAAGTGAAACAGGGATTGACGAGCCTTGAAGAAGTGCTCGGATGTACCAACGAATAGGAACAGTATGGCCACCTCACCACCGATGAAAGCCGCGGGCGCCAGCGCGGTCAAGGAAACCATGTACGCCTGGGAGGGCAAGGACAAGGCCGGCAAGACCGTGCGCGGGGAATTGCGCGCCGGCGGCGAGGCGATCGTCAAGACCACCATGCGGCGCCAGGGGGTGATGGTCACCAAGGTCAAGAAAAAGACCCTGCGCAGCGGCAAGAAGATCACCGACAAGGATTTGTCGCTGTTCACGCGCCAGCTGGCCACGATGATGAAGGCCGGGGTGCCGCTGCTGCAGTCGTTCGACATCGTCGGCAAGGGCCACGCCAACCCGTCCATGGCCAAGCTGATCATGGACCTGCGCAGCGACATCGAGACCGGCACCAGCCTCAACAACGCATTCCGCAAGTATCCGCTGTACTTCGACCCGCTGTTTTGCAACCTCGTCGGCGCCGGCGAGCAGGCCGGCATCCTCGAGGACCTGCTCACGCGCCTGGCGATCTACAAGGAGAAGACGATCGCGATCAAGGCCAAGATCAAGTCGGCCCTGATGTACCCGATCTCGATCCTCGTGATCGCCTTCGTGGTCACCGCGGTCATCATGATCTTCGTGGTGCCGGCGTTCAAATCGGTGTTCGCCAGCTTCGGCGCCGACCTGCCGACCCCGACCCTGATCGTGATGGGGATCTCGGAGTTCTTCGTCAAGTGGTGGTGGGCCATCTTCGGCAGCATCGGCGGCACGATCTACTTCTTCCTGCGCGCCTGGCAGCGCTCGACCAAGGTGCAGCGCTTCATGGACATCACCTTGCTCAAGGCGCCGATCTTCGGCCCCGTGATCCGCAAGGCCACGATCGCGCGCTGGACGCGCACGCTGGCGACCATGTTCGCCGCCGGCGTGCCGCTGGTCGAGGCGCTCGACTCGGTCGGCGGCGCGGCCGGCAACGCGCTCTACTTCGACGCGACCAAGAAAATCCAGAACGAGGTCAGCACCGGCACCAGCCTGACCGCGGCGATGGTCAACGCCAACGTGTTCCCGCCCATGGTCACGCAGATGGTCTCGATCGGCGAGGAGTCGGGCGCGCTCGACGCCATGCTGGGCAAGGTCGCCGACTTCTTCGAGGACGAGGTCGACGAGGCCGTCGCCGGCCTGGCCTCGCTGATGGAGCCGATCATCATGGCCGTGCTGGGCGTGCTGATCGGCGGCCTCGTGATCGCCATGTACCTGCCGATTTTCAAGCTCGGCGCCGTGGTCTGACGGCTGCGGCCAAGGCCGCGCGGAGCGGGGTGCGCCCCGGTCCGCGCGGATGGCGCTATGCTGGCCATGCCCTGGCCTCGTCGTGGCCTTGTCTTGGCCCTTCCTGGCCTTGCCTTGGCCTTGCCTTGACCATCTCCCGACCACCTGCATCAACAACCTGACCGGGCGGCAACGCCCCCACTCCGACCATGCTGGAAACACTGCTGTTCGCCCTGCCGGGCTCCCTCCTCCCCACGATCGTCGCCGGCGTGTTCGGTTTGCTCATCGGCAGCTTCCTGAACGTCGTGATCTACCGCATGCCGATCATGATGCAGCGCGAGTCCAACTGCTACTGCGCCGAGGAGGCGGGCAAGCCCTCGCCGCACCCCGAAAAATTCAACCTGATGGTGCCGCGCTCGGGCTGCCCGCACTGCGGCCACCAGATCAAATCGTACGAGAACGTGCCGGTGTTCGGCTACCTCGCGCTGCGCGGCAAATGCAGCGCGTGCAAGGCGCCGATCTCGCCGCGCTATCCGGTCATCGAGGCGTTCACGGGCCTGTTGTCGGCCGCGCTGATCTGGCATTTCGGCAGCGGCTGGGCCGGCCTGGCGACGCTGCTGTTCGGCTACCTCCTGATCGCGATGACCTTCATCGACCTCGACACCCAGATGCTGCCCGACGACCTGACCCTGCCGCTGCTGTGGGCCGGCCTGCTGGTCAACCTGAACGGCACCTTCGTGCCGCTTAACGAGGCCGTGATCGGCGCCACCGCCGGCTACCTCGCGCTGTGGTCGGTCTACTGGCTGTTCAAGCTGGCCACGGGCAAGGAGGGCATGGGCTACGGCGACTTCAAGCTGCTCGCCGCGCTCGGCGCCTGGATGGGCTATAACATGCTGCTGCCCATCATCTTGCTGTCGTCGGTGGTCGGGGCGGCGGTCGGCATCTGCCTGATCGTGTTCCGCAAACACAAACGCGAAGTGCCGATCCCGTTCGGCCCCTACCTCGCCGGCGCCGGCCTGATCGCCCTGTTCTACGGCAGGCAAGTGGGGGCCTTCATCCAGGCCACGCTGGGATGAGCGGGCAAATCGCATTGCAAGGCGACGCGCCTGCGCGCCGGTGGACGCCAACTTGCGGCCACGCCTTGCGTCACGGGACAGCGGCCTGATGGAGCGCGGCGCGCGCAGCATCGGCCTGACCGGCGGCATCGGCTGCGGCAAAAGCACGGTGGCCGACATGTTCGCCGCGCGCGGCGCGACGCTGGTCGACACCGACCTGATCGCCCACGAGCTGACCGGCCCGCACGGGGCCGCGATGGCCGCGCTGGTGGCCGAGTTCGGCCCCGGCTGCGCGGGCGCCGACGGCGCGCTCGACCGCGCCGCGATGCGCGCGCGCGTGTTCGGCGACGAACGGGCGCGGGCCCGGCTCGAAGCCATTTTGCATCCGCGCATCCGCGCCGCCGCCGAGGCGGCAGCGTTGGCGGCGACCGGGCCCTACACGATCTTCGTGGTGCCGCTGCTGGTCGAGTCGGGCAGCTGGCGCGAGCGCGTCGCGCGCGTGCTCGTGGTCGACTGCCGGGAGAGCACCCAGCTCGCGCGCGTGATGGCGCGCAACGGCTTGCAGGAAGCGCAGGTCAGGGCCATCATGGCGGCGCAGGTGCCGCGCCAGACCCGGCTGGCGGCGGCCGACGACGTCATCGACAACGACGACGGCGTGGCCGCGCTGGCGCCCCAGGTCGAACGCCTGCACCAGTTCTACCTGCGCTTTTTCGGCGCGACGGACGCAGCACCGGACGCAAATTCAATCGAGCGTTTGTAATTTTGCGCCGCTTGGTTCAAAATCACGGGAATTCAGCCTTGCTGCACGCGCCCACCTATTAAGGGATGTCATTTTGATCGTCTACGAATACCCTTTCAACGAGCGCATACGCACCTTGTTGCGGCTGGAAGACCTGTACGACAAATTTAAATTTTTCGTCCAGCAAGAGCATCCCATGCAGCACCATGTGGCGCTGGCGACGATCTTCGACATGCTCGAAGTGGCCGGCCGCGCCGACCTCAAGTCCGACCTGCTGCAGGAGCTCGAGCGGCAAAAGCAAAGCCTGATGGTGTTCCGCACGAACCCGAACGTGGCGGCCGAGATGCTCAATTCGGTGCTGGCCGAGCTCGACAAGGTGAGCCACGCGCTGGTCGCCGCGCAGGGCAAGACGGGACAGAACGTGCGCGACAACGAATGGCTCATGAGCATCCGCGGGCGCACTATCATCCCCGGCGGCGCCTGCGAATTCGACCTGCCCTCGTACCACGCGTGGCAGATGCGCAGCGCCGAGCAGCGCTACACCGACATCATGCACTGGTTCGCGCCGCTCGCGCCGCTGTTCGACGCGCTCGCGCTGGTGCTGCGCCTGCTGCGCGACTCGGGCGGGCCGGTCAAGATGATCGCCGTCTCGGGCAGCTACCAGCAAATGCTGCAGGGTAAGGTGTACCAGATGCTGCGCCTGAACCTCGACGAGACGCTCGGCGCGATCCCCGAAATTTCCGCCAACAAGTACATGCTGTGGGTGCGCTTCACGCGCCAGGGGGGCGACCTCAAGCCCAAGCCGCTCGAAGAAGACGTCCCGTTCGAACTCACGCTGTGCAATTTTTAAACCTGTAAGTGAATGCCATGACCGTTGTCAGCTGCCCCACCTGCGCCAAGAAGGTCGAATGGACCGAGGCCAACAAGTACCGCCCGTTTTGCTCGGAACGCTGCAAGCAGATCGACCTGGGCGCCTGGGCCGAGGAGAAATACACGATTCCGGGGGCCGCGCCGTCGGATCCGTTGTTGGATGACGAGAATTTGCCGCAGTAGTTGACGGCATTGGACCTACGGCCCCTGCAGGACTCGTGCAGCGTAATTCCAAACAGCCCAAACCAACATCGTCCTCGCGGATGCGGGGACCCATAGAACGTCGGCTCATAGCAACTGTTCTATGGGTCCCCGCCTTCGCGAGGACGATGTGTTAACTGTTCAGACGGCGGCGTCGTTGCCGTCGTAGCGCAGCAAATCGAGCCAGTGCAGCAGCGGAATGGTGGCCGGCAGCAGCGGCGCCACCCCGACCGCGCCCTGCCACGCGAACGCCTGCCCCTCGAGCGACTGCGGCTCTCCGCGCCACGCGCGGCTGATGTAAAAGTGCAGGCGCACGTGAGCGTGTTCGTACACATGCTCGATCCCGCACCACGCCTCGGCGCTGACAATCTCGATTCCGAGCTCCTCGACGAATTCGCGCCGCAGCGCGTCGAAAATCGCCTCGCCCGGCTCGACCTTCCCGCCCGGGAATTCCCAATACCCCGCGTACGGCTTGCCGGGCGGGCGCTGCCCGAGCAGCACGTCGCCGTTCGGACGCATCAGGATGCCGACCGCGACGTCGATCGGGCGCGCCGCCGGCGCGTTCATGGCGCGTCCTGCGGCAATTGCCCCACATGGTCCTTGGCGAACTGCCACGCCACCCGGCCCGAGCGCGAGCCGCGCTGCAGCGCCCAGCGCAGCGCGTCACCGCGCGCGGCCGCGATCTGCGCCGCGTCGCAGCCATAGCTGGCCAGCCAGTGCGCCACGATCGCCAGGTAGTCGTCCTGCTTGAACGGATAAAACGAGAGCCACAGCCCGAAACGCTCCGACAGCGAGATCTTTTCCTCGACCGTCTCGCCCGGATGCAGGTCGCCGTCGCCGTCATGGGTGCTGGCGGCGTTGTCCGAGAGCCGCTCGGGCATCAGGTGGCGCCGGTTCGAGGTCGCGTAAATGAGCACGTTGTCGGACTGCGCCGAGATCGAACCGTCGAGCGCCACCTTGAGCGCCTTGTAGCCGCTCTCGCCGGCCTCGAACGAGAGGTCGTCGCAAAAAATGATGAAGCGCTCGGGCCGGCCGGCGACGAGGTCGACGATGTCGGCCAGTTCGCACAGGTCGGCCTTGTCGACTTCGATCAGGCGCAGGCCGTCGGCCGCGAACTGGTTCAGGCAGGCCTTGATCAGCGAGGACTTGCCGGTGCCGCGCGCGCCCGTGAGCAGTACGTTGTTGGCCGGACGGCGCTGCACGAACTGGCGCGTGTTGCGTTCGATCTGGCCCTTCTGGACGTCGACGTGCCGCAGGTCGGCCAGCCGGATGCCTGATGCGTGCGCGACCGGCTGCAGGTAGCTGCCGCCGCCATTGGCGCGCTTGCGCCAGCGGAAGGCCGGCCCGAGCCGCCAGTCGGGCTCGCGCGCGAACGCCGGCGGCAGCACCGCCTCGACGCGCTGCAACAGCGCCTCGGCGCGCAGCAGGAACTGCTCCAGTGGCGTCATCGCGGCCTACGAACGGTAGTCGGCGTTGATCGTCACGTACTCGTGCGACAGGTCGCAGGTCCAGACCGTGGCGCTGGCATTGCCGCGCCCGAGCGTGACGCGCACCGTGATTTCGCTTTGCTTCATGACGCGCTGGCCGTCGGCCTCCTGGTAATCGGGATTGCGCCCGCCGCTTTGCGCGACCCAGACGTCGTCGAGGTACATATCGAGCTTGGTCACGTCGAGGTCGTCGACGCCGGCATAGCCGATCGCGGCCAGGATGCGGCCCAGGTTCGGATCCGACGCGAAGAACGCGGTCTTGACCAGCGGCGAATGGGCGATCGAATAGGCGATCTTGCGGCACTCCTCGACGCTGCCGCCCTGCTCGACCGTGATCGTGATGAACTTGGTGGCGCCCTCGCCGTCGCGGATGATCATCTGCGCCAGGTTGCGCGCGAGGTCGGTCACGGCGTCGCGCAGCGCCTCGTAGTGCGGGCTGTCGATGTCGGCCACCTCGAGCGGGCCGGCGCCGGTGGCGATCAGCATGAACGAGTCGTTGGTCGAGGTGTCGCCGTCGATCGTGATGCAGTTGAACGAGTGGTCGGCCGCGTGCCGCACCAATTGGTCGAGCACGGGTTGCGCGACCTTGGCGTCGAACGCGAGGTAGCCGAGCATGGTCGCCATGTTCGGCTTGATCATGCCGGCGCCCTTGCTGATGCCGGTCATGGTCACGCTGTGGCCGTCGATGACGACCGTGCGCGAGGCCGCCTTCGGCTGGGTGTCGGTGGTCATGATCGCTTCGGCCGCGTTGAACCAGTTGTCAAGCGTCAGGTTCGCGATCGCGGCGGGCAGGCCGGCCACGATACGGTCGACCGGTAGCGGCTCGAGGATCACGCCGGTCGAAAACGGCAGGATTTGTTCGGGCGCGCAGCCGAGCAGCGCGGCCAGCGCGGCGCAGGTCTGCCTGGCCTTGGCCAGGCCGGTCTCGCCGGTGCCGGCATTGGCGTTGCCGGTGTTGACCACCAGCGCGACGATAGGCGCGCCGCCGGCGGTGACCGCCTCCAGATTGGCCTTGCTGACCTGTACGGGCGCGGCGCAGAAGCGGTTTTTGGTGAACACGCCGGCCACGGTGGCACCGGGCGCCAGCTTCATGACGAGCAAGTCCTTGCGGTTGGGCTTTTTGATGCCGGCTTGGGCAAAGCCGATTTCGATACCGTTGACCGGTTTCAGGTCGGCGGCGACGGGCAAGGGGGAATTAACGGCCATGGCGGGTTCTCTAGCGGGGAAATGGGGAGCCGCTATTGTAACGCTTGAGACAACAAATGCGCGCGGGCGTGGACGTCCCGAAATCTGCACCGCAGCGCATCATCTCGCGAAGGGGCACTACTTTCCTAAATAATGGTCTTTACACTGCAAAGGACAACATCTGGCATTGGATCGCTTCAGAAATCGTGCGTCTTGAACTTTAAAAGGCAAAAACTAACATCGTCCTCGCGCATGCGGGGACCCATAGAACGGTTGCTATGCGCGAACGTTCTATGGGTCCCCGCATGCGCGAGGACGATGTAGGTTTAGGTTTTTACCAAGGTCTCACTTATCTTCCACAGCCTATTCAATAATGTTTAGTTCTGGCCCGTCCATGCAAATTTGTATACCCCACATTTCCCTCAGGCACGCAGCCGCGCCTCGTCGGCGCCGGCGGGAATCAAGGCCGACAGCGCATCGACGAACGCGTGCGGCTCGTCGACATACAGCGCGATGTACTGCGTCCCGACGGTTTTGGGATAGCCGAACCAGAGCGTATCGAGCGCCACCACCGCGTCGAGCGAGATCAGCACATTGGCGCGCTCGAACGGCGCCACGGTCCAGACCTGGCCGGCGTCGATCCGGTGCATCGCGCGGTATTGCGCGAGCGGCAGCAGCAGCGCGCCGCAGCGCACGATGCGCGCCGCCGGGATGGTCGCGACCATCCGTATACCGAGGTCGAGCTCGACCGCTTCGGCCGTCACGCGATGCGCGCTCTCGCGCAGCACGCGGCGCATGCCGAGCACCCAGACCAGCGCATACAGCACCGGGCCGTAATAGAACACGCCGGCGAGCAGTCCGAGCCGCATTTCCGGCATCAGGTAAGCGAGGCCCGACGGCGCGCCAAGCAGCCCGGAGATCAGCAGCAGCAAGCCCGCACGCACCAGCGGCCCCCTGGGCCCGTCGGCGAGCGCGAATCCAGACGCCGCGGCCAAGGGCTTGCGCGTGAGCGTGCGCCAGAAGCCGCCATAGACTTTTTTCTCGATCGTGTAATAGCCGCGCATCCACGGCTGCATGGCCGAGGCGGTCAGCTTGTCGATGCTCTGCAAGGTCACGCCCCCGGCCGCCGTCTGCGCGCGGAACAGTTTGAGGCCGCGGCGCAGCGCGAGCCCGACCCGCAGCACGACGACGGCGGTGAGCACCCAGCCGGCGGCGATCCAGAACGGGTCCCCTCCCTTCGCCTTGTATCGGATAAACAGGCCGAGGCTGACCACCCCGAGCGCCAAAATCGCCAGGGCAATGCGTTTTTTGTTCATAAAAAGTCGTGTGAGGGGAGGGAAAAACTGCCAAACAACCGTAAAAAGGCGTAAAAAAGGCGGGAACCGCTCCCGCCTTTTTTCAAGCACTGCCTGCAAGCACGCCCTTACGCGAGACGGCCGTGGCAAGCCTTGAACTTCTTACCGCTGCCGCAAGGGCAAGGGTCGTTGCGCCCGACCTTGAGGCCCTGGTCGTCGCTTTGGCGCGACGCCGGCGCCATCAACTCTTCGGGCGAAGCGTCCGGATTGAAGTCGGCGTGCTGGTAGTGCACGTTTTCGAGGGCCGACTGCTGCATCGCCGCCTCGGCCGCGTCGATCTCCTCGCGCGACTGGATGCGCACCGTCATGATCATGCGCGTCACGTCGTTCTTGATCAGGTCGAGCATCGTGCCGAACAGTTCGAACGCCTCGCGCTTGTATTCCTGCTTTGGATTCTTTTGCGCGTAGCCGCGCAGGTGGATACCCTGGCGCAGGTGGTCGAGCGCCGCGAGGTGCTCGCGCCAGTGGCTGTCGACGCTTTGCAGCATCACGTTGCGCTCGAAACCGCCGAACGATTCCTTGCCGACGATGGCAACCTTGTTGTTGTACGACTCGTCGGCCGCGCCCATCACGCGCTCGAGGATGTCTTCGTCGGTCAGGTTGGCTTCGCTGCTGAGCATCTCGGTCAGCGGCAGCGGCAACTGCCAGTCGGCCGCGAGCGTGTCTTGCAGGCCCTTGATGTCCCACTGCTCTTCGAGCGACTCGCGCGGCACGAAACTGTGCACCATGTCGGTGAACACGCCGGCGCGCAGCGAATTGATCATCTCCGACATGTCTGTCGTTTCGAGCAATTCGTTACGCTGGGTGTAAATCACCTTGCGCTGGTCGTTGGCGACGTCGTCGTACTCGAGCAATTGCTTACGCACGTCGAAGTTGCGCGCCTCGACCTTGCGCTGGGCCGATTCGATCGAACGCGACACGATGCCCGCCTCGATCGGCTCGCCCTCGGGCATTTTGAGGCGGTCCATGATCGCGCGCACGCGGTCGCCCGCGAAGATGCGCAGCAGCGCGTCGTCGAGCGAAAGGTAGAAGCGCGACGAACCAGGATCGCCCTGGCGCGCCGAACGGCCGCGCAATTGATTGTCGACGCGGCGCGATTCGTGGCGCTCGGTGCCGATGATGTGCAAGCCGCCGGCCTTGACCACGTGCGCGTGCAGCGAGGTCCATTCGTTGCGCAGGATGTTAGATTCCGCGATTTTTGCGGCCTCGACCATGTCGGCGTTGGCTTCGATGATCTGGATCTGCTTCTCGACGTTGCCGCCCAATACGATGTCGGTACCGCGACCGGCCATATTGGTCGCGATCGTGATCATCTTCGGACGTCCGGCCTGGGCGATGATCTCCGCCTCGCGCGCATGCTGCTTGGCGTTGAGCACGTTGTGCGGCAGCTTGGCCTTGGCCAGGATGCCCGAGAGCAGCTCCGAGTTCTCGATCGAGGTCGTGCCCACCAGCACAGGCTGGCCGCGCTCGTAGCAGTCGCGGATGTCGATCAGCATCGCGTTGTATTTCTCGTCCGACGACTTGTAGACCTGGTCCTGGCGGTCCTTGCGCTGCGAAGGACGGTTGGGCGGGATCACGACGGTCTCGAGGCCGTAGATTTCCTGGAATTCGTAGGCTTCGGTGTCGGCGGTGCCGGTCATGCCCGACAGCTTGGTGTACATCCGGAAGTAGTTCTGGAACGTGATCGAGGCCAGGGTCTGGTTCTCGTTCTGGATGCGCACGCCTTCCTTGGCTTCGACGGCCTGGTGCAGGCCGTCGGACCAGCGCCGGCCCGTCATCAGGCGGCCCGTGAATTCGTCGACGATGACGACTTCGTTGTTTTGCACCACGTAATGCTGGTCCTTGTGGTACAGCACATGCGCGCGCAGGGCGGCGTACAGGTGGTGGATCAGCGTGATGTTGGCCGCGTCGTACAGCGAGGCGCCCTCGGGCAGCAGGCCCATCTTGGTCAGCATCGCCTCGGCGTTCTCGTGGCCGGCCTCGGTCAGCAGCACGGTGTGTGCCTTCTCGTCCTTGAGATAGTCGCCCGGGACCTCGATGACGCCCTTGCCGTCCGGCGTCTCTTCGCCGATCTGCTTGGTCAGCATGCCCGGCAGGGTGTTGATCTTGTGGTACAGCTCGGTGTGGTTCTCGGCCTGGCCGGAGATGATCAGCGGGGTGCGCGCCTCGTCGATCAGGATCGAATCGACCTCGTCGACGACGGCGAAGTTGAGGCCGCGCTGGACCCGCTCGCTCGCCTCGTAGACCATGTTGTCGCGCAGGTAGTCGAAACCGAATTCGTTGTTGGTGCCGTAGGTGATGTCGGACGCGTACGCGGCCTGCTTGTCGTCGTGCGCCATCTGCGACAGGTTGACGCCGGTCGTGAGGCCGAGCCAGCCGTACAGGCGGCCCATCCACTCGGCGTCGCGCTGCGCGAGGTAGTCGTTGACCGTGATCACGTGCACGCCCTTGTCGGCCAGCGCGTTGAGGTAGGTCGGCAGCGTCGCCATCAGCGTCTTGCCCTCGCCCGTCCCCATCTCCGCGATCTTGCCGTGGTGCAGGACCATGCCGCCGATCAGCTGGACGTCGAAGTGGCGCATCTTGAGCACGCGCTTGGCCGCCTCGCGGCAGACCGCGAACGCTTCAGGCAGCAGGTCGTCGAGGCTCTCGCCCTTGGCCGCGCGGTTCTTGAATTCGGGCGTCTTGGCCTTGAGCTCGGCGTCCGTCAGCTTCTCGATCTGCGGCTCGAGCGCGTTGATCTCGCGCACGGTCTTTTGATATTGCTTGAGCAGCCGCTGGTTGCGGCTACCGAAAATCTGGGTCAGTAATGACATGCTTGAATTCTTGAAAAAAACGCCGCAAAAAGAAGCCAGGGTGATATCAAAAACATATCGCTCGCAGGCCGACTATGGCAAAAAGACTGTGATTTTATCATGCGGTCCGGGCACAATTGGGGATATTGGGCCGGATAACAAGTAGCGCGCCGAAAACAATGTGTTCCAGAGGTGAAAGCGCGATGCGGCGCCCCCCGCTTCCGCGCGCCGGCGCCAGCTGTGATATGTTGCGCCTCATGCGGTTTACTTCCACCAATCAACGACCGACCCATATCTTCGGCACCAAGGCGCCGCGGACCACGCTCGACGCCACGGCATTTCTCCAACGAAATGACCGGATGGCGAGCCTGCTGCCGACCGTGATGCGGATGGCGAGCCTGCAAAAGGACTGCGCGGCGGCCCTGCCGGCGATGTTCGACAACTGCGACATCCTGTCCTTCGAGGACACCCAGCTCGTGCTCGCCACGCCGAGTTCGGCCGTGGCGGCCAAGCTCAAGCAGCAGATCCCGAAGCTGCAAGCCGCGCTGCGCGCCAAAGGCTGGCAGATCAACGCGATCCGGCTCAAGGTGCAGGTCACGCGCAGCATCGCGCCGGTGGTGCACACGCAGCAACTGGTGCTGCCCGCGCAGGCCGTCAACGCCTTCACCGAGCTCGGCGACGCCCTGCCCGAGACCGAACAGAACAAGACACTGATCGCCGCGATCAAGGCGATGGCCGCGCGCCGCCGCTAATCCGCCGCTCATGCCGGGTACCCCGGCCAACAAGCTTCCCCTGATCACACGCACGAAAAACCGCGCAATCGAAATCCGGTCGACCGGTCCCACAGCCCGGCCGGCAATCCGCATTGTCGACGCAATATGCTCCTTGTACGCGCAGCAGACGCTGGCTTGCTGTCCATCCGGCCGGTGAATATTCCGAATTGGGTCGCTGAGCAAGCGTTCGGGGGGCGGGCCATGCCTGCGCCAAGCCCTCTGGCATTCGTGCTCGTTTTGGGTCGGGTTTTGTCTCGTTCTGTCGCATCTTGCCTTGGTTTTTTTGTTGCACTAAAACCCGGGTCAAAACGAGACAGGATACGCACGAACGAGGCACCGAACGATGACGAATGCCAGAGGGGGGCGTCGGGAGGGCCGCCCGCTCCCCGGGTATTGTCGAGGCTGGCACAACGGTTGAGGCCGGTACAACGGTTAAGGCCGGTACAACGGTTAAGGCCGGTACAACGGTTAAGGCTGTTCGCCAGAGTTCCGATACATTATGTGAGTGCCCACTCGCGCGCCATCTGGCGCACGTACGACGCCGGCGCCGAGCCGGGCGCCGTGAACGCGACGATTTCGTAGGCGCTCGGATCCTTGAGCAATTCGAGCAGCAGCAGGTTGTTGAGCGCGTGGCCCGACTTGTGCGCGTGGTAGCTCGCCAACAAGGGGTGGCCGACCAGGTACAGGTCGCCGATCGCGTCGAGGATCTTATGGCGCACGAATTCGTCGTCGTAGCGCAGCCCGTCCGAATTGAGGATCCGGTATTCGTCCATCACGATCGCGTTTTCGAGCGAGCCGCCGCGCGCCAGGCCCATGCCGCGCAGGCTTTCGACATCCTGCATGAAGCCGAAGGTGCGCGCGCGCGCAACCTCGTGCACATACGAGACGCTGCCGAAATCGACGGCCGCGCTTTGCATCGTGCCGTCGACCGCGGGATGGTTGAATTCAATGAAAAAATCGAGCTTGAAGCCGTCGAACGGGGACAGGCGCGCCCATTTCTCGGCCTTGCCCGTGCCCTGGCGCACTTCGACGTCCTTGAGCACGCGGATGAACTTCTTGGCCGCCGGCTGCTCCTGCACCCCCGCCTGCTGCAGCAGGAACACGAACGACGAGGCCGAGCCATCCATGATGGGAATTTCTTCGGCCGAGATGTCGACGACGAGGTTGTCGATGCCGAGGCCGGCGCAGGCCGACATCAGGTGCTCGACGGTCGAGACGCGCGCGCCGTCCTTGATCAACACCGAGGCCATGCGCGTGTCGCCGACGATGCCGGCGCTGGCCGGAAACGAGACCACCGGATCGAGGTCGACGCGCCGGAACACGATTCCCGTGTCGGGCGCCGCCGGGTGCAGGGTCAGCTCGACCTTGGTGCCCGAGTGCAGGCCGACGCCGGTCGTGCGGATCAGCTGTTTGACTGTTCTTTGTTTTAGCATCCGCCGATTATATCCAACTTGGAAAGTTGGCGCTGACGGGGCTGCGCGAATAATTACCAAAAAATCAAATAGTTAGCGACGCGATCGGGGCCCTGATGCCTTGAAAATGGCGACGCCCACGTGCGCGACCTCGATCGCCTCGACCGCGATCTCGTTGCCGCCCGCCTTGCGGTCGGTGCCCGTGATCCTGACCACTTGCATGCGGGTTAATCGGAATAGTGGATCAGGACGTTTGCAGCTGCTGCTGGAAGGTGAGCATGATGAATTCGGCCGGGTGCGTCATGGCCACCGCCACATTCACCACCAAGAAGCCTTGCAATATGTCTTCGTCCGTCATCGAGCTGCCCAGCCCGACTGCAACCGAATAGGCATCCGACGGCGCGCCCCCCGCCAGCGCGCCGACCTGCCATTGGGCGTTCAGGAAATTGCTGATGCTGAACCTGAGGTCAGACCAGGTCGGCGCGGTGTTGGGTGCGAAAACGTACGACGCCATCGCCGCCTTGATCGACTGCGCGAGCATGATCGCCGTGCGCCGCACGCTGATGTAGCGCCAATCGTCGCTGTTGCCGGCCATGGTGCGCGCGCCCCAGATCAGCAGCCCGGCGTTCGGAAAACTGCGGATCGCATTGACCGCCAGGCCGTTGAGCGGCATGTTGAGGTCTTCCTGCCCGCTGTCCGAGATGTCCACCGACGGCGAGATGGCCGAAATGATCGTCGTATTGGCGGGCGCTTGCCACACCCCAAAGGAATCGTCATTGCGCACATAGACGCCGGCGATGCCGCCCGCGGTCGGCAGCAGGTTGACGCTGGTCGCAAGGTCGGCCATCGCCTGGCGGTACAGCGGCGAGAGCGCCGAGATACTCACGTGCAGGGCGTGCATCGCCACCTTGCCGAACGGGTCCGCCGGCGGGGCGACCGGTAGCGGCAAAACAAGGCTGTCAAGCAGGGCCGCGTAGGTTTTCGCCGCGGCCGCGCCGCTGCCGTCCGGCGCAAACAGCGTCGGGGCTTCGGCCTTGAGGTCGGCCCGCAGTAGCGCCAGCGAGCCGGCCGAAAACCAGCTGTAGTTGATGTCGTTGGCGGACACGATATTCGTGTTCACCCAAGGATAGTATGCGGCCCCGAATTTGTTGAACTCTTCGCCCAGCGCGCCGATCGGGTAGAAGCCGGTGGTCGCGCTGGCGCCCCTGATGGGGTCGGAGGGGCCGCCGTCGGACGCCTTGTAGCCATCCCAGATGTCGAAGATCGCGATCCGGTTTTGCATCTGCGCGCAATGCTGGAGCGTCTGCTGGGAAACGCCGATCCAGTCGGCCTGGCTCAGCAGCATGGTGTCGGGCATGACGACCAGGGTCGCTTCGATGCAGTCGTCCAGTGCGCGCCAGGCGATGCTGTAATCGGCTGCGACCGGCGGATTCGCAATCTTGTCGGCATAGCTGCCGATCGACATGAGGTAGCAAATTCCGCCGCCATTATTGAAGTACAACATCAGGCTGTAGAACAGGTTGAAGCGCGGGCCGGCAGGATCGGTCTGGAACGGCGGCGTGCCAAAGGCGGCGCTGGCATAGCTGAAGACCGGGGCCGGCGCCCCATTGTTCATGCCGGCCGCGGTGCTGCCGTAATAGCTCACGAACTCGTCCATCGATGAGATCGGCACCGCAACGTTGGTCAAGTCCTGCTTGCCGTTTTGGGCGATCTCGGTATAGCCGACGAACACCGGGACCGCGGTCGGGACCGCCGCCACCGAATTGGAAAACCCGCCCCCTTCGACCGCATCGACGCCAGGCGCCTGCTTATGCGTTTGATTTTCCATCGCTACCCTCTCCCGCGTTTCAAAACATCGTCAGTCGGCGCGTCGCAACACTATTTTTTGAGCAGGTCGAGCAGGGCCACGACCATGACCTCGACCCCGCTCCGGATCGCCGGTTCGGCCGCCACCTTGAACAAGGGGCTGTGGTTATACGCGACCACCGGCCCGCCCTTGCGCGCCGCGTCGAGCTCGGCGGCGGGCGTGCCGCCGATCTTGAAATACACGCTCGGAATGTAGGGGCTCGTGGTGAACCCCGAAAAATCCTCGGCCACCATCGCCAAACGCTTGTAGTCGGTGCTGATGATGTCGCCGCCGAGCTTGTCGGTCCAGACCTTGCGCAAACGGCGCGACAGCGGCACGTCGTTGAGCGTGGCGCGCGCGGCGGCCGCGATCACGGTCACTTCGGGCAGCATGTTCTCCTCCACGCCGGCCGAGCGGGCCTGGTTGAGCGCGACCCGCTTGATCGCCGCGAGCAGCATGTCGCGCGTCTCGACGCTTTCGCTGCGCACCGTCAGTTCGAGCTTGGCGCTGTCGCCGATGATGTTCGACTTGCTGCCCGCATGGAAGGCGCCGACCGTGATCAGGCCCGGCTCGCGCGGCGCCAGGTCGCGCGCGACAACCGCCTGCAGCGCAAGCACGATCTGGGCGCCGATCACGATCGGATCCTTGCCCGTGTGCGGCGAGGCGCCGTGCGTGCCGACCCCGCGCACCAGGATCTCGACCGAATTCGAGCCCGACCACGGCGCGTCGTCGAGGTCGATCTTGCCCGCCTCGAGGTCGCTCATCACGTGCAGCGCGAGCGCCATGTCGGGCTGGCCGAAGCGCTTCCACAGGGCGTCGGCGGTCATGTCGCGCGCGCCGCCGAGCCGCTCCTCGGCCGGCTGGCCGATCAGCATCAGGGTGCCCGACCATTCCGACTTGCGCGCGGCCATCTGGTGCGCCGTGCCGACCAGGCTGGTCATATGGATGTCGTGGCCGCAGGCGTGCGCGACCGACACGTCGCGCCCGTTCGGATCCTTCGCGATTACCTTCGACGCGTTCGGCAAGCCCGATTTCTCCTCGACCGGCAAGCCGTCCATGTCGGCGCGCACCATGATCATCGGGCCCGGCCCGTTCTTCATGATCGCCACGACGCCGGTCTTGCCGACGCCCTCGGTGACCTCGAAGCCGGCCTTGCGCAATTCGGCAGCGAGCCGTTTGGCGGTCTGCACCTCCATGAACGAGAGCTCGGGATTGCGGTGGAAATGGTCGGCCAGCGCGGCCAGGTTGGCCGTGTAGTCCTTGGCGATCGCCGCCGACAACGGCGACGGGGCGGCATGTGCGGCCGGGAGGGCGAGCAGCCAGAGGCTGGCCAGAAGCAATCGTTTCATGGGATCCGGGGTGGTAAAGGCTTATTTTTTGAGGAGGTCGAGCAACGCCACGACCGTGACTTCGACGCCGCTGCGGATGGCCGGCTCGGCCGCCACCTTGAACAGCGGGCTGTGGTTGTAGGCGACCGGCTTGCCGCTCTTGCGCGCCGCGGCCAGCTGCGCCGCCGGGGTGCCGCCGATCTTGAAGTAAACGCTGGGAATGTAAGGCGTCGAGGTGAAACCCGGGAAATCCTCGGCGACCATGGCCTGGCGTTTGTAGTCGGCGCTGATCAGGTCGCTGCCCAGTTTCTCGGCCCACACCTTGCGCAGGCGGCTCGTCAGCGCCGCATCGTTGATCGTCGGCGGACTCGGATTGTCGATCATCGTCACCTCGGGCAGCATGTCCTCGGCCATGCCGGCCGAACGCGCCTGGTTGGCTGCCACGCGCCTGATCGCGTCGAGCAGCATGGCGCGCGTCTCGGCGCTTTCGCTGCGCACGGTCAGCTCGAGCTTGGCGCCATCGCCGATGATGTTCGACTTGCTGCCCGCATGGAAGGCGCCGACCGTGATCAGGCCCGGCTCGCGCGGCGCGAGCTCGCGCGACACGACCGCCTGCAACGCCATCACGATCTGGGCCCCGATCACGATCGGATCCTTGCCCGTGTGCGGCGAGGCGCCGTGGGTGCCGATGCCGCGCACATTGATCGCGACGCTGTCGACGCCCGACCACGGCGCCTCGGCCAAGTCGATCTTGCCGGTCTCGAGGTCGCTCATCACGTGCAGCGCGAGCGCCATGTCGGGCTGGCCGAAACGCTGCCACAGTTTGTCGGCCATCATGTCGGCCGCGCCGCCGCTGCGCTCCTCGGCCGGCTGGCCGATCAGCATCAGCGTGCCCGTCCACTCCGACTTGCGCGCGGCCATCTGGCGCGCCGTGCCGACCAGGCTGGTCATGTGGATGTCGTGGCCGCAGGCGTGGGTGACGTACACCTCGCGGCCGGCGTCGTCCTTGGTGCGCGCCCTCGACGCGTTCGGCAGGCCCGATTTCTCCTCGACCGGCAAGCCGTCCATGTCGGCGCGCACCATGACCGTCGGGCCCGGCCCGTTCTTCATGATCGCCACCACGCCGGTTTTGCCGACGCCCTCGGTGACGTCGAAGCCGGCCTTGCGCAATTCGGCCGCGAGCCGTTTGGCGGTCTGCACCTCCTTGAACGAGAGCTCGGGATGGCGGTGGAAATGGTCGGCCAGCGCGGCCAGGTTGGCCGTGTAGTCCTTGGCGATGGCGGCCGAGAGTGCGGATTCGGCAGCGTGGGCCGCGGGAAAGGCGAGCAGCAACAGGCCCGTCGAAAGCAATCGATTCATGGTTTCCTTGGATGGATACAGCCTTATTCTGCTGGCAATATATCACGCGCAGCAACCATAAAACACCTCGCCGGGGGCAATGTGCGGCCCGCGGTTCAGGGGTGTTCGGCCGCCGCGTGCACCCGCTCGTGGCGCACCAAATAAATCCCGCTGCCGATGATGATGGCCGCGCCGAGCAAGGTGTAGTGGTCGGGCAGCGTCTGCCACAGCAGCCAGTCGAGCGCGACGCCCCAGGCCAGCGCCGAATACTCGAACGGCGCCACGCTCGAGGCCTCGCCCAGGCGGAACGCCTCGGTGATGGCCAGTTGGCCGATGAAGCCGGTGACCGCCAGCGCGCACAGCAGCAGCGCATCGGCGGCGCGCAGCGCGACCCAGTCGGGCGCGGCGAGCACCGAGCCTGCGAGCGCCATCAGCAGCATCAGCCAGAACACCATGTGTTCGCTGCGCTCGGTGCCGCTCATGATGCGCCCGATGATCGCCGACGCCGCGTAGCAGACGGCGGCGGCCAGGATCGCGAGGCCGCCGATGGTCAGGAAGCCCGTGCCGTCGGGGCGCAGCACCACCAGCACGCCGAGCAGGCCGACCACGATCGCGCTCCAGCGCGCCGCGTCGACGCGCTCCTTGAGCAGCACGACCGACAGCGCCGTGATCAGGGCCGGGGCGATGAAAAAGATCGAATACGACTCGGCCAGCGACAGCTTTTTGAGCCCGAAGGCGAACAGGAACAGCATCGCCACGCCGAGCGCGCCGCGCAGCAGGTGCAAGGGCCAGCGCACCTTGAGGATGCCCTTGAAGGCGCCGCGCCAGGCCAGGTAGGCGCACACCAGCGGCAGCGAAGTGAGCGCGCGCAGGGCGGCCACCTGCATCGCGGGGTAATGGGCGGCCAGCAGTTTCATGGCCGTGTCCATCAGCGAAAACATGGCGACGGCCAGCAGCATCGCATAGATGCTGCGTAATTTATTCGAGCGCGCGGTCACGGCAGCTCCTCGTAAAACGCTTCGGTTTGACAGCTCGCCAAACGAACCGGAAATTGAAAACGGCGCCGCAGCGCCGTTTTCAGGTGGTGCAGCGGCGGGGATCAGCCCAGTTGCTTGAGCATCGTTTCGGCGTTCGACACCTCGAAGGCGCCGCCCTGCTCGACGTTGAGCTGGGTGACGACACCGTCGTCGACGAGCATCGAGTAGCGCTGCGAGCGCGTGCCCATGCCGAACTTGGAGAAATCGGCGTCGAGGCCGAGTGCCTTGCTGTAGGCGGCGTTACCGTCGGCCATCATGCGCACGATACCGGTCGACTTCTGGTCGCGGCCCCACGCGCCCATGACGAAGGCGTCGTTGACGGAGATGCACCAGATTTCGTCAACGCCCTTGGCCTTGAGTTCGTCGGCATGCTTGACGTAGCCGGGCACATGTTGTGCGGAGCAGGTCGGGGTGTAGGCGCCCGGCAGGCCGAAGATCGCGATCTTCTTGCCCTTGACCAGGTCGGCGACCTGGAACGTATTGGGGCCGAGGGAACAACCCGCCGATTCGGTCTCGACAAATTCCGAAAGTGCGCCTTCTGGCAGACGCTCGCCGATTTTGATGGTCATTCAAGACTCCTGTGATTTTAGTGGAAAACGACAAACTTGGCTAAGTAGTATGCCTGATCCAGCCGTTTCCTGCAGCGCCCCCACAAAAACCACTACCGGGGTCAGACCCGGGTCTGACCCCGGTCTGACCCCGGTCTGTCCCCGGTCTGTCCCCCGCCGCTCAATATTTGGGCTGGTCATGGCTGCGTATCTACCGGACAATGGGCGAATCGTCATCACAAGCGGCAGAAACCAAATGAGACTGTCTACCAAGTTGCTATTTGGCCTGCGTAGCATCGGTTTGTGGTCGGCGCTTCTCGGAGCCGGCCCCAGTCCGGCGGGCGAACTTTACCGCTGCGTCGAAGCCAATGGCAAAGTAACGTATAGCAATTCGACTTGCAGTGCGATTGGGAATGCGGGCAAGGAGAGCGCGATCGATTATCCCGATGTGCCGCCCGCCAGCGCTCGCCGTCAGGCTCCCGCCACGGCACGCGCCGACAAAAAACCGTCAGTCACTCCAATGCGCAAGGCGGTGATCCGGCTTTTCTACGATCCCACCAGCGCCCCCACGGAACACCCGACTGCGAAGGTCGAAGCCGCGATCCGCCGCGCGGTCTCTTTGTGGGCCGCGGGCTGCGCGGTGCATCTGGAATATGTTGGAACAGCGCCCAGAGTGGCACGCGGAAGTGCCGATGCGGTCAGCATCCTGTGGTCGCCCGACATGGCGGCGCTCCGGCATCCGGCGCACGACGCGTTCAAAATGGGGGGCTATGGAAGCGTGCAGTCCGGGATCGTGTTGGATCCCGGCGTGGCGCTGGAGGACGATGCGCTTGCTTTTACCATCATGCATGAGTTGGGCCATGTGCTCGGTGTCCGACACATCCACGAGGATCGCAGGTCGGTCATGAGCTACCTGCGCGATCAATCCTGGCGCTATGATTTGCAACCGACGGCGGGCGACTACCTGCAATGCAATTGGGCCATGAAAAGAAGTTTTGGCATCGATATTGTCTTGCCGCCGGAGCCAAGCAAACAGGGAATGAACGATCAGGAAGCGGTGCGGATCAAATACCCCGACCTGCCCCGCATGGTCAAGTGATGAACGTAAAAAAGCCGGGGAGTCCCCGGCTTTTTTCGGCCCGCGGGCCGCTTAGCGCGACTATCGTTTAGTCGGCTTGCTTGCGCAGGAAGGCCGGAATGTCGTAGGTCTCGACGCCATTGCGCTGCATCGCCTGCACCTGCTCGGACGCCTGCTCGCGGCGCCACACGGCCGGCTGCTTGAGTCCTTCCGAGACGGCCGAGGCTTGCGCCGCGCCCATCCCCATCTGCACCCCGACCGTCGCGCCCATGCCGCCGCCGGCCATCATCGCGCCGCCGTTGGTGCCGGTGCGCAGCATCGGCTGCTGCACCAGTTGCATCGCCTTCTTGGCTTTGCCCAGGCCGGTCGCGACCACGGTCACGCGGATGTCGTCGCCCATGTCGTCGTCGTACGCGATGCCTTGCGCGATCGAGGCGTCGGGCGCGGCGAAGGCGCGTACCGCCGCCATGACTTCCTTGATCTCCTTACCCTTGAGGCCGCGGCTCGCGGTCACGTTGACCAGCACGCCGCGCGCGCCGGACAGGTCGATGCCGTCGAGCAGCGGCGAGGCCACCGCCTGCTCGGCCGCGATGCGCGCCCGGTCCACGCCCGACGCCGTCGCCGTGCCCATCATGGCCTTGCCCTGCTCGCCCATGATGGTCTTGACGTCGTTGAAGTCGACGTTGATGTGGCCCGGCACGTTGATGATCTCGGCGATACCGGCGACCGCGTTGTTGAGCACGTCGTCGGCATGCTTCATCCAGTCGATCATGCTTTCGTCTTCGTAGATCTCTTCGAGCTTCTCGTTGAGGATGATGATCAGCGAATCGACGTGCTGCGACAATTCCTCGAGGCCGGCCTCGGCGATGTCCATGCACTTCTGGCCTTCGTACGAGAACGGCTTCGAGACCACGGCCACCGTCAGCGCGCCCATCGACTTGGCGATTTCGGCCACGATCGGCGCGGCGCCGGTGCCGGTGCCGCCGCCCATGCCGGCCGCGATGAAGACCATGTGCGCGCCGCGCAGCGCGTCTTCGATGCGGGCGCGCGATTCCTCGGCCAGCTGGCGGCCGACCGCAGGCTTCATGCCCGCGCCCAGGCCGGACTCGCCGATCTGGATCACGTTGTGCGCGCCGGACGTGGCCAGCGCTTGCGCGTCGGTGTTGGCGGCGATGAATTCAACGCCGCACACGCCCTTGTTGATCATATGCTGGACTGCATTGCCGCCCGCTCCGCCAACGCCGACGACCTTGATGTTGGTGCCTAATGCTGCGTTATCGACCATATCGAACTCCATGAAATACTCCTAGTCAAAGTGCGGTTTCCAAGCGCCAGGACTCATATGTGTATGAAACCTGGAGGTTGAAAACTGCGGTAAAAAAACAAAAAAATGGATGCTGCCCCGGTGCCGCCTGTGCCGCTTAAAAATTGCCCAAGAACCATTCCTTCATGCGCTGCCAGACCGCCGTCACCGAGCCGTCCTGGCGCGTGACGATGTGGCCGCGCAAATACTGCTTCTTCGCCTCGAGCAGCAGCCCGAGCACGGTGGCGTAGCGCGGGCTGCGCACCACGTCGGCCAACTGGCCGCGGTAGTCCGGCGTGCCCAGGCGCGCCGGTTTCAGGAAAATATCCTCCGCCATCTCGACCATGCCCGGCATGATCGCGGTGCCGCCCGTGAGCACGATGCCCGACGACAGCACGCCCTCGTAACCCGACTCGCGCACCACCTGGTGCACCATCGCGAACAATTCCTCGACGCGCGGCTCGA
>JAZKIN010000127.1:0-6918 GCA_040384885.1 Pseudomonadota bacterium | reverse complement strand
GGACTTGCACCCGCAAGACTATGCCCATGCTGGGCGCACTTCTATGGGTCCCCGCGTTCGCGAGGACGATGTTGGTTTGGTTTTTTGGGCTTGCGACTGCGCGGTTCCTGGCGCGTCAAATGCTTCCCCCTGTCGCCTCTTGTAAGCCCCAGCTTGCACCTGATTACATTAAACGGACGATTTAATTATATCAATCGTTTGATTTATATGATCTAATCGCGCCATGGAATCCAAAATCCCCCCCGACAATCAACCCGACGAGCTGCGCAAGTCGCGCTCGGACGGCGTGCAATCGCGCGAACGGCTGCTGCTGGCCGCGATGCGCCTGTTCGCCGAGCAGGGCTTCGCCAAGACCTCGACGCGCGAAATCGCGCTCGCCGCCGGCACCAACATCGCCGCGATCAGCTACTACTTCAACGACAAGGCGGGGCTGTACCGGGCCGCCTTCGTCAAGCCGGCGCCGCACGCCGAGAACGAGATCGCCCAGTTCACGGCCGTCGGCGCGCCCCTGCGCGAATCGTTGCGGATGTTCTACGGCCAGCTGCTCGCGCCGCTCAAGCAGGGCGACCTGGCGCAGCTGTGCATGCGCCTGTGGTTCCGCGAAATGCTCGAGCCGACCGGCCTGTGGCACGAGGAGATCGACAACGGCATCCGCCCCGCGCACGCGGGCCTGGTGCTGGTGCTGAGCCGCCACCTGGGCGTCAAGGAGCCCGGCGACGACATCGACCGGCTCGCCTTCAGCGTGGCCGGCCTGGCGCTGCACCTGATGGTCGCGCGCGACGTGATCGACAAGATCGGCCCGCGCCTGCTCGCCGACGACGCCGCGATCGACAACTGGATGGCGCGCCTGGTCGACTACGCCGAAGCGATCATCGAAGCCGAAAAAAAGCGTCTCGTGACCTTGCCAACATCAAAAACAGTCAAAAGAAAGACCGCTCCATGACGCCACTCCGTACCCTCCTGCTCGCGGCCGCGCCGCTGGTCCTGGGCGCCTGCGCCGCTAGCGCGCCGCCCGCGAGCGTCGCGCCCGTGCTGCCGGCCCAATGGCAGGCGCCGCTGCCGCACAACGGCAAGCTGGGCGACCTGTCGCAATGGTGGCGCGGCCAGGGCGACCCGCTGCTGGCCCAACTGATCGAAGCGGCGCAGCAGGTCAACCCGAGCGTCGCCGCAGCGCAGTCGCGCATCGCCCAGTCGCGCGCCGAGCGCGTGGCCGCGAGCGCGGCGCTGCTGCCCTCGCTCGACGCCGCCGCCAGCGTCAGCCGCGCCAGCCAGCAAAGCGCGCTGCCGGGCGGCACCACCAGCCAAATCGCGCTGCAGTCGTCGTGGGAGCTCGACCTGTTCGGCGCACGGCGCGCCGGACGCACGGCGGCGCAGGCGCGCCTGGCCGGCGCCGAGGCCGGATGGCACGAGGCGCGCGTTTCGGTCGCGGCCGAGGTGGCCAACCAGTATTACGGCCTGCGCGCCTGCGAGCAGTTGCTGGTCGTGGCGCGCCAGGACGCCGCCTCGCGCGCCGACACCGCGCGCCTGACCGACCTGAGCGCCAAGGCAGGCTTCCAGGCGCCGGCCACGGCCGCGCTGGCGCGCGCCAGCGCGGCCGAGGGCAACGCGCGCGCCGTCGGCCAGCGCGCCCTGTGCGAACTCGACATCAAGGCGCTGACCGCCCTCACCGGCCTCGACGAGCCGGCCCTGCGCGCCCGCCTGGCCGCCGCGCCCGCGTTGCCGGCGCCGCCGCTGAGCATCCCGCAACTGCCCGCGCAACTGCTGGCGCAGCGGCCCGACGTCTTCAACGCCGAGCGCGAGGTGGCCGCCGCCAGTGCCGACGTCGGCGCCGCGCGCGCCCAGCGCTATCCGCGCCTCGCGCTGCAAGGCTCGGTCGGGCTTGGCAACTTCCGCGGCGGCGGCGAGAGCGTGACCCTCGACACCTGGAGCATCGGACCGCTCGCGCTGACCGTGCCGATTTTTAACGCCGGCCGGCTCGCCGCCAACGTCGACGCCGCCGGCGCGCGCTACGACGCGGCCGTGGTCAACTACCGCGCCAGCGCGCGCCAGGCGGTCAGCGAGGTCGAACAGGCGCTTGTCAACCTCGACAGCAGCACCGCGCGCATCGCCGACGCGCGCGTGGCGATGGAGGGCTACCTGCTGGCGTTCCACGGCGCCGAGGACCGCTACAAGAATGGCATGGCGAGCCTGCTCGAACTTGAGGAGACCCGGCGCCTGCGCCTGGCCGCCGACAACGCCGCCGTCACGCTGCAGCGCGAACGCAACTTGGCCTGGGTCGCGCTGTACCGCGCGGCCGGCGGCGGCTGGACCCGCGGCGGCGCCAACTGACCGCTTCCGGGCAAAAACCCGAGCAAAAATCCAAGCACAAATCTGCGCATTTGAACCTAACGGACAAAAAACAATATGAACAAGCTGAATTTCCCAACGCTCAACGTCAAGCTAAACCGCAAACGCGCCGCGCTTGCCGTCGCCGCGGCCATGGTGCTGGCCGCCTCGATCGGCGCGCTCGCCGCCGACGACAAAAAGGGTGACGCAAAGGCAAGCGACGACAAGGCCGTCGCCAAGCCCGCGCTGACCGTCACCACCACGCGCGCGCTGCCGGCCAGCCTGCCCGTCAAGCTGGCCGCCAACGGCAATGTCAGCGCGTGGCAGGAGGCGCTGATCGGCAGCGAGTCGAGCGGCCTGCGCCTGCTCGAGGTGCGCGCCAACGTCGGCGACGTCGTCAAAAAAGGCCAGGTGCTCGCCGTGTTCGCGGCCGAGTCGGTGCAGGCCGACGTGGCGCAGGCGCGCGCCGCGCTGCTCGAGGCGCAGGCCACCGCCGCCGAGGCGGGCGCCAACGCGGCGCGCGCGCGCACCCTGCAAACCTCGGGCGCGCTGTCGGCCCAACAGATCGGCCAGTACATGACGGCCGAGCAGACCGCCAACGCGCGCATCGCCGCCGCCAAGGCCACGCTCGCGGTGCAACAGCTGCGCCTGCGGCACGCGCAGGTGAGCGCGCCCGACCACGGCGTGATCTCGGCGCGCAGCGCGACCGTGGGCGCCGTGCTCGGGCCCGGCGCCGAGATGTTCCGCATGATCCGCCAGGGCCGCCTCGAGTGGCGCGCCGAGGTCACGGCGGCCGAACTGACGCGCCTCAAGCCCGGCATGGCCGCGCAGGTCAAGGCCGCCAACGGCAGCGAGCTGACCGGCAAGGTGCGCATGATCGCCCCGACCATCGACCCGCAGACCCGCTCGGCGCTGGTGTATGTCGACCTGCCGACCAGCGTCGGCCAGAACGCGCCGTTCAAGGCCGGCATGTTCGCCAGCGGCCGCTTCGAACTGGGCACCACCAACGCGATGACGGTGCCGCAGCAGTCGGTCGCCGTGCGCGACGGTTTCAGCTATGTGTTTTTGCTCGGCGCCGACCAGCGCGTGACGCGCCAGAAGGTGCAGACCGGGCGCCGCATCGACGGCCAGATCGAGATCGTCTCCGGCCTCAAGCCTGATGCGGTCGTGGTCGTCAGCGGCGCCGGCTTCCTCAACGACGGCGACATGGTGCGCAACGTCCCGGCCGCCGGGGCGGCGTCCGCCAAGCCGCTGGCCAAGTAAGGATTCGCCATGAATTTTTCATCCCTCTCAATCAAGAACCCGATCCCGGCGATCATGCTGTTCGTGTTGCTCAGCCTGGCCGGCTTGATGGCCTACAAGGCCAACGCGGTGCAGGACTTCCCCGACATCGAACTGCCGATCGTGACCGTGACCGCCTCGCTCGAAGGGGCCGCCCCGGCCCAGCTCGAGACCGAGGTCGCGCGCAAGATCGAAGACTCGGTCGCCACCTTGCAAGGCGTCAAGAACATCTACACCAAGGTGCTCGACGGCGTGGCCAACGTCACGGTCGAGTTCGTGCTCGAAAAGCCGATCGCCGAAGCCGTCAACGACGTGCGCGACGCCGTCGCCCGCGTCAAGGCCGACCTGCCCGCCGAAATGCGCGACCCGACCGTGACCAAGGCCTCGACCGCCGGGCGCGTGGTCATGACCTTCACCGCGGCGGCCGCCGGCAGCAACATGGACAAGCAGGAGGTCAGCTGGTTCGTCGACAACGCCGTGGCCAAGCGCCTGCTCAGCGTGCCCGGCGTGGGCGCGGTCAAGCGCGTGGGCGGGGTCTCGCGCGAGGTGCGCATCGAACTCGACGACGCGCGCATGGCCGCGCTCAACGTGACCGCGGTCGAAGTGTCGCGCCAGTTGCGCCAGGTCCAGCGCGAGGCGCCCGGCGGGCGCGGCGACGTCAGCGGCGCCGAGCAGTCGGTGCGCACCATCGCCACCGTCGGCACCGCGGCCGAACTGGCGCTGCTCGACATTCCGCTGCTTGATGGGCGCCGCGTGCGGCTCGACCAGGTCGCGACCGTGACCGACACCGTGGCCGAACCGCGCTCGCTGGCCGAGCAGGACGGCAAGACCGTGGTCGGCGTCGAGATCTTCCGCACCAAGGGCGCGAGCGAGATCGACGTCGCCCGCGGCGCGCGCGAGGCGATCGCCGTCCTGCGCAGCGAACACCCGAACGTGGTGCTGACCGAAGTCATCGACAACGCCTTCCCGGTCGAGGAGAACTTCGACGGCTCGATGGAGCTGCTGTACGAAGGCGCCATTTTGGCGGTGCTCGTGGTCTGGTGGTTCCTGCGCGACTGGCGCGCCACGCTGGTGGCCGCGGCCGCGCTGCCGCTGTCGGTGATCCCGGCCTTCCTCGGCATCTACTACTTCGGCTACACGCTCAACACCGTGACCCTGCTCTCGCTCGCGCTGGTGGTGGGGGTGCTGGTCGACGACGCGATCGTCGAGATCGAGAACATCTCGCGCCACCTACGCATGGGCAAGACGCCGATGCAGGCGGCGATGGAGGCGGCCGACGAGATCGGCATGGCCGTGATCGCGACGACTTTCGCGCTGGTCGCGGTGTTCCTGCCGACCGCGTTCATGGGCGGCGTGCCGGGCAAATTCTTCAAGCAGTTCGGCTGGACCGCGGTGCTCGCGATCATCGCCTCGCTGATGGTCGCGCGCCTGCTCACGCCGATGATGGCGGCCTACATCCTCAAACCGGCCAAGGAGCTCGGCGAGGCCAAGGACAGCTGGGTCATGCAGCGCTATATGGCGGCGATGAAATGGTGCCTTAAGCACCGCCACATCACGGCGTTCGCCTCGGCCCTGTTCTTTATCGGTTCGATCATGCTGGTGCCGCTGCTGCCGACCGGCTTCGTGCCGCCGTCGGACCGCGCCCAGACCCAGATCAACCTCGAGCTGCCACCCGGCTCGACGCTGGCCGAGACGCGCGCCGTGGCCGAACGCGCGCGGCTGGCCGCGATGCAGGTGCCCGGCATCACGGGCGTGTTCAGCTCGATCGGCGGCGGCTCCAGCGGCGACGCCTTCGCCCCGGGCGCGGCGGCCGAGGCGCGCCGCGCGATCCTGACCCTGACCACGGTGCACCGGACCGACCGCGACGAGTCGCTCGACCAGATCGAGCGCCAGATCCGCACCCGGCTCGACCAGATCCCGGGCGCGAAATTCAACGTCGGGCCGCCCGACACGGGCGTCAAGATGCAGCTCGTGCTGCGCAGCGAGGACCCCGTTGCGCTGGTCGCCGCGGCGCAGACGGTCGAGCGCGAACTGCGCACCCTGAAAGGCATCGGCAACGTCAGCTCGAGCGCCTCGCTGGTGCGCCCCGAGATCATCGTGCGTCCCGACTTTGCCAAGGCGGCCGACCTCGGCGTGACCGCGGCCTCGATCGGCGAGACGGTGCGCGTGGCCACCGCCGGCGACTACGACCTCGCGCTCACCAAGCTCAACCTGACCGAGCGCCAGGTGCCGATCCGGGTCAAGCTGCCCGACGCGGTGCGCGCCGACCTGGCCGCGCTCGAACGGCTCACCGTGCCCGGCAAAAACGGCCCGGTGATGCTCGCCAACGTGGCGACCATCACGATGGAGAGCGGCCCGGCCCAGATCGACCGCCTCAACCGCAGCCGCAACGTCACGCTCGAAGTCGAGCTGTCGGGACGCTCGCTGGGCGAGGTCGACGCCGAGGCGCATGCGCTGCCGTCGCTGAAAAACCTGCCGCCGTCGGTCAAGATCGCGGCCCTCGGCGACGCCCAGGAGATGGCCAACCTGTTCGCCAGCTTCGGCGTGGCGATGCTGATCGGCGTGCTGTGCATCTACGGCGTGTTGGTGTTGCTGTTCAAGGACTTCATGCAGCCGGTCACCATTTTGGCGGCGCTGCCGCTGTCGATCGGCGGCGCCTTCGTGGCCCTGCTGCTGACCGGCAAGGCGCTGTCGATGCCGTCGATGATCGGCCTGATCATGCTCATGGGTATCGTGACCAAGAACTCGATCCTGCTGGTCGACTATGCGATCCTGGCGCGCCAGGCCGGCATGGACCGCTTCGAGGCGCTGGTCGACGCCTGCCACAAGCGCTCGCGTCCGATCGTGATGACGACGATCGCGATGGGCGCCGGCATGATGCCGCTGGCGCTCGGCTGGGGCGCCGACCCGAGCTTCCGCTCGCCGATGGCGGTGACCGTGATCGGCGGTTTGATCACCTCCACATTGCTCAGTTTGCTGGTGGTGCCGGCCGTGTTCACGTATATCGACGACCTCGAGCAACTGCTGGGGCGCTTGATGCGCAAAGTGCGCGGCAAGCCGGCGCCGGTTGTGATCGCCAAGCGGGAAAAGCCCTTGCACTCGCAAATCATTTAGGCTTGGACGTAATGGAAAAGGCCGGTCAGCAAAATCTGACCGGCCTTTTTCTTTTGTTTCTGATGTTCCTAGGACAGCTTCAGGAATCACGAATTGGCGCCTGAGACGCTTCAGAAATCGCGTCGGAGAAAATTAAATATCAAAAACCAACATCGTCCTCGCGCATGCGGGGACCCATAGAACAGTTGCTCTGAGCCG
>JAZKIN010000126.1:0-75948 GCA_040384885.1 Pseudomonadota bacterium | reverse complement strand
CGGGGACCCATAGAACAGTTGCTCTGAGCCGCTGTTCTATGGGTCCCCGCCTACGCGAGGACGATGTGGTTTATGATTTTGCGGTTTTCCTCGACAGGGTTTCTGCAGCTACCGAAGCTCAGCTTCTTTCCAACGCTGCGGAATCCGTCGAGTCAAACTAAATCAATTCCGGTGCGGACCCTTGTTCGCGCCTTCATGCCCCTTCTGGCCATCGTTCTGATGGCGACCAGCGACCTCATCTTCATGCGATTTCTGTTCGTTCGCGTTCAGGTCGCCCTTCTGCGGACCTTGCGGCTGAGGACCTTTTTGCTGGCTGTCTTTGGTGTCGCTTGTCATGGTGCTTCTCCTCGTGTGTGGGGCAATGCCGTTCGACATCACGGGACCACGATACGCGCACCCGGCAAGACTTACTGTGCGGCAGCCAACACAGGACCGGCCTTGAGCCGGCTCTCGTAAAGTGCGCCTATGAGGTCCGATTGCGTGATGATCCCGACGAAGCGCTGCTCGGCGTCGACCACCGGGATTTGGTGCACGCCGAGATTGGCCATCAGCGGCACCAGCTCGACGATCGGCGTGTCGTCGCGCACCGTGTGCACCCTTTGCGTCATGATCTGGCCGACGACTTCGGGTTTCTCCGAGTGCACGAAGGGGGTTCGGCTCAGCAGGCGGCGCAGGCCGGCCGCGAGCGCGGCGTAGCCGCCGACCTCGACGCGGTTGAGGAAATCGATGACCGACACGATTCCGATCACGCGCCGGGCCCGGTTGAGCACGGGCAAGGTGCCCACTTTATGCAGGCGCAGCAGGCCCCACGCCTCGTCGAGTTCGGTCGCGAAGTCGAGCGTGACGACGTCGCGCGACATCACGTCGGCACACCTGATCACCCCGAAGCGCCGCCCGTAGCTCTGCATCTCGGTCTCGAGGATGATGTCCTCGAGGTCGTCGCGGCTGACATCGAGCACCTGGTCGTAGCGCTTGAGCACGGCGTCGAGATCCTCGGGGCTGAAACCCACGCGGGCGGTCGGCACCACGTCCTTGGTCGCATGCACATTGAGCATCGCCGATTGCTGCAGATGGGGATAGCGGCGCCCGGTCAGGTTGTTGAACAACAGCGCCGCGAGCACCATGAACACGCAATTGAGGCCGACCGGGAACAATGCGAACATAAATCCCGCGTCGTGCACGGCCGGCCCGGCGAGCACCGCCGTCAACGCGACCGCCCCGCCCGGCGGATGCAGGCAGCGCAGCGCGAACATGGCGCCGATCGCCAGGCAACAAGCGAGCGGCGCGGCCACCATCGGCGAAGCGAGCCATTGCGCGCAGGCGATCCCGACGAGCGCCGAGATGGTGTTGCCGCCGATGACGGACCAGGGCTGGGCCAGCGGGCTGGCCGGCAGGCAAAACAGCAGCACGGCCGAGGCGCCCATCGGCGCCACCAGCCACGGCGCCGCGGCGCTCTCGCCGAGCAGTGCGACGGTGAGCATGGCGGTGAGCGCGAGCCCGAACAGCGCGCCAAGGCCCGCGCGCACGCGCTCGACCGCGCCCGCAGTGTTCGCCGGCGGCATCAAGCGCCGCAACCATTCCATGCCTTCACCCGCCATCGCGCACCGTCGTCAAAATTAAAGGAACGCAATTAAATCACAGGAAGGACTATTTCGAACGAAAACAACATAGAATAGCAATGTGGAAATATTTTTTTCCTCACAACACTAACGGACGAAGCCATGACAGTGAATATTTACGCCGCCCCGGCGGCCGACCTCGACGTTCCCGCGCTGGACATCGACGGCAAATTTTACGTGGTCTCGCCACGCAAACTGGCCGTCCTGCACATCCTCACTTTGGGTGCATACGCGATGTACTGGTTTTACCGGAACTGGCGCGCCTATAAGGAGTCGCAACAATTCGGCACCGACGACAGCACGCTCTGGCCCGTGCCCCGGGCGGTTTTCGCGGTCTTTTTCACGCATTCGCTGTTTCGGAAAATCAAAGAGGCTGGCGCGGGCATCGAACAGGTGGCGCAATGGGGGAACAACGGTCACGCGTCGCTGCTGGTGCTGCTCATGATCGTCTCGAACGGCCTCGACCGTGCGTCGACCGCCAATCTGGGCTCGCCCTACACCGACTGGATCGCGATGCTGCTGCTGGTCCCGCTTGTGTTTTGTCTGTTGAAGGCGCAAGAGATTATCAATCTGACCTGCGGCGATCCCCACGGCGAGGGCAACAGCACTTTCACGGGGTGGAATTATTTTTGGATCGTGCTCGGCAGTTGCCTGTGGATCGCGATCCTCGTTGGCACCTTCCTGCCGGAGCAACTCGCCGACTAAGCGGCAAGTCGTTCCCGAAGTCGGATTGTGAGTACCTACCTACCCCAAGCCGACATCGTTTTGTCCGCGTCGGCCAAGACTTTTAGATAAGATATCAAACCACATCGTCCTCGCGGAGGCGGGGACCCATAGAACGTTAGCACTGAGCCGACGTTCTATGGGTCCCCGCGTTCGCGAGGACGATGTTGGTTTAGGTCTTTATTAAAGGTCTCAACTCGCACGGATTCTGCCGCATCGAACACCAATTCAAGTATTGCGACAAATTCCTTCGCGAGGGGTGCCCCCGCCACTCCCCATCAGAGCTTGATGAAATGCTCGCGGTAATACGCCAGCTCGGCCACCGATTCAAGGATGTCGGCCAGCGCCGTGTGCTTCTGGTGCTTCTTGAATCCGGCCACGATCTCGGGCTTCCAGCGCTTGCACAGTTCCTTGAGCGTGGACACGTCGAGGTTGCGGTAATGGAAGAACGCCTCGAGCTTGGGCATGCCGCGCACCATGAAGCGGCGGTCCTGGCAAATCGTGTTGCCGCACATCGGCGATTTACCGGCCGGCACGTACTGCTTGAGGAAGGCGATCAGCTCGGCTTCGGCCTGCGCCTCCGTCACGGTCGAGGCCTTGACCCGCTCGATCAGGCCGCTGCGCCCGTGCGTGCCCTTGTTCCACGCATCCATTTTGTCGAGCGCCTCGTCCGACTGGTGGATCGCGAACACGGGGCCTTCGGCGATGATATTGAGGTGCATGTCGGTGACGACGACCGCCACTTCGATGATCAGGTCGGTGTCGGGATCGAGCCCGGTCATCTCCATGTCGCACCACACGAGGTTGAATTCATTTGGGCGGGCCGGCACTGCCGGCGCTGCCATTTCGGTCGCTTGTGACATAATTCTCTCTTAGCCTAATCAATCCTGCATTTTCTCACAGGCACAGAATGTATTCACTCGCGTTTTCGGTTTTGTTCGTTTCTTTCTTCGTTTTGACGCTGGGCCTGCGTTTCTGGCTCGCCAACCGGCATATCCGCCACGTGCTGGCGCACCGCGCCGCCGTTCCGGCCGAATTCGCCCCAAAAATCGCGCTGGGCGCGCACCAGAAGGCGGCCGACTACACCGTCGCCAAGACTAAATTCGGCCTCGCCTCGCTGATCTTCAACAGCGCCCTGCTGGTCGGCTTCACCCTGCTCGGCGGCCTGCAATGGGTTTCAAGCGCCGTGCTCGCCCAGACCGGCCCCGGCATGTGGCACCAGATCGGCCTGCTGGTGGCGTTCGCGCTCGCCTCCGCGGTGCTCGACCTGCCGTTCGAATACTACCGCCAGTTCGTGCTCGAACAGCGCTTCGGCTTCAACAAGATGACGATCAAGCTGTGGCTGGCCGACATGCTCAAGGGCGGCGCGCTCGGCGCGGCCATCGGCCTGCCCCTGATCTGGGTCGTGCTCACGCTGATGGACAAGACCGGCCCGCTCTGGTGGTTCTACGCATGGCTGTTCTGGAGCGCGTTCCAGCTGCTCATGATGGTCGCCTACCCGACCCTGATCGCGCCGCTGTTCAATAAATTCACGCCGCTCGACGACGCCAGCCTCAAGAGCCGGATCGAAGGGCTCATGGGGCGCGTCGGCTTCGCCTCCAAGGGCCTGTTCGTGATGGACGGCTCCAAGCGCAGCGCCCACGGCAACGCCTACTTCTCGGGCTTCGGCGCCAACAAGCGCATCGTCTTTTTCGACACCCTGCTGGCCCGCCTCGCCCCCGAAGAGATCGAGGCGGTGCTCGCGCACGAGTTGGGCCACTTCAAGCTCAAGCACATCGTCAAGCGCGTCGCCGTCATGTTCGCCGTCTCGCTCGGCTTCCTGGCCCTGCTCGGCTACCTCAAGGCGCAGGACTGGTTCTACCTCGGCCTCGGGGTCGACCCGGTGCACGGCCACGGCACCGACGCCATGGCGCTGCTGCTGTTCATGCTGGTGCTGCCGGTGTTCACCTTCGTGCTCTCGCCGCTGACCTCGATCAGCTCGCGCAAGCACGAGTTCGAGGCCGACGCCTTCGCCGCCACCCACACCGACGCGCGCGACCTCGTCTCGGCGCTCGTCAAAATGTACGAAGACAACGCCTCGACGCTCACGCCCGACCCGCTCCACTCCAAATTCTACGACTCGCATCCGCCGGCCTCGGTCCGGATCGCACACCTCAATATGGCGGCCCCATGACCCTGCTCGACCAACACTGCACGAAAACGACGACGGCGCTGCCGGCCGACGCCATCAACGCCCTGCTCGCCGAAGTGCCCGGCTGGGCCCACGCCGACGGCAAGATCGTGCGCGCCTTTGCGCTGCGCGACTACCACGAGACGATCGCCTTCGTGAACGCGCTCGCCGCCATGGTGCACGAACAAGACCACCACCCCGACCTGCTGGTCACCTACAAGGAATGCAAGGTCAGCTTCTCGACCCATTCGGTCGACGGCATCTCGCAAAACGACTTCATCTGCGCGGCCAAGGCCGACGCGCTGTACGCCGGGCGGCCCGCCGCATGACTAAACTGAGCGGCACCATCATCGCCGGCCACGGGCGCCATTACGTGGCCGAGGCCGACGGCCAAAAACTGCAGTGCGTCACGCGCCAGCGCAAGACCAACATCGCCGTCGGCGACGTCGTCAACATCGTCAAGACCTCCGACGACCAGGCCGTGATTGAATCGACCGCCGAGCGCAAGACGCTGCTGTACCGCTCCGACCAGTACAAGTCCAAGCTGCTCGCGGCCAACCTGACGCGCTTGTTCATCGTCGTCGCGACCGAGCCCGGCTTCGCCGACGACCTGATCTCGCGCTCGCTCGTGGCGGCCGAGGCGGCCGGCATCGACGCCCACCTGATCCTCAACAAGACCGACGTCACCGGCTCGCTGGCCAAGGCGCGCGAACGCCTGCTCACCTACACCTCGCTCGGTTACCCGCTGCACGAGGTCTCGGCCCGGGCCGAGCCCGAGCACGCGGTCGCGACCCTGATGCCGCTGCTGCGCGACCAATCCTCGATCTTCATCGGCCAGTCGGGCATGGGCAAGTCCTCGCTGATCAACCTGCTCGTGCCCGATGCCGACATCGCCGTGCGCGAAATCTCGGCCGCGCTCGACACCGGCAAGCACACGACCACCTTCACGCGCCTGTACAAGCTGTCGTTCGGCGGCTCGATCATCGACTCGCCCGGCTTCCAGGAGTTTGGCCTGTACCACCTCAGCGAGGGCATGCTCGAACGCGCCTTCCGCGAGTTCGGCCCCTACCTCGGCGGCTGCAAATTCTACAATTGCAGGCACCTCATCGAGCCGCAATGCGCGATCCTCGCCGCGCTCGGCGAGGGCAAGATCGCGCGCTTCCGGCATACCCTGTACGGCCAGCTGCTGCACGAATCGGCCCAGACCCTGTATTGATTTTTTAGCGATTGAGTTGGCAATTTGCCCACAAACCGGCATACAATCGTTTAAAAAATCCTAAAGGACGCCGGCAGATGGACATGTTCGCGGTCAACGACGATGTGGCGCGCCTCGAGGCGTCGCTGGCGCCACTGCGCGGCGTCGACCGGCTGCCCGCGCTGATCGAGCTGTCGTGGTACCTGCGCCAGCGCGCCAGCGAGCGCGCGCTCACGCTCGCCGACGAAGTGCTGGCGCTGCTGCCCGACGCCGCCATGGGCGAACCCGAACGCGCCGGCTGCGAGGCGCGCATGGCGCTGGTCAAGGCCGAATCGTTGTGGCTCGGCGGCGCGCTCGAGGCGGCCGCCGCGCAGGCGCACGCGATCCTCACGCGCTTCACCGCCCTGGGCGACTGGCGCGGGCGCGCCGACGCCCACTGGCTGCTGGCCTGGATCTGCATCGACCGCGGCGAGCATGTCGCCAGCGACACCCACTTCTACAGCGCCGCCGAGGCGGCCCGCAAGGCCGGCGACAGCCTGCGCGCCGAGCTGGCCGACGCCGCCATCGCGCGCTGGGCCGTGCTGCGCGACCGCGACGCCGCCGTGGCGCGCTGGGGCGCGCAGTTCGACGGCGCCGACGCGCAGATGCACCCTTCGCTGGCGACCTGGGTCAACGACTTCCTCGGTCTGGCCGCGAGCCACGTGACCAACTACGGCGAGGCGGCCGGCTACTACATCCGCTGCTACGGCGCCGCGCTCGAGACCGGGCAGCTGCGCGCGGCCATCACGGCGGCCACCAACATCGGCGAAGACTTCACCCTGCTCAACGACCACCACGCCGCGCTCGAATGGATGCAGCGCGCGCTCGAGCTGGCGCGCCCGACCGGCTGGCCGCGTTCGATCGGCGCCTGCCTGATGCACACGGCCGACACGCTGCGCCGCCTCGGCCAGCTCGACGCCGCGCACGCGATGCTGCAAGAGGCGCTCGGCATCCTGCGGCCGCTGGCCAACGCGCGCAGCTACGCGATCGCGCTGCAGTACCTGGGCGACCTGTCGCTGGCGCAGGGCGACTTTGGCGGCGCGCTCGACGCCTTCACGCGATTGCTCGAACGGGCCGACGCGCTCGACCAGTCCGATTTCCGCAGCATCGCGCGGCGCGGCCAGGCCCACGCGCTGAGCCACCTGAACCGCGCGTTCGAGGCGCTGGCGGTGGCGCGCGCGGCCGCCGACATGGCCAGCGAACAGCGCAACGCGCACAACCAGATCGCCGCGCTGCGCGTGATCGCCATGATCCACGCGCGCCACCGGCTGCCGGGCCCGCCCGACATGGCGCAGGCCAGCGCGGCCCTGCACTACCTCGAGCGCGCACTCGAGGTGGCCGCGAGCATCGACGGCTACACGGTGCCGGGCGACCTGTACGAGGAGATGGCGCACGAGCACGCGCTCGCGGGCGACTACATGCGCGCCTACGAGGTGGCGCTGTACGCGGGCGCGGCGCGCGAGAAAATCCACAACCAGGAGGCCACCAACCGCGCCGTCGCGATGCAGGTGCACCACCGCACCGAGCACGCGCGCAACGAGGGCCACCACCACCGCGAGCTGGCCGAGTCCGAGGCGCGCCGGGCCGAAGTCCTGCAGCGCACCAGCGCCGCGCTCGAGCGGCTGTCGGCGATCGGCCAGGAGATCACGGCCCACCTCGACGCCGAGGCCGTGTTCCACGCGCTGGGGCGCCACATCCACGCGCTCCTCGCCGCGACCACCTTCGCGATCTACCTGAACGACGGCGCCGGCGCGCTGAGCCTGGCCTACGGCGTCGAGCTGGGGCGCGAACTGGCGCCGGGCACGCGCCCGCCCGGCGGGGCCGACTCGGACCCGGCGCGCTGCCTGCGCGAGCGGCGCGAGGTCATGACGCAGGGCGCCGTCAGCGCGCTGAGCGTGCCGCTGACGGTGGGCGAGCGCGCGATCGGCGCGATGACGGTGCAGGCGCCGCGCTCGCACGCCTACGACGACAACGAACGCATGATCTTCCGCACGCTGTGCGCCTACGGCGCGATCGCGCTCGACAACGCCGAGGCCTACCGCCAGCTGCAGGACGCGCAGACCCAGCTCGTGTCGCAAGAAAAACTGGCGGCGCTCGGCTCGTTGATGGCCGGCGTCGCGCACGAGCTCAACACCCCGATCGGCAACAGCCTGCTGATCGCGAGCACGATGCAGGAACGCGCCACGCGGCTCGCCGCGCAGCTCGACGGGCCGGGCATCCGCCGCTCGGAGCTGGCCAGCTTCGTGGCCGACTCGCAGACGGCGGCCACGCTGGTCATGCGCGGGCTCACGAGCGCGGCCGACCTGGTCAACAGCTTCAAGCAGGTCGCGGTCGACCGCACCACCGAGCAGCGCCGCAATTTCAACCTGCACCTCGTGTGCCACGAGATCGTCGCGACCATGATGAACCGGATCCGCGCGAGCGGCCACGAGATCGTGCTCGAGGTCGACGAGGGGATCGGGATGGACAGCTACCCGGGGCCGTTCGGGCAGGTCGCGACCAACTTCATCAACAACGCGCTGCTGCACGCGTTCGCGCCGGGGCGGGTCGGGCACATGCGGCTGGCGGCCAGCATGGCGCCCGAGGGCCGCGTGGTCGTCGAGTTCCGCGACGACGGCTGCGGCATCCCGCCCGAGAACGTGGGGCGCATCTTCGATCCGTTTTTCACGACCAAACTGGGTCAGGGCGGCAGCGGGCTCGGGCTGTCGATCAGCTACAACATCGTGACCTCGCTGCTGGGCGGGCAGATCACTGTGAGCAGCAGCGCGCAGCAAGGGACGGCTTTCACGCTCGACCTGCCGCTGTCGGCGCCGGCGCACGATCACGATTCGCAGGCGCATATCTACTAGAAGTGGTCCGAACAGAAATCGTACCCGCTTAGTCGCAGTCACCCCAAACCAACATCGTCCTCGCGGAGGCGGGGACCCATAGAACATACCCATGTAGGTAGACTATTCATTTAGCGATCGCTCTTAGGCACGCGTTCTATGGGTCCCCGCCTTCGCGAGGACGATGTGGTGGTTGGCTAAATCCTTGGCGATCCGCCCCGCTTCCACATGCCAAATGGAAAACCCTTATAATTGAAGGGCTTACCCCCCGCCAGCGCCATGCGGCCAGCGGTCAACTCCTCCAAGTTGCAACATGTCTAACAAAAAACCGATCAAGCACTTCCTGCAGTTCTCCGACTTCACGCTGGCCGAATTCGACTACGTGATCGAGCGCGCCAAGGTCATCAAGCGCAAGTTCAAGAACTACGAAATCTACCACCCCCTGATCGACCGCACGCTGGTCATGGTGTTCGAGAAAAACTCGACCCGCACCCGCCTCTCGTTCGAGGCCGGCATGCACCAACTCGGCGGCGCGGCGATCTACCTGAACACGCGCGACAGCCAACTCGGACGCGGCGAGCCGGTCGAGGACGCCGGCCAGGTCATGAGCCGCATGTGCGACATCATCATGGTGCGCACCTTCGGCCAGGAGATCATCGAACGCTTCGCCGCCCATTCGCGGGTGCCGGTCATCAACGGCCTGACCAACGAACACCACCCGTGCCAGGTGTTGGCCGACATCTTCACCTACGTCGAGCACCGCGGCTCGATCACCGGCAAGGTGGTGGCCTGGATCGGCGACGCCAACAACATGCTGTACTCCTGGCTGCAGGCGGCCGAAGTGTTCGGCTTCCACCTGAATGTCTCCACTCCGAAAGGCTACGACATCGACCACGCGCTGGTGTCGACCGACCGCTACACCTTCTTCGACGACCCGTCGGATGCGTGCGCGGGCGCCCACCTCGTCAACACCGATGTCTGGACCAGCATGGGCTACGAGAAGGAAAACGCGGCCCGCCTGGCCGCCTTCGACGGCTTCATCGTCGACGCGCCAAAAATGGCGCGCGCCGCGCCCGACGCGCTGTTCATGCATTGCCTGCCTGCGCACCGCGGCGAAGAGGTCTCGGCCGACGTCATCGACGGCCCGCAGTCGGTGGTCTGGGACGAGGCCGAAAACCGCCTGCACGTCCAGAAGGCGCTGATCGAATACCTGTTGCTGGGCCGGATCGAAGGCGCATAAGCGCCCGAATTTTTCCGAAGCTCCGCCCTCCCCTTATTTAACGAGATTGGAACCACCATGAGCGACATCAAAAAAGTAGTGCTGGCCTATTCGGGCGGCCTCGACACCTCGGTCATCCTGAAATGGCTGCAAGATAACTACCAGTGCGAGATCGTCACCTTCACCGCCGACCTCGGCCAGGGCGAAGAGCTCGAGCCGGCGCGCGCCAAGGCGATCAAGTTCGGCATCAAGCCCGAGAACATCTACATCGACGACGTGCGCGAGGAATTCGTGCGCGATTTCGTGTTCCCTATGTTCCGCGCCAACACCGTCTACGAAGGCGAATACCTGCTCGGCACCTCGATCGCGCGTCCCTTGATCGCCAAGCGCCTGATCGAGATCACGCGCGAAACCGGCGCCGACGCGATCTCGCACGGCGCCACCGGCAAGGGCAATGACCAGGTCCGCTTCGAGCTCGGCGCCTACGCGCTCAAGCCCGATGTGAAAATCATCGCGCCGTGGCGCGAATGGGACCTGCTCTCGCGCGAGAAGCTGCTGCAGTACGCGGCCGACGCCGGCATCGACATCGACATGAAGCACAAGAACGGCGGCGCGCCGTATTCGATGGACGCCAACCTGCTGCACATCAGCTTCGAGGGCCGCCACCTCGAGAACCCGAGCGCCGAAGCCGAGGAATCGATGTGGCGCTGGACCGTGAGCCCGGAGGCGGCGCCCGACGCGGCCGAATACCTCGACCTCGAATACGAAAAGGGCGACATCGTCGCCATCAACGGCGTGCGCATGTCGCCGGCCACGGTGCTGACCGAACTGAACCGCGTCGGCGGCAAGCACGGCATCGGCCGCCTCGACCTGGTCGAGAACCGCTACGTCGGCATGAAGTCGCGCGGCTGCTACGAGACCCCGGGCGGCACCATCATGCTCAAGGGCCACCGCGCGATCGAATCGATCACGCTCGACCGCGAAGTGGCGCACCTCAAGGACGACCTGATGCCGCGCTACGCATCGATGATCTACAACGGCTACTGGTGGGCGCCCGAGCGTTACGCGCTGCAGACCCTGATCGACCACACGCAGCTCGGCGTCAACGGCTGGGTGCGTATCAAGCTATACAAGGGCAATGTGATCGTGGTCGCGCGCGATTCTAAGACCGATTCGCTGTTCGACATGAACATCGCGACCTTCGACGAAGACGGCGGCGCGTACAACCAGGCCGACGCGGGCGGCTTCATCAAGCTCAACGCGCTGCGCATGCGGATCGCGGCCGTGGCACGCGAGAAGCGCGGGCAGTAACACCCGGACGGCATACGGCAAAAGCCTCCTTCGTGAAGTCGCGAAGGAGGCTTTTTCAATTGAGGCGCGGTCGAAGCCGCGAAGCCAAAACCCTTCACCCAAGACCCAAACCAACATCGCCCTCGCGCATGCTAGCCGTTTGCCTCCACGATGAACAACCCGATGAACCGCCTACCCGGCCTCGACCTCCTGCGCGCGCTCGCTATCGCCTGGGTCATGCTCTACCACCTCGACGGCCGCTTCGGCGTATCGCTGCCCGCGTTTGCGCGCCACGGCCACATGGGCGTCGACCTGTTCTTCGTCCTCAGCGGCTACCTGATCGGCTGGCAGATGCTAAAACCCTACACCCTCGGCGCCGCGCCGCAATGGGCGCGATTTTTCACCGGCCGCGCCCTGCGAGTACTGCCCGCCTACCTGTGCGTGCTGGCCCTGTACCTCGCGCTGCCCAACACCGCCGAAAGCGCCACGATGGCCCCCTTGTGGCAGTTCCTGACCTTCACGACCAACCTTTTTCCCGACTACTTCAACGCGCGCGCGTTCTCGCACGCGTGGTCGCTCTGCGTGGAGGAGCATTTCTACCTGCTGCTGCCGGCCGCGGTCTGGCTGCTTGCGCGCCGCCCCAGCGCTGGCACGGCGGCCGCCGTGGCCATAGCACTGCTGGTGGGCGGCATGCTGCTGCGCGCCTCGATCTGGCAGCTCGAGCTGGCGCCGTACCTTCAGACGCGTGGCGGCCCGGACGATTTCGTGCTGCGCTGGATCGAACGGATCTACAACCCGACCTACGCGCGCCTCGACGGCCTGCTGGCCGGCGTGCTGCTCGCGCTCGTGAAGGGCTTCCGTCCACTGTGGTGGGACTGGGCGATGGCGCGCGCGCCGCTGTTGCTCGCGCTCGGCCTCGGCGGCGTGTTCGCGTCCACCCGGATCGACTTCCCAAGCTTTGCGGGCAGCGTGTTCGGCTTCCCGCTGCTGGCCGCAAGCATGGCGCTGATCGTGGCCGGCGCCGCCAGCCCGCACACATGGCTCGGCCGAGCGCGGGTGCCCGGCGCCGCGCCGCTGGCCGCCATGGCCTTCAGCCTGTACCTCACCCACAAGCAGGTCTACCAAGCGCTAGAAGCGCACTGGCGCCCCGCGCTCGAAGGCGCGAACCTGGTCAGTTTTTGTATTTACATCGGTGCGGCGCTGGCGGCCGGCGCCCTGCTCTATCTGGCCGTGGAACGCCCCGGCCTGCGCTTGCGCGCGAGGCTCGCTCAGGGTCCGCACGCGACCATGTAGTCGGCCACCGACTCGAGGATCACTTCGGGAAAGCGCTCGGCGATCGCGGCGCGCATCTGCGCGAACGCCTGCGGGTCGAGCGGCTCCTGGGCGAAGGCCGCGTTGCGCGCCTCGCTGCTCGGCCACTGCGCGTAGCTGTACCAGTAGCCGTCGGCGCCGCGGTGCAGGCGCGAGCCGAGCGAGCCGCGATGCGCGAGCAGCAGCGCCGAACTGCGCGACCACGCTTCGACGAACGAATCCTCCAAGCCCGGATGCAAGCGCCATTTGTACAAAACTGCAAAACCTGGACCACGCGTCGTCGCCACCCCAAGCTCCTATCTGGCAAGTCGAAAATCTACTTTCGCCCATTCTGACACAGGCCCGCGTCGCGCCGTGCGTTCGGGCGACAAATATTGCCGCGCACACCATGAGAAACGCCCAAGTTGCCCGGCAAAATGTTAACATTCGCACGATAACAGCGCAACGGAGCCGACATGTTCAAAGACCTGACCATCAGGAACAAGCTTTACCTGGGCTTCGGCTCGATCGTATTCATCATCTTGTTCCTGCTCGGCCTGGCCTATCTGAACTTCGAGCGCCTGTCTGTGGCCAACAAATGGGACCGCCACAGCCTCGAGGTGCTGCGCGAGACCGATCAGATCCAGACCGCGATACTCGAGATCCAAAACGAGGTGCGCGGCTTCCTGCTGACAGGCGAGGAGCGCTTCCTCACACCCGACAATGACGAGCAGGCCAAGCTCAGGCTCCACCTCAAAAAAGCGATCGTGCTGACCGCCGACAACCCCGCGCAACAGGGGCGCTTCGAACAACTGAGCGTCCTGGTCGGCGCCTGGCACAGCGACGTGATCACCAAACTGCTCGCCAAGCGGCGCGCGCTCGGCAGCGGCCAGGCGCCGGCCGGCGCCTTCCCCGAACTGAACTCCGGCTTTTCCGCGGTCGCCCAGGCACGCAAGCTGGTCGCCCAGGTCAGCGCCGAAGAGAACCGCCTGCTCGCCGAGCGCCTCGAGGAGTCGACCGCGCTGCAGGAACGCATGCAGCTGCTGCTCACGCTCGGCGGCGCGCTGTGCATCGGCCTCGGCGGCGTGGTCGCGCTGCTGCTCGCGCGCGCGCTGCTCACGCCGCTCAACAACCTGATGGCCGCCGTCGGCCAGATCGCCTCCGGCAACGAGGCGGCGCGCGCGAGCGTGGTCAGCGACGACGAACTGGGCAAGGTCAGCGTCGAATTCAACCGCATGGCGCAGGCCATGCAGGACAGCCAGGCCAACGAGCGCGCCGCCACCAACCTGCTGCGCGCCAAGGTCGACGCCCTGCTCGACGTGGTCTCGAAGGCCGCCTCGGGCGACCTGACCGGCAACGTCACGATCAGCGGCAGCGACGCCATCGGCCGCCTCGGCGACGGCCTGCGCACGATGGTCGAGAACCTGCGCAAGCTGCTCAACAACGTGCAAAAGGCCGGCATCCAGGTGACCACCTCGGCCACCGAGATCGCCGCCTCGTCCAAGCAGCAGGAGGCCACCGGCGTGGCCCAGGCCCAGACCAGCATCGAGATCCTCTCGACCACCAAGGAGATCTCGGCCAACACTTCGCAACTGCTGCGCACCATGGAGGAGGCCACCGCCGTGGCCGACTACACCACGGCCGCCACCGCCGACGCCCAGGGCAACCTCAAGCGCATGGACCAGACCATGCAGCAGATGGTGTCGGCGACCGACTCGATCAACGCCAAGCTGGCGGCGCTGTCGGAAAAGGCGAGCAACATCAACAGCGTGCTGATCACGATCACCAAGGTCGCCGACCAGACCAACATCCTCTCGCTCAACGCCGCGATCGAGGCCGAGAAAGCCGGCGACGCCGGCCGCGGCTTCTCGGTCGTGGCCACCGAGATCCGGCGCCTGGCCGACCAGACCTCGGTCTCGACCTGGGACATCGAACAGATGCTCAAGGAGATGCAGTCGGCCGTCTCGGCCAGCGTGATGGGCATGGATAAATTCTCCGAGGAGATCCGGCGCAGCGTCGGCGAGGTGCGCCAGGTCGGCGAGCAACTGACCACCGTCATGGACCAGGTCCAAAAGCTCGCGCCCCAGTTCGACCTGGTGCTGCAGGGGATGCAGTCGCAGGCGGTCGGCGCCGCGCAGATCTCGAACACCATGATGCAGCTCAACGACGCCACCCAACAGACGGTCGAGTCGCTCAAGGCCACCAGCGAGGCGGTGCACCAGCTCCAGTACGCGGCCAGCGACCTGCAGTCGAGCGTGGCCACGTTCGCGGTCGAGGACTAGGCGGGGCGCGCATGAAGGTGCTCACGATCCTGATCGGCGCCGAACGCTACGGCCTGCGCCTGGCCGCGCTCTCGCGCGTGCTGCCGGCGGCCCAGCTCAAACAGCTGCCGCTGGCGCCGGCCTTCGTGGCCGGGGTGCTCGACTTCCACGGCCAGCCGGTGCCGGTGATCGACCTCGCGCGCCTGGCCGGCGGCGCCGCGCTCGCGCCGTGCTTCGATTCGCGCATCATCTTGCTCGACTATCCGGTGGACGGCGGCACGCGCCTGCTCGGCCTGCTAGCCGAGCACGTGACCGGGGTCGAAACCGTGCCCGACGCCGCCTTTGGCGACTGCGGCGTGCGCGCCGCGCCCTTCCTCGGGCAGGTCGCCGGCACCGCCGCCGGCATGCTGCAGTTGATCGAACCGGCGCAGCTGCTCACGGCCGACGTGCGTGCGCTGCTGTTCCAGCCGGCGGTGCCCGCGTGAAGGCGCAGACCTTGCTGCAAGAGGCGACCGGCCTCAATCTGAGCGACGACGAGGCCGAGCGCGCGCTGCGCCAACGCATGGCCGAACGCGACATCGCCGGCCGCGACGAATACCTGCAACGCATGTCGCCGGCCGAACTGCAGGCCCTGATCGAACTGGTGGTGGTGCCCGAATCGTGGATGTTCCGCGACCCGCAGGCGTTCGTCGCCGCCACCGCCTTCCTGCGCGCGCGCGCGGCCGCGCGCCCGGGCCGCACGCTGCGCGTTTTGTCGGTGCCGTGCGCCGGCGGCGAAGAGCCGTATTCGCTCGCGATGGCGCTGGCCGACGCCGGCGTCGCGCCCGAGGCCTGCCGCATCGACGCGATCGACCTGTCGCAGGTGGCGCTGGCGCGCGCGCGCCACGGCCTGTACACGCGCAACGCCTTCCGTGGCCAGGACCTGGCCTTCCGCGCGCGCCATTTCGAGGCCGAAGGCGCCGACTACCGGATCAGCGCAGCGTTGCGCGCGCGCGTCGATTTCGCCGAGGGCAACCTGCTCACGATCGACAGCGCCGCCAACGCGCGCCGCTACGACGTGATCTTCTGCCGCAACCTGCTGATCTATTTCGACGAGGCGACCGTCGCCGCCGCCATCGCCAAGCTGCGCGCGCTGCTGGCCGACGACGGCCTGCTGTTTGCCGGCTATGCCGAAGTGCCGGCCTTCTGCCGGCATGGCTTCGAAGCACTGCGCCAGCCGGGCGCCTTCGCGCTCAAAAAACTCGATGCCGCCGCGCCGGCGCCCGCGCCGCGCACGGTGCGCCCGGTTCGCGTATCCGCCGCGCCAGCCGCCGCAGTGCGCGCCGCGCCGCCAGCACCGGCCGCACCGACGCAAATCACGCCGCCGCCGCGCGCCATGCCGACGGCGGCGGCGCCGCCCGACACGCCCGCCCTGCTCGCGAGCGCGCGCGCCCAGGCCGACCAGGGCGCGTTCGCCGCGGCCGCGGCCACCTGCCACAAGGTGCTGGCCGGCGCGCCCGACACGGCCGACGCCTATTTCATCCTGGCCCTGGTGGGAGAGTTCACGCACGACGAGGCGGCGGCCGAAGGCCACCTGCGGCGCTGCGTGTACCTCCAGCCTGACCACTACGAAGCGCTGTGCCACCTGTCGCTGCGGCTCGCGCAGGACGGCAACGCCGGCGAGGCGGCGGCACTGCGCCAGCGCGCCGCGCGCGTCTACGAACGGCGCCAAGCCGGCGGCGGGGCCGGCGCATGACGCACCAGCAAATCCCCAAGCACGACGCCAACCTCGTGCCGATCGTCGACTGCTGGAACCGGATCGGCGTCAGCGGCGACCAGAGCTGCGACAAGCTCGTGCTGCATATCCATTGCCGCAATTGCGAGGTGTATTCGGCGGCGGCCCAGCGCAACCTGCAGCGCGCCGTCAGCGCGCAGTACCGCGAAGAATGGGCCGAGCGCCTGCGCGAGCCGGCGCCACAGGCGGCACCGACCGACATGTCGTCGCTGGTGTTCCGCATCGGGCGCGAGTGGCTCGCGCTGCCGACCCGGATCTGCAGCTCGGTCGCGCCGCTGGTGGCGAGCCACCGGCTGCCGCACCGCGGCGGGCGCGGCCTGCTCGGCATCGTCAACGTCGGCGGGCGCCTGCTGCCTGCGGTCACCCTGGGCGCCCTGCTCGGCATCGACGAACAGGAGGTCGCCGCCGTGAGCGGGCGCCACACGTTTGCGCGCCTGCTCGTGGTCGAGTGGGACGGACAGCAGTTCGCGCTGCCGGTGGCCGATGTGCACGGCGTCGTGCGCCATGGCGCGGTCGCGCTGCGCACCCCGGCCGCCACCGTCAACAAGGGCGGCGTGCCTTTCATCAGCGGAGTGCTGACCGAAGGCGCGCTGCAGATCGGCGTGCTCGACGCCGAGCTGGTCGGACATCAACTGGCGGGGCTGCTGCGATGAGCCACGGGCCTAACGATGAGATGGGCGACGAGATGGACGGCGACATGAGCGACGAGATGCGCGAGGTCCTGAACGGCGGCGACAGCGCCGACCTGAGCCAGTTCTCAATGCGCGACCTGTTCCGGCTCGAGGCCGACATGCAGGTGCAGATATTGACCGGCGGCCTGCTCAACCTCGAGGCCGGCGCGGGCGACGGCGGCACCGTCGACGCCCTCATGCGCGCGGCCCATTCGATCAAGGGCGCGGCCTCGATCGTCGGCCTGCACGTGGTGGTGCAGCTGGCGCACGCGATGGAGGACGCGTTCGTCGCGGCCCAGCAGGGCCGGCTCGCGCTGACCCCGGCGCGCATCGACGCGCTGCTCGCCGGGGTCGACCTGATCATGCAGTTCTCGACCCTGTCCGACGCCGCGCTGCAGGACTGGCTCGCCGCCAACACGCAGCGCATCGGCGGCACGCTCGCCGCGATCGTCGGCATCGCCTCGATCGAATCGGCGCCGCCGCTCGCGGGCGCGCCGGCGTTTTTGCCAAGCCCGGCGCCCACCCCGACGCCCCCCCCGGCGCCAAGCCCGGCCGAACCCGGACCCGAAGCGGGCGCGCCGCCGGCGCCGGCCCCGGCCGCCAAGGCGGTCCAGCAGAACTTCGACCGCCTGCTCGGGCTGGCGAGCGAGTCGCGCATCAACGCGCACCAGATGCAGCCGTTCGTGCAGTCGCTGCAGCGCTTCAAGCGCAACCAGGCCAGCCTGGTCAAGTCGATCGAGCAGGTGCACGAGGCGATCGTGGCCGGCGGCGACGCCAACCTGATCGAGCATTCGCTGCACGCGCTGGCCAAGACTCGCCCGCTCAAGCAGTTCGTGCTCGAGCACATGGCCGACATCGAAGCCTACGAACGGCGCCTGCTGGGCGTGTCGCAGGCGCTCGTGACCGAAGTGCTGACGCTGCGCATGCGCCCTTTCCGCGACGGCGTGCAGGCCTTCCCGCGCATGGTGCGCGACCTCGCGCGCAGCCTCGGCAAACAGGCCCAGTTGGTCATCGGCGGCGAGGAGACGCTGGTCGACCGCGACATCCTCGCGCGCATCGAGACCCCGCTCAACCACATGCTGCGCAACGCCGTCGACCACGGCCTCGAGACCCCCGCCGAGCGCGCCGCGGCCGGCAAGGAGCCGCTGGCCACGATCCGGCTCGAGGCCAGGCACCGCGCCGGCATGCTCGCCATCGAGATCAGCGACGACGGCCGCGGGGTCGACCCGGAGCGCATCCGCGCGCGCGTCGTCGAGCGCAAAATGGCCAGTGCGCAGATGGCTGCGGCGCTGTCGCAGGCCGAGCTGATGGAGTTTTTATTCCTGCCCGCGTTCAGCCTCAAGGACGGCGCCACCCACATCTCGGGGCGCGGCGTCGGGCTCGACGTGGTGCACGCGACGGTGCGCGCGCTCAATGGCACGGTGCGGGTCGAGGCGCGCCCGGGCGCCGGCTTCACCGCCCTGCTCACGCTGCCGCTGACGCAGTCGATCGTGCGCGCGCTGGTGGTGCAGGTGCAGGGCGAGGCCTACGCGATCCCGATCGTCAAGGTCGAACGCGTGCTGCGCATCGCGCAAAGCGCGATCCACACGCTCGAGGACAAACAGTTCTGCGACTTCGGCGGCGAACACCTGGGCCTGGTGTCGGCCGCGCAGGTGCTCGACCTCGGGCAGGCGCAGCCCGGTGCCGACGAACTCGCGGTGGTCGTGATCGGCTCGGGCCTGCGCCGTTACGCGCTCGTGGTCGAGCGCATCTGCGGCGAGCAAAGCCTGGCGGTGCAGGCGCTCGACCCGATCTTCGGCAAGCTGCGCGACATCGCCGCCGCCGCCCTGCTCGACAGCGGCGCGCCGGTGCTGATCCTCGACGTGCCCGACCTGCTGCTCTCGATCGACAAGCTGCTCGGCGAGGGCGGCCTGCAGCACCTGACGCGCGACGGCAAGACCGAGCGGCGCGTGCGGCGCGTGCTGGTGGTCGACGATTCGCTCACGGTGCGCGAGATGGAGCGCAAACTGCTGCTCGGGCGCGGCTACCAGGTCGAGGTCGCCGTCGACGGCATCGACGGCTGGAACATGGTGCGCGCGAGCGCCTACGACCTCGTCATCACCGACGTCGACATGCCGCGCATGGACGGCATCGAACTGGTCGGCCTGATCAAGAACGACCCCGAGCTGCGCAAGCTGCCCGTCATGATCGTGTCCTACAAGGACCGGGCCGAGGACCGCGCGCGCGGCATGACGGCCGGCGCCGACTACTACCTGACCAAGGGCAGCTTCCACGACGAGACGCTGCTCGACGCCGTGCTCGACCTGATCGGCGAGGCCAACGCATGAAGATCGCGATCGCCAACGACGTCGCCATGGCCGCCGAAAGCCTGCGCCGGATCATCGCCGCCACGCGCGAACACGAGCTGATGTGGATCGCGCGCACCGGACTCGAGGCGGTGCGCATGTGCGCCGAAAAACGGCCCGACCTGATCCTGATGGACCTCAATATGCCCGAGCTCGACGGCATCGAGGCGACCCGCCAGATCATGCGCGCCTCGCCGTGCGCGATCCTGGTCGTCACCAGCGAGCCCAAGGACAACGTGAGCCAGGTGTTCCGCGCGCTCGGCGCCGGCGCGCTCGACGTCACCGCGACCCCGGTCCACGCGGGCCCCGGCGCCGGGCCCGAGCTGCTGCTGGCCAAGATCAAGACCATCGGCAAACTGATCCGGGTCAGCGGCCTCGAGCCGGCGCCCGAACGTGCGTCCGAGGCCGCCCCCGACGGCCCCGTCAAACACCTGCTGGCGATCGGCGCCTCGACCGGCGGCCCGGCGGCGGTGGCCAGGGTGCTGGCCGACTGGGTCGCGCCGCCCTCGACCGCGATCGTCGTGGTGCAGCACATCGACGCCAATTTCGCGCCCCAGTTCGCCAAATGGCTCGGCGACCAACTCATGATGCCGGTGCGGGCGATCGAGCACGGCGACCGGCTCGAACCGGGCACGGTGCAGGTGGCCAAAACCAACGACCACCTCGTGCTCGGCGCGCACGGCGGCCTGCGCTACGAAGCGGCGCCGCTCGACTATGTATACCGGCCCTCGGTCGACGTGTTTTTCAATTGCGTGGCGCGGGTCTGGCGCGGCGCGGCGACCGGCGTGCTGCTGACCGGGATGGGCCGCGACGGCGCTGCCGGCCTGCTCGAGATGCGCCTGGCCGGCAAGACCACGATCGCCCAGGACCAGGCCAGTTGCGCCGTCTACGGCATGCCGCGTGCGGCCGCCGAGCTCGGCGCGGCCCAATTGATTTTACCTTTGGAAAACATTGGACAGACGTTGCGGGTTAAAATCGGGGTCAGACTGTAAACACGAGCATCCCAAGCACCTCGCACATTCAACAAAAACAAAAAGAGTAGACGATCGCCATGCCAGTTGTCATCAAGCCATCCGCCCTGCGCATCCCCGCGCCAAGCACCTACAAGGTCCGGGTCATGCTCGTCGACGACCAGCCGATCGTGTGCGAGGCGGTGCGCCGCATGCTCGAAAACCAGGCCGACATCGAATTCCACAGCCTCACCGACGCCACCATCGCGATCGAGGAGGCGCAGCGCTTCCAGCCGACCGTGATCCTGCAGGACCTGGTCATGCCCGGCATCGACGGCTTCGGCGTGCTGCGCCAGTACCGCAGCGAGCCCGCGCTCGAGCACGTGCCGGTGATCGTGCTCTCGGCCAAGGACGACCCGAAACTGAAGGCCCACAGCTTCGGCCTGGGCGCCAACGACTACCTGATCAAGCTGCCCGACCGGGTCGAACTGCTGGCGCGCCTGCGCTACCACTCGGCCGGCCACATCAACCGCGTGCAGCGCGACGAGGCCTTCCGCCGCCTGCACGAGAGCCAGGCCGCGCTGGCCGAGGCGAATATCGAACTGCGCCGCCTGGCCGCGCTCGACGGCCTGACCGGGATCGCCAACCGGCGCCGCTTCGACGAGGCCATCGGCGCCGAATGGCAGCGCGGCCGGCGCGACGGCAAGCCGCTGTCGGTGCTGATGTGCGACATCGACAGCTTCAAGGCCTACAACGACAGCCTCGGCCACGTGGCGGGCGACCAATGCATCCGCCAGGTCGCCGGCCTGCTGGCCTCGCAGCTGCGGCGCCCGGCCGACATGGTCGCGCGCTACGGCGGCGAGGAGTTCGCGATCGTGTTGCCCGAGACCGAGCTCGAGGGCGCGCGGCTGGTCGCCGAATCGTGCCTGGCGCAATTGCGCGCGCTCGCGATCGCCCATCCGGGGAGCAAGCAGGGCACGACCGTGACGATGTCGATCGGCGTCGCCAGCGCGGTCCCCGGCCCCGAGGGCAGCACCGACCTGCTGATCCGGCGCGCCGACCGCGCCCTGTACACGGCCAAGTCGGACGGACGCGACCGCGTGGTCGTGGCCGCGCCCGAAGCCTGACCGCGGCCATCCATTCCCATTCCCATTCCCGCTAACGTCATTTCAAGGATTTGTATGAGTACGATTCAAAACGTCACCGTCACCAAAAAATCGAACGTCTATTTCGACGGTAAATGCATCTCGCATACGCTGCTGCTGGCCGATGGCAGCCAGAAGACCGTGGGCGTGATCTTCCCGTCCTCGCTGACCTTCAACACGGGCCGTCCCGAAACCATGGAGATCGTGAGCGGCCTGTGCCGCGTGCGCCTGGCCAACGCGGCCGAATGGAAAGCCTACGAGGGCGGCCAGCAATTCGAAGTGCCCGCCAACTCCTCGTTCGAGATCGAGACTGTCGACCAGGTCGATTACGTCTGCCACTTCGGCTGATCGCGCCGCACTGCCTGGGCGCCCAGGCGCCCGCCCGACATAGGTCGGGCGCCTAGACGAACACCGGTTCGGTCTCGAGCGTGACGCCATAACGTTCGGCCACCTCGGCCTGGATCGCGCGCGCGAGCGCGAGCACGTCGGCGCCGCGCGCGCCGCCGTGGTTGACCAGCACCAGCGCCTGCTTTTCGTAGACGCCGGCCTGGCCCATGCGCCTGCCCTTCCAGCCGCACTGGTCGATCAGCCAGCCGGCCGCGAGCTTCTCGCCGCCGCCCGGCTGCGCGTGGTGCACCAACGTTGGGAACGCCGCGAGCAGGCGCGCGCAATGTTCGGCGGTGACCAGAGGATTCTTAAAAAAGCTGCCCGCGTTGCCGATCACGGCCGGGTCGGGCAGCTTGCGCCGCCGAATCGCCACGACCATGTCGCCCACCTGCTGCGCGCTCGGGTCGTGCACGCCGGCCTGCTCGAGCGCCTGCGCCAGTTCGGCATAGCGCAGATTGGCCTGCCACAGCCTGGGCAGCGCGAACGTGACGTCGACGATCACGAGCCCGGCGCCGTCGGATTGTTTAAAGATGCTGTCGCGGTAGCCGAAGCGGCAGGCCGCCGCGTCCATCGTGCGGGTCTCGCCATTCGCCATGTCGAACACCGTCAGGCTGTGGAAAACGTCCTTGATCTCGGTGCCGTAGGCGCCGATGTTCTGGATCGGGGCCGCCCCGACGGTTCCCGGAATCAGCGACAGGTTCTCGAGCCCGCCGAGCCCCTGCGCGAGCGTCCACTGGACCAACCCGTGCCAGTTTTCGCCGGCCTGCGCGCGCACCAGCGTGTGGCTGTCGGTGGCGCCGGCGATGCTGCGCCCTTGCATACACATATGCAACACCAAGCCGTCGAAGTCACCCGTAAACAACAAATTGCTGCCGCCGCCGAGCAGCAGGCGCGGCATCGCGGCGAGCGCCGGGTCGGCCAGCACGGCGGCCAGGTCGGCCGTCGACAGGACCTTCAGATAGGCGCGCGCACGGGCGTCGATGCCGAAGGTGTTGAGTTGTTGAAGGGAATAATCGGGGGTGATCGCGAGGTTTGGGTGCATTGGCTACCAGTTTTTTGTCGAATAAGGCTACTAATTCATGTATTTCGGGCGTTTTGGCGCGGCGCCGCGCCAATGTCCGTTAAAATATCGGCATTCAACAATTTGCAAGATAAAGGACTCTATTATGCCGTCATTTGATGTCGTCTCAGAAGCAGACATGGTCGAAGTAAAGAATGCCGTTGAGCAAACGAACAAGGAAATCATCGGCCGCTTCGACTTCAAGGGCAGTTCCGCCAAGGTCGAGCAGAAGGAGGCCGAACTGACCGCGTTCGCCGACGCCGAATTCCAGCTCGAGCAAGTGCGTGACGTGCTGACCAACAAACTGTCAAAGCGCAAAGTCGATGTGCGCTTCCTCGACCTCGGCAAAATCGAGAAGATCGGCGGCGACAAGGTCAAGCAGGTCATCAAGATCAAGAACGGCATCGAGACCGAAGACGCGAAAAAAATCACGCGCGCGATCAAGGACAGCAAGCTCAAGGTCCAGGCCAGCATCCAGGGCGAATCGGTGCGCGTGACCGGCGCCAAGCGCGACGACCTGCAGGAGGCGATGGCCTTGCTGCGCAAGAACGTGCCCGACATGCCTTTGGAATTTAACAACTTCCGCGACTGATCCCCCATGCGCGCGCCCGGCCCGGCAAGAACCGGCGCGGGCATGCGTGTAGAATTGAGGGTGCGCAAAAGCGAACGCTGCTGGCCATGCTAGCGCATCCCTGCAACGCCGTAGTCTAAGGATAGCAATGAAACGTGTTGATGATTTCCGCCTGCGTCTGGGCGACAAGCAATTCGTACCCATCATGATTGGTGGCATGGGTGTCGATATCTCGACCTCGGAACTGGCGCTCGAGGCCGCGCGCCTTGGCGGCATCGGCCACATCTCCGACGCGATGGTGCAGGACGTCTCCGACCGCAAGTTCGATACGAGCTTCGTCAAAGAAAAGACCAAGACCTACAAGTTCAACATCAACAACATGGACAAGGCCGTCGTCCAGTTCGACCTCGCGCGCCTGGCCGAGGCGACCGCCCTGCACGTTGGCAAGACCATGGAAGCGAAGCGCGGCGACGGCCTGATCTTCGTGAACTGCATGGAAAAGCTGACCATGAATTCGCCGAAGGAAACCCTGCGCACGCGCCTCGTCGCCGCGCTCGACGCCGGCATCGACGGCATCACGATGTCGGCCGGCCTGCACCTCGGTTCGTTCGCGCTGATCGCCGACCATCCGCGCTTCCGCGAGGCCTACCTCGGCATCATCGTGTCCTCGGTGCGCGCGCTGCAACTGTTCCTGCGCAAAATTTCCCGCCTCGACCGCCTGCCCGACTACGTCATCGTCGAAGGCCCGCTCGCGGGCGGCCACCTCGGCTTCGGCATGGACTGGGCCGACTACGACCTGCACACCATCATGGACGAGATCCACGCCTTCCTCAAGGCCGAGAACCTCGACATTCCGCTGATCGCCGCGGGCGGCATCTTCACCGGATCGGACGCCGTGTCCTTCCTCGAAAAAGGCGCCGCCGGAGTGCAGGTTGCAACCCGCTTCACGATGACCCACGAGTGCGGCCTGCCCGAAAAGGTCAAGCAGGAATACGTGCGCGCGACCGAAGACGACATCATCGTCAACGGTGTCTCGCCGACCGGCTATCCGATGCGCATGCTCAAGAGCACGCCGGCGATCGGCTCGGGCATCCGCCCCGGCTGCGAGTCCTACGGCTACCTGCTCGACGCGACCGGCAACTGTTCGTACATCAACGCCTACAACCGCGAAGTGATGGCCAATCCCGATTCGAAGAACATCGTGGTGATGGACAAGACCTGCCTGTGCACGCACATGCGCAACTTCAATTGCTGGACCTGCGGGCACTACACCTACCGCCTCAAGGACACCACCCACAAGCGCGAAGACGGCAGTTACCAGATGCTGTCGGCCGAGCACGTCTTCAACGACTACCTGCTCAGCGTCGACAACCAGATCGCGCTGCCGGCGAAGGAAGAAGCGGCCGCCGCGTAATCCCTGGCAGCGGCGCCGACCATCCCCCTTGTGCTTGCACCGGGGGGATTTTTTTTGCCTGTTACCTTTTCACGAATAAATTTCCCGCATAATGGGACGGCGGCGGCATGCGCCTGCCCGCTTCTTCCGATAAAAATAGTGGAGCCTGCATGTTCATTTGGGGACAGAGGAACGTCTATCGTAAAAAAGGTTATGTCGCGGATTATTGTTCGATCTGCCGCAGCAACCAGCCACACAAGGTCGTGCGCATCGGCCTCGCCTTCCATCTCTACTACATCACTTTCACCGAAGGCGCGCTGCGCGGGCATCGGCGTACCTGCGACAGCTGCAAGACGGCGAGCGACACCGATGTCGACATGTACACGGGCTTCCATGACGGGCCCGCGCCGATCGACGTTTTAATGCAGCACACGTATCCGGACCTGAACGAAGTAGTGGCCGCCCGCCTCGCCTTGGAACACAAGGTGCTTCACACCCCCGGACAACTCACTGCGCAAGAACGGCGCGAGGTGTTGTTCGCCCCGTTTCTGGCGCTGTCGCCGCAAGTGGAGAAGCGCTACGAGACCATTCACCTCGACCTCGTCGATGGATTTTCGATTGTGGGCTCGATCGCGCTGCTGATGGTCATTCCCAGCGTTTCACGGTTCGTCGCGCCCGGCCATGACGGGGAGATTATGCTTGGCACTGTCGTTTTGGTCGCCGTGTTCATCGTCTACCAGTTGGCCACGGGTGGCGCGCGTTTCATGCGCCGCAAAATTATCCCGCATGTGGCAGATGTAATCCGCCCATTGCGCCCCAGCGACGACGAACTGCACTTCATCCTTAACACCCTGAAACAGCACAAACACAAGATGGGCAAAAAATTAAAAGTGAAAGAGCTGATCGAGCAGCTCGAACGCACCCCCAATTGACCCAATCTACCAATTCCTGCTGGAGTAGCACATGAAAAAAATTCCGCTGTACGCATCCCTTCTTTTATTCAGTTGCGGCGCCTTTGCGCAGGCGCCCACCTCGACGCTCTACCAATACTCGACCATCGATGCCCTGCTGGCAGGCGCGTATGAAGGCGATTTGACCATTTCGGCGCTGCGGAAAAAGGGAAATTTCGGAATCGGCACCTTCAACCGCATCGATGGCGAAATGGTGTTGGTCGACGGTGTAGTCTACAAGGCAAAAGCGGATGGCACCGTGGTGGTGCCGAAGCCCACTGAAAAAACCCCGTTCGCCACTGTCATGCATTTCAAGACCGGCACCCGCTTTCCCATTGACGGCCCGTTGACGATGGCCGCGCTCGAGGCCTGGCTCGACACCAAACTAAGCAACAAGAATCTGTTCTACGCGATTCGCTTCGATGGCCAGTTCGAGGAGCTGACGACGCGCGCCATTTCGCCGCAGGACCAACCGTATAAGCCGCTTGCCGAGGTGAGCAAAACGCAGTCGGTGTTCAAACTGCCCGCCCAGACGGGCACCCTGGTGGCGTTCCGCAGCCCGAGTTTCAGCAAAGGCTTCAACGTTCCGGGCTACCACTGGCACTACCTCGCGCGCGATCGCAAGGGTGGCGGACATGTGCTGTCGATGTCGCTGCTCAAAGGGGTGGTCCAGGTCGACAGCGTCAACAATCTCGAACTGAAGATTCCGACCAGCGCGGGATTTGCCGCGGCCGACCAGTCGGTCGACCGGGCGGCTGAATTACACGAGGTTGAAAGCGCGCGCAGATAAACATTGTTTCATGCGGCCGGCGCCGGCGTCAGCGCGACCCCTTGCTCGCCCGCCGCGCGCGCTTGCATTTGCAACGCGCGTTCGAATGCGGGGCGCCGGCGCAAGCGTTCCCAATACGCCAACACCGATGGCGTGAAGCGCGGCGCCAATCCCAAAAATTCGGCCAGGTACAGCGCATACCCGACCGAGACATCGGCCACCGTGAAGCGCCCGGCGCACAAATAGTCCTGTCGCGCCAGCAGCGGTTCGAGCGTGCGCAAACGCGCCAGAAACCACTTTGCGTAGTCCTCCGCCACTTGCGGCTGCTGCCGCTCGGGCGTTTCGAAGCGGCTATAGCGCAGCACCAGGGTTTGCGGGAAAGTCAGCGTGGCTTCGCCGAAATGCAGGTAATTAAGGTAGCTGCCGAAGTCCGCTTCGGCGACGTCGACGTTGAGCGTCGCCGGCGCATGGCGCGCCGCCAGGTAGTGGCAGATCGCGGCCGATTCGGTCAGCATCGCGCCGCCGTCGACAAAGGCCGGCACCGTCCCCAGCGGGTTGGTGTCCAAAAAGCTGCGCGCCGATTGCCGCGGCGGGAATGGCAGCATCTTTAATTCATACGCAAGGCCGAGTTCTTCGAGCATCCACAGCGGTCGAAACGAACGCGCGCTCATGCAGTGGAATAGCGTAATCATCGTTCGATGCCCTCTCGTATTCGCTTAAATGCGGCACAGGCCGTCACAACGCTTGTTCTCCATCGCCGTGACGATCTTGGCGAGATCGCCCGCGAATTTGGATGGCACCTTCGCTTGCATCGAACGCGCAAGTGCCTGGATTTGCTCACGGCCCTTCACCGGAAGGATTGCGGCATAGCTGGGTGCAACCTCCGCCATAACCCGCGCGATCCGGCCGCGATTGGAATCGCTGACAGAGGGTGTCGCGAACGCCCCCAGAAAATTGTAGTAAGCACTGAAGATCCCGTTTTGCATCTGCCGCAAGCCGGCCCGGCGAACGTCGGTCAGTTCTTCGGGCTTTAAGCCAGCGATGAATTGTTCGAGCAGGGGAATCTGTTTGGCCATGCACTGGTACGAAAAAGCGAGCAGCGGCGAGATTTCGTCTTGGAACGCCACGAAATTGGTATCGCCAACGATATTAAGGGCCGCCGCTATTTTCGCCGGATCCTTGCCGGCGCCGGCCAAGCCGCTCTGCATGTCGAACAACAGATACGACATTGCCGCCTTGGTCGCGCTGCCGCACATTTCGGTGGCCACGGGAAGGTCCTTCAACGCATAGGTTTTCGCGTCGAGAAAGCGACGGCGGTCCGACAGCGTCGATAACAGCTGCGCGCCTTCCTTGCTTGTCACGCGCGGCACCAACTTCCTGTTTTGCCCGGCGATTTCGAACAAGGAAGCCAGGCGCGCGCTCGCACGCGCATATACCTGCAGCTCATCTTCGGCAGCAACTGCCACTTGTCCTTGCGCAAACAGCGCCAACAACATGAAACCGGTCCAACGCTTCGCCATTCTTATTCCTCCAATGTACGTCGTGCCAAAGGGGGTGCTACATAATCCGGTCGCGGAAGAGGAGTGCCTCATCATGCTGATCGAGAAGAAATCGACGCTCCACACCGGTGCTGTTGTAACTGATAAAACCCGGTCCTTGGACGAACAGTTACGCCCACTCTAATCAGTAATACAAGCTTCCAAAAAAATGGCCAGCGCTCTTTTTGAGCGCTGGCCATTTTCCAGGATTAGTACAAGACCGGTCGGGCCCCGCTTATTTGTAAAAAACGTCGATCTTGCCTTTTAACTTAATCAGCATCGGATTGCCCTTGCGATCGACGGCTTTGCCGGCGGGTACTTTGATCCAGCCTTCGCTGATGCAGTACTCCTCGACGTCCATGCGTTCTTTGTCGTTCAATTTGATGCCTACATCGTGTTCGAACACGGCAGGGACGTGGTGAGGGCTCCGCGGGTCGATGGACAGACGGTCGGGCAATGGGGGGAGTGTGGAGGTATCGTTCATGGGCAACGATTATCCACTACAAACAGCATCAGTACAACCCGCGATCTAGCGTGCCCCCGCCCGCCCGGGGCGCCGGGCGAAGACTATTTCTCGGCGGGATAGTAGTAGACCCGGCGGATCAGCGGGCCCGAAAACTCGTAGACGGCGATGCCTTGCTGCGACCTAGGCCCCTTTGCGCCCTGCCACGAGGCCACCTCCACGGTGACCACGCGTTCCTTGCTTTCAATTACTTGCGTCAGTTCGGAGCGGCACGAGCGGCAGGAGGCGAAGTACTTGACCATGCTCGAGGTCAGCTCGGCACGCCCGGTGGCGTCGCTGCCTACGACTTTCCCGCTGACGTTGAGCCATTCCACATCCTCCGTCACCATCTCGCCCATCGCTTTCGCATCCTGCGCGTTGAACGCGGCGACGAAGCGCTTGACGAGTTCCTTGCGCGACTGCGGCAGCTCGGGCGTTTGCGCGAACACCGTCGCGGCGCACACGGCTAAAAACACGGCAAGCAAGGGACGGGTCGGATTCATGTGGGGACTCACCTTTTTTTGCTCGGACGGGAGGTCCGGCGGATGCTGTCGATTATAGGCCAGCCGTATCCTTTAGCGCCGGGCCAAATTGGCCGCGCCCCGACGCTTGAGGTTCATGTTTATGTCGAAAAACGCTACCACGCTCGCGTTCATCGTGGCATGGAAGGCTTTGCGGTCGAACTCCCCCGGATCCTTGCACATCGGGAGCGCCGGGGTCAATAAGCTGCACGGTGCGAGAAACGAAAAGTGGCTGGCGCCGGCAACCGAATGGAATTCGAGCTTGGAACCAAGCATGTCGTGCACGACCTTTCCATTGGTCGCATACGGCACGGTGTCATCTTTATCGCCGGACCACAACTGGACCGGTATGTTCACATTGTTCAGTGCGCCCGGCCCCATGGTAAAGCCAAATCCGGGGGCGGCGACCACCGCGGCCCTGATGCGCGGGTCGGGCACGATCGCATCGCCAATTGTCGGCGTACCGGCCTTTAACAAGGGCGATTTAAAATGCCCGAGCACCTCGCATGCAAATTCCGGCCTGGCGCTGCAATGCGTGGCGATGCGGCGCAGGTCCGGCTGGGCGCCAATCGCATTCAACACCGTAAAGCCGCCCATCGAGAATCCGAACGCGCCGATGCGCTGCTGGTCGATGCGGTCGCGCCCTTTCCAGTCTTCGAGCATATGGTCGATGGTCGCGCGCAGTTGCTCGTTGCGTCCGCTGACGAACGAGGCCGATCCGACCGCGCTCTGGTCGGCGACGTTATCGCCGATGTGCATCGGCGCGGCGACCACATAGCCCGCGCTGGCAAGCGACAAGGCGAGGTCGGCGTGTCCCAAGGGCCCGCCGCCGTTGCCGTGCGAAATGACCACGAGCGGCAAGGCGCCCCCGGCAACCGGCGCGTCGCGCGCCACATCCATGAGCATCGGCCCCACGAAGCTCGGCCAGGTGCGCGCCTCGGTCGGGTACCAGACGCCGACGGTGAACGCGCGCCCGTTCTTGTCCATGGCCTGGATTCCTTGGAAGCCAACCCTGTTCTCGGTGCGCAAGGCCGAAAAATACACGAGGGCGGCAAGCACGAACACCAGGGCCAAGGCGCCAATTAATACACGACGTATCCATTTCATGATCATTTCTCCAGTGGGGTAAGCCAGGTTTTGCAAAAAAAAGGGCGAGCGCGGCCAGACGTGCGACTAACGCCAAAAACGGTGATGGGATTTGCTGCGCGGCGAATCGCTTATCCGGATTTACCCTTTGCCGGCCACGCCTTACATGCAACGATTGTATCGGGGTCTACCTTAGGCCAAGCCAAAGGCCGGCCCCCTCATCCGGCGGGGAGCTCGACGACGAATTTGCAGCCGTGGCCATCGAGGCCGGCTTCCAGGCGCACCGAGCCGTGCAGGCGCGCGACGGCCTGCGCCACGATCGCCAGGCCCAGCCCGGAGCCTGCCACATCGTTGCCGGCGACGCGGTAGAAGCGCTCGAACACGAGCGCGCGTTCGGCTTCGGCGATGCCGGGGCCGTCGTCGGCGACCGTCAAGGTCAAGCCGCCGCCGGCCGTGGACAATTCGACGGCCACGAGGCCGCCCGCCTTCCCGTAGCGCACGGCGTTGGTGAGCAGGTTTTGCACGATCGACGCGAAGGCATGCGCTTCGAGCGTGTGCATCAACACGTCGGGCGCTTCGAGCGAGAGTTCGATGTCGCGCGCCATCGCGCCGGGCGCGGCCGTCGCGATCTCCCGGCGCACCAACAGCGCCGCGTCGAGCGCCGCGCTGGCCGCGCCGCTCGGGGCGTCGATGTGGGCGAGGTCGAGCAGTTGCTGGATCAGGTGGGAGGCGCGCGCGATCGCGTGCTCGAGTTGCCTGCCCGCCGCGCGCCGCTCATCGGCGCTGTCGGCCAGCGCCAGCACGTGGCCCTGCGCCGAAATGACCGCCATCGGCGTGCGCAACTCATGCGCGGCGTCCTGCACGAAGGCGTGCTCCCTGGCCATCTTGGTGCGCAACTGGGTGAACAGGCGGTCGAGCGCCGAGGTGACGGGCGTCAATTCCTCGTACTTCGGATCGAGTCCGAGCGGGGCGAGGTCGTCGGGGCCGCGCGCTTCGATTGTGCCCGACAACTGGCGCAGCGGACGCAGGCCGCGTGTCACGGCGAACCAGGTCGGCAGCAACACGAACGGGAACGAGATCAATATCGACAAGCCCAGGTTGGCGAACAGGCGCGGCAGCAGGCGCTTCGGGTCGAGCCGCGGTTCGCCGATCAGCACGGTCCAGCGCGCGGTGTCGCCGCGGAACACATGGAAGCGCGCGCCGTTGGCGTCGACGTCGATCAGTTTGCCGGCGACGCCGTGCAGGCTGGCCGCGCCGCCCTCGGGAGAGACGAACAGGCGCCTGCCCTGGCGGTCCTCGAGTTGCAGCACGAATGCGCCCGGAAAACCGTTGCGTTTCAGATTGGCGTTGAAAAACGCCGAATACAGGGCCATCGCCGTGCGCGCCTGCTCGACGTTGTCGATGGCCGCGAGCGCCGCGGTGACGGTCTCGCCGCGGTTGCGCTGCTGGGCATCGACCGTGCGCTGCCCGGTTTCCTGGGAATAAAAGAAGGCGACCAGCACGACCCAGACCACGCCGAACGACGCGAGCAAGGTCGCGATCACGCGGCGCGACAGCGTGCGCCGCGTGAGCGGTTTGAGGATGCGGGCCAGCAGCGTCATAAGGCCAGCTTCATAAGGCCAACTTCATGCGGCCAACATATAGCCGACGCCGCGCACGGTGCGGATGCGCTGCGCGCCGATCTTGCGGCGCAGGTTGGAGACATGCACTTCGAGCGCGCTGAAGTCGAGCGCTTCGCCGAGCGGCTCGAGCCGCTGCGCGAGCGCGCCTTTGAGCACCACCACGCCCGGTTCGCGCGCCAGCTCGAGCAACAGGTGGAATTCGCGCGGCGACAGCTCGAGCGCGACGCCGCCGAGGCGCGCCTTGTAGCCGCGCGGCTCGATCTGCAATTCGCCAATGGTCCACAATTCGCTCGCCTGCTGCGCGTAGCGGCGCAGCACCGCGCGCAGGCGCGACACCAGTTCGGCGGTCGCAAACGGTTTGATGATGAAGTCGTCGGCCCCGCCGTCGAGGCCGGCGAGGCGGTCGTCGAGCGCCGAGCGCGCCGTGATCATGATGATCGGCAGCGCCACGCCGGCGCGGCGCCAGCGCGCGAGCTGGTCGAGCCCCGATCCGTCCGGCAGCGAAATGTCGAGCAGCGCGCAGTCGTAGGCCAGGTCGGCCGCCACTTGTGGCGCGTCGGCCAGGCGCCGCAGCCACTCGCTGCTGATGCCTTCGGCCTTGAGCGATTGTTGCAGCGCGAAGCCAAGGTCGAGGTCGTCTTCTATGATCAGGATGTGCATGCAAGCGATTATATCGGGGCTGACCTTAGGCCAGGCCAAAGAGCATCGCACCGATTATCCCTCCAAGGAAAATTGCCAAATGATTACGGCAGCCATGGTAATGTGCTCTCTTGCCGAATTTTTTACGACCAGGATACCCATGCAACTTCTTTCCGGATTGCCAGCGATGCGCGCAGGCGCCGCAGTATGCGCCGTCGCCTTGTCGGGCGCCTGCCTGGCCCAGCCCGCCACGCTGATGGATGAGCAGCAGATACGCAAGGCCGCCGTCGCCTCCTTCCCCGAATACCTCGAATTCCTGACCCTGCCCAACGATGCGCTGGCGGGCGGCGACGACCTCAAGAAGAACGCGCAATGGCTCGCGCCGGTGCTTGAAAAGCGCGGCTTCAGCGTGCGCCAGGTCGACAACAATGGGCGTCCGATCGTGTTCGCGGCGCTGCCCTCCGATCCGGCGAAAAAGACCGTCCTGTTTTATTTCCACTTCGACGGCCAACCCGTCATCCCGGCGCAGTGGGCGCAGCCGAGTCCGTGGAAGCCGGTGCTCAAGGCGAAGGCGGCCGACGGCAGCTGGAGCGTGCTCGACATGCAGCAATTGCTGCGCCAGGATTTCGACCCCGAACACCGCGTGTTCGCGCGCGCCGCGTCCGACGACAAGGGCCCGATCCTGATGTTCCTGGCCGCGCTGGACCTGATGCGCTCGCACGGCGTCGCGCCCGCCGTCAACGTCAAGCTCATTCTCGACAGCGAAGAGGAGATCAATTCGCCGGGCCTGGGCGCGGCGATCGGCCAGCAGGCCGCATTCCTCGCCGCCGACGCGCTCGTGATCCACGACGGCCCGGGCCACGCGAGCGGCAGGCCGACCGCAGTGTTCGGCAACCGCGGCGCGCAAGCGGTCACGCTGACGGTGTTCGGACCCAAGGCGCCCCAGCACAGCGGACACTACGGCAACTACCTGCCCAACCCGGCGCTCAAGCTCGCGCGCCTGCTCGCGGCCATGAAGGATGCGCAGGGCCGCGTGCTGATTCCGGGCTACTACGGCAGGACCAGCATCAGCGCCGCCGACAAGCGCATCCTCGCCCGCAGCGGCGACGACGAAGCGGCGATCCGGCGTCGCATCGGCTTTGCGGCGCCCGACCGGGTCGCGGACAATTACCAGGAGGCGCTGCAATACCCGTCCCTGAACATCCGCGGCATGGCCGCCGGCGGCGTCGGCAAGCTGGCCGCCAATATCGTCCCGAAGGAGGCGGTCGCCGAGATCGACATCCGCACCACCGTCGAGGCGGACGCGCCCTACCTGACCGCCCTGCTGCGCAAATTCATCGAACAACAGGGCTATGTCCTGCTCGACCATGAACCGACCGACGACGAGCGCGCGCGCCATCCGCTGATGGCGAGAATGGTGCTCGGCTTGCCGGCCGCGGCGGCGCGCCAGCCGATGGACAGCGAGGTGCGCGACTGGGTCGAGCGCGCCCTTGTCAACGCGCACATGGGCGCTGGCGCCAAGGCCGAACCGGTGCTGCTGCGCGCCATGGGCGGGACCGTCCCGACCAACGAAATCGTCGCGCCCCTGAAGCTGCCGTTTGCCCTCGTTTGCGTCGTCAACGCCGACAACAACCAGCATGCCTACGACGAGAATCTGCGCATGGGGAACTACCTGACGGGCATGCGCTCGATGCTCGGGCTGCTCAACACGCCCTACACCGCGGCAAGCAAGGCGGTCACAGCGCGTCCATAAAGCGTGTGGCCGGTCCGGCGCCGCCGACGCCGTCGGTTACACTGACGCCCAAATCATTTTAGAGCTTCAACATGAGTCAAACATCAAAAGGCGGCCTCGTCTACTCGACCGAAGTCGGCCGCACCTGTCCGACGTGCCGGCTCGCGCTTGCCCAATGCAGCTGCAAGGCGAATGCGAAGGCCGCGCCGGTCGGCGACGGCGCGGTGCGCGTGTCGCGCCAGACCAAAGGACGCGGCGGCAAATGCGTCACGCTCGTCAAGGGCGTGGCGCTCGACGCGATCGCATTGGCGGCACTGGGCAAGCAGTTGCGCACGGCGTGCGGCAGCGGCGGCACGGTCAAGGACGGCGTGATCGAAGTCCAAGGCGACCACTGCGAGCTGGTCTTGGCCACGCTGAAGAAACTCGGCCATGGCGCAAAGCTGGCGGGAGGCTGATAGCGCCAAGCTGCCACCGGCGACGGTGAATTAAATCCCCTCCGGCGCGATCAAACGACAAAGCGTCGATCAACCCGGAGGCTGCCATGGACAACACGGACCACCGCCCTACCCTTTCACCTGAACACAGCGGCGCGCCCGCGCGCGGCGAAGACTGGCCCGCGCTCGACTTCGCGGCCGGCGCCCCCACCTGGGCCACGCTGCACATGTGGCTGCAAATGGTCGGCAAGATCCGGCTCGCGCAAACGCCCTGGTTCAACCATGCCTGGCACGTCGCCTTGTACATGACCGCGCGCGGGCTGACGACCTCGCCGATCGCCTGCGGCGCGCGCACCTTCCAGATCGACTTCGACTTCATCGCGCACCAGTTGCTGATCCAGACCAGCGACGGCGCCACGCGCATGCTGGCCTTGCAGCCGCGCACGGTGGCCGACTTCTATCACGAGTTGCTGGAAAAACTCGCCGAGCTTTCGGTCGTGGTCAATATCAACCCGACACCGTGCGAGGTGCCCGAGCCGGTCGCCTTCGACCGCGACCAGGCGCACAGCGCATACGAACCCGCGCAGGCCAAACGCCTATGGCGCGCGATGGTGCAGGCCGACCGCGTGCTCAAGATGTTCCGCGCGCGCTTCATCGGCAAATGCAGTCCCGTGCATTTTTTCTGGGGCAGTTTCGACCTCGCGGTCACGCGCTTTTCGGGCCGCCCCGCCCCCCGCCACCCGGGCGGCGTGCCGCACCTGGCCGACTGGATCGTGCGCGAAGCCTATTCGCACGAGGTCAGCAGCGCCGGCTTCTGGCCCGGCGGCGAGGCCTCGCCGTTCCCCCTGTTCTACTCGTACGCCTACCCGGAGCCAACCGGCTTCAGCGACACCAGGCTCGAGCTGCCCGGCGCCGGTTACAACGCGGCCCTACGTGAATTCGTGTTGCCCTACGACGTAGTGCGGCAGGCCGCCTCGCCGGACGCGCTGCTGCTGGCCTTCCTCGAGCGCAGCTACGCCGCGGCGGCCAACCTGGGCCGATGGGACCGGCCCGCGCTCGAACGGGGCGAGCTTCCGCTGCGCGAGGCGTTCGCCGCCTGAACGGCCCGCCGCACGCGCGCCCTATGCGAAGGCGCGCGCCCGGTGCGTCAGCTCCCGATGCGCCCGCCGTCATCCTTGGTGATGACGATGGTCGCCGAACGGGGCCGCTTGCCGGCGCCGTAGCCCGCGTTGCCCGGCCACTGGCTGGTGTACTTGGACGGGTCGGCGATGTCGAGGTAGTTGGTCGACTCGCCCGGATGCTGGATGTTGATGAACATCGCCTTGCCGTCCGGCGTCTCGCACATGCCCGTGATTTCGCAGGCCACCGGGCCCACCAGGAAGCGCTTCAAGGTGTCCTTGGTCGGCGCCTTGCCCACGTGGGTGTCGAGCACGAGCGCGCCGCCGCCCGCCTTCGGATAACTCAGCGAAACCTTCTTGCCGTCGCCCACCTGCCCCGGCAAACCGGCCAGCATCATGCAATTGCTGACGTCGGTGTAGGCGCCGTCGTCGGTCTGGATCCAGCAGATGCCGGTGGCCTTGCTGAACACGAGGCCGTCGGGGCTCGAGAAATCCTGGTCGCTGGTCAAGGCCGACAAATTGACCTTGCCCGGATCGGCGCTCGCCTCGGCGCCGAACAGGTACACGTCCCAGCTGAACACGCCCGCCGCCGCGCCCGCCGCGCCTTCCTTGATGCGCAGGATGTGTCCGTTCGGATTGCCGGTCTGCACACTCGAGGCGCCTTTGACGTCGCTGTAGGCGCGCGGATTGGCGCTGTCGGGCGCCAGTTGCGAGGCGTTCGGTTCGACCGCGCGGTTGCTGTTGTTGGTCAGGCAGAAATACACCTCGCCGTTGGACGGGTTCACCGAGCACCACTCCGGCCGGTCCATCTTGGTCGCGCCGACGGCGTCGGCGGCGAGGCGCGCGTTGACGACCACGTCGGCCTGGTCGGCGAACGCGTAGGCGGCATACCCGCCCACGAGCGGGTTGGAGACCGACAATTCGACCCACGCGCCGCTGCCGTCGGCATTGAACTTCGCGGCGTACAACTTGCCGTTGTCGAGGTACTTGTCGCCGGCCGCGAGCCGGTTCGCCGGCTGCGCGTCGGCCGAGTCCCAGTTGGCCGCCGATACGTACTTGTAGATGTATTCGTTGCGCGAATCGTCGCCCATGTAGACCGCCAAGGGCGCGCCCGCGACCGGCTTGCCGAAGGCGGCGCTTTCGTGGGCGAAGCGGCCCAGGCCCGAGCGCTTCCTGGCCAGCGCCGTTTTGTCGTAGGCGTCGAGTTCGACGATGTAGCCCATGCCGTTCAGTTCGTTGCGGTAGTCGTCGCTGCCGTCGGCCGACACGCCCGTCTTGCTGTTGTTCCAGCGTTGGTACTTGTCGTCGGCGCCCGCGCTTTCCCAGCCGTGGCGCGAGGCTGCGCCCTGGTTGCGGCCGTAACGCTTGAGCGCGGCCACGCTCTTGTCGTTGGCGCGCGCGAGGTCGTCGGTGGCGGCGCGCGTGAAGTAGCCGGCAAAATTCTCCTCGCCCGTCAGGAAGCTGCCCCACGGCGTCTTGCCGGTGCCGCAGTTGTTGAGCGTACCGCGCGTTTTGGTGCCTGCGGCCGAGTATTTGGTCACGAGCAGGCGGTTGCCGCGCGCCGGTCCGGCGATCTCGATCTCGCTCAGGCAGGTCAGGCGCCGGTTGAACGCCGAGCCCTTCTGGTATTCCCATTTGCCGGCAGTGGCGCGCACCTCGACGATCGCGACCCCGTGGATCGCGGTCTCCTTGTCGACTTCGTCCGCCGGCCGCGGCAGCGTGGTGGTGCCGCCGCCCACGTGCAGGAAGAACGAGGCCAGCTTGGCGTCGGTCGTCGCCTCGTGGTTGACTGCCAGCAGGCCGCGCGCGACGGCGCTGCCGGACGCCTTGCCGTCGGCGTCGAGCCCGAACCATTCCATGCCGTCGTGGTGGTCGCCCGCGCGGTTGTCGAAACCGCTGTCGCTGCCGTCGTTCTTATAGGCCGCGGTGGCGTCGTTGAGCGGGTCGCCCAAGGCGTAGATCGCGCTCGCCGTGTAGCCGGCCGGCACCACCACGCTGTCGAGCAGGCTCTTGCCGACGGCGCTAAAGCCCAGCAGTTTTTCGGCCGGGGCCGGCACGACGGGCGCGGGCGCGGCGGCGCCGTCGGACGAACCGCCGCAGGCGCTCAGGCCGATCGCGCCGAGCGCCATGCTCGCGGCAGTGGCGGCGCCGCCGCGCAACAGGTTGCGCCGGCTCAGGCGCGCGCTAAGCACCGTGCTGAAGTGCGCGTTGTCGGTCGGATTATTGCCAATGTCGTCTGGGTCGATCGTCGTCATTGCTTGCTTGTCGGCTTGTTTCATTTTGCGAATTCCTATGACGGTGGGAGGGTGTGCGGGGCAGATTCTAGTAAGCGAAGATGACGCTGGTGTGACCGCGGCGCGCGCGTCCGGCCTTTTTTCCAACCCGGCCCGCCCGGCGCCGACGGAACGGATCGGCGCGCGAAGAGTCAAACGGCAATCGTGCGGCGCGACGCCGCCGTGATGCACCGAGGAGACAATGTCCGCCAACAATCCGAATTTACAGAGCGACGGCCTGGCGCAGCTGGCGCGCGACGAGCGCGAAATCCGCTTGTGCCTGCGCGAGCGCGCCTTGCACGCGGTCAGCAACGGCATCGTGATCGCGCGTTGCGGCGTGCCCGAGTGCCCGATCGAGTACGTGAACCCCGCGTTCGAGCGCTTGACGGGCCTGCGCGCCGAGGGCGTCGTCGGACACGACGCCTTGTCGCTGGCCGCCGGCGCGCTCGACGATGCCGCGCACGCCGCGCTGGCCGACGCGATCCGCGCGCGGCGCGCCCACACCGCCGTGCTGGCCAGGCAGGATAGCGACGGGCAGCGCCGCCACGTCGAACTGGGCATCACGCCGGTCGACAACGAACTCGGCGAGATCACCCATTTCATCGGCGTGCTCACCGACGTGACCCAGGCCTACCAGCGCACCCGCTACCTCGAACACGAGCTCACGCACGACCCGCTCACGGGCCTGGCCAACCGCAAACTGTTGTGGGAGCGCCTCGAGCAGGCGCTGGTCGTGGCCCAGCGCAACAAGAGCCTCGTCGTGGTCGTGCTGGCCGACCTCCACGGCTTCAAGCACATCAACGAGAGCTGGGGCCACGAGGCCGGCGACGCGGTCCTCAAGGCGGTGGCCGGGCGCCTCGCCGAAGCGGCGCGCGCGGCCGACACCGTGGCGCGCCTGAGCGCCGACGAATTCGTGCTGGTGCTGGCCGACCAGCCCTCCTTGCGCTACGCCATGCGCATGATCGACCGGGTGCACGCGCGCCTGGCGCAGCCGGTGCCATACGAGCGCGCCAGCCTGCCGGTGGCGGCGAGCGTCGGCGTCGCCGTCTACCCGCACGACGGCGGCAACGCCTTCGACCTCGTGCGTTGCGCCGACATCGCGATGTACCACGCGAAGGCGGCCGGCGGCGCCAAGGCCAGCTTTTTTTCGCCCGACATGAAGTCGACCACCGAATCGCGCCACCGGCTCGAGGCCGAAATGCGCGAGGCGCTGCTGCACGACGAGTTCTTCCTGGTCTACCAGCCACGCCTGTCGCTGCGCAGCGGGCGCGTGGCCGGGGTCGAGGCGCTGCTGCGCTGGCGCCACCCACAGCACGGCGTGCTGCTGCCGCCGTCGTTCCTGCCCGAGGCCGAGGAGAACGGCATGGCCGTGCCGATCGGGCGCTGGGTGTTCGACGAGGTCTGCGCGCTCATGGCGCGGCTGCGCGACGCCGGGCATGGCAAGCTGCCGGTGGCGATGAACGCGAGCTACCGCCAGTTCAGCGAGCCCAATTTCGTCGCCCGGGTCGGCGAGCAGTTGCAGCGCCTCGGGCTCGCGCCCGACACGCTCGCGCTCGAACTGACCGAAGAGGCGCTGCTGCGCAACCGCGAACTGAGCCGCGAACTGGCGCGCCAGGCCCGCGCGCTGGGCCTGAGGCTGTCGATCGACCATTTCGGCGACGGCCTCACGAGCCTGGGCGAGCTGCCCTCGCTGGCCGCGGCCAACCTGACGATGACGCCGGGCGTGGTGCGCGACATCGTGCCCGACCGCGCCGCGGCGGCGCTGACCCGCGCGCTGATCGACATCGCCCACAACCTCGACATGACGGTGGTCGCGGCCAGCGTCGAGACGCAGGGCCAGACCGAGTTCCTCAGGCAGCACGGCTGCGACGAGATCCAGGGCCACTTTTACAGCGGGCCGCTCACGGCCGAGGCGCTGGGCGCGCTGCTCGAGGCCGAGCCCCACTGAACACGAGCACCGAACACGGGAGCGCGACCATGACGTTTGCCGATTTCATCCGCACCAATCTGGAGACCATCCTCGACCAATGGGAGAATTTCGCGCGCAACATCCCGCCGGCGCGCCAGCAAAACCAGAAGACCCTGCGCGACCATGCGGCCGGCATCCTCAACGACATCGCCGCCGACCTGGAGCGCAGCCAGTCGCGCGAACAGCAGGACCAAAAGGCCAAGGGCCAGGCGCAGCCGGGCTCGGCGAGCGAGACCGAGGCCGCCCAGCACGGCGCGGCGCGCCTGCTCGAGGGCTTCAGCGTCAACGACGCGATGTCCGAGTACCGCGCCCTGCGCGCGAGCGTGCTGCGCCTGTGGACCGACCGCGAGCCCGACTACCCGGACCGGCGCAGCGACGAGATCACCCGCTTCAACGAGGCGATCGACCAGGCGCTGTCGGAGTCGCTCGAGCGCTTCTCGGCCGACCGCGAACGCAACACGCGCCTGTTCGACGCGCTGCTGTCGTCCTCGCCCGACCTGAACTTCATCGCCGCGCCGGACGGGCGCCTGCTCTACGTGAACAAGGCGCTCGCCTCGATGTACGAGCTGGCGGCGAGCCAGATGGTCGGGCAAAACCTGTTCGTGCTGGCCTCGCCCGTGGCCGGCGACCTGCACAGCCACGTCAACGCGGTGCTGCTGACCGGCAGCGCGTACCGGGGCGAGATCATGTATGCGATCACCGATGCGCGTTCGCTCTGCTACGAATACCTGCTCATGCCCGTGCTCGACGAGCAGCGCCGGGTCGAGGCGGTGGCCGGCACCGCGCGCGACATCACCGAGCGCAAGGCCAACGAGGAACGCGCGCGGCGCAGCGCCAACTACGATTCGCTGACCGAGCTGCCCAACCGCGCCCTGTTCCTCGACCGGCTCGACCACGAGATCAAGCACGCCTCGCGCACCGGACTGCCGCTGGCGCTGCTTTTCATCGACCTCGACGGCTTCAAGGTCGTCAACGACCAGCTCGGACACGCGGCAGGCGACGAGCTGCTGCGCCAGGTCGCGCGCCGCATCAACGCCTGCGTGCGCGACACCGACACCGTGGCGCGCATCGGCGGCGACGAATTCACCGTGATCCTGACCGACGTCACGCGCGAGGCCCACATCGACGTGATCGCGCGCGAGATCCTCGACGCGCTGAGCGCGCCGTTCCCGCTCGGGCCCCAGAATGTAAGCATCAGCGGCAGCATCGGCATCGCGCTGTGCCCGCAAGACTCGATCGTGCCCGACACGCTGGTGCGCAACGCCGACCTCGCCATGTACGTGGCCAAGCACGCGGGACGCAACGCCTACCGCCATTTCACCCCGCAGATGCACCCGGCCGCGCCGCCGTCCTGAACGCCGCAGCGGCGTTCTGGGCACGCCGTCGTGCAGTCTGTCGCAATTGGCCGACCCCGGCTCCCGGCATGGCTTACAGTTGCATTGTCCCAACAATATTTATCGTTGCAGCTTGGAAATTCGCCACGACCGGCGCGATCGCTTACACTCGCCGCTTGTTACCGACCCACCACGACTGCCCGATCCCAGACCATGCAAGCACGGCTCCCTCCCGAAAGCGTCCTCACCACCATGCTGGCCCTGCTGCACCGCGGCTTCGACAGGGTCACCAACTGGGTGACCCAACTGTCGTGGTGGAAGTTCTTCCTGTTCGCGGCCCTGGCCGTGATCGCCGGCGGGATCTTGCAGGACCAATTGTTTTCGGGCTCGACCGAAGAGGACGAGACGCACGCGCCAGGCAAACCGGCCAAGCCCGAGAGCAGCATCTGGTTCGACGAGACGGGCATCTACTTCAATCCGACGACCAAGCCGCCGCGCGGCGCGAGCACTAGCCCGCCCAAGCCGACCGAGCCGCCCGAGCCGAACGAGTTGCCCGAGCCGCCGGAGCCGCCGGAGCCGCCGCAACCGCCCGAGTCGGCCGCCTCGGCCAGGGCGAACGCCGGCGCGGCCGAAACCTCGGCGCAGGCGGCCGCGGCCGCGGCGACCGAGCCGGTGCACATCGAACTGCCGCCCCAGATCGGGATCGAGCTGTCGAACGCGATCGAGGAGGCGGTCGACAACGCGGCCAAGCAAAAGTCGAAGACCTCGACCAAGCAGGCCTCGACCTGGTTCATGAGCTTCGTGTGGTTGCTGGTGCTCGCGCTGTTCGGCACCAAGGCGCTGGTCGGCGGCAAGAAGCGCGCCGAGGCCGAGACCCAGACCGCGAACGCGGCGGCCGAGCGCGAATCGATGCAGCGCCAGTTGTCGGAGGCGAAGATGCAGATGATGCAGGCGCAGGTCGAGCCGCACTTTTTGTTCAACACGCTGGCCTCGGTCGAGTACCTGATCGAGACCAACCCGCCGCGCGCCTCGGCCATGCAGCGCAGCCTGATCCAGTACCTGCGCGCGGTGCTGCCGCAGATGCGCGATAACGCCGTCATCACCAACCTCGGGCGCGAGGTCGACATGGTGCGCGCCTACCTGAACCTGCTCAAGATGCGGATGGAGGAGCGCTTGACCGTCGAGCTGCAGGTCCCCGACGTGCTGCGCGGCGCGGCGTTTCCGCCGATGATGCTGCAGTCGATGGTCGAGAACGCGATCAAGCACGGCCTCGAGTGCAAGGCCGAGGGCGGCACGCTGCGCGTCGTGGCCGAGGTGGCCGGCAACCGGCTGCGCGTGATCGTCAGCGACGACGGCGTCGGTTTCGGCGTGATGCCGAGCGACGGCACCGGGCTTGGCCTGCCGACGATCCGCGAACGGCTCAAGTTGCTGCACGGGGAGCAGGCGCACCTCAATATCGCGCCTAATTTGCCGTCAGGGGTGATCGCCACGGTCGAGGTGCCCTATCAACTGCCGAATTGAGCGCAGTGCAGTAGCAGAAATCGCGAACAGAGAACACCTACAAACATAAAACCACATCGCCCTCGCGCATGCGGGGGCCCATAGAACGGTTGCTATGTGCAACCGCTCTATGGGGGGGGCGCATGCGCCCCCGCCTGCGCGAGGGCGATGTTGGTTTGGTTTTTGAGTTGCGGTGTTCGCGGCTTCTATTGACGTGCGGGCCCCATCCTACTTACGGCTGATGTCCGCCCACAGCATCGTCACAAACGCATCCGGCTTGATGAAGCCCTTGCCCCAAGCCGCATCGTATTCGGCGCTCGGCTTGGCCGCGACGACCTCGGCCAGCGTCTTGCCATCGCGCTTATGCACCATCAATTTCGCCGCCACCGCGCGCAGCACGTCGCGGTAGGCTTGCAGGTCGGCCTTGCTGGCCAGCGGCCCATGTCCGGGGATGATCTTGGTGCCATCGTTTGCCAGCGCCAGCGCCTGGTCCGCCGCCGCGATCACGCCATCGACCGAGCCGCCGCTCGAGATATCGATGAAGGGGTAGGATTTATTGAAGAACAAATCCCCCATGTGCATGATATTGCCGTTCTTAAAATGAACGATCGCATCGCCGTCGGTATGCCCGTTGGGCACATGGAACACATGGATTTCGTCGCCGTTGAGGTGGAAGGTGACGTCGCGCCCGAATGTGACGACCGGCAGCGCCTGCTTGGGCGAGGCCTTGACCGGCATGTTGAGGAAGGCGATGAGCTGGTCGGACGACATGCGCTTGCGCACGTTTTCGTGGGCGACGATGGTGGCGCCGGCCTTGCCGAAGTTTTCGTTGCCGCCCGTGTGGTCGCCGTGCCAGTGGGTGTTGAGCACGAACTTGACCGGCTCCTTCGTCAGCGCCGCGATCGCCGCCTTGAGCTTGGGCGTCATCGGCGCGTACTGGTCGTCGACGACGAACACGGCGTCGGGGCCGAAGGCGACCGCGAGGTTGCCGCCGGCGCCGGTCAGCATATAGGTCGAGTCATTCAATTTCTCGGACTTGACCTGGACTTTGGAAAAATCCTGGGCCGTGGCGCCGCTCGACAAAGCGGCGAGCAAGAGCAAGCTGGACAAACGCGGACGGATGACGGTCATGTGCACTCCCTGTTGAAAGAAGTGAGTGTAACCGTGTTGCTGCCAGCACTCAAATGCTGAGTAAGCCCGGCGAGAATGCATTGATTAAAAAGCCAATGTATTCAATAATTAGCGCCTACCCTTTTTGCCCATACGACCATGCCTACAGCCATTATTGCGGACGACGAAAGACTGATGCGCGACCAGTTGCGCCTGCGCCTGAACCAGGTGTGGCCCGAGCTCGAGATTATCGGCGAGGCAAAAAATGGCGACGAGGCGGTCGCCTTGGTGGCCGAGCTCAAACCCGACCTGACCTTCCTCGACATCCGCATGCCGGGCACCAACGGGATGGAGGCGGCGCGCCTGATCGGCAACCAAAGCAATATCGTGTTCGTGACCGCCTACGACCAGTACGCGGTCGAGGCGTTCGAGCGCGGCGCGGTCGATTACGTGCTCAAGCCGCCTGAGCAGGAGCGTTTGCAGGTGACGGTCGAGCGGCTCAAGCTGCGCCTCGAAAAACCGAAGGAAGCGGCCAACGACAGCGTGACGGCGATGCTGTCGCAACTGGCCGAAAAAATGGCGGCGCCCAAGCCCGTTTACCTGCAATGGATCCAGGCCAGCATCGGGCAGGATTTGCGCATGATTCCGGTCGAAGAGATTTTGTTTTTCCGCTCCGACGAAAAATACACCTGCGTGCAGACCGACCGCTTCGAGGCGCTGATCCGCAAGCCGGTGCGCGACCTCGCGGAGGAACTCGATCCGGCGCTGTTCTGGCAGATCCACCGCGCCACGCTGGTCAATGTGAACGCGATCGAAGGGGTCACGCGCGACATCCGCGGGCGTCATCTGGTGCTTATCAAGGGCAAGTCGGACAAGCTTGAGGTGAGCAGGAGTTTCTTGCATTTGTTCAAACAGATGTAGGGTTTTTGGGGCGTTCCGGACGTCTTAGAAATCGCATGGCAAGAACCTAAATAACAAAAACCAACATCGTCCTCGCGAAGGCGGGGATCCATAGAACAGTAGCGCATAGCAAACGTTCTATGGGTCAACGCGGGGGCGCCGAGCCATGCGCGAGGACGATGTGGTTTTTGAATTGAGTATGCGATTTTGGGGGCAGTCAAATCCCGAACCGGCTGCAACGGTTTTTGCGCGGCATCAAACGGCAAAACGCGGCGCACCCTAAGGTAAAGGTGGGCCCGCTTCCGCGGGCCACTTTTTTGAACGCCGCCGCAGTGAACAATCGAGCCCGCTCCCGCCTCCGCTCCCCCCTGATGCTCGCCCTCGGTCTGGCCGGCGGCCACCTGCTCGCGCGCGCCTTCGCCCGCGCGTCCGCCCCGCCCGCCGCGCGCAGCCACAGCGGCGACATCGTCGAGAACGCCAGCGAGGCCATCATCTCGACCGACGCCTCGCACACCATCGTGCTGGCCAACCCGTCCGCCGCGGCGATGTTCTCGACCACGGTCGCGGCGATGCAGGGCCGCCCCGTGAGCGACTTCATCTCGCCGCTGCCTTCCACCGGCGAGTTGCCGACCGCCTTTTTCGGCGACGTCGGCGGGCGCGCCGGCCGCCGCGCCACCGATTACGCCGTGACCGGCATCAAGGCCACCGGCGCCACCTTCCCGCTCGAAGGCTCGATCTCGCACGTGCTCGAGGACGGCGAACCGATCTACACCATCATCTTGCGCGACGTCACAGAACGCCAGCAGGTGCAAGAGAAGCTGTCGCGCTCGCACGCGCAGTTGCGACAGCTCTCGGCCGCGCTGCAGACCATCCGCGAGGAGGAACGCGCCCACATCGCGCGCGAGCTGCACGACGACCTCGGCCAGATCCTCGCCTCGCTGCGCATGGACCTCGCCCTGCTGCAACAGGAGGCCGGGGCCACGCCCGGCAGCACGCGCATCATGCGCGGCATGGACGAGCGCCTGCTGACCGCGATCACCTCGCTGCGCCGCATCGCCAGCAACCTGCGTCCGCGCGCGCTCGACGAGGGCGGGCTGTTTTTCGCGCTCGAGGGCCTGCGCCACGACTTCGTCGAGCGCTATGGGATTCCGTGCACGCTGTATGCCGACGAGGCCGAGCTGCGCCTCGACGACGCCGCCAGCACCGCCATCTTCCGCATCGTGCAGGAGGCGCTGACCAACATCGCACGCCACGCGGGCGCGAGCAACGTGACGATGAACCTGTACCGCATCGACGGCCAACTCCTGATCACGATCCGCGACGACGGCCGCGGCATCGACGCCGCCGACATGGAGAAAGCCGAGTCGCTCGGCCTGATCGGCATGCGCGAACGGGTCTGGGCCATGCACGGCGAAATCACCGTCAGCGCCGACGATCCGCCCGGCACCCGCATCGACGTCGTGCTCGAGCTGCCGCGGCGCGCGGAATGATCGTCACAAGCACAATCGCAGCAGTTGTGGCTATAACGCAACAAAATTTCCATGTCATCAAGTTGTAAAACTTCGCCGATAAACTCGCTTTCGATCAGTAGCACATTGTCTACCCCTCGAAGCAACTTATTGGAGAATTAAATGCAATTCAAACTTTTGGCAGCGGCTATCCTCGCGACCCTTCCCCTCGTCGCATCCGCCCAATCGACCGTCACCATCTACGGCCTCGTCGATGCAGCCGTGGCCCGTGAAGACAATGGCGCGCCAAATGGCAGCCGCACCGTGCTCAATTCGGGCAACCAGTCGACCAGCCGCTTCGGCTTCCGCGGCGTCGAAGACATCGGCTCCGGCCTGAAAGCGAGCTTCAACCTCGAAGGCGGCATCAACATCGACACCGGCGCGGGCGACACCGCCCTGTTCGGCCGCCGCGCCGTGGTCGGCCTGCAAGGCAACTTCGGTTCGGTCATGCTTGGCCGCGAATACACCCCGATCGCCGATGTCGCCAAAGAATCGGACATCTTCGGTCAAGGCTTTTACGGCACCAACCTGAGCGCCTTCGGCACGGGCCGCCTGACGCGCCGCATCAGCAACTCGGTCAACTACAAATCGATGATGATGAGCGGCTTCCGCGTCGCCGCCGCCTACGGCGCGGGCGAAGCGCTGACCGGTCCATCGCTCGATTTGATGGGTTTCTCGGCCGACTACACCATTGGTAACTTCTACGTCGGCGCCGGCTACCACACGGTCGAGCGCCTGACCGTTGGCGACGACAAGGAAATGATCGTCGGCGCCGGCTACAAGATGGGCGCGTTCGCCATCAAGGGCAACTATATGGTCGCTGACCTGACCGGCGCCAACAACAAGTACGAGCAAGCCAACCTGGGCGCATCGATGAATTCCGGTGCAAACACCTTCTACGCCAACTTCCAGCAACAAAAATTGGAAGGCGGCGCCAAGGGTAACACCGTGGCTCTGGTCTACGCCTACGCGTTCTCGAAGCGCACCAATGTGTACGCTTCGTATGCCCGCCTGAGCAACAACGCCACCGGCCGCTTCGGCATCACCTCGTCCGGCACCGCGCTCAACCCGCCGGCGGCCAATCCGGGGGCCGATCCGTCGAACCTGTCGGTCGGCGTGCGCCACTCGTTCTAAGCCCTTTGCTCCAATGAAAAAACGCGCCGCCGGCGCGTTTTTTTTCGTCGCCACTCCCGCGCTACTCCCTTTGGGCAAGAATACCTTGATCTGCCGCAAGGACTTGGCCCCCGGTGCTGCAATGCAACAAAAATGCAACACCGGGGCGAGAAGCCTGTGCCCGAGGAACATATAGCCGATATAATTGCCTGCGATCAGTAGCAGATTGTCTACCATCGACCAACTTATTGGAGAAATTCATGCAATTCAAACTCTTGGCGGCGGCGATCGTCGCGGCCCTTCCACTCGTCGCTTCGGCCCAATCGAGCGTCACCATCTACGGCATCGTCGACGCGGCCGTCGCGCGCGAAGACAACGGCGCGCCGAACGGCAGCCGCACGGTGGTCAACTCGGGCGACCAGTCGACCAGCCGTTTCGGTTTCAAGGGCGTCGAAGACATCGGCTCGGGCCTGAAGGCGATCTTCAACCTCGAAGGCGGCCTCAACGTTTCCACCGGCGCCGGCGACACCGTCCTGTTCGGCCGCCGCGCGATCGTCGGCCTGCAAGGCAGCTTCGGCACCGTCACGGTCGGGCGCGAGTACACCCCGATCGCCGAAGTGGCGAAACAATCCGACATTTTCGGCCAAGGCTTCTACGGCACCAACCTGGTCGCCTTCGGCAACGAGCGTCTGACGCGCCGCATCAGCAATTCGGTGAACTACAGCTCGGTGCCGATGAACGGCCTGCGCTTCGCCGCCGGCTATGGCCTCGGTGAAACCCTGGTCGGCCCTTCGCTCGACCTGATGGGCATCGCGGTCGACTACACCATCGGCAACCTGTACCTGGGCGCCGGCTACCACACGGTCGAGCGCGTCGCGCTTGCGGACGACAAGGAAATGATCCTCGGCGCCGCCTACAAGATGGGCAACTTCGCCATCAAGGGCAACTGGATGGCCGCCGACCTCGCCGGTCCGAACAACAAGTACGAACAACTCGGCGTGGGCGTGTCGCTGGCCGCCGGCGCGAGCACCTTCTTCGCCAACGTCAGCGAGCAAAAGCTGGACCTGGGCGGCGCCAAGGGCCGCACCCTGGCACTGGCCTATTCGTATGCCTTCTCCAAGCGCACCAATGTGTACGCTTCGTATGCACGCCTGAGCAACAACGGCACCGCGCGCTTCGGCATCGCCTCGGCCGGCACCGCGCTGACGCCACCGGCGACCGCCTTCGGCGCGGATCCATCGAACCTGTCGATCGGCGTGCGCCACGCGTTCTAAGCTGAGCGCAGCATTAAAAAAACGCGCCGCTGGCGCGTTTTTTTTCGTCCCTGGATCACAGCCTGGCCGCCACGTCCCCCTCGGTTGGCACTTGAGGCGGGACGGAGCGGACTGAGAGGCTTAGCCTCCGGCAGCTCAGCGCGTCCATTTCCAGTCCGCGGCACTGGCTTTGCAACCGCCACCGGGCGCGCCCTTCCATGCGCGGCCGCGCACCACCTGCCCGCTGGCGGCGCCGGTCGGGGCGCCGTTGTCGAGTGCCAGTTTGCCGTTGACCACAACATGGCTCACGCCGGTGGCGAGCCGGTGCGGCGCGGCGAAGGTCGCGTGGTCCTGGATCGTGGCCGGATCGAACACCGCGACGTCGGCGTAGGCACCGGCCTTGAGCCGGCCGCGGTCGGCCAGCGACAGGGTATCGGCCGGCAAGGAGGTGAGCTTGCGCACCGCCTCTTGCACGCTCAGCGCGCGGTCCTTGCGGACGTACCGGGCGAACAACCTGGCGAAATTGCCATAGGCGCGAGGATGGGCCGACGATTCGAGGAACACGCCTTCGGGTGCATACGCGCCCTCGTCGGAATTGAACGACATCCATGGCAGCGCGGTCTGGCGCCGCACCTTATCTTCGCTCATCAAAAAATACGCGATGCCGACACGTGTGCCGTCTTCGATCACGAGGTCGATGGCGGCGTCTTCGGGTGGCACGCCGCGCTCGCGCGCCACCTGCGCCAGGGTCTTGCCGATCAGGGGCTTGAGCGCGGGATTCTTGAAGGCCAGCAGTAAGGTGCCTTCGGCCCCGGCCGCGCCGTACAGGTTTTCCCAGGTGGCAGGGTGGGCTTCGCGCATCTCGGCCACGACTTTCTTGCGCAGCAGCGGGTCGCGCAGGCGCTTGATCCAGTCGTCCAGTCCGCCCTCCTGGACCCACGGCGGCATCGCGGCATCGAGGCCGGTGGCGCCCGCGGTGTAGGTGTACATATCGGCCGTGATGCGGGTGCCCCCGGCGCGCGCCTGCTCGATCGCGGCGACGACCTTGTCAAGCTTGCCCCAGTTGTCCTTGCCCGCCATTTTAAGGTGGTAGATATGGCCCGGCGCGCCGCTGGCACGCGCGATCGCGATGGTTTCGTCGACCGCCGCTTCGATGCGGTCGCCCTCGCTGCGCATATGGGCCGAGTAGAGGCCGCCGCAGCGGGCCGACTCCTGCGCCAGGGCGATCAATTCAGGCGTTTTGGAGAAGGTGTCCGGGGTGTAGATCAGGGCCGTCGTTAGGCCCAGCGCGCCGTCTTCCATCGCCGTCCGGACCAGGCCCTGCATGGCCTTGAGCTGGGCGGCGTCCGGCTGGGTGTTGCCGTAGCCGAGTACGTAACTGCGCACGGTGCCGGCGCCGACATACGAGGCGACGTTGGGTGCGATCCCGCGCTTTTCGAGCGTCGACAGGTAGCCGTCCAGGGTCGACCAGGTGATCGGGTATTTGATGTCGCCTTGGGCGGCAAGCTGCCGCCGCGTCATGTCGGCGTTCAGCGGCCCCATTGAAAATTCCCCCATCACCTCAAGCGTGACGCCCTGTTTCAGGTCACTCAGCGCGCGCCCGTCCACCAACAGCGTTTCCTCCGGATGGGCCAGCATATTAATGAAGCCCGGCGAAACCTCGTGTCCTTTGGCGTCGATCGTGCGCGCGCCGCGGCTGTTGCGCGGCTTGCCGACATAAGCGATGCGCTCGCCGCGAATCGCGACCTCGCCCCTGTATGGCGGTTTGCCGGAGCCGTCATAAATCATGCCGTTGCGGATGACCAGGTCGTAGCTGGACGCATGCACGGCGGGAACGAACGCAAAGGCGGCGGCGACGGCTGCGCAAAGGGTACGGACGGTGGACAAGGCGGCTCCTGTATGGACGGGGGGGGAACGAGCAGCGTAACAGACTACCAAGCAACTATCGACACGGCGATGCGACACATTGCGCACTCCTTGATTGAGCGCGGTGGGAGCGCTCAGAATGGAGGGGCATACACTTATGGCTATCACAAATCTCCTCGTCCTCGCTATGAACTTTTTTGTACGCATGAATCAGCCAGAGGCCGTCAAACCGAGGGTCGCCGACATTCTGTGCAAGCCCGACGCTGTATGCTGGCCCCAGCGGCCAGCCCCCTCGGTCAAGCCTCTCGCGGCCAATCGATGAAAACGGCGCCAGGCACGCCCCCAGCCGCCACACCGCTCGCTCGAATCGAGAGCCGCATCCTGCTCGTTCGCGGCCTGAAGGTAATGATCGACGCCGATCTGGCGCAGCTCTACGGCGTGTCAACCAAACGTCTCAACGAGCAGGTAAAGCGCAACGCCGAGCGATTCCCGTCAGATTTCATGTTCACTCTGACACAAATGGAGAAAGCGGAGGTGGTCGCAAATTGCGACTACCTCGCCAAGTTGAAATTTTCGAAGACTTTGCCATTCGCCTTCACCGAACACGGCGCCATCCAGGCGGCCAACGTACTGGCCTCCCCGCAGGCGATCGAGACAGGTGTGTACGTGGTGCGCGCCTTTGTGCGGCTGCGCGAAATGATTGTGTCGAACAAGGAGCTGGCCCGTCGCCTGACCGACCTAGAGAACAAGACCGAGTTGATGTCTTTGAAGCACGACACGTTCGAGCACGATACACGGGTGCATCTCAAACAGATTTTCGAAGCCATCCGGGAACTGATGGCGCCGGCCGAGTCCGTCCAAAAGCGCCCAATCGGCTTTGTGACGCCCGACGATCCGCCATCCAAACCCAAGACGGTTAAAGTGAAAAAATAGAAATTTTCCTTAACTCCTCACAATCATGCCGCGACAGAAAATCCAAGCGAACCACTCGTTCGCGGCCCGGCGCTACGCACCCTACAAAAAAAGCGCCTATTGGCGCTTTTTTTCGTACGGAACTACTTGAGCCTGCAGCTCAGCAGCCAGTAATATTCGAGCCGGAAAATCTTGATCTCGCGTACCGACGAAGCGAGCTTCTTGCGCAAGCCGCTGTCTGAAGGATAGGTCTTGGGAATCTCGTAGCGCTCGCCATCGGGCGCGGTGCGGATCTGGTAGGTGTTGCCTTCCATGTCCGTGCGCGCCACGGTCTCGCTCACGCCCTCGACGTAACAATCGTCGAGCAGAACGATGAACATGTCCTTGCCGAGCTTGCCGCGCAGCTGCGCGAGGAAGCGCTCCTGCTCCTCGCGCTTGACGTGCGACCACCACCCGCCGATGAACACGGCCGTGAAGCTGCCGATGTCGTCGGGCAGCGCCCAGGCGTCGGCCACGCGGAACTGGACCTTGTCGGCCGGCAGCGCGCGCAGCTTGCCCAGTGCGATCATTTCGGGGTTGATGTCGGTGGCTACGACAGATTCGGCAGTCGTCGCGATGACGCTGGTCCAAAAACCCGTGCCGCAGGCGAGCTCGAGCACGACGTGCCCGCGCAGCGTTTCGGCAAGTTGTCCGCGCATCGTGGCGAGGTCCTGCTGGCGCTCGGGACGGTCGTAGGTGCGGTCGTGGCCGGAGGCGTTTTTGGCGTAGTATTGTGCGGACTGTTCGGTGATCATGGTGGTGGTTTCTTTTGTTCGATGGTGCTGTTGAATATTGTGCTTGGCCCCTTAGCATGCTCCCGCTAAGTCAAAACCTCGTTTTTGGGGAGCCCGGCTGGGTAGCAATGGTACATATGCTCGTGCGTTCTATGGGTCCCCGCCTGCGCGAGGACGATGGTGGGGCGATGCTTAGAGCTCGTAGTTGTCCTTGTTGCCGCTCATCGCCGATTCGACCAGTTTGCGGTTCAGCGTGGGTGCGAGCAGCTCAATGAATGTATAGACATAGCTGCGCAGGTACGCGCCCTGCTTGATCGCCACCCGCGACACGTTCATGCCGAACAAATGCCCGACCGGGATCGCGCGCAGGTTCTTGTCGCGCTCGGCGTCGAAGGCCATCCCCGCTATGATACCAACACCCATGCCCAGTTCGACATAAGTCTTGATCACGTCGGCGTCGATCGCCTCGAGCAGGACGTCGGGCTTGAGTCCGCGCAGGCCGAACGCGTGGTCGATCTTGCTGCGCCCGGCGAACGCGCTGTCGTAGGTGATAAGCGGAAAGGCCGCGATCTCCTCGAGCGACACCGCCTTCGACTTGAGCAGCGCGTGGTCGGCCGGCACCACCACCACATGCTCCCATTGGTAGCACGGCAATGTGATCAAACCATCAATTCCCGAGATCGATTCGGTCGCGATCGCCATGTCGGCCTGGTCCGCCTTGACCATCTCTGCAATTTGGCGCGGGTTGCCTTGCAACAGCGATAGGCGTACCTTCGGGTACTTGAGCATGAACGCCTGCACCACCTTCGGCAGCGTGTAGCGGGCCTGGGTGTGGGTGGTGGCGATCGTGAAGCTGCCGCTGTCCTGGGCCGCGTACTCCTTGCCGATGCGCTTGAGGCTGTCGATCTCCTGCATGATGAGCTCTACCGAGCCTAGCACCAGGCGTCCCGGCTCGGTCAGGCCGCGGATGCGTTTGCCGTGCCGCGTGAAAATGTCCACGCCGAGCTCTTCCTCGAGCTCGATGATGGCCTTGGACACCCCCGGCTGCGAGGTGAACAAGGCCTTGGCGGCGTCGGTCAGGTTGTAGTTCTGGCGCACCGCCTCACGGACGAAACGCAGTTGATGGAGATTCATTTCTTGGTTCTCGGGTAATAATGCTAAGCGACATCGGTGCCACCCCACATTTTATAAGAATGCTTATGCCTGTAACGCATATAAGCAAATAAATTCTCTGTTGTTTGGAATATAGCCGCAGTTTAATACCATTGAGGCTAGTTTAGGGGGAGTGTATCGCCGTCCTTCCCGCAACCGGCCCGAATTATAGGACTTCACATGTATCGTTATGACCAGTACGACCACCTGATCGTCAGGGAACGCATCGCCCAGTACCGCGACCAGGTGCAGCGCCGCATCGGCGGCGAGCTGACCGAGGAAGAATTCCTGCCGCTGCGCCTGCAAAACGGCCTGTACATGCAGCGCCACGCCTACATGCTGCGCATCGCCGTGCCTTACGGCCTGCTCTCGAGCGACCAGGTGCGCATGTTCGCCCACATCGCGCGCAAGTACGACCGCGGCTACGGCCACTTCACGACGCGCCAGAACATCCAGTTCAACTGGATCGAGCTCGAGCAAACGCCCGACATTCTGGCCGACCTCGCCTCGGTCGAGATGCACGCGATCCAAACCTCGGGCAACTGCATCCGCAACACCACCTCCGACGAATACGCGGGCGTGGCCGCCGACGAGATCATCGATCCGCGTCCGTACGCCGAGCTGCTGCGCCAATGGAGCACCTTCCACCCCGAGTTCGCCGCCCTGCCGCGCAAGTTCAAGGTCGCCATCAACGGCGCCCTCGAGGACCGCGCCGCGATCGCCGTGCACGACATCGGCCTGACGGTGCTGCACAACGCCGCCGGCGAAATCGGCTTCAAGGTCATGGCCGGCGGCGGCATGGGCCGCACCCCGATCCTCGGCAGCGTGGTGCGCGACTTCCTCCCGCTCGAGCACATGCTCACGTACATCGAAGCGATCATGCGCGTGTACAACCAGTACGGCCGGCGCGACAATAAATACAAGGCGCGCATCAAGATCTTGCTCAAGGCCGTCGGCCTCGAGGAATTCACGCGCCAGGTCGAAGCCGAATGGGTCGACCTCAAAGGCAGCGAATCGACCCTCACCAACGACGAAGTGGCGCGCGTGGCGGCGTATTTTACGCCGCCGGCCTACAAAACCCTGCCCGCGGCCGCGCCGCTGGCCGGCCACGAGGACAACAAGGCCTTCGCCAACTGGGTCAAGCGCAACGTCAAGCCGCACAAGGTGCAGGGTTATTCGATCGCCCTGCTGTCGCTTAAAAAGACCGGCGTGCCGCCGGGCGACGCCACCGCCGAGCAGCTCGACTTCGTGGCCGACCTGGCCGACCGCTACGCCTTTGGCGAAGTGCGCGTCACGCACGAGCAAAACCTCGTGCTCGGCGACGTCGAAACCACGCTCCTGTTCCAGCTCTGGCAAGAAGTAAAAGCGCGCGGCCTGGCCACGCCCAACATCGGCCTGCTGACCGACATGATCTGCTGCCCCGGCGGCGACTTCTGCTCGCTGGCCAACGCCAAGTCGCTGCCGATCGCCGCCGCCATCGCCGAGCGCTTCGACAACCTCGACTTCCAGCACGACATCGGCCCGATCGAACTGAACATCTCGGGCTGCATCAACGCCTGCGGCCACCACCACGTCGGCAGCATCGGCGTGCTCGGGGTCGACAAGGACGGCAGCGAGTGGTACCAGGTCTCGATCGGCGGCGCCCAGGGCAATGCCCCTGCCATCGGCAAGATCATCGGCCCGTCGTTCTCGGCCCTGCAAATGCCCGAGGTGATCGACCGCCTGCTCAAGGTGTATGTGCGCGATCGCAGTCACCAAGAGGAGCACTTTGCCGACACCGTGCAAAGGATCGGCGTCGCGCCGTTCAAAGAATATGTGTACGCCACGCCGATCAAGGCTGGCCAACTGGTTGGTGAGGACGAATATGCTTGACGCGCAACCGAAACAAATCATCAAGGGCCGCGCAGTCGTGGCCGACGACTGGACCCTGCTGCGCCTGGCCGAGGGCGACACCGCCGAGGCGGTCGCCGTGGCCGAGGGCAAAGTGATCGTGCCGCTGGCCGTGTGGCTGGCCCAGCGCGAGTCGCTCGCAACGCGCGCCGAGGTCGGCGTATGGATCGCCAGCGACGAGCGGCCCGAGACCATCAAGGACGACCTCGCGCACTTCGGCGTGGTCGCGGTCGACTTCCCCAAATTTACCGACGGCCGCGGCTACTCGATCGCCTACAACCTGCGCATGCGCCTGGGCTACCAGGGCGAACTGCGCGCCATCGGCGACGTCCTGCGCGACCAGTTGTTTGCGATGCACCGGGTCGGCTTCGACGCCTACGACGCGCGCCCCGACCGCAACATCCACGACGCGCTCAAGGGCCTGACCGTGTTCACCGAGGCCTACCAGGCGTCGGTCGACCAGAAGGCGCCCCTGTTCCGCCGCCACGAGCGCGATGTGCGCGTCGAGAGCAGCGACGTCGGCTACGGGATCTGACCATGTCCTATATCACCACCCTGGTCGCCGACACCAACGCCACGCTGGCGCGCATCGCGGCCGATTTTTCGCCCGCCGTGTTCGCGTCGAGCCTGGCCGCCGAAGACATGGTCTTGACCGACCTGATCCTCAAAGCGCAGCTGCCGATCGGGATCTTCTCGCTCGAGACCGGCCGCCTGCATCCGGAAACGCTGGCCGTGGTCGACCAGGTCAAGGCGCGCTACGGCTACGACATCGCGCTGTACCGCCCGCAGATCGAGGCGGTCGACGCCTACGTCGCGCAGAACGGCCTGAACGCCTTTTATAACAGCGTCGAGATGCGCCGCGAATGCTGCCGCGTGCGCAAGGTCGAGCCGCTCGGGCGCGCCCTGGCCGGCAACAAGGCCTGGATCACCGGGCAGCGCCGCGCGCAATCGAGCACGCGCGCCGAACTGGCCGTGCAAGAAGACGACCCGGCGCACGGCATGACAAAATTCAATCCGCTGGCCGACTGGTCCGAGGACGACATCTGGCACTACCTGCGCATCAACGACGTGCCCTACAATGCGCTGCACGACCAGGGCTTCCCGTCGATCGGTTGCGCGCCGTGCACGCGCGCCATCAAGCCCGGTGAAGACGTGCGCGCCGGCCGCTGGTGGTGGGAGAACCCCGACTCGAAGGAATGCGGCCTGCACGTGGTCGACGGCAAACTGATTCGCATTAAATCCGTGGCGGCATAATCCAACGCCACGCGCACCATAGACAAGAACAAGGCTCAGCCATGAACACACTCACAGAAATCCCGCGCGGCCTGTCCGACCTGAACGCGCGCCACCTCGACGCGCTCGAATCCGAAGCGATCCACATCATGCGCGAAGTGGCGGCCGAATGCGCCAACCCCGCGCTGCTGTTCTCGGGCGGCAAAGACTCGGTCGTTTTGCTGCGCCTGGCCGAAAAGGCTTTCCGCCCCGGCAAATTCCCGTTCCCGCTGGTGCACATCGACACCGGCCACAACTTCGACGAGGTCATCACCTTCCGCGACAAGCGCGCCGCCGAACTGGGCGAGCGCCTGATCGTCGGCTCGGTCGAAGACTCGATCAAGCGCGGCACCGTGCGCCTGCGTAACCCGGCCACCGACTCGCGCAACGCGGCGCAGGCGGTGACCCTGCTCGAGACCATCGCCGAACACAAATTCGACGCCTGCATCGGCGGCGCCCGCCGCGACGAAGAAAAAGCGCGCGCCAAGGAACGCATCTTCTCGTTCCGCGACGAATTCGGCCAATGGGACCCAAAGGCGCAGCGTCCCGAACTCTGGGACCTGTACAACACGCGCGTCCATCCGGGCGAGAACATGCGCGTGTTCCCGATCTCGAACTGGACCGAGCTCGACGTGTGGCAGTACATCGCCCGCGAAAAACTCGAACTGCCCCCGATCTATTTCGCGCACGAGCGCAAGGTCATCCCGCGCAACGGCCTGCTGGTGCCGCTGACCGACCTGACCCCGGCGCGCGAGGGCGAGACCGTCGAAACCCAGGTGGTGCGCTTCCGCACCGTGGGCGACATCTCGTGCACCTGCCCCGTGTCGTCCGACGCTTCGACCGTCGAGCAGATCATCGCCGAGACCGCGGTCACCCAGATCACCGAACGCGGCGCCACCCGGATGGACGACCAGACCTCCGAAGCGTCGATGGAAAAACGTAAGAAAGCAGGATACTTCTGATGAACGCCATGACCCAAAACCTCAACACAGCGGGCCTGCTGCGCTTTATCACCGCCGGTTCGGTGGACGACGGCAAGAGCACCCTGATCGGCCGCCTGCTGTTCGACAGCAAGGGCATCTTCGCCGACCAGCTCGACGCGATGTCGCGCTCCAAGCACAAGCGCACCGTCGGCGACGCGGTCGACCTGTCGCTGCTGACCGACGGCCTCGAGGCCGAGCGCGAACAGGGCATCACGATCGACGTGGCGTACCGCTACTTCGCCACGCCCAAGCGCAAGTTCATCATCGCCGACACGCCGGGCCACGAGCAGTACACGCGCAACATGGTCACCGGCGCCTCGACCGCCGACGCGGTCATCATCCTGATCGATGTCTCCAAGGTCAAGCTGCGCGAGGACGGCGGGGTCGACCTGCTGATCCAGACCAAGCGCCACTCGACCATCGCGCACCTGCTGCAGATCGAGCACGTGGTCGTGGCGGTCAACAAGATGGACCTGATCGACTACGACCAGGCCATCTACGACCGCATCGTCAAGGCCTACCGCGAATTCGCGGCCACGCTCGGCCTCAAGGACATCACCCCGATCCCGCTGTCGGCCCTCACCGGCGACAACGTCGTCGAGCCGAGCGCCAAGATGGACTGGTACCAGGGTCCGACCCTGATCTCGCTGCTCGAGTCGCTGTCGGTCTACGACGAATCGCACGAGGCGCCGTTCCGCTTTCCGGTGCAGCTGGTGGCGCGCCACAACGGCCACGAGGCGAACGACTTCCGCGGCTACATGGGCCGCATCGAAGCGGGCAAGGTCAGCGTCGGCGACACGCTCGTGGTGCAGCCTTCGGGCCAGCGCGCCACCGTCAAGGACATCCTCACGCTCGAAGGTTCGCACCAGAGCGCGGTGGTGGGCCAGTCGGTCACGATTTTGCTCAACGAGTACCTCGACGTCTCGCGCGGCGACCTGCTGGCCGGCAGCGAGCGCCCCGCCACGCTGCTCAAGAACCTGCAGGCCGATGTCTGCTGGATGTCCGACGAGCCGCTCGACACGCGCCGCAAGTACTGGATCAAGCACGGCACGCGCCAGACCTCGGCCAAGGTCACGGGCATCGACACCCTGCTCGACATCAACACGCAGGAGCGGCACACGGCCGACGGGCTCAAGCTCAACGACATCGCGCGCATTTCGCTGACGGTGCAGCAGCCGCTGGCCGCCGACGCCTACGACGAGATCCGCGCGACCGGCGCCTTCATCCTGATCGACGAGGTGACGCACCAGACGGTCGCCGCGGGCATGATCCGGATCGCACGGTAACAGGAGCCGCGGTATGTCAGCACCATCGCTCGGAAAAGTCTATCTGATCGGCGCCGGCCCCGGCGCCCAGGATTTGATCACGCTGCGCGGCGCGCGCCTGCTCGCGCAGGCCGACGTGGTGCTGCACGACGCGCTCGTGACCGACGAGATGCTGGCCCTGTGCCCGCAGGCGGTGCTAATCGGCGTCGGCAAGCGCTGCGGCCAGTTGTCGACCGCGCAGGCGTTCATCAACAAGCAGCTGGTCGACGCGGCGCAAAAATACGCGCTCGTGGTGCGTCTCAAAGGGGGCGACCCGATGATGTTCGGGCGCGCCGACGAAGAACTGCGCGCGCTCGAGGAAGCGGGCATCGAGGTCGAAGTCGTACCGGGCATTACCACCGCTCTGGCCGCCGCCGCCGCGAGCAAACAGCCGCTGACAAAGCGCGGCGTGGCGCGCAGCGTCGCGTTTTTCACCTCGAGCACCGCGCCCGCGCACCCCGACCACGTCGCCATTCCCGACACCGACACGCTGGTGCAGTACATGGGCGGACGCGAGGCCATCGCCACGGCCGAACGCCTGCTCGCGCAGGGCCGGCGCGCCGACACGCCGGTGGTGGTGATTGAAAACTGCAGCCGGCCGGACCAGCGCATCATGCGCCTGAAGCTGTCCACGCTCGCGCAAGGACTGGGCGCGTCGCACGGGCCGGTGCTGGTGATGCTCGGAGAGGCGCTCAGAATGCGTGAGCACCAGGCTGACGACGGCAATGCCACCGAAACAGCGTTCAACACGCTTAGCGCTTAATTTCTGCTTTTTTTTTGCGAAACGACGTTCTCACACAGCTAGCCGCACGGACCTGCAACATAGAAAGCGACAACAGGCTTGCCGATCACGGGAACATGTATGGGGCAAGGACCACAGACAGATTTTGAAGCAGCCGAGTTCGAGGATCGCCGATTAAAAGAAATGGCGAGGACAGGCTGTGCCGAGGCATTCAGTGGACGGGGTTGACAGTGGCGCCGAACCGCCGGATGATCGGTCCATGGAAGCGCGCGTGGCTAAACTGGAAGCCGATCTCACGGCCATCAAACTAGATGTTGCTGTGCTGAGGGCTTACGTAGCGACGAAAACCGACATTGCCGAGCTTAAAGCCTCGACCAAAGCCGACATCGCCGAGCTTAGGACTTCGACCAAAGCCGACATCGCCGCACTTAATGCCTCGTTCAAAACCGAAATTGCCGAGCTTAGGACCTCGACCAAAGCCGACATCGCCGCACTTAATGCCTCGTTCAAAACCGAAATTGCCGAGCTTAAAACCTCGTTCAAAGTCGACATTGCCGAGCTTAGAGCCTCAACCACAGCCGAAATTGCCGAACTTAGAGCCTTGACTACAGCCGACATCTCGGACCTCAAGGCGGCAACTAAAATCGATATTGCGGATTTACGTACAGCTCTAAAGACAGACATCGCAGATACAAAGGCGGCCATCGCCGACACCAGGGCGACAATCATCATGTGGGTAGCCGGGATCGTCTTTCTTGCCCAGATAGTTCCAGCAATGATCCGGCTCATAGAGAAGTACATTTAAGCGCCAACCGGCTAAGATCGGCTTCGGCAAGCAAGCGAATCAGCGCATCCGCGTGTAGTTCACCGGCGTCCACTGATAGTGCGTTCCTTCGGCGCGCAGGTAGCCCAAGCCCGGAAACTGGAAGTGCGACGCGCCCACGAGCACCTTGCTGTTCGCCGCGCGCGTGAATGCCTTTGCGCGCGCCTGCGCCGCGGCCTTGGCGTCGGTGTCGACGTTGATCGTCACGCCCGGCTTTGGCAACTGCACTGCGGCCACATGGATCAGGTCGCCGATGAGCACGAGCTTTTTGCCCTCGCTTTCGACTTCATACACTGTGTGGCCTGGCGTGTGGCCGTAGCTCGAGGTGGCGCGGATGCCCGGCACCAGTTCGGTGTCGCCCGAAAACGGCGAGAATTTCTTGGCCGCGAGGTACGGCCCCATCGCCCCCATCGCCCCGTCGAAAAAGCCCTTGATCGCGGCCGGCGCCTTAGCTTTGTTGGCCTCGCTGAGCCAGAAATCGGACTCGCGCTTGTCCGCGCGCACGAGCGCGTTCGGAAACGCCACCTTGCCATCGGCCAGCAAACCGCCGACGTGGTCGGGGTGCATATGGCTGATGTAGACCTCGTCGATCTGGCTCGCATCGTAGCCGGCCGCCTTCAGGTTGGCGAGCAGCTTGCCGAGGGTCGGGCCGAACAGGCCGGCCGCGCCGGCGTCGATGAGCACCAGCTTGCTGCCGGTATTGATCAGGTAGGCGTTGACGGACATTTCCATCGGAACCGACAGGAAGGCCGCCGCCAAGGTCTGCTGGGTCTTGGCCGGCGGCTGTGATAGCCACTGGTCGACCGGCAGGTCCACCGTGCCGTCGCTGACCGCAGTCACTTCGAAGTTGCCGAGCATCAGCCTGAAGTAGCCCGGCGCCTGGGTCTTGGCCATCGGGGCGGCGGCGTGCGCGGCGCCGGCCAAGGCGAGCAAGCCGGCGCTGAGGATGGCGACGGACAATTTGTTCAGTGTGGGGTGGAACATCGGTGCGTCCTTTCGTGGGCATTGCCCAGTGTTGTTTGTGCATTAATTGTATTTGCTTGCGATATTCGGCACAATAAAGCAATTCGTAAAGCATCTTTGCGAAAGTTGCAAACATAAAGGTTTTCCTCGTGATCGACGAAATCAGCATATTCCTGGCCGTGGTGGACGCGGGCAGCCTGTCGAAGGTGGCGCGCGAGCGCGCGATGGCAGTGTCGTCGGTGTCGCGCAAAATCGATGCCCTCGAGCAAGAGATGGGTGTCAAGCTCTTGCACCGCACCTCGCGCCTGCTGATGCCGACCGATGCGGGCGAGCAGTTTTTGCCGCGCGCCCGCGCGATCATTTCCGAGCTCGACGATGCGCGCCACGATATCTCCGCCGCGAGTGCCGATCCGCGCGGCTTGCTCACGATCGCCGCGCCATCGTCGTTCGGGCGCCGGCATGTCGCGCCCGCCGTCATCAGCTTCATGCAACTGTATCCGGCGATCGAAGTGGTGCTGCATCTGGGCGACGAGGTGCTCGACCTGCGCGCGCAGCGCGTGGACGTGGCGATCCGGATCGGCAAGCTGCCCGACAGCGACCTCGTCGCCACGCGCCTGGCGCCGGTGCGGCGCATCGCCTGCGCCAGCCCCGGCTATATCGCGCGCGCCGGACGCCCGCGCTCGCCGCAGGACCTGGTCGACCACAATTGCCTGACGATGGCGACGCTGCCGGTGCCGGTCGACTGGTGGTGCTTTCGCGGCGTCAACCGCGGCGCCCCCTTGCCCGTCAAGGGCTCGCTGCGCACCGACGATACCGAGACCTTGCTGCAGGCGGCGATCGGCGGCATCGGGATCATCCACCTGTCGAGCTGGCTGCTGAGCGAGCCGATCGTTGCCGGCCAACTGCTGCCCTTGTTCCCGCTGGCCGATGTCGAACTGCCCGGCGCGCGCTTCGGCGTCAACGCGGTGCGCATGCCGGGCCGCTCGCACGCGGCCAAGGCGCGCCTGTTCGTCGCCCACCTGCGCAGCGCGTTTGGCGAGCCTTGCTACTGGGACAGCGCGATGGGGCTTGCCTGACCCGCCGCCAAGGTTTTGATGGCAGGCCGGACCGCTGGCTTCCGGTTTCGCGCACTATGCAATTGCGTATTACGGCAGCGCCAGCTATATGTATTCGTATAGCACGGCCAGATCGGGGGCGGCCGTGTCGCCGGCGCCGCGGCCCGGCTGTTGCCCGACAGCTTGCAGTTTCGGGGCCAAGCGGCATCGGTTTAACCCCGTTTTGCCCGCAGCGCCGTTTCATCTGCCATACCCGCCCGATCGGGCCTTTTGGAGAACCACGATGTCCCCTCGCCTGCTCGCACTGATCCTGATCGTTTGCTGCGCCGCCGCGCCCGTGCTCGCGACGTCGCTATTGCCGCCCGAGCGGCCGCGGCCCTTGCCGCGCCTGATGGAGAGCGCGGCCGAAAAGCCGATCACGCTCCAGCGCCTGCACATCAGCGGCGAAATCAGCGGCGGCCTGGCCGAGACCACCGTGCGCATGGTGTTTTTCAACCCGAACGCGCGCCAGCTCGAGGGCAATTTGCAGTTCCCGCTGCTCGAGGGCCAGCAGATCAGCGCCTTCGCGCTCGACATCGACGGCCTGCTGCGCCCGGCCGTGACGGTAGGCAAGGCCAAGGGCCGCGAGGTGTTCGAGGCGATCGAACGGCAGCGCGTCGACCCGGCCCTGCTCGAGCACACCCAGGGCAACAATTTCAAGCTGCGCGTCTATCCGATCGCCGCCATGGGCACCCGCACGGTCGAGCTCAAGTACACCGAGGCACTCGTGCGTTCGGGCCGGAACTGGATTTACCGCCTGCCGCTCGACTACGGCAGCGAGTTGCAGGAATTCGAGCTCGGGCTCAAGGTCGCCGGCGGCGCGACCAGTCCGGAGGTGCATGGCGCGCCCGGGCTGGTCAAGTTCGAGCGGCAGGACGGGGGCTTCCATGGCGCGCGCGTGCGCAGAAGCAGTTTCAAGCCGAGCGGCAGGCTCAGCGTGCAGGTGCCGGCGCTGACGCAGCCGCAGAGCTTCGTGCAGGAGCACGACGGCGACACCTACTTCGTGACCGAAATCCCGGTGCCGGCCACGCGCGCGCTGCGGCGCCTGCCCGCCACGGTCGGCTTGCTGTGGGACAGCTCCGGTTCGGGCGCGGGCCGCCAGCGCGCGGCCGAGCTGGTCGAACTGGACCGCTACTTCCGCGCGCTGGGCAATGCCGAAGTGCGCTTGACGCGGCTGCGCGACCGCGCCGAGCCGGTCACCAAATTTCGCATCGTCAACGGCAACTGGGAGCAATTGCGCGCCGCCCTCGAAGGCACGATCTACGACGGCGCCAGCGCGCTGGCCGACTGGACGCCGCAAGCGGACGTCGGCGAGTACCTGCTGGTCAGCGACGGCTTGCTCAACTACGGCGCGGCCCGCTTCCCGGCGCTGGGCCCGAGGCAGCGCCTGTACGCGCTCAATTCGGCGCTCGCGGCCGACAGCACGCGATTGTCGGCCCTGGCCGAGCGCAGCGGCGGCCGCTTGCTGCAGGTCGATCCGCAAAAGCCGGGCGCGGCCGCCGAGTTGCTGCTGACCGAGGGCACGCATGTGGCCAGGATCGACGCGGTCGGCGCGACCGACCTCGTGCTCGAAGCGGTCGATCCCGAAAACGGCCTGGTCCGTGTGGCCGGGAAACTCCTCAATCCACGGGCGCAACTGACGCTGTCGCTGGTGCAGGACGGCAAACCGAGCGCCGTGCAGGTCGACTTGGACAGCGCCGGCCCGGCCCATCCGTTCGCCGGGCAATTGTGGGCGGCCTACAAACTGCGCGCGCTCGAGGCGGACTTCGAAGCGAACCGTGCCGCGATCCGCCGCTTGGGGACCAAATTCGGCATCCCGACGCGCGAAACCTCGCTGATCGTGCTCGACCGGATCGAGGACTACGTGCGCCACGAGATCGCGCCGCCGGCGGCAATGCAAGCCGACTATGCGCGCCTGTCGGGCCAGCGCGACCAACGCCGCAACGGCCTGCGCGACAAGCAGATGGAACGCGTCGTGGGCGAGTTCCAGCAAAAAATCGTGTGGTGGGAGAAGACCTATCCGAAGGGCCGGCCGCCGGAGATTGCGATGAAGCCCGTCGAAGTGACCGGGTCGGCGAATGCGCCCCCGATGATGGAAATGGCGTCGCCGCGCATGCTCGCGCCGCCGGCGCCAGCGCCGGCGCCGGTCGCGGCCGGGGCACCGCCCGCGCGCGCGGTCCAGCGCGACAAAGGGGGCGCGGCCGCAAGCCAGATCGGCATCACGCTCCAGAAATGGCGCTCGGACGCGCCGTACATCACGCGCATGAACGCCGCCAGCGCCGCGACGATCTACCAGGTCTACCTCGACGAAAAGCCGTCCTACCTCAACAGCAGCGCGTTCTACGTCGACGCCGCCGACATGCTGCTCGACAAAGGCCAGCGCGCGCTCGCGTTGCGGGTGTTGTCGAACCTGGCCGAGATGGACCTCGAGAACCGGCACGTATTGCGCATCCTCGGCTACCGTTTGATGCAGGCGGGCGCGCCCGGCTTGGCGATCCCCGTGTTCGAGAAGGTGCAATTGCTGGCCGAGGAGGAACCGCAGTCGTTCCGCGACCTGGGCCTCGCATACGCGGCTGCCGGCCAGCACCAGTTGGCGGTCGACCAGTTGTACGAAACGGTGGTCCGGCCGTGGGACAGCCGCTTCGCCGAGATCGAACTGATCGCCTTGTCCGAGATGAACGCGATCATCGCGGGCGCGCCGGCCAAGGCCAGGATCGACACGCGCCGGATCGACCCGCGCCTGCTCAAGAACATGCCGCTCGACGTGCGCGCGGTACTGACCTGGGACGCCGACAACAGCGACATGGATTTGTGGGTCACCGATCCGAACGGCGAGCGCTGCTTTTACGGCCACCGCTTCACCTACCAGGGCGGCCGCATGACGCGCGATTTCACGGGCGGCTACGGGCCGGAGGAATTTTCGCTGCGGTTTGCCAAACCGGGCAAATACAAGGTCGAGGCCAACTTTTACGGCGCGCGCCAGCAGGTCGTCGCCGGCGCCACCACCTTGCAAGTAAAATTGACGACGGGCTTCGGCACGGCCAAGGCGAAGGAACAGATGCTGATGCTGCGACTGACGGGCGACGGCAAGACGGTCAGGGTGGGCGAGTTCGAGGTCAAGTAAGGCCCTCCACGTCATCCCCGCGAACGGGCAAACTTATGGGTTTTCCCGATCGCCGGGACGAGTGAAATTGCCGGAGGCTTCAAGCTGCTCAACCCACGCACGCACCTTCGGCACAGCGCACACATGCGGAATGAGAAAATTGCCTACATAGGTCTGTCCGGCGTCGGTAAAGGCAACAGTAATCAGATGGTTGGAGCGGACATCCAGTTCCACCTTTTCATCGGTCGTTGTGAATTGCTGAAGCGCGTGCAGATAGCGGTATGCATTCCAAAAATTACGGAACGTCAGGTCGGTCATCGTAGCTTCAACCGTAACGCGATCCCCGCCCTCATGGGTAGTCCATGTGGCGGCCGGAACGCCGTTCAAGAAAGAAAGCGTCCCGTGGCGCTCCACGGGGCCCACGATGGTGGATATCTCGATGATATGTGATCGCTTGCTGCCAAGAGCAGGTGCGCTCGGGATGCAACGATGCGCGACGTAAATAGCGCAAAGAATAAAGCCGAGAAATAGGGGCAGACTTAATACTGAAAAAACGCCCCACCCATTCATATAAAGGGGCGTGGACATTCCACCCCATAGCACAAGTAGCAGTGCATACTCGGTAGCGCCCCAACGGGCAAAGTGTTTGCGAAAGTTACGCAGCGCGTCGCGTGGAGTCCTCATACCAAATACCTAACGTCAGCGATAGCGGCGCGCCTGAACGCGTCCGAGTTAATTGAAGGCTTAGCCATTTGAAATTTCCTCTCCGTGACCACGGAGGAGAACTGCCAGCCACAAGCATACTGATAGCAATAGCGGTACGTCCGACTCCATCGGAGGCTTAGCCATTCAAACCTTGCTCATTGCGTCCACGCAGGAGGACTGCAAGCCACAAGAATAGTGCCGGCAAGAGCGGTCCGAAGCCGCACAATAAGAGACCGACCCACACGCCCTCTGCAGGAGAAAATGGCCGGCCCGTTTCGAGAATTACTCCAAATGCCGCTGCCGCAAGTAGAAATAAGCCTGTCCATTTAAGCCACTTGGCTGTGCCGACAATCGCGAGGTCCATCGCAAACGTGAATAGTGGAAGAGCAAGCGTGAAACCGAGCCATAAAAAACAGCCATTCCGAGCGCAGTGAGCAGGAACGGTCCAGGGTTACGGCTGTGTGACTTTATCTGATGCATTTTAGATACTTAAAATAGTACGGTGCGGCGGGCCGGCGGCGAATCAAATGCAAGCTCCCCCATTGGCATGCATAGATCTGCAATAAACTGTTAAGTGCCCTTACCGAACAGTCCACGCGCAGTGAGCACGCCATCCCGCTTTACCTCAAATAGCTCCGCAGCCAAGTTGCCTTCGACGCAGTATGCGCGATTTCCCTGAATCCGAAAGTAAGTCGACGGATAACTTTGGGCGATTTGCTTCTGACTCAATTGGCTCATGTCGAAGTATGCGTCTGCTCCGAACTTTAAAGCCCGTGGCCTCAAGGCCTTATGGTGCATTTCAGACTCATGTTGATAGGGCGAGCCACATCCAGCCCAGTCCCCCGTGGCCGTTTTAAATACAGGGAAGTACTGGTATTTTTCATGATACAGACGCCCCTCATGTCTTGAAACAAAAAGCAGAACAGTTCGGTGGGCCTCGAATGGTGGTCTGCCGTAATGGTCGTAGGCATCAAACTCGATAATCCTGCCCGCATAGGTACCGTAGACGAGCTGGAGCACGCGATACTTGGCCTTAAATGCTTGATCCATCAGACCGGGCGAATTTTTCGGGGTGAACTCGTTCACTGAAACGCGCTCTCCAACGAAAACAATCAGATTGCTATTTGCAAGCGCTGTCTAGGCTAGCGCTAGCAAAGGCAGCATCAACAAAGCTGGTATTTTCAATGTCATATCGATGTCTCGGATCGGTTTGATGGGAAGCCCTATCCCCATCTTGATTTCTTCACGAGGCAGGCCTTCTTGGTTCTATTTGGCTGGTCTGTCGCTGCATCAATTCTCGACAGTGCGCCTGTCATAAGGCACTGCAGCGCAGCGTAGCTTTTTCGAGAACAAGTAAATCTTCATTTCTTTGCTATTGGAACTACCCAGCGTGACATCGAAGTTACTACATGTCAATTGGCGTAAATATAAATTGCCGCTTCAACCCCATCGTCCGCCCTCCCCCGTTTCATTGAGCAAGCCGGCCTGACCGGCGTACCGGAGAAACCCCATGACGCACCGCCTGCTTGCCCTGATCTTGTTCGCCTGTTCCAGCGCCCCCACACTTGCGCTGGCGCTCACACCGCCGCCGCAGCCACGCCTGATGCAAAGCGGCGCCGAACAGCCGATTGCGTTGCACACACTACGCATCAGCAGCGAAATCAGCGGCGGCATGGCCGAGACCACGGTGCATATGGTGTTCGCCAATAAGAATGCGCGCACCCTCGAGGGCGAACTGCAATTCCCCCTGCTCGACGGCCAGCAGATAAGCGCCCTCGCGCTCGACATCAACGGCCAATTGCGTCCGGCCGTCACCGTCCCGAAGGCCAAGGGCCGGCAGATATTCGAAGCGATCGTGCGGCGCGGGGTTGACCCGGCCTTGCTCGAACAAACGCAGGGCAATAACTTCAAATTGCGCGTCTATCCGTTTTTTCCAATGGCCTCGCGCACGGTCGAATTCAAATACACCGAGGCGCTCGCGCGCGCGGGCGACAACTGGCGCTATCGCCTGCCCCTGGTGTACGGCGAGCGCATCGAGCATTTCGAATTGCGCCTGACGGTCAACGGCGCCACCTCCGCCCCGATCGCCGCCGGCGCACTCGGCGCGCTCGCCTTCAAGCGCGCTGGCGGGCGTTATCAAGCCGGCCTCACGCGCACCAAATTCACGCCCGACGGCATGCTCACGCTCGCCATTCCCGCCGCCGTGCAGGCGCAAACCTTTGTGCAACAGCACGCCGGCGAGACTTACTTCGTCACCGAAATCCCGGTGCCGTCGACGCGCGCGCGGCGCAAACTGCCAAAGACCGTCGGCCTGCTGTGGGATAGTTCCGGCTCGGGCGCGGCGCGTTCGCATGCGGCCGAGCTCCATGAGTTGGGCCGCTACTTCGCCGCGCTCGGCAACGCCGAGGTGCGCCTGACGCGGCTGCGCGACCGCGCCGAACCAAGCGCCACCTACCGCATCGTCAACGGCGACTGGAGCGCCCTGCGCGGCGCGCTCGAAAACACCGTCTACGACGGCGCCAGCGCACTTGCTGACTGGAAGGCTCAATCCGATGTCGGCGAGTACCTGCTGGTCAGCGACGGCCTGCTCAACTACGGCAACGCGCGATTCCCCGTGCTATCCGCGCAGCAACGCCTGTATGCGCTCAACGCGTCGGTGGCGGCCGACACGGCCCGCCTCGGCGCACTCGCCGAGCGCAGCGGCGGCCGCCTCGTGCAAGTCGACCCGCAACATCCGGGTGCGGCGGCCGAGGCGCTGTTGAGCGAAGGCGTGCAGCTGCGCCAGGTCAGCGCGCACGGCGCCGGCGACATCCTCGTCGAATCGCTCGATCCGCAACACGGCCTGCTGCGCATCGCCGGTAAGCTGTTGAAGCCGGACGCGCGTTTGACACTGTCGCTCGTGCAGGACGGCGCAACGCAGCAGCGCGTGATCGAGCTGTCGGGGGACAAACGGCCGCATCCAACGGCGGCCCAGTTGTGGGCCAGCTACAAGCTGCGCACGCTGGAGGCCGACTTCGAAGCGAACCGCGCTGCCATACTCGCGCTCGGAACCAGGTTCGGCATTCCCACGCGGGAGACATCGCTGATCGTGCTCGAGATGATCGAAGACTATGTCCGCTACGATCTGGCGCCGCCGCCGGAATTCATGCAGGAGTACGAACGGATCAGCAAGTCGCACGGGGCACAGTTGCGGCTCGAACGCGAAGCCAAGCTCGAACGCGTGGTGCAAGGGTTTGCGCAAAAAACCGCCTGGTGGCGGAAGCGTTACCCCGAAAAACCGACCGAGCTTCAAAGGGTCAATATCACGGCGACCAAAATTTCTGTCCGCCATCTCGAGGTGTCGAGCCCGGTGCCGATGGTGGTCATGTCACCGGGCCCGATCCCGGCGCCGCCGGCGGAAGCGGCACCCGGTCCGGCCAGCGCAGCGCCGGCGCAACCGGGGCCCGCCTCGAGGGCGCGCACGCCACAGGTCGCCAGTGGCATGGGACTGCAAGCATGGGTCGAGGACGCGCCCTACATCGCGCGGATGAACGCCGCGCCAGCCTCCGGGCTGTACCAGGTGTATCTCGAGGAGCGCCCGGCCCATCTCAACAGTCCCACGTTCTACGTCGACGTCGCCGACCTGATGTTCAAGAAGGGGCAGCGCTACCTGGCCTTGCGGGTGCTGTCGAACCTGGCCGAAATGGATCTTGAAAACCGCCACGTGCTGCGCGTCCTTGGCCACCGCCTGATGCAGGCCGGGGAGCCGCAACTGGCCATTGCCGTGTTCGCCAAGGTGCGCGACCTGGCCGAGGAGGAGCCGCAATCGTTCCGCGACCTTGGCCTGGCGCACGGGGCGGCCGGGCAACACCAGCAAGCCATCGACGCGCTCTACGAAACGGTGTTGCGCCCGTGGGACGCGCGTTTCGGCCCGATCGAACTGATCGCGCTGACCGAAATGAACGCGATCATCGCGAGCGCGCCGGGCAAGCTCGACACCGGCCGCATCGACCGGCGCTTGCTCGTCAACACGCCGCTCGACCTGCACGCCGTGCTCACATGGGACGCCGACAACAGCGACATGAATCTGCAGGTGACCGATCCCGACGGCGAGGTCAGCCGGCATTTTTCTGTTACCACCCAGGGGGGGCGCATGTCGCCCGACATTGGCGGCGGCTACGGGCCGGAGGAGTTCGCGCTGCGCAGGGCCAAACCGGGCAAGTACAAGGTCGAGGCCAGCTTTGCCCACTCGCGCCAGCAGGTCGTCAGCGGCGCCGTCAACTTGCAGCTGAAGTTGACGCTTGGCTTAGGCAGCGTCAAGGCGAAGGAGACCACGCACACGCTGCGCTTGCACGCCGGCAATCGCGGCAAAGTGCTGGTCGGGGAGTTCGAGATCACCGCGCGCTGCGCGCCGCAGCTCGGAGCGGTATGCATTTTTGTAGCACGCTGAGGTGCCCTATACAGAAATGCATACCCTTCGATCTCAGGTGGCGAGTGGCTTGTAAAAATCGGAACAGCCGCGCGCCAGCGCGACGCCCTTGAGGAAGCTGCGCCGGGCGGCGCCGGCGGCGATCGCCCGTTCGACTTTTTTGGCGCTGCGCTCGGCGCCGCTGAGTTTGCGCACCCAGCCGCGGAACGGCACAGCGCCCTCGACCGTTTTGCGGAACGCGCCGACCGCGGCGTCGCCGAGCTTGTTGGCGCCGCGCTCGAGCGTGCCGGCCGTGTTGGCGATCGGCGGCGCGTCGAAGTCGGCTTCGAGCACTTGCTCGAGCGCATCGACATCGGCGTAAAGGTCGGCGCAGCTTTTGATCGGTGGCAGTTGGTAAGGCTGCAGCGCGGCCGCGGCCAGCACGGGCGGGATCGTGGCCTTGGACATGTTCAAATCCGACAGGGGCGTCATCACGGCTTCGCCGACACGGGTTTGCTGGTCGGCCGCGCAGCCGCCCAGGGAAATTGCGCAAGCGGCGTAAAGTAAAATTTTCATGGTCTCGATTGTTTTCGGAGGGAAAATTTATAGTCGATGCAAGGCATCGCCTACGGCTTGCGATTTCGCAAACTCAGAGGCTGAGAGTTTTTCGGGCGTGCCCGAGCAGTGCGCCCGAAAGTGGCCGATCGAGGCGCAAAGCACAGCCATGGCTGGCTATGGCGAGCATTTGTAACGACGAGCGGGCGCTTTCCGGTGTGCTGAGCGGGCATGGTCGAAAGACTCTACGCCTCTCAGCCGCCGCCGGCGGACTTGACGCAGTACTCGGTCATCGCGTCGATGACGCCGGGGTCCTCGCCGACGGCGCCGGCAACCTCGATCGCGAGGCCCGGGTGGTCGCGCGTGAGTTGCTCGACGATCAGCGGCAGGTCGCGCAGCAGGTGCCCGCCGACGCCGAGGAACACGGGCACCACCGTGATGTGGCCGACGCCGGCGGCCGCCAGCGCGGCGACCTCGGCCGGCAGGCGCGGCTCCATCAGTTCGAGGAAGGCGAGCGAGACGGGCACCTGCGGCATGCGCGCCTGCGTCAGGTCGCGCAGGCGTTCGAACGGCGCGGCCCACGAGGCGGCGCGCGCGCCATGGGCGAACAGGACGAGGGCTTTTTGTTGGTTCATCAGTGTCGCTCCACCCACCACAGCGCGCCGATCGCGAGCAGCATAAATAAGACACTCGGCGCGACCGCGGTCAGCAAGGCCGGCCATGTGCTCAGCAGGCCCAGGTGCGAGAACAGGCTGTTGACCAGCATGAAGCCGACCCCGATCATGATGCCGATGAAAATCTTGAGGCTCACGCCGCCGCTGCGCTGGTGCATGTAGGCGAACGGCAGGGCCAGCGCCATGAGCACGAAAATGGCGAGCGGGTCGATCAGCTTTTTCCAGAAGGCGATCTGGAAGCGGTCGGTCTCCTGCTTGCTTTCGGCCAGGTGGCGCGTGTAGACGGCCAGCTCGTTGACCGACATGCGGGTCGGGTCTGACGAGGACACCGACAGGATTTTGGGGGTGATCTCGGACACCACCGTCAGGCTCGGCAGGGTGCGCGTGCTCACGCTGCTGCTTTCCTGGGCAAAGGTGCCGCCGGCGGCCGCGGCCGCGGCCGTGTCGGTGTTGGCGAAACGCGTCTCGGTGACCTCTTCGAGCTCCCAGGTGTTTTTTCCCTTGAACGTGCCGCGCTTGGCCGTCGTGAGCGAGCGCAGGCGCAAGCTGGTGTCGAATTCGTAGAGCTTAACGTCGAGCAACTGGCCGTCGGTGCGGAACTGGCGCACATTGAAAAACCGCGAGCCCGTCACCGGCCCCGTCAGGCCGTCGCTGTGCACGACGTCCTTGGTCCACAGGCCCGAGCGGAACTCCTGCGAGACGGCGCCGCCCTTGGCGCTGAGCTTGAGCCGCTCGGCCATCGGCGCCGTGCGCGGCGTGATCAGCTCGCCGAACGCGAACGTGATGAGCACGAACACGAGGCCGATCTTGAACACCATCGCCGCCGCCATCCGGGTCGACATGCTCGAGGCGCGCATGATCGTGAATTCGGAGCTCGATGCGAACTGGGCCATCGTGTAGATCGTGCCGATCAGCGCGGCCACGGGCATGAGCCGGTAGACATTGCCCGGCAACATGAGAATGACGTACAGGAAGGCGTGCTGGAGGCCGTAGTCGCCCTTGCCCACCGACGGCAGTTCGCCCGTCAGGTCCATGAACGCGGCCAGCAGCAGCAGCGCCAGCAGCACGAAGGCGACCGCCTGCGAGATCGAGACGGCGAAATAACGTTGCAGGATCTTCATGCGGGCACGCCCTCGGACGGCGCGGGGGCGCTGCCGCGCCGCTTGAACTTGCCCCACAACATGAGCGGATGGTAGCGGTGGTTGACGTTCAGGCGCCAGGCGAACAGCACCAGCGTGGCCAGCGCGATGACCAGGTGCAAGGGCCACCAGCTCATCGAAAATTCGAGCTTGCCCTGCTTGACGCTGGCCTCGAGCGTTTTGACGAGGTTGTTATAGGTGAAAAAAATGAGCACCGCGATGATCAGGTTGACCGAGCTGCCCGCGCGCGGATTGACGAAGCCGAGCGGAATGGCCAGCAGCAGCAGCAGGAAGCACATGATCGGCGTGGCCATGCGCCACAGCAATTCGGCGCGTGTGTATTTGTTGGGCGCGGCCAGCAGCGCCATGGTCGACATCGCCTCGACGGGCAATTCGGCGCCGAGCACCGGGGTGCCGGTCGACACGCGCATGCTGTAGCGGGCGAACTCCATCGATTCGAAATCGGCCTGGCCCGGCACGCCGTGGTAGCGGCGGCCGTTTTTGAGTACGAGGAATTGGCCGCCCTTGCTGTCCTGTTCGATCACGCCCTCTTTGGCGACCACGATCGTATTGCCGTCCTTGTCGACCGTATTGACGAACACGTTTTGCACGGTGGTCGATTCGCCGCTCACGCCCTCGACGAAAAACACGCGGTTGCTCGAGGACGATTCTTTGAACTGGCCGGGTGAGACCTTTTTAAGGTCTTCGCGCTTTTCGAAGCGCTGCACGAATTCGGCGTTTTTAAGCTTGGCCCAGGGCGTCGCATAAGTGCTCAGGGCGGCCGTGAGCAGCACGATCGGCATGCCGAAGGTGAGCACCGGCCGGATCCAGCGCACCAGCGACAGGCCCGAGGCGAACCAGACGACCATTTCGGAATCGCGGTAGCTGCGCGTGACGACCATCAGCACAGAAATAAAGCTGGTGAGGATCAGGATAGTTGGAAGATAATTCAACGCGGCGAATGCGATCAGCGCGACCACGTCCCCGGACGCGACCCGGCCACCCGCGGCTTTGCCAAGGATGTTAATCAGGCTCCAGGTCACCATGATGGAAAACAGCACCGTGAAGGTGGCCCCGGCCGAACTGGCCAGTTCGCGGCGCAATGCGCGTTGGAAGATCATTCGAAAGTTATAATCACAAGTTAGGCGAAACGCAGGCACGCATCAAGAGTGCGCATCACAACACGAAAAACGGAGAATCAAATGGACTTTAGCATAAAAGCATTCGACACAAAAAACACGATCGCGGCGGCCAAAAGCGGCTGCGTCGCGGTTGCGGTATTCGAGAACAAAAAAATGTCGCAGGCGGCCAAAGCCCTCGATCAAGGCGGTGAAATCAGCGCCGCGCTCAAGTCCGGCGACATCAGCGGCAAGGCCGGTTCGACCATGCTGCTGCGCGGCGTTTCCGGCAGCGCCGCGGCGCGCGTGTTGCTCGTCGGCCTGGGCAGCGATGAAAGCATCAGCGAGAAAAGCTTCGCTTCGGCCGTCGGCGCCATGCTCAAAGTCTTCGCTTCGCTCGGCGCCGCGGATGCCATTATCGCACTACCGATGACGGATGTGAAAGAGCGCGACATCAGCTGGGCCGTGCGCACCGTCGTTTGCGCCGCCCACGAGAGCGTGTTCCGCACCGATTCGCAGAAAAGCAAGAAGGACCCGGCCCCCGCCGGCGTCAAGAAGCTCACGCTGGCGCTGGCCGCCACGAGCGAGCTCAAGAACACGCTCGCGCAGGCGGTCGCGATCGCCAACGGCATGGACCTGACCAAGGAACTGGGCAACCTGTCGCCGAACGTGTGCACCCCGGGCTACCTCGCGCAGACGGCCAAGCAATTGGCCAAGGACTACAAGTTCGAAGTCGAAGTGCTCGAGCGCAAGCAACTGCAGGCGCTCAAGATGAACAGCTTCCTGTCGGTGACCAACGGCAGCGACGAGCCGCCAAAGTTCATCGTGCTCAAGCACATGGGCGGCAAGAGCAAGGACGCGCCGGTTGTACTGGTCGGCAAGGGCATCACCTTCGATTCGGGCGGGATCTCGCTCAAGCCGGGTCCCGCGATGGACGAGATGAAATACGATATGTGCGGCGCCGCCTCGGTGCTGGGCACCTTCCGCGCGATCGGCGAGATGGGCCTCAAGCTCAATGTGATCGGCGTGATCGCCACCTGCGAGAACATGCCGTCGGGCCGCGCGACCAAGCCGGGCGACATCGTCACCTCGATGAACGGCTTGACGATCGAGATCCTCAACACCGATGCCGAGGGACGTTTGGTCTTGTGCGACGCGCTGACCTACACCGAGCGTTTCAACCCGGCCGTCGTGGTTGACATCGCCACGCTGACCGGTGCCTGCATCGTCGCGCTCGGGCACCACAAGTCGGGCCTGTTCACGCGTAATGACGCGGCGCACGACAAGCTCGCCAATGAATTGCTGGCGGCGGGACAACAGGCGAGCGACACCGCCTGGCGTTTGCCGATCGAAGAGGTGTACAACGAGCAGCTCAAGTCCAATTTCGCCGATCTCGCCAATATCGGCTCGCCCGGCGGCGCCAGCGTGACGGCCGCGTGCTTCCTCGAGAACTTCACGCGCAAGTACACCTGGGCCCATCTCGATATCGCCGGCACTGCATGGAAATCGGGAGGGGCGAAAGGCGCGACCGGACGTCCGGTGCCGCTGCTGTCGACGTTCTTGCTGAACCGGGTTTAAGCGATACGGCAACACATCCTCGCGGATGCGGGGAAAAAGCAAACACATCGTCCTCGCGAATGAGGGTGTCGCAAAACTCAAATTGAGCCGCTTGATATAGCAGAAATCGCGAAA
>JAZKIN010000125.1:0-4140 GCA_040384885.1 Pseudomonadota bacterium | reverse complement strand
AAGCGCAGGTAGGCCGGCATCAGCTGCTCGGCGTCGTCCATGATGAATACGCGCTTGACGTACAGCTTGATGCCGCTGCGCTTGCTGCGGTCCCACAGGTCGAACGGCGCGTGCGCCGGCACGTACAGCAGCTGCGTGTATTCGCTGCGGCCTTCGACCCGGTTGTGCGTGTGCGCGAGCGGCGCCTGGAAGTCGTGCGAGACGTGCTTGTAGAACTCGTCGTACTGCTCGGGCGTGATGTCGGCCTTGTTGCGGGCCCACAGCGCGCTGGCCTGGTTGACGGTCTCGTACTCGTCTTTGAGGACGGTCTCTTTTTTCTCGTCGTCCCACTCGTCCTTTTGCATCAGGATCGGCAGCGAGATGTGGTCCGAGTACTTGCGGATGATGCCCTTGAGCTTCCAGGCCGACAGCAGTTCGTCCTCGCCTTCGCGCAGGTGCAAGATGACGTCGGTGCCACGCGAGGTTTTGTCGATCGCCTCGACGCTGTAGTCGCCCTCGCCCGCCGATTCCCAGCGCACGCCTTCGTTGGCGGCCGCGCCGGCGCGGCGTGTCTCGACCGTGATGCGGTCGGCCACGATGAAGCCCGAGTAGAAGCCGACGCCGAACTGGCCGATCAGGGCCGCGTCGGCCTGCTGGTCGCCCGACAATTTGCCGAAGAATTCTTTGGTGCCCGATTTGGCGATGGTGCCCAGGTGCGAGATCACGTCGTCGCGGTTCATCCCGATGCCGTTGTCGGAGATGGTGATGGTACGCGCGGCCTTGTCGAAGGCGACTTTGATCTGCAGTTCGTGGTCGTTGCCGTACAGGGCGTCGTTATTGATCGCCTCGAAGCGCAGCTTGTCGGCCGCGTCGGACGCGTTCGAGATGAGCTCGCGCAGGAAAATCTCCTTGTTCGAGTACAGGGAGTGGATCATCAGTTGCAGCAACTGCTTTACTTCAGCTTGAAAGCCAAGGGTTTCTTTTTCGGCGACAGCCATTTTTTTCCTCGTTTGAGACAGGTTGAAGGGGTGGTCAAGCTTGGCAGATGGGGATCACAAGAGCGATTTCAAGGACGCCGGCAAAACCGGCCTCGCGCCCTCCTGCAGGGTGCCGATTTCGCGCTCGAGGAACTGCCAGATCGACGGCTCCTGGATCGCGGCCAGGTTCAGGCGCATGCGGGTCGACGGCAGCTGGCTCGGCGAAAACAGGCTGCCCGGCGCCAGCAGCAGCCCGCCGGCGAGCGCCCGCTCGGTCAACACATTGGTGTCGACGCCCGTGTCGACCCAGGCGAACAGGCCGGCGCGCGGGGTCGCGTCGAGCCGCATGCCGATCAGCTCGATGCGGCGCACGGTCTTGGCGCGCAGCGCGTCGAGCCGGCTCCGGATGCGGTCGGCATGCTTGCGGTAGGCGCCTTCGGACAGGATTTTATACACCACGCGCTCGCCAAGGTCGCTGGTGGTGAGCGTGCCCAGCATTTTACGATCGCACAGGCGCTGCGCCCATTCGGGCGAGGCGGCGATGAAGCCGACCCGCAGGTTGGCGGCCATGGTCTTCGAAAACCCGCCCAGGTAGATCACGCGCTTGAGCTGGTCGAGCGAGGCCAGGCGCGTGGCCGGTTGCACCGCGCTGCCCGGATTGAGGTCGCAATAGATGTCGTCCTCGACGATCGCAAAGCCGTGTTCCTCGGCGATGCGCAGCACCTGGAAGGCCTTGGCGGCCGACAGCGAGGTCGAGCTCGGGTTGTGGAGCACCGAATTGATCACGTACAGGCGCGGCTTGTGCTGGGCCGCCAGTTGCGCCAGTTGCGCGATGTCGGGGCCGTCGGGCAGGCGTGGGATGCCGACCACCTTGGCCCCGAGCGCGGCGAAGGAGCCGAACATGAGGAACCACGCGGGGTCGTCGACGAAGATGGTGTCGCCGGGACGCGTGAATTCGCGCGCCACGAGGTCGAGCGCCTGGGTCACGCCGACCGTGGTGACGATCTGCGAGGGCGCGGCGTCGATTTCGAGCTCGGCCAATTTGCGCTGGAGCTGCTGGCGCAGCGGCAAAAACCCTTGCGGCGAGCCGTAATTGAGCAGCAGGCTCGCATGCTGCGAACCGATGCTGCGCAGCGCGTTGCCGATGGCGGCGCCGTCGAGCCACTCCGACGGCAGCACGCCCGAGCCGGGCGCCTTCTGTTGGGGCGTCTGGCGGAACATATTGCGGATCAGCCAGACCACGTCGAGCGGGCGCGCCTCGGCCGCCTCGACGCGGGCGGCTTCGCAGTCGGTGGCGGACGAGCGCTCGCCGGCGTTCAGGGGCGAGCGTTCGCGCACGAAGAAGCCGGCGCCGCGGCGCGACTCGAGGAAGCCCTTGGCCACCAGCCGGTCGTAGCTGGCCACGACGGTCGAGCAGGAAACGGCGTTGGTGGCGGCGAAGCGGCGGATCGAGGGCATCCGCGCGCCGCTGCGCAGCAGTTTGTCGTCGATGCGGGCGGCCACGGTGCGCACGATCTGGTCGATCAGCGACTCGCCCGACTCGCGCGAGAGCAGGCCGACGAACGGGGTCAAGCGGGTGCTGCCGGGCTCTACCAGGACTACTACGGATTCTGTATTGTTCATATCACCATTACAGTATGGAAGGGCTTTTAGGATTTTGTACTTGTACTGTACTTGCTTTGTGCTCTAGGATACACCCATCCACGAAGGACACAAATGAGTACACAAACCCTGCTCGCATTCGGCGCAGTTTCGGCGCTGTCGATCATGACACCGGGACCGGCGGTCCTGCTTACGCTGCGCAATGGCGCGACCCACGGCCTGGGGTCGGTGCTCTGTTCGGCGGCGGGCAACATCTGCGGCATGTTTTTGCTGTCGGCCGCGGCGATGCTTGGGCTGGGCGCGCTGATGAATTCATCGGCCCTGTTATTTGGGGCGGTCAAGGTCCTCGGCGCGTTGTATCTTTTTTATATCGGCCTGCGGGCACTGTTGACGCGCCCTCCGGTGGCCTTGGACAACGATGGCGATTGCGCCGCGGGTGCTGCCCCTACCGCGCGCCAGCTGTTTGCCGAGGGGTTCCTGACCGCGACCACGAATCCAAAGGCCTTGTTATATTTTACGGCGCTGTTCCCCCAGTTTGTAAATGCCAAGGCGCCGTTGGTCCCGCAGTTCTTCATACTCACGGGTATCTTCATGGTGCTCGCCTATGCGATTCACCTGGCTTATGCGGCGTTGGCTTCGCGCATCCGGCACCTGTTGCTTCGGCCGCGCGTCGCGATGTGGATAAAACGCCTGTTCGGGGCGGTTTTTATCACTTTCGGCACGCTGCTGCTGACGGTGCGGCGCCAGGTGGCCTGACCCATATATAAGGAAAAACATGATCGAGGTTCTCGGCAAGCCGTCATCCATCAATGTGCGCAAGGTGCTATGGACGTGCGTGGAGATTGGCGCACCGTTCGGGCAGCAGTCCTGGGGCGCGGGATTTCGCTCGACCGACGAGGCGCAGTTCAAGGCACTCAATCCAAACGCGATGGTGCCCGTTATACGTGACGGCGACTTCACCTTGTGGGAGTCGAATTCGATCTGCCGCTATCTGGCGGCCAAGCACGGTCGCAGCGATTTGCTGCCGCAAGCTGCGGCCGCTCGGGCCAAGGTCGAGCAATGGATGGACTGGCAGGCGACGGAATTGAATAACGCATGGCGCTACGCGTTCATGGCCTTGGTGCGCCAAAGTGCGACGCATACCGACGCCGACGCGATCGCTGCCAGCATCACAGGCTGGAACCGGCATATGGGGATTCTCGACGAGCAGTTGGCAAAAAAGGGCGCTTTTGTTTGCGGGGCGGATTTCACGCTTGCCGATATCGTGCTGGCGCTGTCGACCAACCGCTGGTTGATGACGCCGATGACGCGCCCTGCCCTACCGGCACTTGCCGCTTACATGGCGCGCTTGCAGCAGCGCGAGGGCTTTCGCCTGCATTGTGCAAACGGGACTGCTTGAGCCGTTGAACCTGCGTACCAGTGCGGGAAAATTCGCTCGACATCGCGGGTTTAGAATTGTTGTTTAAGCTGACAGCAATCGGGCAGTAGCTAGCTCGCAAAAACCTAAACCAACATCGTCCTCGCATGCGAGGGTGTCGCGAAAGGGGGCTGGACCCTTCATTGGGCAAAAACCAACATCGTC
>JAZKIN010000124.1:0-4634 GCA_040384885.1 Pseudomonadota bacterium | reverse complement strand
TCTATAAAATTTCAGACCCTTTCGCGACACCCTCGCATGCGGGGACCCATAGAACGGTTGCTATGAGCTAACGTTCTATGGGTCAACGCGGGGGCGCCGAGCCATTCGCGAGGACGATGTTGGTTTTTTGTGTTTTCGGCTTTGGTGGCACGATTTCTGATGCGCATACTGCGTTCAGATTCGTGGCGCGGCGATGCTTGATTAATCTTCGCTTTGCGGTTTATCCACCAGACTTCCATGGTCAGCATCGGCCGCAGCAGATGCGGCCCGCTTGGCGGCGACAGCTTCTGCCCGCCGCTTCACCTCGGCGAGCGTTTTTTCCATGTTGCCGGTGAACGCCTTATCCCATTTTTCAACGGTCGAGCCCAGGAACGGCGTATCGCCCGTCAAAACGGTCGGGGAACTAAACCTGTTTGATTTGCTGCGCAGCTTAAGATCCATGATGTTCTCCTCGCACGAGATCGACTAGAGATAAACACTATACGCCACGCAGCTGGATGTGGTTTGCACGAAGGTCAACTCAGGATCACCAAAGCGGCGCGCCCCCTGCTTTACCCCTATTCCTTACTGCCAATCAGCACCTTCCCGTAATGCGCCGGCACCGTCAACGACACCCGTCCGCCCACCGCGCGCACCTGCTTGCCGCTGAGGGCGTCGGTGAAGCTCGACGGCGCCCCGGCCGGCAGCGTCACGTTGACCGTGCGCGCGTGGCTGTCGTTGTTGGTCGCGCACAGCGCCCAGCCGTCGCCGTCGCGGCGCGCCAGCACCAGCACGTGCTCGTCGAGCAGCAGCGGCGCCTCGATGCTGCCATGGCGCAGCACCGGGTGCCTGGCGCGCATGCCGATCAGCGTTTTAAACTCCGCCAGCATCGCCAGGTCGGGCTTGCCGCCCTGGTCGGCCCATGGATAGCCCGCGCGGTTGGCCGGATCGTCGCCGCCGCTCAAACCGACCTCGTCGCCGTAGTACACGGCCGGCGCGCCGGGGAACATCATCTGGAAGAACACTGCCATGCGGAAACGCTTTTTGGCAAGCACCAATGCCGCCGCGTCCTTGCCGTCGATGTCGCCGAGCACATGCAGGGAGCGCGCCTGGTCGTGCGTCGACAACAGGTTCATCAAGGCATAGAAGGCCTGCGGCGGATAGGCCTCGCGCATCAGCTCGATGTTGCTGTAGGCGATGCGCGCATCCATGCCGCCCGCGTAGTCGAGCACGGCGTTGCGGAAGATGTAATTCATGGTCGTGTCGAAGGTGTCGCCAAGGAAGTACTTGGACGAATCGAACCAGGTTTCGGCGATCGTCAGCGCGTCCGGCCGCTCCGATTTGACCGCCTTGCGCCACTCGCGCCAGAAATCGTCCGGCACCCACGGCGCCACATCCATGCGCCAGCCGGCTGCGCCGCGCCGCAGCCAGAGCCGCGTGATCGAATCGGGCGCGCCGAAGGCGAACGCGCGCCAACCGGGCGCCGCCTTGTTCAACTCCGGCAGGTCGGGCCCACCGCCCCAGCCCTTGTAGTTTTTCTCGGGATCGGGCTGGTCCGGCGCGAAGCTGTACCAACTGGCGTAGGGCGAGTCGGCGGCGATCTTGTTGGCTTCGAAGGCGCCCGTCGACGGGTATTTGGCGTAGCGGTCGAAGTAGATCGAATCGCTGCCGGTGTGGTTGAACGAGGCGTCGGCGATGATCCGGATGCCGCGCTTGGCCGCCTGCGTGCTCAGGCGCGTGTAGTCGGCGTTGCTGCCGAAGCCGGGGTCGATGTTGCGGTAATCGGCGGTGTCGTATTTATGGTTGCTCGTGGCGCGGAACAAGGGGGTCATGTAAATGGTGTTGGCGCCGAGCGACTTGATGTAGTCGAGTTTGTCGATCACGCCGCGCAGGTCGCCGCCGAAGAAGTCGTTGTTCGCGTGGGCGTCGGAGCCGTCGCCGGAACCGGGCCGGTAAGGCTGGTCGAGCCAGTTTTTATGGAACTCGACGTTCTTGTCCTGGTAGCGCGCGATGCCGGGCTTGGGGTCGTTGCGTTTGTCGCCGTTGCGGAAGCGCTCGGGGAAAATATAGTAGTAGACCGCGTCGCGCGCCCATCCCGGCACGCTGAAATCCTTGACGTAGACGGTCTGGCGGAAGCGCCGGATCGCGCGCGTATGCTGGCCGGCGCGCCGCACCTGGCCGAGCCCGTTGGTGCCCTGCTCGCGCGTCCAATACACGGCATTGCGGTTGTTTTGGTAGATGTACGTTGCGCCGCCGCTTTGCACCTCGAAGTAATAGCCGTAGATGCTGGCGTCGTCGAAGCGGTGGGTGGCGCTCCAGCGCTCGAGCGCGCCGCTGCGGGCGGCCGTCATCGGCACGCGCGCCACTTCGGTGTATTCGAGCACTTCCTGGTTACCCTCGAGTTTGCGCTTTTCGATCACCAGCGTCACGCCGCTGGCGCCGGGCAAGCCGTTGAGCGCGAATGCGACGCCGGTGCCCGTCACCGCGCTGCCGAACGGGGCCTTGTCGGCCAGCGCGCGGCTGTCGTGGCGCAGGCTCAGCGCGACCTTGTCGGTGAGCGCGCCGCCGTCGTCGTCGGGAAAGGTCTTGGGGCCGATCGTGAGCTGGGCGCGCCCCGACGCAAATGCGAGGCGCACCGTGTGCTCGCCCGAGAACTTGAATTTGATGTTGCCCGGCGCCGAAGGGTCGAGGCCGTGGCCGAGCGCCGTGGGCGTCGAGGGCGTAAGCGCATGCGCGCCGGTGGCACCGAAGGTGGTCGGCCGCGACCATGCCGCATCGGCGATTTTGAACTCCTGCAAGCCGAGCGAGTTCACGTTGAGGTAGTAGGCGTCGCAACGGTAGGTGAACGCGTAGTCGTCGAAGCTGCCCCAACCGTTCATGCCGCCGCGCAGGAACAGGGTGCCCGTCGCGTACGGGGCGGCGACGCATTGGGCGCTCGGCGCGGGGGCGGGCTGGGCGGCGGCCCCGGCGCAGGCGAGCGACGCGGCCAGCGCCATCAGGGTGGGTACGGCGACGGCCAGTGTGCGAAGCATCGTTTAATCCAATCAGGTTCGGAAGCGGACAGACATTGAATCATGGGAATTCGTCTGAAAGTGACCGGATTGGCGATGCACACGAGGAATCGTGCCGTTGTTAAGTGAATCTGAAGCTTCGCTGAATTGCGATCAGGTCCTTGACCGATCGCGGCGCGTCACTGGTCGGCCAGCACCCGGTTGCGACCTTCCCGCTTGGCGCGGTACAGGGCCACGTCCGCGCGCGCGAGCGCCTGCGCGACCGACTCCGCGGCGAGCGCCTGCGCCACGCCGATCGAGATGGTCACGCGTGCGTCGCCAATGGCGGGAAACGCGAGCGCGGCGATCGCGGCGCGCACGCGTTCGGCGAATTCGAGCGCGCCGGGGCGGGCCGTGTCGCCCAGTATCATCACGAACTCCTCGCCCCCGTAGCGGCCAAAGCAGTCGGTCGCGCGCATCAGTTGTGCGATGCTGCCGGCGATCGCGCGCAGCACCTCGTCGCCGGCCTGGTGTCCCCAGTTATCGTTGACCTGCTTGAAATGGTCGACATCGATCAGGCAAAAGCTGAGCGGCGTGTCGTGCCGGTTTGCGCGCATTTTTTCCTGCTGCGCCACCCGCAACAGTTCACGTCGGTTGTAGATGCCGGTCAATTCATCGCGCACCGCCATGGTCTGGATGGTGGCGAGCGCGGCGTTGAGGCGTCCGATCGCGGCCGCGTTGTTGCGCTCGTACAGGACCAGGAACAGCGCCACCAGCATGACGAAGCCGACATGGCCGACCAGGTTGAGCGTGCGCAGGTCCGCGATCAGCGGTGCCGGATACAGGCCGGCGACATCGGCCGCGTAGACCGCGATCATGGCCGCGATGATGGCCAGGGTCCAGCGCAAACCGATGCGCGCGCCGCCGCCGGCCGTGGCCAGCATTGGGCACACGGTGAGCCAGATCACGCTCGGCGAGCGCGCGCCGCCGACCTGGAAAATCAGCGCCAGCAGCAGCACGAAAATCGTCACCACCAGTGTTTCGCGCGCCAGCGCCACGCGCCGCAGATAGCGCAGCGCCGCCGCCGCCGCGGCCACGCCGACGAGCGAAATCACGCACAAACGCGCCGCCTGGGCGTCGCCGAACCAGTAGTACACGCAGCCGAACAAGGGAATCGACGTGGCCGCCAGCAACAGCGAAATGACGGTGTTCTCCGAACGCGTCGTCAGCCCGGAATTTTCACGCACGCCAATATCGTTCGGCGCGGGGTTGCCTTTTAATTTTGACAACAGTGCGCCGGCGGCGGCGAGCGCGTGCTTGAAAGAAATCGCCTCTGGTACTGCCATCGCCAGCCCTTCAATCGGTCGAAATGAAATGTCATTCATGGAAACATGAATTGCACTATGTCAACTATAACCGATTTTGGGCCGTATTCGGCATTGTCAGAAGGGGCGATGCGCGTAGCACAAGCGGACGCGCGTCGGGTTTACCGCGCCGTGCCGGCGGCGGCCGTCGACCTCGTTGCTGAATTCGTCCCCGACGCCTTGGCGGTGGGAATGCGCGCAAAAAGCCGTTTGGAATTGGCGCCGAAAACGCTTCAGAAATCGCTTCGGAGAAAATTAAATATCAAAAACCAACATCGTCCTCGCGTATGCGGGGAGGCAT
>JAZKIN010000123.1:0-90679 GCA_040384885.1 Pseudomonadota bacterium | reverse complement strand
TAACTTACCGGATTCAAGCCGCACTTTAACTGTCCAACAAAAAGGGGCTAGTTCAAATGCGGGGACCCATAGAAGTGCGGCTCAAAGCAACTGTTCTATGGGTCCCCGCATGCGCGAGGACGATGTTGGTTTTTGATATTTATCCTTCTCCGACGCGATTTCTGAAGCGTCTCAGGCCCCAATTCCAGCGCATTGCCCCCCCTTTCGCGACAGCCTCATTCGCGAGGACGATGTGGGTTTAGGCCTTTGTTGAAAGTCTCAGCCACCGCGATTTCTGCCGCTTGAAACACCTTTCGCATGCAGGCGTACTCAAGGAGACTGAGCAATGGCAGGATTTTCATCCCGGGCAGTGCGCTTTCGGAGGATGACGGCGGTTGTTTCCGCTACGGTTTTTTGGATTACTTGCCCAACAGAGCCAGCGACTGATTCCAATCCGGCACCCACTCGTGCAAAAACTCATGCGTGCCGAATGCGCGTTTCAGATGGCCGATCGGAACCCGGTGAACATCGTTCAAACCAAGCGCCAGGGTGACCGGATTCCACACCGCGTGTTTCTTCGTTTTTCTGGTGCTGCCTTTAACGCGCGCGCCATCGTCGCCAAAAATGCCGCCGGCCTCGTCGAGCGCTTTCGGCAAATCGAATTTCACCATGCTCGAAAAAGCGATCAGCACCTGGTCCTTGTTGATGCCTGCCTGCGATTCCTTCACGACCTCGATTTTGACCGGTTCCGGTTCGGCCTCGCGTTTGAGCCTGCTCGCGAGGCGCTCCAGTTCCTTCTTCAAAAAGCGCAGCTCGTGCAACTCGCGGCGAAAGCCTGGCGGCGGCAATCTGGTCACCAATTTATAAACGTCTTTGGTCGTGGTGATCAGCACGTCCTCGCCGCCCGCGGCAAGCCGCTGCGTGTCGCCCTCGAAGAAAATCGGCGCGGCGTAACCGCCATTGGCATCGCCAAACAGCGCCGGGTAAGCGGCGTCGTAATCGAGCCAGACGTAGGGCGTCAAGCCATTTTCGATAAGGCGCGCCAGGGTCCACGGCGTCAAGGTCTGGCCCTCGAGCCACGCGCATGCCTGCTCTGTCGTAGCGCGAAAAGGAAGTTCTCCGGCTGTGATTGTTTCGATCGTCATTAACTCTTTCGATGTGTATTACAGGCGTGCGCCCGCTTCGGATGCGGCGATCAGTGCCAGCAAGCGCCTCAAACGTGTGGCCTCCTGCTTGGCGCTCGTGACCCGCCAAAGCATTTGTTTCCGGTAACCGGGCGGCTGCGCCTCGAAAAATTGACGCGCCGTCCCATGCTGGTCGAACAACTGCCACTCGGCGGCCGATAGATCTGACGTTTCCGGCTGCTCGTAGGCATAAATGCGCGATTTCTTTTCGCTGCGTTGGGCAAACGCGGCAAGGCCTGCGGGCTGGACCCTGCCCTCTGCCGTCAGCACCGACATTTTGTCGATATTAATCGCGCTCCAGGTGGACGTCGCCTTGCGCACCGTAAAGCGGATCTTGTAGCGGTTCTCATCGACCCCGTAACGCACGCCGTCGATCCAGCCGACGCACAAGGCTTCGTCGACCGCCTCGGGCCACGTCATGCTCGGTGCGCCGGTGCCGCGCTTCATGAATCCGACCATCAATTCCGTTTCAGTGGAAGCATGCAAGGCGAACCAGTCACGCAATTCTGCCGGTGCGGCGAAGTAGAGCACTTGCATGTCTGCGACGGGGGTTTTCATCAGGCGGCGTTGGTTCTGTAAAGGTGCGTCATAGTGCCATTAAATGCGCCGCTTGGCGAATTGCAAGGCGCAACGGCGTTTGCCCGCTTATCGACATCGACACCCTGTATATCACGGGGCCGGTTCCGGCAGTTGCCATGCCGGCCATGCCGGCGGCGGTGGAAAGTAAAAAGCGGCGGCGGTTTGGTCAAGGTCTGGTGCATGTCGATCTCCTTTGGGGGCGGTCAGGCCGGTTCGATACTGCTTATAAGGTCGCTGGCGAGCCAGTTTGCGAGCAGTGCGCCCGCCTTGGCGACGCCGTCGGCATCGCCGAGGCGGGCAACGAGCAAGTCGCACAAAGCCGCGAAGCTGCCGTTTTCTTTCAGGTGCATTAGCGCCGCGTGTTCCAGTGCGTCGACTTGCCTGAGGCAGGACACATAGCCGCGGCGCCACACGACCAGGCCGCCCGGTTCGTCGAGCATTTCGCCTTCGGGCGCTTGCAGCTCGTCCGACAGGGCCGACCAGATGTCGTGCGCGTTGGTGGTGGCGGCGTGCTGCATGAAGGAGGGCGCGAGGACGAGCCCGGCCGCGTCCCAGTCCACCGCTGCCAGTGACGCCGCGGCCAGCGGCGCGGCGTCCGGCGCGACGAAGGCCTCGGCAAGCGCGTACTCGATCCAGGCCAGCTCGTGCAGGTCCGGGTTGTCAGGGTATTGCGCGCGCAGCGTGGCGCCGAAATCGGCGGCGTAGGCGTCGAGCGTCCACGCGTGGGGCGGATGGCTGTCGATGTGGGTGATGGCAGCATGTAGGAAGGCGTCCTCGCCGATCCAGCGGCGCAGCTGCGGGAAGGCCTGTTCGAGGCAGCCCACCAGTTGGGCGCGGTAGTTGTTTTGGTAGACGGAGAGCCCGGCGGCGGCGTTCGGGCCAAGCCGGCCCGCGGCCAGCTCGGACGCGCCGACCAGCCAGGATTGGAAGTCGTTTTGTAGTTCGGCGAGCGTCATGCTGCCTCCGCCAGGTCGGTTGGAGCCATGGCGCGCGCGGTCGCCAGTTCGTCGAGCAGTTCGGCGAGCGGGGGGATGTTGGCGTCGCGTTCGATCATGGTCGCGACCGGGCCAAGTGCGGCGATCGCCTTTGCGTACAGGTCCCAGACCTGGGCGTTGACCAGGCTGTCGTGGGTGTCGATCAGCAGCTCGCGGCCCTGGCTGTGGCCGGCCAGGTGGATCTGCCGCACGCGCGCGGCCGGAATGCCGCGCAATAAGGCGTCGGCGGCGAAGCCGTGGTTGGTGGCGCTGACGTAGAGGTTGTTCACGTCGAGCAGCAGGTCGCAGCCGGTCCGTTTGCTCATGCTGGACAGGAACTCCCACTCGCTCATCGCGGCGTTGTCGAAGGCGAGGTAGCTCGACGGATTCTCGAACAGCATGGTGCGGCCAAGCGCATTTTGCGCCATGTCGATGTTGGCGCACACGATGTCGAGCGCCTCTTCGGTGTAGGGGACGGGCAGCAGGTCGTGCGAATTGAAGCCGCCAATGCGCGACCAGCTCAGGTGGTCCGAGACGAACAGGGGTTCGATCTCGTCGACCAGCGCGCGCAGTCGGCGCAGGTAGTCGCGCTTGAGGCCATCGGCCGAGCCGATCGACATCGAGACGCCGTGCAGGGCGACCGGGTGGCGTTCGCGGATCTGGCGCAGGATATGGCGCGGCTGGCCGCCGTCGACCATGAAGTTCTCGGAGATGACCTCGACGAAATCGACGTCCACCGTCGTCTCGAGGAAGTCGCGGTAGTGTTCCTTGCGCAGGCCAAGGCCATAGCCGGAGAAAAGGGGATTTGATGTGGTCATCGTGTGTGTCCGGTTAAGATCTAGGTGCTGGACGAATCTTCAGGCCTGCGCATTTCGCCATCAGACCGGTGAAGCTGCGTGACTGCATACTCAGCATGGATCCCCGCCTTCGCGGGGACGACGGGGGGCTGCGCGGGGACGACGGGAGGCCACCGCACGGGGACGACGGGTGCGCCTTGCACGGGGACGACGGGTGCGCCTTGCACGGGGACGACGGGTGCGCCTTGCACGGGGACGACGGGTGCGCCTTGCGCGGGGACGACGGGTGCGCCTTGCGCGGGGACTACAGGTGCCCCGCTACGCGCGCACGACGGGCATCGCTCATGCGTGGACGAGTTACACCGCCTTAGCGCGGACGACTCTCTTGCTTCGGTTCTGTCAACGTGCCACCCGCCGCCAGGCACGCGGTTTTGGTTTTGACCAGCACGCCTTCGCCTTTACAGCTGTTCAAGCCCTTGCAGTCGTTCTTGGCGGTGGCGCAAAGGCTGGTGCCCTTGCAGGTGTTGATGCCGTAGCAACGGCCCGGTGCTTCCTTTTCGGCCGCCGGCTGCGCGCTGGCTGGCGTGACGATCGAGGCCGAGGCCAGTGCGATCAGGGCGGCGGCGCTGGCGAAGCTGAAGTTAGATTTGATGACGTTCATGTTAAATTCCTTTATTGGGTTGGTTGTGGGTACGACAAAAATCACTGGACGGCAAGGCCCCAGTTTGAAAGCGCTTTCATTCGGATAGTCTTTTATTGTCAGCGTGTTTGCGGCCCAAAAAACGGTCCAGCGACCAGCCGCCCCCGCCGCAGGCGAGTAACGGCAGCAGCAGCCCGGCCCAGGTCAGGTGCGTCGGCCACGCGGCGGGATAGACGAACAGCTGGATCACCACCGTCATCCCGAGCAGCGCCGCCGCGGCGCTCCGCGTGAACAAGCCGGCCACCAGCAGCGCCGGGAACAGGTGCTCCGAATACGTCGCCAGTTGCGCGGCAAGCTCCGGTGGTATGAGCGGTAGCGCGTACTCCGAGCGAAACAGTTCGTAGGTCATCGGCTTGATCGTCAGCAGGCCGTCGACCTTGGTCCGCCCCGAGTAAAGGAACACCGAGGCGACGCCGCCGCGGGCGACCAGCAGCAGCAGCGACTGCGGCAGGCAGCGCCGCAGCAGGAGCGGCATCCACGCCGAAGCCCGGCCGGTGCGCGACGCACTGTCGCGCACCGTTGGGACAAGCGGTTGATCGGCGCTGCGCATCACGATTTCGCGGTCAGCGAGCCGAAGCCCTTCGGCGTCTTGATCTTGACGCAGCTGCCTTTCTCGACGAGGGTCCAGGCGTTGCCCTGGTAGTCGACCAGCGAGGTGCCCGCGCACGAGGTGCCGGCGCCGGCCGAGCAGTCGTTCTGGCCCGCCAGCGAAACGCCGTAGCACTTCTCGGTCGGCTTGGGCGCGTCGGCCGCGGAGGCGCTGCCGGCAAAGGCGGCGAGCGAGATTGCGAGCGTGGCGGCGATGGTGGCGTGGGTGTTATTCATGTGGAGCTCCTGTTTAAGGTGTGGTGCTTGGTTTGTATTGCAGTCGATGTAAACGAATGCGCCTTGGGTTTATCAGTCCTTCTGCGCGAGCAGGGCCGCGATAGCCGCTTCGGTTTGGGCGTAGCGGCCTTCGCCAAAGTGGGTGTAGGCCACGCGGCCCTTCTTGTCGATCAGGTAGAACGCCGGCCAATACTGGTTGTTGTAGGCGCTCCAGGTCAGGTAGCGGTTGTCCTGCGCCACAGGGAACCCGATCTCGAAGCGCTTGAGCGCGGTCCTGACCTTGTCGGTGCTGCGCTCGAACGGGAACTCGGGCGTGTGCACCCCGATCACCACCAGTCCCTGGTCCTTGTACTTCTGGTGCCAGCTTTTGACGAAGGGCAGGGTGTTGATGCAGTTGATGCAGGTGTAGGTCCAGAAGTCGACCAGCACGACCTTGCCGCCCAACTGCTGCATGGTCAGCGGTTCGCTGTTGAGCCATTTATCGATGCCGGTGAATTCGGGCGCCGCCTTACCGGTCATCAGGGCGCCGCCCGCAGCACCGCCGCTGGCAAGGGCGGCGCCGGCGAGGGTCGCTGCGGCGGCCAGGGTTTTGAGGAACGAGGTCATGTCAGAGTCCTTTCAGTGAGGGGAAAAAAGCGGCGATCGTGGCGACCGCCAGAATGTCGTACTGCAGGTAGATCGCCAGCGCCGAGGCGACCACGAGCACGCCGAAGACTTGCTGCAGGCGCCGCGCGTGGCGCGCCACCAGCGCCACCCGGCGCCGCACGAACTGGCCGCCGTAGATAATCGCGAGCATCGGGATGGCCGCGCCGAGCGCATATAGGGTCAGCAGCCAGGCCGACCATTGCAGGTCCTGCGCCTTGACCACCAACACCAGGATCGAGGCGAGCACCGGTCCGGCGCACGGGGTCCAGACCGCGCCGAGCGACATGCCGACCACAAAGGCGCCGGCCTTGCCGGTGCGCGCATGCTGGGCCTTGGCCGGGCCGGCGCCAAAGCGCGGCAGGCGCGCCGCCAGCCAGTCGTACGGCTGCGGCCAGACGCGCAACACACCGGTCAACGCGAGCAAGGCGATGGCCGTGTTGCGCAGCGCCTCCTGGGCCAGCTGGACATGGCTCGAGACGGCGGCGAGCAACATCGCAAACGACGCGAACGCCAAAATGAAGCCGGCGACGATGAACAGCGGCCGGCTGCGCGATGGCCGGTCGACCGCGCTGCCGAGTAAAATCGGCAGCACCGGCAAAATGCACGGCGAGGCGATGGTGAGCAGGCCGGCCAGCAGGGCCAGCGGGGGTTCGAGCAGGTTGTGCATGATCGGCGTTCCGTTGAATGGCATGGATCCATTGGAACGCGCGGACGTATCGCGCTTGTGTCGCCGGCGCCGCGTCCGTGCAATGTAGTGTGTCTGGCGCCGGCCAGATACATTGGGACACAAATCGGCGCGCGCGATCCGCTATAACGTAGGCAAAGCCCAACCCGGAGAGCCCCATGCGCAAGCAGCCATGCACCACCCAGCCAGACCCCGAGCAGCCGAGCACCAGGCAGCCAAGCACCAATCAGTCAATCACTAAGCAGGCAAGTCCCGCGCGTCCTTGGGGTATGATCGACTGATGGAAAACCCCGACCACATCCTGATCGTCGACGACGACCGCGGCATCCGCGAACTGATCGCCGCCTACCTTGAAAAAAACGGCATGCGTGCCTCGCTCGCCGCCAACGGCCGCCAGATGCGGGCCGTGCTCGAGCAGGGCGTGCCCGACCTGATCGTGCTCGACCTGATGCTGCCCGGCGAAGACGGCCTCGCGCTCTGCCGCGAACTGCGCGCCGGCAAGCTGCGCGCGGTGCCGGTGCTGATGCTGACCGCGCGCGGCGAAGAGGTCGACCGCATCATCGGCCTCGAAATGGGCGCCGACGACTACCTGACCAAGCCTTTCGCCGTGCGCGAGCTGCTCGCGCGCATCCGCGCCGTGCTGCGGCGCACCCGCATGCTGCCGATGAATATCGAGATCACCGAGGCGGCCCAAATGCTCGGCTTTGGCGACTGGCGGCTCGACACCACCGCGCGCCACCTGCTCGACGCCGACGGCACCATGGTCGCCCTGAGCGGCGCCGAATACCGGTTGCTGAGGGTGTTCCTCGACCATCCGCAGCGCGTGCTCACGCGCGACCAGCTGCTCAACCTGACGCAGGGCCGGCAGTCCGATTCGTTCGACCGCTCGATCGACCTGCTCGTGAGCCGGCTGCGCCAGCGCCTGCAAGACACCGCGCGCGAGCCGCGCTATATCAAGACCTTGCGCAGCGAGGGCTATGTGTTTTCGTCCGCGGTCGTGCTGATCGAAGCGGCGCCGTGAAGTCCTACGCCGGGCCGCGCTGGCCGCGCACCCTGTTCGCCAGGCTGACCCTGATCCTGTGCGTGGGCCTGGCGCTGGCGCAGACGATGTCGTTCTGGCTCACCAAGACCGAGCGCGACCAGGCCACCACCAACATGATGATGGGATATGTCGAGCGCGAGGTGGCCAGCTCGGTGGCGCTGCTCGACCATCTGCCGGCGGCCGAGCGCGCGGCTTGGCTGCCGCGGCTGGCGCGGCGCAGCTACCGTTTCCTGCTCGAGCCGGGGACCACGGGCAAGCCGCCCGACGCGCGCCTGTCGGCCCTGGTGGCGCGTTCGATCGCCGACGGCATCGGCAAAAACTACGCCTTGAGCGCGCACGCGATTCCGGGCGAGCGCGAGCACCTGCAGGTGCATTTGAAACTGAGCGACGGCACGCCGCTGACGATCGACATCCGGCCGATGTCGGGCGTGCCGATGTCGCGCTGGCTGCCGCTGTTGTTGCTGTTGCAGCTGGCGGTGCTCGGGGCTTGCTGCTGGTTCGCGGTCAGGCAGGCGACGCGGCCGCTGCACCAGCTGGCGCTGGCGGCCGATACGCTCGGGCCCGACCTGAAGGCCGACCGGCTGCCCGAGGGCGGACCGTCCGAGGTGGCGCGCGCGGCCAAGGCGTTCAATGCGATGCAGGACCGGATCGCGACATATATGACCGAGCGGATCCAGATACTGGCGGCCATTTCGCACGACTTGCAGACGCCGATCACGCGCATGCGGCTGCGGGTCGACGTCATGGACGACTATCCGGAGCATGCCCGTTTGCGCCAGGACCTGCTCGAGATGGAGTCGCTCGTGAAAGAGGGCTTGGGTTATGCGCGCACGCTGCACGGCACGGCCGAGGAGGCGATCCGGATCAATCCGGATGCCCTGTTCGACAGCATGGTCTACGACTATGTCGACGCGGGGCACGCGGTGGCGCTGCACGGCCGGGTCGGCGCGGCGCTGGTGACGCGGCCGCAGGCCTTGCGCCGGATTGTTGGCAATCTGGTCGACAACGCGATCAAGTTCGGCGGGGCGGCCGAGGTGACGGTGTCGACGCTCGAGGCGGGGCGGGTGCGCATTTGCGTGTGCGACCGCGGGCCGGGGATCCCGGACGAATCGCTCGAGGCGGTGTTTGCGCCGTTTTACCGGCTCGAGGAATCGCGCAACCGCGAGACGGGCGGCACCGGGTTGGGCCTGGCGATCGCACGCCAGCTGGCGCTGGCGATGGATGCGACGCTATCCCTGCACAGCCGGGATGGCGGGGGACTGGAGGCGAGGTTGACGCTGAAGAACCTGGGCACTTGAGACGCTTTAGAAATCGTACCGGTGAAAACCCAAAAAACACAAAACCGCATCGTCCTCGCGTAGGCGGGGACCCATAGAACGTTCGCGCATAGCCACCGTTCTATGGGGGTGGCGCATGCGCCACCGCCTTCGCGAGGACGATGTTGGTTTTTGATATTGAAGGTTTTCGTGACACGATTTTTGACGCTGACCTATCTTTGACAGTTGGATTAAGGTGCTTGTAGTAGCGCACCCCCAGCACCCATTCGTGCGTCCGCTTATCCTGTTCTATGTTCAAAATAGCGCTTCCCTGCGCCCAACGGAGTCAACATGCGAATCGCCACCTTCAACGTCAACGGCATCACGAGCCGCCTGCCGGCACTCATCGAGTGGCTCGAAGAAACCCAGCCCGACGTCGCTTGCCTGCAGGAACTCAAGGCGCCGCAAGAAAAATTCCCCGAGGCGGCCATCAACGCCGCCGGCTACGAGGCCATCTGGCACGGCCAAAAGAGCTGGAACGGCGTGGCGATCCTCGCGCGCGGCACCAAGCCCCAGGAAATCAATCGCGGCCTGGCCGGCGATTCTGCCGATGAACAAAGCCGCTACCTCGAGGCCGCCGTCGAGGGCGTGCTGGTCGCCTGCCTGTATCTGCCCAACGGCAACCCGGCCCCGGGCCCCAAGTTCGACTACAAGCTGCAATGGTTCGAACGGCTCATCCTGCGCGCGGCCGAACTGCTCGACAGCGGCGTGCCCGTGGTGCTGGCCGGCGACTTCAATGTCATGCCGACCGAGCTCGACGTCTATAAGCCCGAACGCTGGACCAAGGACGCCTTGTTCCGCCCGGAGACGCGCGAGGCCTTCCACCGCCTGCTCGCGCAAGGCTGGTGCGACGCGCTGCGCACCATGCACCCGGGCGAAACCATCTATACATTCTGGGATTACTTCCGCAATGCCTACGAGCGCGACGCGGGCCTGCGCATCGACCATTTGCTGCTGAGCCCGGCGCTGGCCGGCAGCCTCAAGGCCGCCGGGGTCGACCGCGACGTGCGCGGCCGCGAAAAACCCAGCGACCACGCGCCGACCTGGATCGAGCTCGACCTGAAAAATTCCTAAGGGGAATTTTCAAAACGCGTTGTTGGAAAAAAACCTCACCTTGAAAGGCAGTAATAATTAATCTTGGGCAAATGTTGCGCACGTTTCGCGCGGGCATCCCAAAGAAACATCATTAATTGTAGAATTTCCAGATGAGCGCCCCGCCCGTTGTCGCAAGTTCGTTTGACCCGTTCCAGCAGCTGACGATATTCAGGCGTGCTGCGGCTTCGCTCGCGTCCACGTGCGAGCTCGGCCAGACGCTCGCCAACACGATCGACGTGTTCCTGCCCGCGCTCGGCGACTTCGGTTTTTTCGACGCGATTGTCGACGGCGGCGTCAAACGCACGGCGCGCGCCCACCTCGACCCGGCCACCGAGGCCATACTCGCCGGCACCGAATGGCAGCGCCAGGCGCCCAGCGGCTTGAATTTGTGCGCCTTGTCGTCGGGCGCTGCGGCGCTGCACACCGCCATCGATGACGCGTGGTATCAAAAAGTGGCCCTGGGCGAGGGCCACCTGGCCTTGCTGCGCGCGCTGCGGTTCACCGCCATGCTGACCGTCCCGGTGCGCTCCGGCGACGAACTGATCGGCGCACTGACGCTGTTCATGTCGGATTCCGGGCGCAGCTACGGCGCTGGCGAGCTCGACTTCGCCGCCGAACTGGCCGCGCTGGCCGCCCCGGTCGTGAGCAACGCGCGCCTGCTGGCCAAGCACCGGCTGGCCGAATCGGCATTGCGCACGAGCGAGGAGCGGCTGCGCCTGGCGACCGACGCCGGCAAGATCGGCATCTGGGACTGGGACCTCGTCAGCGGCGAGATCAGCTGGTCGAACCGGGTGTACGAGTTGCACGGCATCGCGCCGGGCGAGTTCGGCGGGCGCCTGGCCGACTTCACCGCGCTGGTCCACCCGGACGACCGCGCGCGCCTGTCGAAGGACATGGCGGCCGCGCGCGCGAGCGGCGAATTGTTCACCGCCGAATTCCGGATCGTGCGCCCAGACGGCAGCGGCGGCTGGCTCGCGACCTGGGCCCAACCGGACAACGAGGGCGGGCAGGGCGCGACCCGGATGGTCGGCGCGGCCATCGAAATCACCGAACAAAAACGCAGCCAGGCCCGGCTCGAGGAGTTGAACCGCCTGCTCGAACAGCGCGTCGTGTCGAGCAATTCGGAGCGCGGCCGTATCTGGCGCATGTCGCGCGATGTGCTCGGCGTGGCCTCGCAGTCGGGCGCGCTCCTGAGCGTGAACCCGGCGTTCGAGGCGGTGTTGGGCTGGACCGGGGAGCAGGCGCTGGCGACCCCGTTCATGCAACTGGTGCACCCTGACCACCGGGCCGACGCGCAGCAGCAGTCGGCGCGCCTGGCGCGCGGCGAGTCGGTCGAGGAGTTCGAGGTGCAGTTGCGCCACCGCGACGGCGGCTACCGCTGGCTGTCGTGGACGCTGGTGCCCGAGGGCGCGCTTTTTTACGGGGTCGGACGCGATGTGACGGAACTCAAAAAGGAGCGCGTCAAAAAACAGCTCGCGAGCGAGACTCGGCTGCAACTGGCGCTCGACGTGGGCGGCATGGGCGCCTGGCAGTGGGACATCGTCAGCGGCCAGAGCACCTGGTGGCCCGGCATGGAGACGCTGCACGGCCTGCCCGCGGGTGCGACCCTGGGGTCGATGGCCGCCTACCTCGAGCTGGTGCTGCCGGCCGACCGCGAGCGGCTCGGCGCCGAGGTGGCGGCGGCGCTGCGCGAAAAACGCGGCCATTGCATCGAATACCGGGTCATGCGGCCCGACGGCGGGGTGCGCTGGATCGAAGGCCGCGGCGAATTGACACTCGACGAGCAGGGCGCGCCGCTGCAGATGGCGGGCGTGTGCGTCGACATCACGCAGCGCAAACGGACCGAGGAAGACCTGCGCTTCGTGGCCAGGGCCAGCGCCGAACTGGCCGACCTGACCGAACTGGCGGCGACCCTGAACCGGGTGGCGCGGCTGGCGGTGCCGGCGTTCGCGGACTGGTGCACGGTCGACCTGCAGGGCGCCGACGGCGCTGTCGAGCGCGTGGCCGTGGCCCACGCCGATCCGCACAAGGAGGCGCTGCTGCACGACTTGTTCGCGCGCTTTCCGCCCGCGCCCGACGCCCCGTGCGGCAGCTGGCAGATGATCCGCGGCGGCGGGCGCGGGCACCTGCCGCTGGTCACCGATGCGATGCTGGCCGAATCGTCGACGGCGCCCGAATGCCTGGCCGGCCTGCGCGCGCTTGGCCTGCGCTCATATATCGGGGTGCCGCTTGTGGTCAGGGGGCGCACCTTGGGCTTTATCTCTTTCATCGCGGCCGAGGGCGGGCGCACCTACGGCGCCGACGACGTCGCGCTGGCCGAGGACATCGGCCGGCGCGCCGCGATCGCGATCGAAAACGCGAATATGTACCATGCGCTGCAAACGGGCGACCGGCGCAAGGACGAATTCCTCGCGATGCTGGCGCACGAGCTGCGCAACCCGCTGGCGCCGATCGCCGCCGCCGCCGACGTGCTCAAGTTGTCGGCGAGCGACGCCCGCCTGTCCAAGGTGAGTGGCATCATCAGCCGCCAGGTCGGACACATGGCGGGTCTGATCGACGACCTGCTCGACGTCTCGCGCGTCACGCGCGGCCAGGTCGAGCTGGACCGCTATCCGGTCGACATGAAGGCCGTGCTCATGGCCGCAGTCGAGCAGGTGCGCCCGCTCAACGAAGCGCGCGGCCACCGGCTCTCGCTGCGGCTGCCCGAGCGCGCGCTGACGGTCGAGGGCGACGAGAAACGGCTGGTGCAGATCATCGCCAACCTGCTCAACAATGCGGCCAAATACACGCCGCCGGGCGGCCTGATCGACCTCGAGGTCGAGGCCGCCGACGAGCAGATTCTGTTGTGCGTGCGCGATAACGGGATCGGCATGGCGCCCGAGCTCGTGGCCAGCGCCTTCGAACTGTTCGCGCAGGCCGCGCGCACCTCGGACCGTTCGCAAGGCGGACTGGGACTGGGCCTGGCGCTGGTGCGCCGGCTGGCCGAGCTGCACGGCGGGCGGGTCAGGGCGGCGAGCAAGGGGATCGGGCTTGGCAGCCAGTTCACGGTGCATCTGCCGCTGCTGCGCCTCACCGAGACCGCCGCGGCGCGCACCGATGGCGCCGCGGGCGCGGCGGCGCCGGCGCGGCTGCAAGTGCTGGTGGTCGACGACAATGTCGATGCCGCGATCATGCTCGGCATGTTTTTGGAGGCGGCCGGCCACGAAGTCGATGTGTGCCACGAACCGCACGCGGCGCTCAAGCGGATTGGCGCACGCCGTTTCGACGCCTGTTTGCTCGACATCGGCTTGCCCGGCATGGATGGCAACGAGCTGGCGCGCCGTATCCGCAGCGCCAGCACCGGCGCGGTGCCGGCCCTGATTGCGATCAGCGGCTACGGGCAGGCGCACGACCGCGCCGTGGCGCTCGAGGCCGGTTTCGACCACTACCTCGTCAAGCCGGTCGGGGCGCTGAGCCTGCAAGAGTTGCTGGCGCAAATCACGGAACGCGCCGCGCTGGTTTGAACGACAGCGTGGACCGCAGACGCGGTCGATGCACCTTGATTAGCGTGCCGACTTGATGCACACTGATTCTTGAACATCGATCTCCATTGGAAAATAATGACGAGGTTTCAAGCGCATGGAGAATTCAAAATCCGCCTCGACGGGCGCCTTCTCGTGTCCGAGTTGCATGGCCCGTGGAACAAGGAACTGGTCGAGCAGTGGATGAAGGAAGCCAATCCGGTCGCCAAGTCCTTGGCCGAAACCGGTCCCCACATCGCGCTCACGATCATCACCGGCTCGCTGTTGTGCACGCCCGAGGCGATCGACATGCTGGCGCAGGTCGTACGCCACACGGCCGCGCGTCTGAAATGCATCGGCAACCTGGTCGTCGCCGCCCCCGGGGTCGAGGGCCGCGCGCTGTTCAAACCGATGTATGCGCGTATTTACGGTAACGATTTACCGCACGGCTTGTTCGCCGATTATGAGAGCGGCAAGGCGTGGGCGCTCGCCATCTTGGCGGCGAAGGGGTTTTAGCGGGCGCTTGCCGGCTTATTTCCCGTGTACCCGCACTGCTGTCCCGGATAATAATCGTGACTTTGAACGGGCGTTGAATTTCCGCTTAATCTGCTTCAGGAATCGTACCGGGGAAAACCCAAAAATCATCAAACACGGTCGTCCCCGCCTTAGAGCTGTCGCGAAAGGGGGACAGTGCGCTGGATTGGCGCCTTAGACGCTTCAGAAATCGCGTCGAAGGAATCAAATATCAAAAACCAACATCGTCCTCGCGAAGGCGGGGACCCATAGAACGGTTGCTTTGAGCTGCTGTTCTATGGATCCCCGCATCCGCGAGGACGATGTTGGTTTGAGGTAGTAAAGACTAGTGATGTCGCGATTTTTGCCGCATTAAACAGGGGGAATCAGGCGAGCCCGGAATGCGCCGCGAGCCGCGCGCCGAGCACGCCGCCTTGCTTCACCGTGAACGCGGCAAGGCGCGCGGCGTAGTCGGGCGCGGCCGCGCTGTGCACCGAAGGACGAACGGCCAGGGCCGAACGCCATGCGCGCACCTTCGGGACCGCAGCGAACAGGTCGATGCCGCTGATCCCGTCATAAACATCGAAATAGCGGAACGCGGGGCCGAACGCGGCGTCGACCAGGCTGAAACTCGCACCCGCGAAATACGGGCCGTCGCCGAGCACCTGTTCCAACCGCCCGAAGCGAGCGCCGAGCACGTTCGCGCTGGCGTGGTAGGCCGCTTCGTCGCCGGCCCGGTAAAAGGCGCCGATGCCATTGAGCGTGGCCGAAGCGAATTCGATCCAGCCGCGGTGCTGGGCCCGCAGCAGCGCATCGCCCGGATGCAGCGGGGCCGGCAGTATGTCTTCGAGATACTCGCAGATGACGGCCGACTCGAAAACCGCCTTGCCATCGGCCAGCAGCACCGGGGTTTTGCCTAGCGGCGAGACGGCGAGGAACCAGGCCGGCTTGTCGGCGAGGTCGATATCGATGCGTTCGAATTGAACCCCGCGTTCGCGCAGAGCGATCACCGCGCGTTGCACATAAGGGCACAGGGCATGGCTGACGAGTGTCAATTGCATGGTCGTCCCCGCTTACGCCGTGTGGCGTTGTGGCTGCTGTTTCTGCGCCGACGCGGCGGCCCGGCCGCTTGCCCCCGTCAGCGAGAAAGCGCCGTCGCCAAGCAGGACATGCACGACCGACATCGCTATCAGGAACAAGGGGTATTCCCAGCCGCCGTTGGCGCCGCTGAAGACCCAGCCGTTATGCAGATGGGCCAGCAGCGCGCCGCCGAGCAAGGGCAACAACAGCAGCGACACGATGCGTCCGTGCCAGCCGAGCACGATCAGCGCGCCGCCCGCCAGTTCCATGGCGACAAGCGGCCAGGCGAGGATGGTGGGCATCCCCTGCGCCGCGAGAAAACTTTCAAAGCCGGGGATCGTGAACACGAGCAGCTTGAGCAAGGCGTGGGAGAGCCACATGGCGGCGAGGCTCAGGCGCAGCACGGTTGCTGCGTAGGGGGCGGTGGTGTGGTCGAGCATGATGAGTTTCTTTTCAAAGGGTGGGAGTGGTGCTAATGTACCTATGCATAAATCCAATGAAAATAGGCGGACATGAAACCAGACTATGCAAAAACGCAATCAGGGCTCAAACTCACCGACCTAGAGCTGATTCTTGCGCTGGTGCGCGGGCGGACCCTCGCGGGCGCCGCCGACCGGCTGGGCGTGGATGCGTCGACCGTTTTCCGTGCAATCAAGCGGGTCGAGAAGGACCTAGGCGAGATGCTGTTCGAGCGCGGCCGCCAGGGCTACCTGCCGACCGACATGGCGCTCGCGCTGGCGGGCCATGCCGAGCGCATCGAGGACCAATTGCAAGAGGCGCGCGATAGCGTGCTCAAGACGGGCAGCGCGCCGGCCGGGGTGGTGCGCATCACGACCACCGACACCATTTTGCATGGGCTTCTGTTGCCGCTGCTGGGCGAGTTTTCGCGCGCCTATCCGCAGGTCGAACTCGAGTTGGTGGCCTCGAACCTCATCGCCAACCTGAGCCGGCGCGATGCCGACGTCGCGTTCCGGGCCACACGCAAGCCGCCCGGGCACCTCGTCGGTTCGCGCCTGGGCACGATCACGGCGGCTTTGTTCGGGGCCACCGGCTACCTCGCCGGCCGGCCGCTGCCGCTGGCGCCCGAGCACGCCGACTGGATCGCACTCGACGAATCGCTGGCCGAGCATCCTTCTGTCAAGTGGCGCCATGCGCGCTTTCCGCAGTTGTTGCCCAAGTACCGCTGCAACAGCGTGTTGTCGGTGGCCGGGGCGGTGGTGGCGGGCCTGGGGATCGGCGTGGCGCCGGTTTTTTTGATGAATAACCGCAGCGGCGTCGAGATCATCGAGGGCCCGTTGCCCGAACTGGAAACAGATTTGTGGATGCTGGCCCATCCGGACTGCAGGCAGTTGCAGAGGGTGCGCGTGTTGTTTGATTTCTTCAGGGAGAGGGTGGTGCTTTGATGTTGTTGATTCAGCGCGCCGTGCGAGGGTGTCGCAGCGCTTCGGGCGCCTTAGAAAACGTAACAAGGAAAACCTGGAAACCCAGAAACCACATCGTCCCCGCATGCGCGAGGACGATGTTGGTTTGAGCTTTCGGGAGTTGGCTGCTTCGCGACTTCTGGCATACCAAACACCATTTTCGTCGCGAGCGGCTTGCGGTTAACTGAAACCTTGATCGCCATGTCAATCTGATGCACACTGAACGTTGATCGAGTCCTTTCCACGGAACATTATGAATCCCCAGTTTAAGGCTCACGGCGAGTTCAAGATTCATGTCGACGGGCACCTCCTCGTGTCGGAGGTGACCGGTCCGTGGAACAAGGAGCTCGTCGAGGATTGGGCCACCGACGCCTTCAATAAACTCCAGGCCGCGCCGCCGACACGGGCGCTGGTGGGCATAACGATCATCCGGACGTCGATTCTGTGCACGCCCGAAGCGCTCGACGCCCTCGCGCGCTCCGTGCGCTACGGCGCCAACCATCTCGGTTGCATCGGCAACTGCATCGTGGCCTCGGACGATGTCGAGGCGCGTTCGCTGCTCGAGCCGATCTACAGCCGCTTGTATATAGGCGTCACGCCGCACCGCTTCTTCCGCGATTTCGACAGCGCCAAGGCATGGGCAGCCGAATTATTGGCCGCTAAAGGTTTTTAAATTCAGAAAGAAACCACACATGTTTGTCACCAGATTCAAGGTTTGGGGCTTATGCCTGAGCACTCTGTGTATTGCGGTAGCGATCAATTTTTTCGCGCACAAATGGATCGCGATAAATCTCTTCTCGCTCACTTTTTGGGGCTTCGTTCCGGTCGGCGCGATCGCCCTGGCCTTGATCGCCCTGTCCGGCTTTATGCTGGGCGCGGGCTTTCTTAACTATCGCTCCGATGGCGTCGATGTCGGATTCCTCATGGCGGTGTGCCTGTCGCTGCAGTTGCTGGTGGTCGCGGTCGATTATTGGGTCCTGCTGATGGCTCACTCGCAGGTGGCCAGCCAGTTATCATTCGGGCAGTTCTTCGCGCGTCACATCAGCTTATCGAAACTCACCAGCTACTCGCGCGAGATGGGGGGCGCGACCCAAGTCGCCGGCGACGCCGGTTTTATGCTGCTCATTCCGCGCATCGGCGTCTTGCTGGCGATGGCGAAAATCGCCTCGACCATGGATTTCCGCGAATTGGGCGAGTTGACCCGGCACGGCATCAAGGAGCAAGGGCCCGGCGCGATCTTCTAATCAATGCGTGGACGCGATGTCGCGCGGATGGTTCGACCGGCGGCCGATACGGTATTTGATTTCGGTTTCAAGGTCGTCGGCCGAATGCCCGCTCGCTTTGATGGTCGCGATGATGGTCGCCGCATCGCGGCCGTCGAAGCGCGACGCTTCGGCCAAACCCCAGGCGCGCGCGGCGCGGCGACCCTGGCGGCAATATACCAGCACGCGGGCGGGGCTGCCCAGCAAGGCCTTGTTCAGCGCCTCGACCGTCGCATCCGAAATCTCCCCGTGCGGCACGGGAATATAAGCGAAGTGCAGCTTGCTCGCTTTGGCGGCCAATTCGACCGCAGCCGAGGCGGGCTGGTCTTTCTCTTCGCCGTCCGGGCGCACGTCGATCACGGTGGCGAAGCCGCGCGCATGAAGCTGCGCGAGCTGGTCGAGCTGCAGTTGTCCCGAAATGGCAATGGTCGGCGTGAGCGCGCTGATGGCAATCTCGGGCACCTCGGTCATGCGCTGGTAAACCGGCACGGCAACAATGAGCCCCATTCCCATCACTATGGAAATGCCAAAGAGCGATCGTTTGCTGTCAGGGCTCATGTTGGGTCAGTGGGAAAATTGCATATTTATCCAGACTTGAATTGTACGCTAGCACTGGGGGCGCGCCCATCCCGATCGGGTGATATTGTTGCAAAAAAAAGGCCGGGAATGTCTCCCCGGCCTTTCTAATGACGGCACGGCAGCGTTTGCCGTGCCACCGCCCTTAGCCTGCCACTGCCGCATGCCTTGCGTAAACGGCACTCGCGAACGCCCGGCCTTGCGACAGCGAACGCAGGCTCGTCGTGTGGCCAAACAATTTGGCCAAAGGCACGTCGGCCAGCACCTCGACCCGGCCGCCATGCTCCTCGACACCAAGCACGCGGCCGCCGCGGCGTTGCAGGTCGCCGATCACGGCGCCCGCGTTGACGTCCGGCGCATCGACCGTGACCACCATGACCGGTTCGAGCATGATCGGATGGGCACGTTTGAGGCCGGCCAGCGCGGCGTCCTTGGCCGCGACCACGAACGCCATGTCGCTGCTGTCGACGGCATGGTAGTCGCCGTCGAGCAAGGTCACCTTGACCCCGCTGACCGGATGCCCGAGCGGTCCTTGCAAGAGCGCCTGGCGCACGCCTTTTTCGATGGCGGGGACATACGCCGACGGCACGACACCGCCCTTGATCGCGTTCTCGAAGGTGAATACGCCGTCGAACCGTTCGACCCGCAACACGACGCGCGCATACTGCCCGTTGCCGCCATTTTGCTTGGAGACCTTGCCTTCGACTTCGACGGCAGGACCTTCAATGGTCTCCCGGTACGCGACCCGGGGCGCGCCGACCGTGACCGCGACGCCGCTTTCGCGACGCATACGCTCAAGCACTACATCGAGATGCAACTCACCCATCCCCCACAACACCGTCTCGCCGCTCAGGGCGTCGTTTTCGAGACGCAACGACGGGTCTTCGCGGCGGAAGCGTTCGAGCGCGGCTAGCATCTTGCCGCGGTCGGTGCCGTGCGCCGGTTCGAGCGCCAGCGCGACCACGGGATCGCCCGCATGGATCGTTTCCAATACATACGGCGCGGCCTTGGTCGACAGCGTGTGGCCCGTCAACGCCTCTTTGAGGCCGGCGATGGCGATGATGCTGCCGGCCGCCGCCTGGCCGACCCCGGTACGGCGGTCCGCATGCACCACATACAAGCGGCCCAGGCGCACCGGCGTGCCAAGCGAGGCGTTCCAGACAGTGTCGCCTTCGCGCATGGTGCCGCCGTAGATCCTGATATACGACAGCGAACCATGGTCGTCGTGCACGACCTTGAACACGAGCGCGGCCAGCGGGTCGCCGTCCCCGGTGCCGACCGGCACCGCGGCCCCATCGAGCTTGGCCATTGGCACGGCGCGCTCGTCGGGCGAGGGCAGCCAGTCGACGATAGCGTCGAGCAAGGGCTCGATCCCGGCATTGCGGTACGCCGAGCCGGCCAACACCGGCACCGCGCGCCGCGCCAGCGTCATCGCGCGCAAGCCGACGCCGAGGTCCGCCGGCGACAAGGTGTCGTCGGACAGGAACTTGAGCGTCAAGGCCTCGTTGGCGTCGGCGGCAATCGCCGCCGCGTGCGCATAGGCGGCCGCCGCCATGCCGGCCAGGTGGACGGGCAGGGCGGCGGACGACATCAGGCCGGCCGCGTTCCACGAAAGGAAACGCTGCCCGAGGACATCGACCACGCCTTCGAACGCGTCGCCGGCGCCGACCGGAATCGCGAGCGGGACGGCGCAGGCGCCGAGGCGCTCGCCGAGCTGCGCGACGACGCGCGCGAAGTCGGCGCCGACACGGTCCATCTTGTTGACGAACACGATCATCGGCACGCCGTGTTTGTGCGCCTGGCGCCAGACGGTTTCGGTCTGCGGCTGGATGCCGGCCACGCCGCACAGCACGGTGACGGCGCCGTCGAGCACGCGCAGCGAACGTTCGACTTCGATCGCGAAGTCGATGTGGCCGGGCGTGTCGATCAGCGTGAAGGCGTGGCCGTTCCAGGCGGCGCGCGTGGCGGCCGCGCCGATCGTGATGCCGCGTTCTTTTTCGAGCGCCATGCTGTCCATGGTGGCGGTGCCCTCGTGGACCTCGCCGGGGCGGTGGATCTCGCCGGTCTTGAGCAGGATGCGTTCGGACAGCGTGGTTTTACCGGCGTCGATGTGGGCAATGATTCCGAAGTTGCGCGTGTGGGCGCGATGGACTGTAGCAGTCATGATGGTACTTTCTAAACATGGCGGGCGGCCGTGGTTGTCTTTTGACAAGCGCAGCGGGAGCCATGCGACCACCCAATTCAGTGGTCCCGCGCGCGTTCTTCGTCGGCTAGCTTCATGCTATAAATGCTCCAGTTGGACGCGATTGCTGTGGTGGAAAAAGTGGGACTGCAAAAAACAAAAAAGGCCCGAGTGGGCCTTTTTTTGATGGGTGCTCGGTCAGGAGCGAATCAAGGGGCGCACTGTCGCGGCCCGGGACGCTGAACGCAGCGCGCCGGGAGGGCGGAGGTAAAAAAGAGGATGTCCATTGATTTCATGGCCGCAAGGATAGGCCCGGATTTTGACGATGTCAAGATAATCATCGCAAGCGCGGCAGCGTCGCGCGGCCCCCTCATCCAAAAGTTGCTCTGGTAGAACTTTGGGACTACAATCTTTTCAAAATCGGCGGTAGGGAGTCGCGTTGCCCCGATGTGCTTTTTTCTCCGCCCCCAAGCTGTTTCTTGAAAGCCTATCGTGAGCCGCCACCTCCTTTTGTTCTTCGTAGCATCTCTGACGATCAGCTCTGGCGTATCGGCCCAGAGCATGTACAAATCCATTGGGCCGGACGGCAAGGTGACGTTTTCCGATATCCCGCCGATTGAGACGGCGAGCAAGATAACGGTGATCAAGAATGGCTCCAACAGGCAGCCGGAAAAGAAATTTTCCGACGAAACCGAAAACTCGACAATGGATCTATACGCAGCCGACGCGGCCGGGCAAAACCAGCGCTGGATCGATTTGCGCAGCCGGTCGGCATCGATGTTTGCGAAGGGCGATTACGATGGCGTGATGCGGGTCGAGAAGGCGGCGATGGAAATCGCCAGAAAGAATTCGCCAAGCGATCCGCGCATCGTCGCGAGCCTGCATGCGATGGGTTCGGCGCTGCAGGCGCAGGGCAATTATGCGCAATCGATTCCCTTATTCGAGCGCGCGATCAGCATCTCGAAAGGCGGGCAGCCGTATGCCCAGGTCGACGAGATTTATAAGGAGCTGGTCGTGGCCCATTTGGCGGTTGCGAAGCTGCGCATGGAGAGCGAAGGCGCGGCGCATTTGGCGGCCGCAAGGGTGCGCGTGGAGAACGAAAACGCGTACGCCGAAGGGACTAAAAAGCGGCCGTGAATCGCGGTTACGCGCAGTATGCGAATTTGGAGGCGGGAGTTGGAATTGAACCAACTTACGCAGCTTTGCAGGCTGCTGCATGACCGTTTTGCTATCCCGCCGAAGTGAATTATCTCCGACTTGGCCTTCCCACCACTATCGACCAGATCAAGCGCGGGCACGGAACCGACTGCGCTGAGGCCAATGTAAATACGGCGCCGATTCCCCCAAAAAACAAGGCAGTGTCAGGCGATTCTCGCCGGCATCGGCTCGCGCTTTCGGGGCGCGCGGCCCGGTTCGGGCGTTGATTGTTTAGACGGCAGGATTGCTGTATTGACTTGCATGTCCGAGGGCACCAGAATGGAAGTTTCCGCACAGCGTTTCTGACCTAGGAGTAAGCCGTGACCAGTTTTAGCAACAACACCGATCGTCTGTTGGAAGTGACGCTACAAAAGGAGACCGTCCTCGCGATCGCCGGATCGATGGTCGCCTATACCGGCAGCATCAAATTTGAAAAATCGATACTTGGCGGCGAGGGCATTTTTGGCGCCCTCAAGCGCAAGGTGACCAACGAGGGCATGCAACTGATGCAGGCCAGCGGCACCGGCACCGTGTTCTTCGCCCAGGACGCGGCCGAGATCACGATGCTCCCGCTGAGCGGCGAAAAACTGGTGATCGAAAGCAGCAGCCTGCTCGCCTACGACACCTCGCTCAAGACCGGCACCAGTTTCTCGGGCTTGCGCGGCGCCACGTCCGGCCAGGGCTTGTTCAGCACCACGGTCGAGGGCACGGGCAACCTGGCCGTGATCTCGCGCGGCAATCTCATCAAGCTCGAAGTGACGCCGGCCAATCCGCTGCGCGTCGATCCCGACGCGTTCATCGGCTTCAAGGGCGACATCACGCAGGAATTCGTGTTCGACGTGAACTGGCGCACGATGGTCGGACAGACCTCGGGCGAGTCCTACCAGCACAAGTTCAGCGGCAAGGGCGTCGTCTACATCCAGCCCGCCGAACGCTAAGCGTGTCGCCGATCAATCGAATTACGAGTGGAGAATGCCATGCCGGCGTACCAGCAAATCAATGAAAAAATGATTGAGGTAAAACTCAACAACGAGGAAATCTTCGCCAAAAAAGGCGCGATGATTTCGTACCAGGGCGATGTCGCCTTCAGCCGTTCCTTCCTCGGCGGGCAGGGCGTGCAGACGCTGGCCATGCGCACGGTCACCAACGAAGGCTACGCGTTGATGTCGGCCAAGGGAACGGGCAGCGTGTACTACGCGCAGGGCGGCCTGTTCGTAACCATCATTCCCGTGCGCGGCGAGACCTTGTATGTCGAGAGCGACAACGTGCTCGCCTTCGATGCGCGTTTGACGCCTGGCACCATGTTCCTAGGCAACCAGGGCGGCGTGTCGGGCCTCGTGCGCGGCGCGGCGACCGGGCAGGGCTTGTTCACGACCACGCTGCAGGGCACGGGCGAAGTCGCGATTTTGTCGGACGGTAATGCGATCGGCTTGCCGGTCACCAACGAGGTGCCAGTGTTCGTCGATCCGCAGGCTTACCTAGGGCACACGGGCCAGCTCAGTTCATCGATCGTCACCGATGTGAACTGGAAAACCTTCGTCGGCCAGGCGTCGGGCGAGTCGTATCAGGTCAAATTTTCGGGCCAGGGCACGGTCTATATTCAAGCGAGCGAGAGGTGAGCCATGACAGTCTATAACCAGGATACCCTGCCCAAGAACGACAACCTGAACCGGTTTGCGTACGTCATCGAGGTCAGCGACCAGATGCTCATCCGCAAGGGCAAGATGATCGCCTTTTACGGCGGCCTGAGCTTCGAGGCGATGGGCTCGAGCGTGGTCGACATGCTCGCGCGGCACGCGTTCAACGCGCCAAAATACATCCACAATTTCGTGGTCGTGCAAGGCCGCGGCCAGCTTATTTTGGGTGACAACGGCAACGACATCGCCTGCTACGACCTCGACGCGGCGAATATGACGATCCGCGCCAAGAACCTGCTCGCGTTCACCAAAGACGTGATCTGCCAGGAGTCGACGCTGCCGGGCTTTCTGACGATGATCGGCACCGGCAAGGTGATCTGCTCGTCGAACGGGCCCGTGCATTTCCTCGAGTTGCCGTGCCGTGTGGACGAGCAGGCCGTGCTGGGCTGGGCCGATTGCCCGAGCCCGTCGTATCGCTACGATTACGAGCACGTCAAGGGCTTCATCTCGGCCGTGGGGGCGGTCACCGGCTTCACCTTGTCGGGCGAGGAAAAGCAGGTCGACTTCACGGGCGCCGGGACGGTGCTCGTGCAATCGTCGGAACTCGACGTGGCCGGGGGCAGCTCGGCACTGTTGAGCCTGTTGCAGCAATTGCCGTTCCTCGGCAACGACGATCTGAGCAAGTTGAGTTTGTCGGCGCAGCAGCAGATGCAGACGCGGCGCTAGGTTCATCGCTATCGGCTTATTGCATTTTGTGTGAATAAGCACCAGGAAGGACGGCAAGACCCTTAACTCGCGCTTCTCTCATCGAGAGCGCGGGTTTTTTATTGGCAGGTCTTATTCGATTAGCAAACTGCTGCAATTTGCCGGGCGAGTTCATCGAGATACGCATCAGACCAGTTGCAAAAGGAGTTTCCGGCAGGCCAATTTTGATATCCCGGCAGGGCCAGCGATGGAATGGCAAAAACGCGCGTTCCGGTCGAGAGTTCCACTTGCGGGAACGCCCCTGGTTTGTCCGATGGCGGAGGCACGGTGACTTCGTTCTTGAAACTGCGGTTGAACTCGTCACGTACGCCTTTACCATGTAGGACGATCGCTTTCGGGCGAATTTCGCTGACCAATGTTTGAAATATTTGGGTACCCCGGCTTTTGCCACCGGCATGAAGGGCTCCTTTAAGCTCCTTTTTCGTTCCCGTTGCATAGCAGACGACATTGGTTTCCAGAACGCCCATCACGCCAGCGTCCGCCAGCTTCGTGGTGAGCATTTCAATGTTGCCCCTGGTAGGAGACGCTTTGGTGATTTCCGTATAAAGGCCGCGGCATGTCTCCCCGTTTCTATTAAAAAGTGCATGAATATGGCGCTCGTGCTCAAGGCCCGACGCCGAATATTCCTTCGCAGGGTTGTAGCCAACAACGAAAACTTTAGCGTTCCATGGCTCCTGCATCGACGTCATCCAAGGCCTCGGATATTGGCCGTTAATTTCAGTCGTCAGCTCGCGAATCAATCGTTCCAATGCAATCATGGTGCCTTCTATGGTTGACAGTTGTCGTCGCCAGACTGTCCAGCGTGTTTTGCCGATACTCGCCGATGCATCTTATCTTATTGCCTTCGTTCCCTGAGCGAATCAATCTGGCGCCATCGCCATCCCCATCGCCATCCCCATCCCCATCCCCATCCCCATCGCAACGCCCTCAGTTGCGTTGAGAGTCTGACGCGCGCCCGGGGGGCTGCCGTTTTTCCAAAATTTTTCGCCATCGGAGCGGACGACGGTTTCCCTGCCAAAAGTTACTGTTGTCCCTGTCGCCAATTCCGGCGACTTCTATGCAAGGGGAACACCATGACAACGAAAAACCGCGCCGTACCTCCGGCAGTTCCAATGACCAAAGCCGATGCCTCGCGCATTCAATCGGCAACAGCGCGTGCCGGCGGCGGCAAGGTGCCGGCACGCAGCTTCGCCTCGCGCGCCCAAGCCGCCGCCGCGAAGAACAGCGTCAAGCGCTAGTCATCAACCAGACCCGGGCCTTAATGCCCGGGTAGGAGCGGAATATGAAATATAGTAAGAGTAGGTCGATCGCCGCATTCGTGGCCATGCTGCTGAGAGAAGGTTGGCACTATGATGCAGGCAGACGACATGGGAAGCTGACTTCGCCGGGCGGCCGCCGCATCGCGGTGCCAGGCACGCCGAGCGACCATCGTGCATTTCTCAACTTCCGAAGCGACATTCGCAGACTACAACAAGGTTTCCAGCCATGAGTACGACCAATTTCTCGCCCCCTTATCCCCGAGTGGCAGAGTGTTACCGTGCGCTCGCATTGGCCTTCGGCACCAAAGAGGGCAACCGCGATGTCGATGCTCTCGCCAACAAGGGCGACTACGACGCGTCGCTTTTGTCCACACTAGCCAATGACCTCATTGTCACTCCGCTTGGCCGCCACGTCGACGAGGAGTTCGCCAACCTGGTTGGCCACTGGCTTGATCACATGCATAAGGACTACCGGCAACTTGTCGCTAATGTTGGCGTAGACAATCTGGCACGATCGGAAACGCTGCCCCTGCTGATTAACCACTATTTTGCCCCCCAAGCGAACCGTTTCTTCGTGGCGCTGAAAAAGCAAATTGGCGGTCCGGCGCTGCAGCGGCTGTTCGATCCGGCATGCAATCCGATTACCGTTGTACTTGAATGGTTGGACGAAGGTGAGGAGGTATCCATCGTCAAGCGGGCCTATCCGACGACGCTCGACCAAAATCGCACCGAACGCGAGAAGGTACGAAGATGGACCGTGAATGGTGAATTGCCACAGATGGGAAGCATCAAACTGTTGGCCCAAGAAGTGGCGAAAACCGGAGCCGTTTCGCACGAAAAGCTAGCCAGCGTCCGACGCTGGCTGGTATTGGGGAGGGCATTGGCATATCTGGACAAGCAGTTTCCTTTTCGGGCGGTAATGCTGGCACACCATACGGCGGGCCTGCCGGATACCGACATTGGCACAGCGCTGTCGATTGCGGTACTGGTTAAGGCTCAGGGGCAATCAGAGCTGAAAGTTCCGGGCCTGATGCTGTATGAAGACCTGAGTCGCCTGAAAGTGAAGCAAGCAGGCGAACAGGAACGTACTAGGCTTGCCATTGCAGAGCTTGAGCGCCTCAGCGCCAAACATGACCCCGAAAACAATGTGTTGTTTCACCATTGCTGGTTGAAAGCGCGTTGGCACGTTTTCTCGGGATTACTCGAAAAGGCCTTGGAATATTACGAACAGGCCTCCGATGGAGGGAGTTACCGCGCGGGCCCGATGCTGGCGTTGATCTTCGAGGAGTCGCTGGCGTTGGCGGCATTCTTGGGCGAGAAGCCCACGCTGAAACGATTGAAGCACCGCGCAGTGGCGGCTGGAATGTTCATCGAGCCCAAAGGTGCATCGATCGTGGAGGGATGGGAGGTCGATCAGTTCGCCAACCAGTTTTGGCGCCTGTTTCCGCCGCAGGGACGGTTCCCCGAAGCCCCCGAAATTGATGAGGATGCACCCCAGTTCGGTTTCCTGATAATCAGTGAGGACGAGCTTATGGCGACCCGACCAGATTTTGAACGTCCTGAGCGCGTCCGGGCGATAAGGACCAAGGACGGCCGCGTCCTGCGCCGGCCGCAATTGCAGCTTTTCGCTTCGATTGGTAAGGCTGATGTTGTGGCTGCACTGCTTGAAAAAGGGGCGTCAGTCGACCAGCTCGATGAAACCGGTGGCTCGGCCCTGCTGGCCGCAATTAAACTGCCGAGCAAACAAGTGATCGGCGGGCGCTCGATGTCATACTCGCCCAGAGACATGATCGGGCAACACTGAATAGCATCACAACCAAAATACAATTGACACCGCTGCGATGCGCAATCGATTGTGGCGATCCCGTCTTGGTTGAGAGAGTGCTTTCAATGGGCGCCAATGCAGATTTGCGGGCGAACATTATTGATCAGACGCCATTGCATTATGTGATGGAGCTGTTGGCGGCGCTACTATCCCCCCAAAAAGTGCGTCGAACTTTACTCGATGCGACCGCTGCCGGCGGCGACTTGATAAAGCAGGAGGTGCTACGGCGCCACGGCGTTCGTTTCGCTGGTGTGTATGGCGATGGTAGCGGCGCGCTCGCGGCGGTCGGTAGCAAACCGCGCCACCAAAAACTATTCGAACTTGCGATGGACGCCGTAGTAGGGGCCAGTACGGAACGACACACACAGGAGACGCTGTTTCGAATTACTGAACTGCTTCTTGTGCACGGCGCCAATCCAAATGCCCCGCATACCTACCCAGTTGCTGGACGAACCCCCTTGATGCTTGCTACCGAAATGGACGCAATGCAGACGTTTGATTTGATGCTGAAGCATCGCGGCGATCCTTTTTTGACCGATGCGCAGAAGCAGTGTTGTAGGAAGCTTGCCGTGGATTTTAAAGCGCAACGAGTGATTCGATTTATGCGCGACAATTCAATCATGTGATGGCCGTCGTCGTGTCAATTTTGTGGTGCGGATGCTCATTCGACAAAAATTGCAGCATCTTAAAACAGCGCAAATGCGGTAAAGTTGAGTCAACGCAGAACCGACATTGAACATGGCCGGCTGCATCACGATGAACGTACATACAAAATGGATTGCAGATGAAACTGACAGCAGCGCTTCTCTTGACCCTCGGCTTTACCCAAGCCTGCTATGCCGACACCGCCGGCGAGTACGGCGTCACCTCATTCAATGGCGCCTGGGCGGGAACGACTGCCGATAATAAATTGCACCACAACGTCTGTACGGCGGTTTCGTGGTGCAGCAACCGGCCGCGCCGGAACAAGAATGAAACGGTTGCTTCGCCCGAGGCGATCAAGGTGGCGCAACAATGCGAGGCCGACACGAAGCAGGCGATCGAGCGCCTGCAGCCCGGCGCCTTGGTTGCGCCATGCTCGGCCTATACTTCGCCAAACCCGGCACGCGCGGCCACGCCCGCCGACTACGAGCAAAAGGTCGACGCCATGCGCGAGACCATCACCAAGCTCATCGAGACGCAAAACGTCGGCGTGTTCGCGTTCCAGGAAATCCGCTCCGAGGACGTCATCAAAAACATGCTGGGCAAGTACGCCGACCGTTTCGAAACCTGCGCCGCGCCGCACTCTGGATTCCAGACTGTCGGCTTCGCATGGAAGCGCAGCTTGACGAGTAAACCCGGCAAGTGCGTGACGAACCAGGAACTCGCCGTCAGGGAAGATCCCGCGAACGCGGCCTCGCATGCGGTCCGGCCCGGCGTGGCGCTTGAGCTGTTGGTCAACGGGAAGATGATCACCTTCATGAACGTGCACCTCAAGGCCAGTTGCGCCAATCTGCTCGCGCGCGGCAACTGGGCCGCCCGCACCCTGGTCGACCCGGATCCGGCCTGCCGCGTCTTCAATCGGCAGGTGCCAATCCTCGAGCGCTGGATCGAAAGCGTCGCGCGCACCAGCCCCAATTTCGTGCTGCTCGGCGACTTCAATCGTCGTATCGATGAAGAGGCGCAAGCGGCCGTGCCGGCGTCGGAAGTGCGGGTCGACCACACCTTGCCATCGTCCGAGAACGTGGCCGATGCGAGCGGCTATGTGCAGACCAAATACCTCTGGCAGGAAATATCTGACGGCTCGCCCGTGCTGCACCAGGTGGCGTTAAAGGAAACCGATGCGGCTTGCAAAGGATTCACCGGACTCGATCATATTGTCGTGAGCGATGCCTTGCTCGCGCAGCAGAAAAAACCGCCGACGTCGATCAAGACGCCCGTTTTCCAGCATCCCGGGCAATTGATCGAAACGAGCGATCACTGCCCACGGACGATGATGCTGGGCCGTTAAGGCTGCTCGTTTTCTTGCGGCTGGCGCCAGCCCTGAGTCGATGCAAGTTGGTGCTATCCTACTTGCAACAAACTTGGGGAGGCAGGTCGAATGAATAACGGAGAAACGCGTCGCGTCGCGGTCGTTGGTGCCAATCGGATTCCTTTTGCGCGTTCGAACACCGCGTATTTTGAACTCAGCAACATGACGATGCTGACCGACACTTTGCGCGGGCTGGTGCAGAAATACAATCTGCAAGGCCTGATGCTCGGCGAGGTCGTCGGCGGCGCGGTCATGAAGCATTCGCGCGACTGGAACCTGGTGCGTGAAGCGGTGCTCAGCAGCGGCTTGCATCCCAACACCCCGGCCTACGACGTGCAGCAAGCCTGTGGCACCGGTCTCGAAGCGGCCATCTTGGTGGCTAACAAAATCGCGCTGGGGCAAATCGAGGTCGGCATTGCCTGCGGCACAGACACCACATCGGACGCGCCGATCGCAGCGAGCCGCGGCATGCAGCGCGGCCTGATGGCGGTCAACGCCGCGCGCAGCGGCGCCGACAAATTTCGCGCCGGCCTGTCTTTGTTGAATCCCGCGCACCTGATGCCGGAGTTGCCCGCGCGGGGAGAGCCGCGGACCGGCAAAAACATGGGTGAGCATGCGCAGATCACGGCGCATCGTTTCGGCATCACCCGACTCGCGCAAGACGAGATCGCGCTGGCCAGCCATCTGAACCTTGCCAAGGCGTACGAGGCGGGTTTCTTCAATGACCTTGTGATGCCGTATCAGGGCCTGACGCGCGACAACAACCTGCGGCTCGATGCGAGCGTAGAAGGCATGGCCCGGCTGAAGCCGGCGTTCGAGCGCGAGACCGGGACCATTACCGCTGCAAATGCGTCCACCTTCACCGATGGTGCCTCCGCCGTATTGCTCGCTTCCGAGGAATGGGCCAAGCAGCAGGGCCTGCCGGTCCTGGCCTATCTGACGGCCGGCGAAGTTGCCGCGGTCGACTTCATCGATGAGCGCGAGGGCTTGCTGATGGCCGGCGCCTATGCCGTGCCGCGCATGCTGGCCAAGCGCAAGCTCGCGCTGCAGGACTTTGATTTCTATGAGATTCACGAGGCGTTTGCGGCCGTCGTTTTGTGCACGATGGCGGCCTGGGAATCGCCGATCTTTTGCAAAGAAAAGCTTGGCCTCGACGCCCCGCTTGGAAGCATCGACCGCGCCAAACTCAATGTGAAGGGAAGCTCGATCGCGACCGGCCATCCGTTTGCGGCGACTGGGGCGCGCATCGTCGCGACGCTCGCGAAAATCATCGATGAAGCCGGCGGCGGGCGCGGTCTGATTTCGATTTGCGCCGCCGGTGGCCAGGGCGTTACCGCTATTTTGGAAAAGTGATCGCAGCATGACCGATTTGTTAATGACGTTGAACCGCAATCCTGCCACCTCCGCCATCACCAAGGCGCTCGGCCTGCCCAATCCGGTGGAGCTGGCCCGCGAGCAGGGCGCTTATCTGGCGCGTCCGTTCGAAGGGAAAACGACGCTGCTCGCGCGTTCCGTCCATGGCTATGCGGGCGATGCGCTTTTACGCAGCCTGATCGATGCCGGCGTTACGCCTGTCGAGCAAGCACCGCCAGATGGCGGACCATCCGTCGATATCGTCGCAATGGATGCCACCGGTTGCGCGACACCGGCGCACTTGCGCGCGCTTTACGATGCGTTTCATCCGATGATCCGTCGCATTACCAGGAACGGGCGCGTTCTGCTTGCCGCCAGCGACCCTGCAACGGCGGCAACCCCGGTCGCGGCGGCGGTTGCGCGCGGCGTGGAGGGCTTCGTGCGTTCCCTGGCAAAAGAAGTGGGCGCCAAGGGTATTACAGTCAATTTGGCCTATGTCGACCGCGATGCGCTCGACCGGCTCGACGGCCCGCTACGTTTTTTCTGCGGCAAGCAGGCCACGTATGTCACCGGCCAGGTATTCCACGTCAGAGCGCGTGTTGCGGAACCGGAATCGACGCCGTTCATTAATGCGCTCGCGGGAAAAGTCGCGCTTGTCACCGGCGCGGCCAGGGGAATCGGCATGGCCACCGCCGAAAGGCTGGCGCAGGAGGGCGCCACCGTGGTGGCACTCGATATGCCAGGCGCGGCCGACGATCTGCACAAGGTCTGCGGTCGCATCGCGGCCATTCCGCTGATGATGGATATTTCGGCCGCGGACACCCCGGAGCGGCTCGCGAAATTCTTTGTCGAGCGCTTCGGGGGACTCGATATCGTCGTGCACAACGCCGGGATCACGCGCGACCGCACGTTGGCCAATATGCAGGACCACTTCTGGGACATGGTGATCAACGTCAATCTGGCCGCGGTGATCGCGATCGACGAAGTGTTCCTGTCAACGGGCGTGCTTAGGCATGCGGGGCGCATCGTCTGCCTGTCGTCGGTCAGCGGCGTTGCCGGCAACTTCGGGCAAACCAACTACGCCGCCTCCAAAGCGGCACTGATTGGCTATGTGGCCGCGCAGGCGCCGCTATTGGCGTCGCGCGGTATCTGCATTAACGCGATTGCGCCCGGTTTTATCGAAACGGCGATGACCGACGAGATGCCGTTCGTGACGCGCGAGGTCGGGCGCCGCCTCAATTCGTTAAAGCAGGGCGGACGCCCGCGCGATGTGGCCGAGCTGATCACCTTCCTGTGCACGCCGGCCGTCTCCGGTATCAGTGGCGATACCGTGCGGGTCTGCGGGCAGGGGCTGATGGGCGCCTAATTTGAGCGCGATTGCGTCAGTGCCACCGCGTCGGCGCCGGCCGGGAACCGCAGCCGCCCGGTCGTGTCATTGACGGCGCGCCATACCGCGTCGGCGACGTCCGGCTCGGTCGTCACGGCGGACATCTGGCCCAGTGATGCGAAGATGCCTTGCGCAAATGCCGCGTATGGCGCGGGGATCAGGCCTTCGAGGCGCGTCCCCGAGTTGCTCGAAAAGGCCGTGGTCGGCCCGTAGCCCGGCTGCACTAATTTCACTCCGACATTAAAAGCTTCGAGCTCGAGTGCGAGCGAGGCGCTGAAGCCTTCGATCGCCATCTTGCTCGCTGTGTATGCGGCCTCCAGCGGCATTGGCGCCAAGGCGACGCTCGAGGTCACGTTGACCACCATGCCCGATTGTTGGGCCCGGAACTGGGGCAGCACGGCATGCGTCATCGCCATCATGCCGAAGGTGTTTGTTTCGAACACTTCGCGCGTGGTCGACATTGGCGTCGCCTCGAAGGCGCCGAACAGGCCGATGCCCGCATTGTTGACGAGCACGTCGATCGGTCCGCACCCGGCAAGCGCGGCCGTGATGCTTTCCGGCTTCGTCACGTCGAGTGCGATCACACGCAGCCTGGCAGACACGGGGAGCACGCCGGCGCGTGGCGTGCGCATGCTGGCGATCACGTTCCAGCCTTGGGCGTGGAAGTGGCGCGCGGTTTCAAGGCCATAGCCGGAAGAGCAGCCGGTGATCAGTATGGTTTTCATGTTCGCTTTCCTAAGTTGTTTTGATGAACGTAACGATAGCGCGGCCACCCCGAACTCTCTACAATGGAAAGTCCTAATTTCGTTTGCCATCGTCCAGAAAATGAATGATCCGTTGTCAGACGTCATCGCGCTGCTGCAACCGCGCAGCGTGCTATCGAAGTGCATCAGCGGTGCCGGCCGCTGGGCCGTACGCTACGCCGACTTCGGCCATCCGAGTTTTTGCGCCGTGCTTGAAGGCGGCTGCCGGTTGGCGGTGGATGGCCAGGATCCGATCACGCTCGAGGCGGGCGACTTCGTGCTGTTGCCCGCGACGCCAGGGTTCACCATGTCCGGCGCGGAAGCGGTCGCGCCCGTGCAGATCGATCCGAAAACGGCGGCCACGGCGACCGGGGAGGTGCGCCATGGAACGGCCGGCGGACCGCCCGATGTGCGCCTGCTCGGTGGCTATTTCGTGTTCGATACGCCGGACGCGGCCTTGCTGGTGTCGCTATTGCCCGCGTTGATGCATGTGCGCGGCATTGCGCGTCTTTCGGTCTTGGTGGGGCTGGTGGCGGAGGAGGCCGGCGCGTTGCAACCTGGCCGCGAGCTTGTGCTGACCCGTTTGGTGGAGGTGCTGCTGATTGAAGCGCTGCGCTCTACGTCGGGTCAAGACTCGCCGCCGGGGCTGCTGCGTGGGCTGGCCGATGCGCGGCTCGGCGTGGCGATGCGGGAGATGCACGGCGATCCCGCGCGTTCGTGGACGGTCGCGCAACTGGCGAAGAAGGCGGCGCTGTCGCGCTCGACGTTTTTCGATCGGTTTTCGCGCGCGGTCGGGCTGCCGCCGATGGAATATCTGCTCGCCTGGCGGATGGCCATGGCGAAGAACTTGCTGCGGCGTTACGACGTGGGATTGGCGGAAGTGGCCGAGCGTGTCGGCTACAGCTCGGCGAGTACCTTCAGCACCGCGTTCAGCCGGCACGTGGGACAATCGCCGAGCAGCTACGCGCGCCAAGGGTAGCGCCCGCCGAAGCCTCGATCGGGACCAGTTCGTGCACGCGGTGCCAGACCTGATCCAGCCGGGGCTCGCGTATGCGGGTTCTTGTCTTGTTACGAGCCGGCGAATGGCGTCCCGAATACGCCGACGGCAAGTTCTGCCCAAACAAGGAAGAGCGTCAGGCCTAGCACGATGCCAAGGATGATGCGCGCTTTGGTCGTCGTAAACATTCTTGCTCCCACGACAAAAGCGACACCGGTGCCGATCAGCAGGGTGGCGGCGACGGCGAAGTCGAAGATGTCCCACACGACTTCCTTGGTGAACTGCATTGCCACCAGCGGCACCAGCAATAGTGCCGCGACGGCAAGCACGACGAACATCAGTTGCTTGCTTACTGCTTGCGCGTTGAAACCGTCTTTGCCGGTCATTGTTTTCATTTTCTATCTCCTTTGGGGTGGCCGGGATACCGGCCGCGCATACTTGCTTGTGCATATAGGCCCTGTTGATCGGACCGCCTTGACTTCTTGACCCGGCCTGAAATTCGCCTGCCCATCTGCTGTGCATGAAGTCGATGTGTTCACTTTAGGACAGTAGTGTGAAGGCATGATGCGTTTTGTATGAAGCGATTGTAGGGCATTGATTGCGCGACAAAAAAAGCGCTGCCTGAAGCCCGCCCCGCGCCTGCGCACGCAAGCCGCGCGACCGCGCCTGCGCTCGCGCGTCCGGCACGATATAGTTGTGGCTAATATCATATCGACCCACGGCCACACATGAGCAAACCTCCAGCATCCGCAACACCCATCCCCATCGGCGGCGAGGGCGGCGACGACGCCTTCCTCGGCGAGCAACATCTCGACACGTTCGGCGCGCGCCTGGTCAAGATGGAGGGCAGGGTCTTCGTGCGTCTGTCCGGCGAGGTCGAGGTGGATGGTTTGCGCGTGCCCTACGCGCTGGTGCCCGCGCACGGCGTGCTGGCCAAACCCAGCAAGTGGCGCAAGCTCGAGCACGAGGCCAAACTAAAACTGGTGCAGGAGCGCGTCAACGGCGCCGTGCGCGACGAGTTGCAGCGCAGCGTGCGCGATTTTGTCGCCGACATCGCCGGCCAATGCGAGGAAACCGGCAGCGACGCCATGGTCTTCCTCAACGCGCTGGCCGAGACCGAGACGTCGGAGCCGGCCGCGCACGTGTTCGACCGCATCCAGCAGCGTCTGCTCCACGCGTTCGAACGCGAGCAGGAGGAACGCCACGCCGCGCGCACCAAGCAGAGCATCAACCTGGCCGAATATCCGGATTCGTTCGACGTGGCCAAACGCATGCCGCGCCGCTTCATCGCCTTGCTCGGGCCCACCAACTCGGGCAAGACCCATCGCGCGATCGAGGCGCTGGCCAAGGCCCAGTCGGGCGTCTATCTCGCGCCGCTGCGCCTGCTCGCGCTCGAAAACTATGAGCGCCTGCAAGAAGCGCGTCCGCACGGCAAGCCGCTCGCGGTCAGCCTCGTGACCGGCGAGGAGCGCCGCCTCGCCGACAACGCCACCCATGTCGCCAGCACGGTCGAGATGCTCGATACCCGCACCCGGGTCGAGGTCGCCGTGATCGACGAAATCCAGATGCTGGCCGACCGCGACCGCGGCGCCGCCTGGACCGCCGCCGTCTGCGGCGCCCCCGCCAGCGTGGTCTACCTGGTCGGTGCGCCCGAGGCGCGGCGCGCGATCGAGGCGCTGGCCGACCGCCTCGATTGCCCGCTCGAAGTGCACCTGCTCAAGCGCATGGGGCCGCTGTCGATGGAGCCGACCGCCGTGCGCAAGCTGCGCAACCTGCGCCGCGGCGACGCCGTGATCGCGTTCTCGCGGCGCGAAGTGCTCATGTGGCGCGACATGATCACCGAGCTCGGCTTGTCGGTCGCGACCGTCTACGGCAACCTCGCGCCCGAGGTCAGGCGGGCCCAGGCGGCGCGCTTCCGCGACGGCGCGGCCGATATTGTGGTTGCCACCGATGCGCTCGCCATGGGCTTGAACATGCCGATCGCGCGCATCGTGATGACCACCACGGTCAAGTACAACGGCGTCGAGGAGGAGGAGATTTCGGCCGTGCTCGCGCGCCAGATCGCGGGCAGGGCGGGGCGCTTCGGCGTGCACGAGGAGGGGCTGGTCGCCGGTTACGACGACAACACGCACGAGGTGATGCGCTCGCTGCTCAAGGAGAAGGTATTGCCGATCGGCACGACCGGCTTTGCGGTCGCGCCGTCGGTCGAACATCTGCACCGGATCGCCGCGGTCACGGGCGAGACCTCGCTCGGAAAACTGCTCAAGCGTTTTACGCACAACATCGATGTGCCCGACGGCTTTTTCTATCCGCGTATCACCGAGGAGCAGTCCGAGCGCGCGCTCTGGCTCGACACCTTGCCGCTGTCGGTCGCCGAGAAATTCATGCTGTCGCTGGTGCCCGTGTCGACGCGCGTGCCCTCGCTCCAGCGCGCCTGGGAACGCTGGGCGCAGTTGCTGGCCAAGAAAAAAGTGTGCAAGCTCGAGGCGCCGCATTACAGCGACCATTTTTCGCAGAATTTGCAAGAGGTCGAGGATCTTTGCCGCATGTATTCGGCCTATGCCTGGATCGCCTACCGTGAGCCCGAATACTTTCCCAGCGTCGAGTTGGCGCAGGAGCTCGCGCGGCAGGCGTCCGAGCGCGTCGACGCGATGCTCCAGGCCCAGAATGCGGCGGCCCGCAAGCGCCAAGGAAAATCGCACAAGTGATAGAATTTTGCGAGTAATTAACGGGAGTCAACCTTGAGCATTCGTAACGCCACCGCCGGCGACACCGCCGCCATCGCCGCCATCTATAACCATTACGTCTTGGAAACGCCGATCTCGTTCGAGGAGGACGCCGTGGCCGAGGAGGAGATGGCGCAGCGTGTGGCCGGGGTGCAGGAAAAAGGCTTGCCGTGGATAGTGTGGGAGGCCAACGGCGTGATCGTGGGCTACGCCTATGCGACGCCGTGGCGCGTGCGCCACGCCTACCGGTTTTCGGTCGAAACTTCGGTTTATCTCATGCATGGCAAGGCCGGGCAGGGCATCGGCGCGCACTTGTACCGCGTGTTGTTGGCGCGCCTGGCCGAAGGCGGCTACCGCCTGGCCATCGGCGGCATTGCCTTGCCCAACGATGCGAGCATCGCCCTGCACGAAAAAATGGGCTACCGCAAAGCCGCCCATTTCGAGGATGTGGGCTTCAAATTCGGGCGCTGGATCGATGTTGGATATTGGCAACTTGCGCTGCAAGTCCCGTCGCCCGCTTGACGGAATCAAATGGAATCTGTATTCTATTTGAATGGTCAGACTCGCAAAATACAATCAAGACGGTTTCCTCGACAGCGCGATCCAGATTGCCGCCCAGTGCGGCATAGGCGCGGTCTCGATGGCGTCGATCGCCTCCCACGCGGGGGCGCCCATCGGCTCGCTCTACCACCGCTTCGACTCGCGCAGCACGGTGCTCGCACGCGCCTGGCTCAAGGTGAGGGCGGATTTTCGCGCGGAGGTGAGTTGCCACTGGGCACGCGGGGATACCTGGCCAGCCGTCGAGGCGATGCTGGCTTGGTGCCGCGGCAAGCCCGTGTACGCGCGCTTTATGCTGCAATCGGACGAGGCCCCGGACTTCGGCGAGCTGTCTACGCTTGTGCGCGCCGAGCTTGAAGCCGACCAGGCCGAGCTCGATCTGGCCTTCACGCGCTGCGCGGAGACCTTGCAACTGCGCGTGGACGATCCCGAGCATGTGCTGCGCTTCATTCTGATCGGTGCGCCGGTGGCCATCGTCAAGCCCTTCCTGAACCAGGACCTGCCGATTCCGCCATCCATCGATGCCGTGCTGCGTTCCTCGCACGACGCCGTCTGCATTTGGGCGATCCGTGCGGAATAATTTACATCAAAACGAAACGATGAACTTCTCCCTCCAGACCGATAACGGCAAGCGCATCCCCCTTCACGACGAGGCCGGCTTTGCGGCGATGCGCCGCGTTTGTCGCGTTGCCGCAGACACCCTCGACATGATCGCGCCGCATGTCAAAGCCGGGGTCTCGACCGCCGAGCTCGACGCGCTGTGCGAGGCCTTCATGCGCGCCGCCGGCAGCATTCCCGCCACGATCGGCTACCACGGCTACCAGCACGCAAGCTGTATTTCGGTCAATCATGTGGTCACGCACGGCGTTCCGTCGAGCCTCAAGTTCTTGCGTGAGGGCGACATCGTCAACATCGACATATCGCCCTTGCTCGATGGCTGGCATGGCGACACGAGCCGTACCTTCGAGGTTGGCCCCGTGTCGATCCTGGCCGAGCGTCTGGTCAAGAAGACCTACGAAGCTTTGTTTGCCGGCATTGACGCGGTGCGGCCCGGCGCAACCCTTGGCGACGTCGGGGCGGCGATCGCGGCGGTGGCGCGGGCGCAGGGGTTTTCGACGGTGCGCGATTTTTGCGGCCACGGCATCGGCAAGGTATTCCATGATGCGCCGCAAGTGTTGCACTACGGCCGGCCCGGCACCGGCATCGTTCTCGAACCGGGCATGATTTTTACCATCGAGCCTATGCTCAACGCGGGCGGCCACCACGTCAAGGTCTTGCCGGACAAATGGACCACGGTGACCAAGGACCACTCGCTGTCGGCGCAGTTCGAGCATACGGTTGCCGTCACCGAAAGCGGGGTCGAGATTTTCACCCTGTCGGCCGCCGAGCGGGCTTGGCTGGTGCCTAGCAACAACGTTGGCGTCGCTGCAATGCCGGAGCACCACACCGCTTGACCCTTAAACAAGCCTATTCATTTATGCATGGACAAGCCCTTGTCTATGCAGGAATGAATAGCGCCCTCATTTTTGCTCGTCCTTCATCTGGGACACCAAGCGCCAGGCCATAAAGCCGAGCACGAGCACGCCAAACAACAAGGCGCTCCACAGCGTCCATTTGCGGTTGCGGGTCGCGTTGTCGGCCGGCGAGGCATCGCCGGGCGCGGGCGGTTTGTACGCGCTGTTCAATTGCAACGGGCCCGCGATGGCCTGTTCCACGCCGACCACCTCGGACGCCGAAAACCCCGGCGCCACATCGGCAAGCTCGCGCAGCGCGGACTCGGCATCGGCGCGGCCGACAGCGAGCACGTACGGGCCGGTGCCGCCGGCAAACAGCACGAGCGTGGCCGGGGTCCAGCTCAAGCGCAATTGCGGCTTGAGCTCGGCCGCATCCGGCGAACGCAGCACCCACTGCGCGGCGTGGACGCGGTCGATTGCAATGTCGCCGGAGGTGCGCCGCTGGCTCCCTTGGTTGATTTGGAAGAAAGTCGCGCGTAGCAACGGCCTGAACTGCCACTCCATTTTCTGGATCCCGGTCGGGGCGGGCACTTCGACGTAGCGTCCGAGCGTGGTCGGCATCACGATGTTCTGGTCGCCAAATTGCACGCCGAGCCGTTCGACCGGGATCGCGACGGCCGACTCGTAGACGAGGTCGATCGGCGCGCGCCCCGGCTTGGCTTGCAAGGTGAGTTGCTCGACGGGTTGGGCGACCTCCGTCTGCACGGGCGACTCGGCAACAATACTGCCAAACTGCAGCGGCTGGCCCTCGTGCCAGCTCAGGCGCGCGTAGCGGAAAGCGCGCGGCGTGAAGGTGATGCGGTCGTTGGCGAGGGTGTCGGTGCGCTCGTTGACCAGCCAGCTCAGGTCGCTGTAGCCGACCGTGTCCCACGTTTTGAGGTCGTCGCTCACGGCCAGCGCCACGCGCGCCGTGTAGCTGCGCGTCGATGGCGGCAGCGACAGTTTGAGCGCGTCGATGACGGCCGGCTGGGCGCCTGGATCTCCCTCGCGCAGGTCGAGCACAAGCGCGCTCAGCCTTTCGGCCGCCTGCGCATTGCCGCTCGATTGCACGCGGGTGCTGACCGAGGTCAGCGTGCCGTCGGGCGCGGTGCGGATGTCGAGATCGCTGACGACCCCGCCGCCGCGCGCCCCGCCGCCCATCACGGGAAACATCTTGACGGCGATGTCGCGCCGGCTCACGTGCGCTTGCGGCGGCGGCTGCAACAAGGCGATCGGCATGCTGGCGCCGCGCGCGTCGAACACGCGCAAATCGCTCAGCTCGGGCGTGCGCGCGTTCAGGTACACGGCCTGCGGCAGGCGCAATTGGACCACGGCATTCTTGCCGCTGACCGTCAGCGGGATGCTGTGCGTGTAGTCGGCCGGGGTGTCGCGCGGCGCCGCTGCGAGCGCGGCCGGCAGCCAGCACAGCGCCAGTAAGCTTGTTGCGATACTGCGTTTCATGCATATTCCTTTGATGCTTTTTGTTCGCTTTGGGTCGGGTAGGGTGCCAGGTAGCCGATCAACACCATCAGCAGGCCGACTCCGACGAACGAGACGATGCGCGCCACGCTGCCGATATTCGACAAGTCGACCAGGAACAACTTGCCGACCACGAGGCCGAGCAGGCTTGCGCCGATGAGCCAGTCGCGCCGCAGCATTTTGGCAGCGGCGCGCCGCATCAGGATCAGCGCCGTGATGCTCCACACCAGCGACAGCATCGCCTGCACGAATTGCGAGCCGAACAGATCGGCGTAGCGGTATGGCAGTGGGAGGTATTGCGCGGCCGAGCGCAGCAGTACAAGATTGAACCACAGGTACGCCAGCACCCCGCCGATGAAGGGCATCGCGCGCGTAAAGCCCGCAGCGCCGGACGCGATGTTGTCGGTGTCCACGCGCAGCGTGCGGTAGCAGACCGCACCGAGCAGCAGGGCGAAGCCGGTGCTCAGGTCGAGCGGGTTGAGCAGCGGCAGATAGGGCAGCGGTTGCATGGTGCCATCCTGGCCGATGTTGAACAAGGCCACGAGCACGAGCGACCACAGCGTTGCCGCCGGGATCATCGCGCGCCGGTACCAGCGCGCCAGCGGCAGCGTCGGCCACTGTTCGCTGCGGCTCTGGCGCGCAACCCAGATGACGACCAACATCATGGCCCAGGCGGGCACAAAGTTGGCCCAGCTCGCGGCCACGTTCCAGCCGGACTCCGACAGCATCGCCTGCTCGGCATCGTTGCCGCGCAGCCAGCGCGTAATCGCGATTTCGCCGACTTTCCACAGCATCAGCCAAGGGCCCGCGGTGCGCGTGAAGTGCAGCAGTTTGAGCCACTGGTCGGCGATCCTGAGGCCGTTGCGTGGGAAAAACTGCATCAGGAACTCGTTGGCCAGCCACAGCGCGCCGAAGGCGATCCAGGCGATGCCCATCGGCAGGTCCCCGCGCAGGTACAACTGCCACAGTCCGCCGAGGGTGGCCCACACCAGCGCGAGCGGCACGCTGATGCCGAGCCAGTGCAAGGCGGGCCAGGCGAGCCGGCGGGCCAGCGCGACAAAGCCGAGCGCCGAGGCGACCAGGCACAGCTGGTACATGGGCAACCATTCGGGCAGCGCACCGAAGCGCGCGACCGTGTGCACGGCCAACGCAAGCGCGCCCGAGACCGCATTCAACACCGGGCCGAACCACCAGAACGCGCCCCATATGAGCAAGGCGAGCGCGGTGGCGCGGTATCTATTCGCGGTGTCGGGTATGCGGCTCAGGTTCCAGCTCGACACCAGAGCGCCGATGGCGATCATCAACGCGCCGAGCAGCGGCTTGTCGAACATGTTCGGCGTGGCCTCGGTCCAGTTCCACTGCGCCACGGCAAGCACCAGCAGGGTGACGCCGGCCACGGCCTGGGCGACCAGGGCGAAGCTGCCGGCAAGCTGCCAGCGCATGCGCGCGGCAATCAAGGCGAGCAGCGCGGCCGTGCCGAGGCCGCTTGCGGCGAGCAAGGTCGTCTGGTCGACGCCGCGAACGCGCAGGAAGATTTCGGTCCACGCGCCGGCCATGAGCCAGAACGCGGCAAAGCCGAGGAACAGCGCGGCCATGCCCCCATACATGATCGCGCCCTCGTCGTCGCTGTGGCCGCGGAAACGGGTTGCCATGAGGAAGGCCGTGACGGCCAGCATGATGAAGCCGAGCCACAGGTTCGACTCGAGCGCCGCTTGCTGGTCGAGCCCGCTAATGGCGCCGATGAACGAGATCCACGCGCCCGCCTGCACCAGCAGGCCGAACATCCAGGTCAGCTTCTGGCGCTGGCGCAAGCCGATCCAGACCACTCCCGCACCTTCGAGCGCCCACGCGGCCGAGGTCCAGCGGCCGTCGAGCGCGAACGGCAGCGCGAGCGTGCCGAACACCACGCCCAGCGCGAGGAAACTTTCGACGAGCATGCCCAGTTGGGGGCCGCGGCGGCGCCACATGGCGAGCGCGAGCGCCGTGTAGAACACGCCGAAGCCGAGCGCCGAGAACGCGTTGCCAAACTCCTTGCCGCGCATCAGGCCCAGTTGCAAGGCGAACGCGAGCAGCGGGGTGCCGAACACGATGGTCGCGTTCACATAGTGCTTGAGGTCGACCGATTGGCGCACCGCGTAGACGATCGCGATGGCCACGTAGAACAGGAAGAACAGGACCAGGAACAACTGGGTCGACAGGTAGTGCACGTCGGGTGAATACTTGAGCACGCCCCAAGCGGTGCCGATCACGAAGGTGAAGGCGAAGCCGAGCAGGTTCAGGCTGTTCCAGGTGCGCCTGAGAGCGATCGCGAGGATGCCCGTGTTGAGCAGCGCGTAATACGAGAACAAGGCGATGTGGCTGCCGCTGCCGGTCGAGGTCAAAATCGGCGAGAGGAAGCCGCCGACGATGCCGAACACGGCCAGCCAAAGCGCGTTTTGCAGCACCGCGAGCACGCAGGTGAACGCGGTCAGCACGAACAGCAGGCCGAAGGCGAGCCCGGCAGGTATGAGGTCGTACAGGCGGAACGCGCCGAAGGTCACGAGCATCAGGATGCCAAGCGCGGCGCCTTGGACCGGCAGGCTGATGTCGCGCCGGCTCAGGCGGATGCGCCAGCCCCACAGCAGCAGGGCGATGTCGGCCAGCACGATGCCGGTCAGGCGCACTTCGATCGGGATCGTGACGCGCTGGGCCGCATATTTGAGCAAGAAGCTGACGCCGATGAACAGGATCAGCAAGCCGATCTTGGCGACGAGATTGCCGGTGAACATCCACGTCATGATCGCCGTGAGCCAGGCGGGACGCGGCGGGGGCAGGGCTTTGGACGGCGCGGCGGGGCGCGGGCGGGGCGGCGCGGCTTCGGCGGCCGCGGCGGCAACTGGCGCTTTTTCGGCGGCCTCGGGCACCACCGCAGGGGCCGGCTTGATTGCAACGGCGGCGCTCGTCCGCGTCGCTGGGGTGGTGGTCGGGGCGGCCATGGCCGGAGCGATCGTTGCTGCCGCTGGCGGCGACGGCTGTGCCGCCAGCGGGTCCGGCGCGCCGGAAACGGCCGGTCCGGACCAGGCTTGGCGGGCCGCCGCCTCGGGAGAATCTGAACCGTTCTCGAGCAACTTGTTGACCTTGAGTTGCAAGGCGGCCACCTGGCGCTCGAGCATTTCGATGCGAACGTTGCTGCGTTTGGATAAGCGCACATACAATATGTAGGCGCAGAACATGAGGACGCAGAACCAAAAAAAAGACATCGTGGAACACTCCGTGCGGCGTCAGCATGACTGACCGAAGCAGCATCTTAGCGCGATCCGATGCCTGAATGACCAAATTGGAACGCGTATCGCCCTGCGCTACCGGCGGTCTCGCCTATTCGCGCGCGCCGGCCTGCTGCGGGCGTTGGACGGCAATGATGGCCGGCGGCAGTGTCGGGCGCGGCGTCATTTCGTCGTTGAAGCAAATCTTGTTTTTGCCGGCGCGCTTGGCCCGGTACATCGCGCTGTCTGCGCGCGCCATGATCTGCGTGGCCGTGACCGCGTCGCCGCCGCCCTGGTAGACGGCGACCCCGATCGAGGCGCTCAAGTCGAGGCGGTGGCCGACCACGTTGTAAGGCTGGGCCAAGGCGTCGAGGCATTTGCGCGCGAGCCGTTCGGCATCGACATGGCCGTCCTCGAGGTCGTCGAGCAGGAGGACGAACTCGTCGCCACCGTGGCGCGCGACCGTGTCGGTGCGGCGCCGCCCGCGCGACAGGCGCGTGGCCACCTCGACCAGCACGGCGTCGCCGACCTCGTGGCCGAAGTTGTCGTTGACGGGCTTGAAACCGTCGAGGTCGAAAAACAGGATCGCCAGTTGCAGGCGGTGCCGCTCGGCCCGTGCGAGCGCGCGCTGCAGATGGTCCTCGAGCATGCCGCGGTTGTACAGGCCGGTCAGCGTGTCGTGGTGGGCCAGGAAGGCCATGCGCGCCTCGCTCGCCTCGAGCGCCGCCTCCTTTTCGGCCAGGCAGGCGACCAGATGGTTGAATCCCTGCACCAGGTCGCCGACCTCGTCGTTCGTCTGGACCGCGAGCGGCGCCAGCGGAATGCTGCCGTCGGCCATCGAGCGCATCGAGAGCGCGACCGTGGTCAGCGGACGCATCACGCGCGGCAGCATCAAGTGGAACACGCCCAGCAGGAACATCAGCACGATCAGGCCGCTGACCAACATAAAATTGCGCAAGGCGTTGATCGGCGCGTACGCCTCCTGGGTCGGCATGCGCGCGACCACCACCCAGCCCATGCTGGGCACGCTGGCGATGGTCGACAATTCCTCGGTGCCGTCGGGGTTGATCGTGATGTCGGTCGGATGGCTGCGCGTGCGCGCATAGCGCGAATACGCTTCCGAGACCGGCGTGCGCTTGAGCACCTGGGATGGATCGCCGGCGCCGATGAACAGATTGTCGTCCGGCGCGACCAGCAAAAAGTCGCCCGAGCCGCCGAGCTTGGTCTTTTGCAGGCCGTCGAGGAAGCCGGGTGCGTCGAGATTGGTCATGCCGGCGAGCACCGCGACGATCTTGTTCTGGCCGTCGCGCACGGAGGCGGCCATGATCATGGTCGGGGTGCCGTTGACGCGCTCGCGCCGCGGCTTGCTGATGATAAACGCCTGTCCCTGCAGCACCGTCCGGAACCACTCGGTGCCCGCGAAATCGATCTGGTCGCGCCCGTTTTTGGCAGGGTAGTCGGCGATCACGCCGGTGCCGTCGGCGCGGATCACCGACAGGCCGCGCGAGAACAGGGGATTGACCTGCTGCTGCAGCTTGAGCCAGTTCGCCACCGCGACCGGATCGGCCAGCAGTGCGGGCGGCAGGCGTTCGGCCAGGCCCGACAGCAGGGTGCGGCGGGCGTTGATGCTGTGGTCGATGTCGCGCGCGATATAGCTCGCGATCGAAAATTGTTGTGCGGATACGAGCGCGCGCAATTCGGTCTGCGTCATCGGCAGGGCGACAATCAAACGGAAGCAGACCACGGCCAGTAGCAGCCCGACGGTCAACGCGACGAACCGCATTTTGATGCTGAAGGATTTCATCGGATCCCGAATGTTGTCAATAACGTTGCACTGTTGCTGTCACGCCATCATAACAGCGAGTACGCGCCAAGACGGAGGAAAAATAGGGTGCCATGGATGAAATTATGTAGTAAAGTTTCGTTAAATTGAGATATTTTTGTGGCCTCCTACAAGGTGCTATGCTTGTTTTCATATTTCCCATAGGGAAAAAGCATAGATAGAGTCCTATGAAACGTGTAAAGTCACTACATATTTCGAAAAGCTGTTTTAATGGCATGTAAATACAATCGGCAAAGCGGAAATCATGGGCACAATGCAAGCGGCAGATAGTTTTAAAGACGAGTTGTTGGGCAAGGACATCCGCGAACTGGGCCGCCTGTTGGGCGACACCATCCGCGCCCAGCACGGCGACGAGGCCTTCAACCGCATCGAGAACATCCGCCAGATCGCCATCCGTTTCCACCGCGACGAGGACCGCGAGGCGCGCCAGTTGCTCGACGATTCGCTGCGCGCCATGTCGTCCAAGGACGCCAACCAGCTGATCCGCGCGTTCAGCTATTTCTCGTTGCTGGCAAATATTGCCGAGGACCAGCACCACATCCGTCGCACGCGCGCGCACCTGATCGCCGGTTCGGCGCCGAAGGCAGGCAGCCTCGCGCTCGCCGTCAGGAGCGTGTTCCAGGCCGGGCATGGCGACGAGCTCGCCGGTTTTTTCGAGAGCGCCTGCATCAGCCCCGTGTTCACGGCGCACCCGACCGAAGTGCAGCGCAAGAGCATCCTCAATTGCCAGATGGCGATCGCGCGCCTGCTGGGCGAGCGCGACCGCGTCGCCATGACGCCCGAGGAGCAGGACCAGAACGCCGAGGCGCTCGGGCGCGGCATCGTGACGCTGTGGCAGACGCGCCTGTTGCGCACGGCCAAGTTGTCGGTGATGGACGAGGTGGAGAACGGTTTGTCGTTCTTTGACCACACGGTGCTCGCCGGTTTGCCGCAACTGTATTCCGCGCTCGAAGACATGCTCGCCAAACACGACGACGCCTGGCGCGACGTCGAGTTGCCCACCTTTATGAAGGTCGGCAGCTGGATCGGCGGCGACCGCGACGGCAACCCGTTCGTGACCGCGACCATCCTGCGCCAGACGCTGCGCCGGCAGTCGACCGAGGCGCTCGATTTCCATCTGAGCGAGCTGCATAAACTCGCTTCGCAACTGTCGCTCGCGCAAACCCATTGCGCGTGCTCCGAGCAATTGCGCGAACTGGCCGAGCGCTCGCAAGACCTGTCGCCGCACCGCATCGACGAGCCCTACCGGCGCGCGCTGTACGGCATCCTGGCGCGCGTCGAGGCGACCAAGCAATATTTCGCCGGTGCCGGCACGCCCGGGCAGATTCCCTATCCCAACGCGGACGCCTTGCTGGCCGACCTGGACACCGTGCGCGCCTCGCTCGTCGAGAACGGCGCGCAGGCGCTCGCGCGCGGCCGGCTGCGCCAGGTGCGCACGGCGGTCAAGGTGTTTGGCTTTAGCCTGGCGCCGGTCGACCTGCGCCAAAATTCCGATGTGCACGAGCGCGTCGTCGGCGAATTGCTGGCCCATGCGAAGCCGGGGCTTGCCTACGGCGCGCTCGACGAGGCGCAGCGTTGCGCCGTGCTGCTGGCTGAACTGGCCTGCCCGCGCGCGCTCAAGTCGCCGTACGAACTCTACAGCGCCGAAACGCGCGACGAGCTCGCCATTTTCGACGCCGTCAAAGACGCGCATGACAAATACGGCCGCGCGGCTGTGACCAATTGCATCATTTCCAAAGCCGACAGCGTGTCCGACCTGCTCGAGGTGGCGCTGCTGCTCAAGGTCGCCGGCCTGCTGCGGCTCGATCCGGCGCCGGTGATGGACGTCAACATCATTCCGCTGTTCGAAACCATCGACGACTTGCGCAACGGACCGGCGATCATGCGCGCCGCGTTCGGCCTGCCGCTGTACCGCGCCTTGCTGCAATCGCGCGGCGAGGTGCAGGAAGTCATGCTCGGCTATTCGGACAGCAACAAGGACGGCGGCTTCCTGACGTCCGGCTGGGAACTTTACAAGGCCGAGATCGCGCTCGTGTCCGTGTTCGGCGAGCATGGCGTCAAGCTGCAGCTGTTCCACGGCCGCGGCGGCTCGGTCGGCCGCGGCGGCGGCCCGAGCTACGAGGCGATCCTGGCCCAGCCGCCGGGCGCGGTGCAGGGGCGGATCCGCCTGACCGAGCAGGGCGAAGTGATCACGGCCAAGTATGCGAATCCCGAAGTGGGGCGGCGCAACCTCGAGGTGCTGGTCGCGGCGACCATGGAGGCAAGTTTGCTCGGCCACCGCCAGGCCGAGCCCAGCGCGGCCCAGCTCGATGCGATGGAGGCCCTGTCGGCCGAGGCGCTGCGCGCCTACCGCTCGCTGGTCTACGAAACCGATGGCTTCGAGAAGTATTTCTGGGAGTCGACCGTGATCTCGGAGATCGCCGCCCTCAACATCGGCAGCCGTCCCGCCTCGCGCAAAAAGTCGACCGCGATCGAAGACCTGCGCGCGATCCCGTGGGTGCTCAGCTGGGCGCAATGCCGGCTGATGTTGCCGGGCTGGTTCGGTTTCGGCTCGGCCGTCGAGCGCTTCCTCGAGCAGGCCCCGAGCGAGGGCCTCGAATTGCTGCGCCAGATGCACCGCGACTGGCCCTTCTTCAAGACCTTGCTGTCGAATATGGACATGGTGCTGGCCAAGAGCGATATCGCGATCGCCGGACGCTATGCCGGCCTCGTCAGCGACGTGGCGCTGCGCGAAGCGGTGTTCGGGCGCATCCGCGCCGAGCACGCGCGCACCATCGCCGCGCTCAAACAGATCACGGGCCAGACCGAGTTGCAGCAATCGAATCCGTTGATGCAACGCTCGATCCGCAACCGCTTCCCGTATATCGATCCGCTCAACCACGTGCAGGTCGAATTGCTGGCGCGTTTCCGCGAAGGCCAGCAAGACGACGCGACCAGGGCGGGCATCCACCTGTCCATCAACGGTATTGCCGCAGGACTCAGAAACAGCGGCTAGGCATCCATGCCCGGCCCACATCCACCAGAACGAACGAGGCATCCGTCATGACCGTAAAGAAGATCCACCGCGCCACCAAAATCGTCGCCACCATCGGCCCCGCATCGAACGACATCGACACGCTGGTGCGCATGTTCGAGGCCGGCGTCGACGTGGTCCGCCTCAACTTTTCCCACGGCAAGGCGCAGGACCATGTCGAGCGCGCACGCATGGTGCGCGAGGCGGCGTCCCGCTGCGGGCGCGAAGTGGCCATCATGGCCGACCTGCAAGGCCCGAAGATCCGCGTCGGCAAGTTTGAGGAAGGCAAAGTCCAGCTCGAGACGGGCGCGCGCTTCATCCTCGACGCCGCCTGCGAGCTCGGCAACCAGGAGCGCGTCGGCCTCGATTACAAGGACTTGCCGCGCGACCTCAAGCCGCACGACGTGCTGCTGCTTAACGACGGCCTGATCGTGCTCGTGGTCGACCGCATCTCGGGCTCGGCCATCCACACCACCGTGCGCATCGGCGGCGAGTTGTCCAACAACAAGGGCATCAACCGCCAGGGCGGCGGCCTGTCGGCCAAGGCGCTCACGGCCAAGGACATGGAGGACATCAAGACGGCCATGAGTTTCCAGGCCGATTATGTCGCCGTGTCGTTCCCGAAGAACGCGACCGACATGGTGATGGCGCGCCAACTGGCCAACATCGCCGGCGAGCAGTACGAGCACAAACCGTTCATGATCGCCAAGATCGAGCGCGCCGAAGCCATTCCGGCGCTGCAGGAAATCCTCGACGCCTCCGACGGCATCATGGTCGCGCGCGGCGACCTGGCGGTCGAGGTCGGCAACGCGGCCGTGCCGGCGTTGCAAAAACGCATGATCAAGATGGCGCGCGCCTCGAACAAGCTCGCCATCACCGCGACCCAGATGATGGAGTCGATGATTTTCAACGCGGTGCCGACGCGCGCCGAGGTGTCGGACGTGGCCAACGCGGTGCTCGACGGCACCGACGCCGTCATGACCTCGGCCGAGACCGCGTCGGGCCGCTATCCGATCGAGACGGTCGAGGCGATGGCCGCGATCTGCCTCGACGCCGAGAAATGGGACATCTGCCAGCTCGACGTCGACCTCGTCAACACGCGCTTCACGCGGATCGACCAGTCGATCGCCTACGGCGCCTTGTTCACTGCGCACCATTTGCGCGTGAAGGCGATCGCGGCGCTGACCGAGTCGGGCTCGACCGCGCTGTGGATGAGCCGTAACAACATCAACATCCCGATCGTGGCGATCACGCCGAGCCTGGCGACGCAGCGCAAGCTGGCGCTGTACCGCAACGTGACGGCGCTCGAACTGCCCCATTCGCGCGACCGCGAGGCGGTGCTCAGCGCGGTCGAGAAACTGTTGATTGAGCATGGCATCGCCGTCAAGGGCGACACTGCGGTGCTGACCTGGGGCGAGCCGATGGGCGCGGTCGGCGGCACCAACGCACTCAAAATCATGAAGATCGGCGAGGAGCAAGCATGAACCAGGCGGGCATGGAAACGACTTTGACGAACGAGGCGAAGGCCGCGCGCGAGGCAAGCAGTTTCATCGGCTCTTTGCGCCTCAATCCCGACGGGCATATTGCAGGCGAGCCCGTCGTGGCGATGCAGGCGCAGACGGGCAGCAGCATGCGCGACGCGTATTTTTCGTATGAACTAATCTAAACTGGAGAACAAATGAGTGCGATTGTTGACGTTATCGGCCGTGAGATTATTGATTCGCGCGGCAATCCGACGGTGGAATGCGATGTGCTGCTCGAATCGGGCGTGATGGGCCGGGCGGCGGTGCCGTCGGGCGCATCGACCGGCTCGCGCGAGGCGATCGAACTGCGCGACGGCGACAAGAATCGCTATTTCGGCAAAGGCGTGCTGCAAGCCTGCGCCAATATCAACACCGAGATCGCCGAAGCGATCATGGGGCTCGAAGCGAACGAACAAGCCTTCCTCGACCGCACCCTGATCGACCTTGACGGCACCGAGAACAAAAGCCGCCTCGGCGCGAACGCGATGCTGGCCGTGTCGATGGCGGTGGCCAAGGCCGCCGCCGAAGAGGCGGGCTTGCCGCTGTACCGTTATTTCGGCGGATCGGGCGCGATGCAGATGCCGGTGCCGATGATGAACGTGATTAACGGCGGCGCGCATGCCGATAATAATCTCGACATCCAGGAATTCATGATCATCCCGGTCGGGGCGCCCTCGTTCAAGGAGGCGGTTCGTTATGGCGCCGAGGTGTTCCACACGCTTAAGAAGATTTTGCACGACAAGGGCCTGACCACCTCGGTCGGCGATGAAGGCGGTTTCGCGCCGTCGGTCGCCAATCACGAAGAGGCGATCAAGCTGATCATGCAGGCGATCGAGCAGGCCGGCTATGAGCCGGGCACCCAGATTTGCCTCGGCCTCGATTGTGCGGCGAGTGAGTTTTACAAGGACGGCAAGTATGTGTTGGAGGGCGAGGGCCAGTCGCTGACGGCGACCGAGTTCACGGCACTGCTGGCCGGCTGGTGCGATAAGTACCCGATCATTTCGATCGAGGACGCGATGGCCGAGAATGACTGGGACGGCTGGGCGATTTTGACCGAGGCTTTGGGCAAACGGGTGCAGCTGGTTGGCGACGATTTGTATGTCACCAATACCAAGATCCTGAAAGAGGGCATCGACAAGGGTATCGCCAACTCGATCCTGATCAAGATTAACCAGATCGGCACTTTGACCGAAACCTTCGCCGCCATTGAAATGGCCAAGCGCGCGGGTTACACGGCGGTCATTTCGCACCGTTCGGGCGAGACCGAGGATTCGACGATTGCCGATATCGCGGTTGGGACCAATGCGCTGCAGATCAAGACGGGATCGTTGTCGCGCTCGGATCGGATGGCGAAGTACAACCAACTGCTGCGCATTGAAGAAGATTTGGGCGATGTGGCCAGCTATCCGGGACGCAGCGCTTTCTACAACCTGAAATAAACCACTACATCGTCCTCGCGAAGGCGGGGACCCATAGAACAGTTGCTATGCGCCAACGTTCTATGGGTCCCCGCATGCGCGAGGACGATGTGGTGGTTTTCTGCATACACGAGTTCCGCTGAAGCCTGCTATTCGGCCGCTTCGACAATCACCTCACGGCTGTCTGCAAGACCCCTCTCATCAACCACCCTGAGCACATAGCGTCCAGCGCGCGGCGGCATCCCCGACAATGCCTCCCCCGGCTTCGTGCTGCCCAATAGCGAATCGGCGGCAAGCCACAGCAGCTTGCCTACACTCCCGGCTTCGGCCCTTAACAACAGCGGCTCGCGCCGGTCGAAGCGCTGCATATTGGTCACGCCGCGTAAGGGCGTGTCGATGTGCGGCGCGCCGTCGCTGCCCGCGCCGGCCACGCACTCGCCCTCGGGCGGCGTGCGCAAGGGCAGCGGATGGGGCTTATTTCAAGGAAAACAGTTGACACTTAGCCGCAATCAGCATCTAATTTCTGTCACGACAGAATATAAAGAAATGAGAGAAATATGGCCCTGAGCCCGACCGCACAAAAGTTCATCCTGCACTGGGGCGAGATGGGCGCCCGCTGGGGCGTCAACCGCACCGTGGCCCAGATCCACGCGCTGCTGTTCCTGGCCAACGCGCCGCTGCCGGCCGAGGACATCGCCGAATCGCTGGCCGTGGCGCGCTCGAATGTGAGCAACAGCCTCAAGGAATTGCAAAGCTGGGGGCTGATCCGCGTGACCCACCTGATGGGCGACCGGCGCGACCATTTTGTCGCGTTGCAAGATGTGTGGGAGATTTCGCGCATCATCGTCGAGGAGCGCAAGCGGCGCGAGATCGACCCGACCCTGACGCTGCTGCGCGAATGCGCGATCGACGGCGGCCAGGACGCGGCGCTCGAGCCGGCCTCGCTGGCGCGCATGAACGATGTGCTCGCGCTGCTCGAGCTGCTCAGCGGCACCTATGAGGACTACAAGCACATGTCGCCCGTCGCCGTCAAAAACCTGCTCAAAATGGGCGGCAAGGTCGCCCGCTTCCTCGGCCCCGACGACAGCGGGACGGACGCATGAGCGCGGTAATGCCGTCCGAAGGCGAGCTGTTCAAGAGGATACTCGGGCCGCGCTGGGGCGATTTGCATCCCGACATACGGCTACGCTTCGACCAGAACCCGGCGCCGGGCAAGCCGCTCAATTACACGGGGCATTTGAGCGAGCTGCGCTGCTCGCGCCTCGGGCGCTTGTTCGGGTATTTGACGATGCCGCTGATCGACGGCGCGCTGATCCCGTATAACGACGCCAATTTCCCGGTCGATATCCAGGTCTATTCCAAGCCCGGCTGCGCGTCGATCTTCAAGCAGCGCATCTACCGCCTCAACGGGCGTAAACCGATCAAGTTCACCTCGTATATGCGCGAGAGCGAGAAGGGCGAAGTGCTCGAGTATGTCGGCATGGGGCTGGGCATGAAGCTGCTGCTGCATGTCGAGGACGGCAACCTGCACTTTCGCAGCGACGGCTATTTTTGGGAGCTGTTCGGGGTGCGCATTCCGCTGCCCGGCCTGCTCACGCCGGGCAAGACCTTCCTTTGCCACCGCAACAACAATGCCGCGCAGTTCGATATCCGGATCGAGATCCGGCACGCCCTGTTCGGCACCACCTTCACCCAGGTCGGCGTGTTCAGGGAGGTTTCGTCATGAATACCTATCTGCTCGCCCTGCAACTGATGGCGGTCCAGGGTTGCCTCGGCGCCTACGACACGCTGTACCACCACGAGCTGACCGAAGCCTTGCCGGGGCGCGCGAGTGCGCGCCTCGAGCTGGCGATCCATTCGCTGCGCTCGATCATCTACTTTTTCATGTTCGTCGGCATGGCGTTCTGGGCCTGGCACGGGGCCTGGGCGCTCGTGCTGCTGCTCGTTTTTGCGGTCGAGATCGGCCTGACGCTGTGGGATTTCGTGGTCGAGGACAAGACCCGGCTGTTGCCGTGGACCGAACGCGTCACGCATACCTTGCTGACCCTTAACGGCGGCGCCCTCATGGCACTGCTCGCGGTCAACGCCGTTGCGTGGATGCAGCTGCCGACCGCCTTTGCCTGGCAGCCGAACGGCTTGCTCGGCGCCTTTTTGGTCTTGTGCGGCATCGGCGTGGGCGTGTCGGGCCTGCGCGATGGGTTTGCCTACTTGCACCACGGGCGTTTGCAGAAGATCGCGGCGGATGCGCCGCCCTTGCGTTTTGGCGTGCGCGCGCAGCAGGTGCTGCTGACCGGCGCCACCGGCTTCATCGGGCAAAAACTGGTGCGCGCGTTGCTTGCCGACGGCCACCAATTGACGATCTTGACGCGCGGGCCGCGGCAGGCCGCGTGGCTGTTCGACGGCCGCGTGCAATGCGTCGCCAACATGGACGAGTTGCCGGCGGCGCGGCGCTTCGACCTCGTGGTCAACCTTGCCGGCGCGCGCATTTTGGGATGGCGCTGGAGCGAAGCGCGCAAAGCGGCGTTGCGCCGCAGCCGGATCGGGTTGACGCAATCGGTGGTGCAATGGATCGGGCGCGCCGAACACAAGCCGGCCTTGTTGCTGTCGGCCTCGGCGATCGGGTACTACGGCATCCAGGCGCCCGGCGACGCGCGCGTGCTCGACGAGGGCGGCGCGCCGCAGCCGATTTTCATGTCCGATCTATGCCGCGAGTGGGAGGCTGCCGCCGGCGCAGCGCGTGCCCACGGCGTGCGCGTGGCATGCATGCGCCTCGGCGTGGTGTTCGGCGAGCAGGGGCCGTTGCCGATGATGCTGCTGCCGATCAAGCTCGGCTTCGGCGGACGCCTCGGGCGGGGCAGCCAATGGCTGTCGTGGATCCATGTCGACGATGTGTTGCGCGCGATCGCCCATTTGTGGGAAGGGCAGGCCGATGGCGCCTACAACTTCACGGCGCCCGACAGCGTCACGCAACTGCAGTTCAGCCGGACCGCGGCCGCGGTGCTGGGGCGGCCTTGCATGGTGCCGACGCCCGCATTTCCGATGCGGTTTGGAATGGGTGAGCAGGCAGATCTGTTGCTCGAGGGACAGCGCGTGGCGCCCGACCGGCTCGAACGGGGCGGTTTCGTGTTTCGGTATCCGCGCCTCGGCGCCGCGCTGCGGTCGCTGGTTTAGCTTCAGCGCCCCCCCGCATTACGGCAGGGTGATGGTCAGGTGGGCCGCGCGCGGCGCCAGCTTGACGACATCGTTGTAGGCGAGCAGCCGGGTGTCGGTGGTTTTGGTCAGCGAGGCGCGCATGCCGAGATAGGCCAGCGAGCAGATCAGGCCGAACAGCGAGCACAGCACCCAGACCGGCGTGTCGTTGCGCAGCTTGTTGCGGATCTGGTCGGGCCGCTCGGCATGCGGCGCGAAGGCGGCGCTCTTGCCTTTCATTTTCGCGATCTCGTCGCCCAGGCGCGCCGTCAGGTAGTTCAGCTTCTCGGGGCCCTCGAGCGTGTAGCGCCCTTCAAAACCGAGCAACAGGCACATGTGGAAAATCTCGAGCGCCTGCAGATGGGCGCTGCCTCGCGCGCGCAGTTTTTCGAGCCGGTGGAAAAAATTCTCGCCCGCCAGTTGGTCGCCGAACAAAACCAGTTGCAGCGGGCGGCGCTGCCATTCGTCGCGGATGGTGTATGCAGAACGCAGAACGATCTCGTCGGTCGCCGCGCAGAACGCGTATTTGGCGGCGTCGACGTCGTCGGCGTCGGCCTGCTGCTTTTTTGCGTTGCGCGTGAATTCGTCGAGGAAGGTCGTCATTTTGCTCACGAAGCCGGCGTTGTCCTTGGGGCCGCTGCCGTTCTTGAGCATGAACAGCGCGATGAAGCCGTCGTACATCAAGTCGAGCAGCGAGTGGGCGCAGGCCGGCACGGCGTTGGCCCCGATCGGCGCGCCTTGGAACATCGAGGGAGGGTTGCTTGTGTTCATATGCGCTTTCTTTCAAGCGGGGCAGGCAGTTGTCGGGGAAACGGCGGAGTCGAGCAGTTTGCAAATGATCAAATGCAGTTTGGCGAAGCACGGGCCCGGGCAGCCGTGTTCGTAGGCGGGCAGCTCATCGAGGCTGCAGCGCTGCGAAAATCCCTTGAGCGACACGGCCAGCGCGACCAGTTGGGCGTGCAGGCGTTCCGGATGCAGGCCCGGATGGTGGAAATAGTAGGACAGCGAGGCCAGCGCCGAGCTTGTCGCGTGCAGCAGCCTGAAGGTCGACATGTCGCCGCAACGGAACTGCGCGCCATGCTCGCTTGGCGCGTGCTGGCGCGCGTGGAGCGCGTTCACGTTCGCCTGCAAGGTGTCGATCAGGCGGCGCAGATGCAGCAGCAGCGTCGGGGCGCTGTGCACGGTCAGGCTCGGCGGCACGAAGGCGGGGTCGAGCTCGAAGCCGCCGTTGGCGAGACGCCGCACGCGCAGCAGCGCAAGCGCGCCGCAGGCGTCGCTCGGCCCGGCCGCGGTCGCCAGTTGCAGGGCGCCGGCGTCGGTCCAAACCGCATACAGCGTCAGCGACTGCTGCTTTTGCGCCAGCCGGCCCAGTTCGATCACATCGGGCAGGGCGTCCTCGCCTGGCGCGTCGAATAGTTTTCCGTCCTCGAAGACAAGCGAAAGTTGCTCGAGCCGCAGGCGGCCTTGCAGCAGCGCCTCGCGTTCGACCAGCAGGTCACGCACACCCCAGGCGTTGACGCGGTGCGCCTGGAAATATCCGGGTTGCGCGCTTCGTTTCGCCGTACCCGGCTTGCTCAACTGTGGCATGGGTTTTTTCCTTTCTGCTCAAGTGGATCAAGGACGGGTTTCAAGAATAACGTCCGGCAAACGCCGGCGTTTTGCCTACCCATTCGAAGCATGCGCTACGTCAACAATTCACAGAATGAAAGATAAATTCATTGCAGTAGAATTCATTTGATACGCAGCAAGTTTAAGTAAATGATAATTTTTTCGCATTGAATAAAAGATTCTGCTGAATTAGCATTCATGCACTCTTAACGAAAGGTCAATATTATGAGCTCAAATACTTGCAAACAATTGATTGGTACGGCCGCCTGTGTGCTGGCCCTGAGCGCGTGCGGCAGCATGGAGAGGAAACAAGCGGCGCCGGCGCCGAACCTGGTGCAGTTGATGACGAACGCGTCGACCGCGGCCGGCAGCGGCCAGAACGAACAGGCGCTGGCGCTGTGGAGGCAGGCGGCGGCGGCTTTTCCGGCCGATAAGAGTCCGTGGGCGCGCATGGCGCAATTGCGCTACGACGCCGGCCAGTATGGCGAAGCGGTCGTCAATGCGCAGGAGGTGCTGGTGCGCGACCCCAATGACAGCAAGGCCAACAGCATCATCGCGATCAGCGGCTTGCGCCTGTCGACCCGCGCGCTGGCCGACTTGAGCCGCCAAAACAATCTGCAAGGCTCGCTGCGCGCCGAATCGCAGGACCTGGCCAAGCTGCTGCGCGAGAGCCTGGGCGAATCGGTGCTGATTCCCGCACACGAAACGGGACCAAAAACTCCCAAGGTAAGGCCGGTGCCGAAGCAGGCAGCCGCCGCGGCCGCGTCGGCGGCATCGCGCGGCGATCCGTTCGAGGGACTGCTTAAACCGTAAGTGCAGCCAATTTTTCAACAGCCAAAGGAAGTCCCATGTCCAAACGCGAGAGTGTGCAAAAGCGGCTGCAGAAGGTGCGTCCGCCCAGGGTTCAGATGACGTACGACGTCGAGATCGGCGACGCCACCGAAAACAAGGAGCTGCCCTTCGTGATGGGCGTGGTGGGCGACTTCGGCGCCAATTCGGCGCTCGAGCAAAAGCGCCTGAAGGACCGCAAATTCGTCGGCATCGATGCCGACAATTTTGACGAGGTCATGAAGGGGGTCGAGCCGCGCGCCACGTTCCGCGTCGAGAACACGCTCGACGGCGGCGGCAGCCAGTTCCCGGTCGAGCTCACCTTCACCTCGATGGCCGACTTCCGGCCCGAGGCGGTGGTCGAACAGGTGGCGCCGCTGCGCAAGCTGCTCGAGGCGCGCACCAAGTTGGCCGACCTGCGCAACAAGATCGCCGGCAACGACAAGCTCGAGGACATCCTCAACGATGTGCTCAGCAACACCGAGAAGCTGACCGCGCTCGGCCAGCAAACCCCCGGCGCGAAGGAGTGACATGAGCGCACAAGCGATGACAAACAGCGCCGCCGGCGGCGCGGCGCCGGAGATGGCCTTGCTCGACCAGATCGTCGAGCAAAGCAAGGTGGCCAAATCGAGCACCGAGCATGCGCGCGCCAAGGACTTGATTTCGGAACTCGTCAGCCAGGTGCTCGAGGGGACGGTCGTGGTCTCGGACAACCTGGCCGGCACCATCGACGCGCGCGTGGCCGAATTGGACCGCATGATCTCGCGCCAGCTCAGCGCGATCATGCATGCGCCCGAATTCCAGAAACTCGAGAGCAGCTGGACCGGCCTCAATTACCTCGTCAAGAACACCGCGACCAGCGCCAACCTCAAGATCAAGGTGCTCAACGCGACCAAGCGCGAGCTGGTCAAGGATTTCCAGAGCGCGCTCGAATTCGACCAGAGCACGATGTTCAAGAAGGTCTACGAGGAGGAGTTCGGCACCTTCGGCGGGGCCCCGTTCGGCGCCTTGCTGGGCGACTTCGAGATCAGCCGCCAGCCCGAGGACATGTACCTGATCGAGCAGATGTCGCACGTGTCGGCGGCGGCGCACGCGCCGTTCATCTCGGCCGCCTCGCCCGAGTTGTTCGGGCTCGAATCGTACGACGAGCTGGGCAAGCCGCGCGACCTCTCGAAGGTGTTCGACACGGTCGAATACGCGAAGTGGAAGAGCTTTCGCGAGTCCGAGGATTCGCGCTACGTCGGTTTGACGCTGCCGCGCTTCTTGGGGCGCCAGCCGTTCCACCCGGCCTCGGGCGCGACCACCGAAGGCTTCAATTTCGTCGAGGCGGTCGACGGCAGCGACCACCGCGAGTACCTGTGGTGCAATGCCGCCTACGCCTTCGGCACCAAGCTGACCGGCGCGTTCGAGGATTACGGCTGGTGCGCGGCGATCCGCGGCGTCGAAGGCGGCGGCCTGGTCGAAGACCTGCCGACCCACACCTTCAAGACCGACGAGGGCGAGGTCGCGCTCAAGTGCCCGACCGAGATCGCGATCACCGACCGCCGCGAAAAGGAGCTCTCGGACCTCGGCTTCATCTCGCTGGTCCATTGCAAGAACACCGACTACGCCGCGTTCTTCGGCGCCCAGTCGGCGCAGAAGGCGAAGAAATACGGCTCCGAATCGGCCAACGCCAACGCCTCGCTGTCGGCCCAGCTGCAGTACATTTTCGCCGTCTCGCGCATCGCCCACTACATGAAGGCCATGATGCGCGACAAAATCGGCAGCTTCGCCGCCGCCTCCAACGTCGAGGAATTCCTGAACCGCTGGCTGATGCAGTATGTGCTGCTCGACGATAACGCGAGCCAGGAGCAAAAGGCCCAGTTCCCGCTGCGCGAAGCGTCGGTGCAGGTGTCGGAGGTGCCGGGGCGGCCCGGCGTCTACCGCGCCGTCTCGTTCCTGCGGCCGCACTTCCAGCTTGACGAGCTCTCAGTTTCCCTCCGTTTGGTCGCGGAGCTGCCGCAGTCGACCAAATCGTAAGTCAACCCTCCATCCACCTCAAAAGGATTAACATGGCAATCGACGTATATCTGCAAATCGACGGTATCAAGGGTGAGTCCACCGACACGTCCCACAAGGACTGGATCGAATGCAAGTCGGTCAATTGGGAAGTGCTGCAGCCGAAATCGGCGACCGCCTCGACCGGCGGCGGCCACACCGCCGAGCGTTGCGAACACAAGGACATTGTCGTCGCCAAGCTGGCAGACCTGGCGACGCCTTTGCTGCTGCAGAACTGCTCGTCCGGCAAGACGATCCCCAAGGCGAAGTTCGAATTCATGCGCGCCGACGGCAAGGGCGAGCGCATCAAGTACTTCGAGATCGAACTCGAGAACGTTTTGATCAGCAAGGTGCAGCCCGGCGTGCTGCAGGGCGACATCCTGAACGAGAACATGTCGCTCAAATACTCGAAGGTGAAGTGGAAGTACACCCAGCAAAAGGTCGGCGGCGGCTCCGGTGGCAACACCTCCGGCGGCTGGGACCTGGCCACCAACAAGACCGTCTGACACGCCTGCGCCTCAAAAAAATCCGCGGCCCCCGGGTCGCGGATTTTTTCGTTCCCGGTCCATTTTGCCGGCTTCGTTGCGACCTATTGCTCGAGCTTGAACTCGATGCGGCGGTTGCGCGCGCGGCCGTCGGGCGTGTCGTTGCCGGCGATCGGGGCGGCCGCGCCCCGGCCCGAGGCGTCGATCGCGGCGGCGTCGATGCCGCGCGTGCCGAGGTAGAGCCGCACCGCCTCGGCGCGCGCCTGGCTCAGGCTCTGGTTGCTGGCGGCGTTGCCCTGGTTGTCGGTGTGCCCGATCAGCGCGATCCGGCGGCCCTTGAGCGCCTGCATGGCCGCAGCCATCTCGTCGAGGATGGCGCGCCCGGCCTCGGTGATGGTGGCCTTGCCGCTGTCGAATTCGATGATCCGGTTGGCCAGCGTGCGGTCCAGGATGTCCTGGCCGGCGGCGGCCACGCGCAGGCCGTTGTTGACCGTGTAGGTCGGATTGAGGCTGGTGGCGATGTCGCTCGCGATCTTCTGGCGCTGCGCCTCGTTGGCCACCTCGCCGCGCACGCTGACCACGCTGCCGTCGATGGTCAGGGCGCCGCGGCTGATCTGTTTGAGGTTGGGACCGATCAGCTTTTGCACGTAGTTGTTCCAGTTGGCCGGCAGCGCCACCTGGCCGACGGCGATCTGGTCGACCACGCGTTCGGCGCCGTACAGGTCGCGCAGGCGCGCCAGCAACGCCGCCTTGCTCGATTCGTCGGGCACCGTGCCGCTGGCGACCACCTGGCCCGGCGCCTGCGCGTGAAGGTCGGCGCCGGCCAGGGCGAGCATGAGGGCGAGCGGAGCAAACAGTATGGGGCGCATGATCAGCTTCCGATAAAGGCAAGGCGCAGCGAGTCGTGCGCCGATTTGAGGGACAACGACGGTTGCTCGAGGTAGGCCGACACCTTCTGGACCGCAAAGTCCGAGTCGACCTGCTCGTCGACCCACGACAGGTCGTCGAAGGTGATGTGGCGCTCGAGCGCCGCTTGCGGATCGATGATCGCCTGCAGCGTGGCGGCCGAGGCGCCGCTGAAACCGACCACCAGCGTCGGCCGGTCCTGCAGGCGCGTCACGCAGATGGCCAGCTCGAAGCCGGCGCGCACCAGGAACGGGGTGATCAGGTGCATCCAGAACGCGGCCACCAGGTAGCGGTACATCGGGTCGGCCGGCAGCGGCAGCACCAGGCTTTTTTCGAGGCGGCTCGAGCTGCTGGCCAGCACCGGCTGCAACAACAGGCCCATCGCCAGCAGCAGCTGGCGCACCGAACCCTCGAAACCGGCCTGCGCCAGCATCGCCTCGAGCGAGCCGACGCTTTGCAGCTCGAGGAAGTCGTTGAACGCGGCGTCGTAGGCGGCCGAGCGCAGATCGAGTTCGATCAGGGTGGCCGTGACCGCCTGCAGCGGCAGCGCCGGGTCGGGCGCGGCCAGCACCGCCGCGGTCAGCGCCTCGAAGCGGTTCCACAGGCGCGACAGCACCAGCGGGCCGTTGCCGACGAAGCCGACCGGGTCGTCGACCTCGATCGTGCTCACCATCAGGAACGGGAAGCGCCGGTGCGACTGGTCGCTGCTGGTGACGATGTGGCCGGCGATCGCGCGTTTGCTGCGCGGGCCGACAAAGGCGAAGTGCAGCGGCGCCTGCGCGTCGTAGTTGATCTTCCAGCGCGCGTCGGTGCTGAGCAGCTCCATCGCATTGGCCAGCCATTCATCGAGCACCTGCGTCAGCGCCAGGTTGTCGCTGGCCTTGACGAAGTCGGCGCGGCTGGGGATCTTTCCGAAGTAGCAAACCGTGGTCGGCGAGGGCGCGCGGTTCATGGCTGGGCTCCCGCCGCCGCGAGCGTGGCCGGCGCGGCCGGAACGGGCGCCGACAAGGGCGCCGGCACGGGCGCCGGCACGGCGGCGGTGATCGCCTGCGGCAGGCGCAAGTTGCGGAAGCCCTGCGACGGCGCCGCCGCCGGCGCCGGGGCGGCGCTGCCGAGGATCTTCACGTTGGCCATCACGGTGACCATGCCATCGCTCCAACTCAATTCGAACACGCCGCCCTCCAAGCGCCTGCGCTTGGCCGCGTCGATCATCTTGCGAAGCCCGAAGTGGCCCGGTTCGTTGAGCAGGACCACGGTGCGGCCCTCGGGCGTGATGGCGCTGATGCGCGAGCCGGGCACCCCTTGCGGGTTGGGCCAGACCAGGTGCACCCAGGGCTGCGCCTGGCCGCGCCAGCGCAGCTGCTGGCCGTCGATCTCGATCGTGTATTCGGTCGCGCCGGCCGCCTGCAGCGCCTGCAGGTCGAAGCGGGTCTGGGCCACGCCGGCGTCGGCGCCGGCGACCACGCCGCCGGCCGCCAGCGGCGCGACCCAGCCCGGAAACCCGCCCGTCACCGCCGGCGCCAGCGTGATGCCCATATTGGCCCAGGTGCGGGCCGACATGGTGTCGCCGCGGCGCACCACCAGCGGCCCCATGGTGGCGTCGAAGAACTTGGCGATCGCGCCGTCGGGACCGAACACGGCGCCCACTTCGGCGTCGCTGGCCTCGACCCGCGCGTTGGCCGTGAACGGGAATTTGACGGCCAGGTTTTTTTCGAACGGCGCCAGCACCTGCGCCGTCCACACCTTGTTGATCTCGAGCTCGGCCGGCTTGACGATGACGGCGAAGGTCTGCATCAGCGGGCGCACCAGCAGCGGGCGCAGGCTTTGCTTTTGCTGGTCGCTCATCCCGACCAGCATCTGCTCGTCGACGTATTTGAGCGCGTCGGCCAGTTCGGATCCGTTGCCGTCGAGCGTCTGCTGCATGAACTGCTTGGCGCCGGGGCCGGTGTCGCCCTGGTTTTTGATGGTGTTGAAACGCGTGCGCAGCTTCGACAGCGCCTCCATGTAGCCGCGCATGAGCGAGGCGTCGCGGTCGCGGCTGACGACCAGTTGCGCGACCCCCGAAAAGGCGCGCCCGACGGGACCTTGCGGCATCGAGGCCGGCGTCAGCGGGGCGCCGCCGGTGGCGGGTCCGGCGGGCATGCCGGTCTTGAGCGGCGTCGGCGTGCGCCGCATGACGGCCTCGTTGAACCAGGCCTTGAAACCGCGCTCGGCGTTTTTTACGCCGGCGTCGACCAGGGTCGGGTTGTCCCAGGAGGTCTCCTGGTGCACCGTTTCGATCAGCTTGGCGATGGGCGAGGCCTGCGGGTCGCCGAGCCGGTTCATGGCCGCGGCGGCGCTGTCGAAGCCGTCGAGCTCCTTGATCGTGACGCCCTGCAGGAAGGTCTGCCACTGCTGGGCGTAGTCGTTCTTGTACAGTTCGACGAGCGCCTTTTCGTTCTGTTCGGGGCTGCCGGCGATGGTCAGGTCTTCGGTGCTGGCGCTTTTGAGCACCCAGTCGGCGCTGCGCATGGTGCGGTTGGCCGCCTCGCGGAACGCCTCGCGCAGGTAGCCGTCCCAGGCCGCGCGCGAAAAGGCGCCCGAGATCGCATGGCTGCCGAGCACCAGCTCCTTGTCCTGGTCGCCGACGATACGCGCCACGGTCACCGACGGGAAGCGGGTCGCCGCGCGCGCCTTGATGTCGGCGTACACGCGGCTGCGCGCCGGCATGCCGCTGACGTCCTTGCGCAAGAACTCGCGCGACTGGTCCACCAGCGTGAGCTTGGTCTCGAGCGCCGGCCAGGCCGGGTCGCCGATCTGGCCCAGGTAGAACGCGATCATGCGCTCGGCGCTGCGGATCATCTGCTCGCGCGGCATGGCGCCGCGGTTGCCGTCGAGCCAGGCGCGCCAGAAGCGCGTGAGCTGGTCGTTCAGGTGGCTCGCCTCGGCGCGCGCCGGTTCGCCCAGCATCAGGTAGGCCTTGAGCGCGTTGTAGCCTTCCTCGCGGTTGGCCGGCGAGGCGTCCTTGAACTGGGTGGCGGCGCCCGTGCCGGCGGCGGCCGCCGATGCGGCGGCGCTGCTGTTGAGTTCTCCCAGATAGGCCTCGAGCGACTGAGCGACGGGCTTGAGCATGATCTGGCGCAGGCCGGCGTAGTACTCCTTGCGCAGCTTGCGTTCGAGCGCGTCGCCCTGGTACAGGCCGAGCGAGAGCGCGAGCGGGCGCTTGCGGCGGAAGCCCTGCAGCTGTTCGATCCGGTCCTGCATGATCTCGAGCGCCTCGAAGCGCGACTGCAGGTCGATGCGCTGCTCCTGCAGCTTGACCGCCTGCACCAGGTCGGCCTCGACGTTGGCGAGCAACTGGCGGTTGTTCGAGTACGACCAGGTCCAGCCGCCCAGCGACAGGCCGACCAGCGCGACCGCGGCGAAAAAGCCGGCGTAGCGCAGGCGCACCTTGTTGGCGCTGGCGTACTGCGAGACCAGGTCCTTGTCGGCGAAGATCACCTTGTGGAACAGGTTGAGCAAAAAATAGCCGTGCTGCGAGGCGACGTCGGCCGGCGCCTGCGCCAGCAGGCCGAGGTCGAAGCGCTGCGCCACGCGCGCCGACGAGCTGCATTCGGAGCCGCCTTCCTGCAGCGCGCTGGTGAAGTAAAAGCCGCGGAACACGGGCTTGAACTGGTACGGGTTCTCCTCGAACAGGGTGGCGATGAAGGAGCGCAGCGGCGCCTTGATGGACGAGAATTCGAGCGGGAAGGTGAACACGCCCGGGGTCACGCGCTCCTTGCTGTTGGCCGACATATTGGCCACGCTCAGGGCCTTGAGCCCGTCGTAGAGTTCGTCGAAGCGCTGGTCGAAGAAGGCCAGTTGTTCGCTGCTGCTGTTGGCCGGGTTGTAGGGCAGGGTTGCGCCCCAGACCTTGTCGCGTTCGACCCGGTCGGCCTCGCCGAAGAACGCGTGGAAACCGTTGATCAGGTCGGCCTTGGTGAACACCACGTACACGGGCGCCTGCACCGCGAGCCGTTCGGTCAGTTCCTGCACCCGCAGGCGCAGGCTGCGCGCCAGCTTGAGCCCGTCCTCGGGCCGGCCGCCGGTCAGCTCGGCGATGCTGACGGCGATGATGATGCCGTTGATCGGCGCGCGGGCGCGGTGCTTCCTGAGCAGGCTCAAAAAGCCGAACCACTCGGCGCGGTCGTCGTCGTCGACCGCGTAGCGCCCGGCCGTGTCGAGCAGGATGCCCTCGTTGGTGAAGAACCAGTCGCAGTTGCGGGTGCCGCCGACCCCGTGCACGATCTTGTTGTTGGCAAGCGGAAATTGCAGCCCTGAATTGGAGATCGCCGAGCTCTTGCCGGCCGCCGGATTGCCGATGACCATGTACCACGGCAGTTCGTAGAGCGCGGCGTCGCCCGCCAGCTCGCCCAGGCGCGAACTCTTGATGGTCGCGATCGCCTCCTGCATGCGCAGCCGGATCGCGGCGTTCTCCTCGCGCAGCGCGGGGTTGCCGTTGACCGGCGGCGGCGTGCCCTGCTGGTCGAGCATCGCGCCGAAGGCGGCCGCCTGCGCCGCCTGGCGCCGGCGCCGCACGAACCAGACGGCCAGCCAGACCAGCGCGGCGGCGGCGAGCGCGGGCAGGACCCAAAAATAGGGCAGGGCGAAGATGACGGCGATGATGAACAGCACCGCGGCGAACGCGAGCGCGCCCATCACGGCCAGGCTCTTGCGGTTGGTCAGGAATTGCCAGAGTCGTGTCATGGAGCGCTCGCGTGCGTGAGGTGGTTGGAAGGCGCGGGGCGCCGCCGGCGGGAGGGTGCCCCTTGTTGCATTTTTGTATTTGACCCAACTCAACCCGGCCTGCTCGCACCACACCGCGGCGCCGGGTTGACGATTAAGCTTGACCACGCCCCCGCCCAAAAACACGCTGTCCCCGGGCTGGAGAGGGGCGTCGCGGACGCTGCGATATTGCAGATTAGTATATCTTTGAGTTCTGTTAATTGTGTTTGGAACATATGTTCTTGTGCGCAAGATCAATACCGCGCACTTTTCGATACACGCAACCGACCGGGGATCCAATGTCCAATTACCGAGAACCGCCTGCGCACGTGTCCGCCAGGCCCAGTCTGTTTTCCGACGAGGTGGCGGCCAGGCTCGATGCCAACGACGACCCGCTGCTCGACAATCCGGCCTTTTTCGGGCCGCCCGCGCGCGCGCCGCGCAAGTTGCGCGCGGCGCTGTGGGTGGCGGGCCTGTGCGCGCTCGCGCTCGCAATCGGCGCGGCGCGCTGGATCGCGGGCCAGACCCGGACCGACGATTCGCTCGATGTGATCGCCAGCAGCATGTCCGCGCGCGTGAGCGGTTTCAGCTCGCCCGAGCCCGTGCAACCGGGGCCGGGGGCCGCCGCGATCATCGACCACGGGGCGGCGCCGGCAAGGCCTGGCGCCGAGGCCGAGGAGCCGCTGCCGCCGCTGGTGCTGCTCAAGCCCGAGGACCACCCCGGGGGCAGGGTCGCGGCCACGGCGCCGGTCAAGCCGGACGCCAGGCCCGACGGCCAGCCCGACCGCAAAAACGACGGCAAGCCCGACGCCAAGGCCCCGCCAGCGCTCGCGGCGGCGCCGGCCGCGCCGGCGGCCATGTTGCGCCGTGCGCTCGCGGCCAGCAACGCGCCTGCGCGGGAGGAGACAAAACCGCTTGCGCTGGCCGCGGGAAAGGCGGTGCCTGCCACGAACGATGGTAAACAAGCGAAGGCGGCGGGCGAGGCCAAAAAAATGCTTGCGGCCGGGGAGGGCAAGAAAATGGCCGTGCCGGGCGAAGCCAAAAATGTGGCGCCGGTTGGCGAAGGCAAGGACGTGCGCGTGGCCGGTGCAATTGAAAACATGGTTGCGGGGAGCGAAGTCAAAAAAGTCAAGCTCGCAGGCGAGGGGAAGAAGCTCGCGCCTGCCGTCGAGGCGGGGGGCGAGGGCCGGCGGCTAGCGACAGCCGGCGAGGGCAGCAGGCTGGTGGCAGCCGGCGACCGCAAAAAGCTGGCGGCAGCCGGCGATGGCAAAAAACTTGCGGCGGCAGGCGTCGTCAAAAAGGCGCGGGTGGGCGTTCCGGCCGAGCCCAAGCTTGCGGGATTGAGGGCGGACAAGGGCAAACGGCTGTCCAAGGCAGTCGAGGGTCCGCCAAAATTGGCCAAGGCGGCGGTTGCGCCGCCAAAATTGGTCAAGGTGTCGGGCACGCCGTCAAAATCGGCCCGTGCCGCAAAGCCGGCGATGGGCGCCAAAGAAAAGCGCGGCAAAGATGTGCTTTTGGCCGCGATTGCGCACCAAAAAAGGGACGGACGTGCGCCAGTGGCGGGCAAACAGCGTCAGGCAAAGCCGTGCAAGGTGATGCGCGGGGACAAGGCGAACAAGTGCGACGGCGCCCGCTCGCAGCCCGAGTCTAAGCCGCCAGCGCCACCGGTGCGAGCGAGCGCACGCCGATATACTCTCGGTGCAAGCGCGGGCCGAGCCGGGTAAGCACTTCGTAGCCGATCGTGTCGGCCAGCCCGGCGACCGCATCGACCGGATGGGCGGGGCAGATCAGGTCGACGAGGCAGCCCGGCGCCACGCGTTCGGCCTGCAGCGCGCTGACGTCGAGCGTGATGCTGTCCATCGAAATATTGCCGATCTGCGGCACGCAGACGCCGTCGACCACGGCCAGGCCTCGGTTGCTCATGGTGCGCAGCCAGCCATCGGCGTAACCGACGGCCACGGTGGCGACCTGGCGCGTGACGCGCGCCGTGTAGTTGAGGCAGTAACCTACATGCTCGCCCGGCGCGATCGTGCGCGTCTGGATGATGCGTCCCTGCAGGCGCACCACGGGCCGCATCGGATTGGGCCGGCCCGCCATCGGCGAGATGCCGTACAGCGCGGCGCCCGGGCGCACGAGGTCGAGGTGGAACTCGCTGCCCAAAAATATCCCCGACGAATTCGCTAGGCTCGCCGGGCAGGCCGGCAGGCGCGCGCGCACGGCCGTGAAGCGTTCGAGTTGCAAGGCGTTCATCGGGTTGTCGGCCTCGTCGGCGCAAGCGAGATGGCTCATCACGAAACGCATGTCGATGCCGTCGAGGCCGGCCGGGTCGGCGAGCCAGCTGTCGACCTCGGCGAGCGCGAGGCCCATGCGCGACATGCCCGTGCAAACCTGCACCACGGCCGCCAGCGCGCGGCCTTCGCTTGCCGCGAGGGCGCGCCAGGCCGCCAGTTGCGGCAGGCTGTTGAGCACGGGAATGAGCTGGTGCGACAGGCATTCGCGCTCGGTGCCCGGCGGCGGGCCGTGCAGCACGAAGATGTCGGCGTCGCCGGCCAGATGGGGCCGCAAGGCGATGCCCTCGTCGAGGTGGGCCACGAAGAAATGCCGGCAACCCTCCTCGTACAGCGCGCCCGCGACCGGCACCGCGCCGAGGCCGTAGGCGTTCGATTTGAGCACCGCCGAGCAGGCCGCCGGGGCCGCGCGCGCGCGCAGCAGGCGGTAGTTGGCGCGCAGCGCGTCGAGGTCGATCGTCAGGATCGCGCCGGCGCGTTCGCGCGTGGAACGTGCCTGCATCTCAGGCGCCGGCGTGGACCAAGCGGCCGGCCTTGCCGGCGCCGCCGTAGCGCGCCACGCCGAGGTCGTCGAAGCGGATCGCCGGGCGCTTGGCCGAAATGATATCAGCCAGCATTTGGGCCGAGCCGCAGGACATGGTCCAGCCGAGCGTGCCGTGGCCGGTGTTGATGAACATGTTGTTGAGGCCGGTGCGGCCGACGATCGGCGTGCCGTCCGGCGTCATCGGGCGCAACCCGGTCCAGAAGCTGGCCTTGGCGACGTCGCCGGCGCCCGGGAACAGGTCGTTCACGACCATCTCGAGCGTGGCGCGGCGGCGCGGGTTCAGGCGCAGGTCGAAGCCGGCGATCTCGGCCATGCCGCCGACGCGGATGCGGTCGTCGAAGCGCGTCACCGCGATCTTGTAGGTCTCGTCGAGGATCGTCGAGACGGGCGCGGCCTGCGCGTTGACGATCGGAACCGTGATCGAATAGCCCTTGAGCGGGTAGACGGGGATCTCGACGAGCGGCTTGAGCAGCGTGGTCGAATACGCGCCGAGCGCGACGACATAGGCGTCGGCCTGCACCAGCTCGGCGCCGCAATGGACGCCCGTGATCGTGTTGCCGCTCACGGCCAGGCGGTCGATCGGGACGCCGTAGCGGAAACGCACGCCGAGTTCGCCGGCCATCGCGGCCAGGCGCGTGGTGAACAACTGGCAGTCGCCGGTCTCGTCGTTGGGCAGGCGCAGCGCGCCGACCAGTTTTTGCTTGACGTTGGCGAGCGCCGGCTCGGCCTGGGCGAGCTGATCGCGCGTGAGCAGTTCGAACGGCACGCCCGAATCCTGCAGCACCTTGATGTCTTTTTCGGCGCTGTGGAATTGCGCCTCGGTGCGGAACAATTGCATGGTGCCGCGCTGGCGGCTCTCGTAGGTGATGCCGGACTCGTCGCGCAGTTCCTTGAAGCAGTCGCGGCTGTACTCGGCGAGGCGCACCATGCGTTCCTTGTTGACGGCGTAGCGCTCGGCGGTGCAGTTGCGCAGCATCTGCCACATCCATTGCAACTGGAAGGCGCTGCCGTCGGGCGTGATCGAGAGCGGCGCGTGGCGCTTGAGCATCCAGCCGATCGCCTTGAGCGGAATCCCGGGCGCGGCCCACGGCGAGGCGTAGCCGGGCGAGATCTGGCCCGCGTTGGCGAAACTGGTCTCGAGCGCCGGGCCCGGCTGGCGGTCGAGCACCGTGACCTCGTGGCCGGCCTTGGCCAGATAGTAGGCTGTGGTGACGCCGATGACGCCGCTGCCGAGGATGACGATCCGCATGATGCTCTCCGCTTGTTCGAATTATGGTTGATTTACAGGAATGGCAGCTATAGTATTGCTGTTTCACTAGTTTTTGTTCACGAAAAAACGTCACTATTTAGTGGATTATCATGCGAACTCAAAAAGAATCGACGCGCGGGCTCGACAAGCTCGACCGGCATATATTACGCATCCTGCAACAGGAGGGCCGCATTTCGATGAAGGATCTCGGCGAGCGCGTCGGCCTGTCGGTCACGCCCTGCATCGAGCGCGTCAAGCGCATGGAGCGCGACGGCGTGATCACCGGCTACTACGCGAAGGTCGACGCGGCCGCGCTCGGCGCGCGCCTGCTCGTGTTCGTCGAAATCACGCTCAACCAGAAATCGGCCTCCGCGTTCGAGCAATTCAGGCGCGAAGTGCTGCGCATCCCCGAGGTGCAGGAGTGCCACCTGGTCTCGGGCGACTTCGACTACCTGATCAAGGCGCGCATCCGCGAGATGGCCGAGTACCGCAAGCTGCTCGGCGACATGTTGTTGCAACTGCCCGGCGCGGCGCAGTCGAAAAGCTATGTCGTGATGGAGGAAATCAAGGAAACGCTGGCCTTGTCGACCGAGTCTTTGCAATGACGGACGACTTGGCGGGCGCGCGCGCGTCGTTCCATTTCTGGTGGGTCGCCTCCTGCTCGTGTTCGTAGCAGTTGGTCTTTTTCGGCTTGATGCCATGGATCATGGTGTCGATGCCGTCTGGCGCGTGGTTCGATTCCATCGTGATGCAATAGGTGCCCTTGGCCCCGACCACCCTGTAGCGGCGCCGGCCATAACCACCCGGATCCTGGATCTCCGTCACTTTCGGCGCCTCGTACCACCTGTTGGGCATGGCCGCGGCGGCGCGGTCGAAACCTTGCTCGAGCCGGGTCTGGGCGGTGCTGACGGGGGCGGTGATGCGCGCGCCGGGGAACTCGCCGCGCAGATCCTTGTCGATCTTGCCGAGGTCGTGCCTGGCCTGCTGCATGATGTCGGCGGCGCTGCGGGCGGCGGCGGGCGCGTCGGCGGCTGGCGCGGGCGGCGCCGCGGGCGGGGTGATCGCTTCGGCTGGGGTCTCGGAAGCCCGTGCCGCTGTTGCTTGCAAGCTCGCCTTGGTTTGCGCGCCCGACTTGGCCTGTGCGTCTGCCTTGGCCGTCCGCGCCGGGCGCCCCAGCTGCGTCGGCGGGCGTGGGAGGATGTAAACCGGCGCTTGCACCACGAACATCGCGCCACTGTCGGCCGGCAACTCCGGCACTTGCGCGCGCCGCCCATAGTGCCAGCCAAGCAAGAGGAGCACGTGCAGGGCCACGGCGATCGCGAGGCCGCTCAGGGAGCGCAGGGCCGGAAAAGGTGGGTTGGAATAGTGCATCGGTGGCGATTTTAACAGCGCATTTGCCTAAAACCTAATACGCCCCGGCGCGGCCCAGCTATGGGTTCGGCTATTCATAGGCGCCGAGCCGGCGTTGCTCGTCGGCGCTGAAGTGGGCCTCGCGCAATTGCTGCAGGCGCGCCTCCTGTTGCAGCGCGTCGCCCTGCGCCGCCTTGACCAGGTCCGCGCGCAAGCCCAGGTAGCGCGCGATGCGGCCCTTCCAGGCCGCCTCCTCCTGGTCGAGCTCGCCCAAGCGGCGTGCGGCCTCGGGCGAAATGGCCGCCGAGCGCATCCTGAAGACCGCGTCGTCGCTGGCGCCTTGCTCGCGCATCTGGCGCGCCGTTTCCTCGGTGCGCATGACCTGTCCGGGCGCGGCGCGGTCGGCCAGCATGGCCGGCGAGAGTTTGGCGTCGAGCGCGGCGAGGCGAAGCGCGCGCTCGGCCGCGGTCAGCTTGTTGTCCTGTGCAATCGCGATGCGCGCGATCGCGTCGGCATCGTAGGCGTCGCGCGCGCCGAACAGGCCCGCGCTGTCGGCCGCGCTGAAATAATTGGCGCGCAGTTTTTGCATCGCCGCAAGGCGGGAGCGCGCGGCCTTGAGCATGTCGGGCTCGGGCGGCAGCGCTTGCTCGACGCCGAGCAGGGCGCGCTTGTAGGCCAGGTAACTGGCGAGCAGGCGTTTGGCCCGGGCCGCCGGCCCGGGTTTGAGCCGACGCTCGAGCTCGCGCTCGATCTCGGCGGTGATCGCGGCCAGGTCGCGTTCGCCGAGGCCGGCCAGGTAATAGTCGAACAGATGGCCGAGTTCGGCATCGACGACGAGTTGGCCGTCGGCACCCTGGCCGACCTTGCCGTCGGGCCGGGTGCCTTCCATCGACGGCGCAAACGCAACAGGACTGGGCGCCGGCGGCGCCAGCGGCGCCACTGGTGCGGCCGGGGCCAGAACGAAACCGAGCACGGCGGCAACGATCACGGCCGCGCCGGCGCCTGCCATTTTTGCGTTTGGGCTCATCGGTCTATCCTTTACAGGCCGAGGCTTTGCAGGCGGTTGGCCTGCTGGCGGAACACGGTCACCGGGCTCGTCTCGAACAGGTTGACGATGCCGATCAGCTGGTTGATCTCATCGGCGTGGTTCATGCCGTAGTCGTCGCGGATCACGCGTCCGAGATGGCTCGAGCAGCTGCTGACGAGGCCGTCGTTCTTGCCGGCGAAGGCCAGGCCCGTGAGCGCGAGCGCCGGATCGATCGCGTCGAACACATTGGTATAGGGCTGGGCCCCGCTCCACGAGAAATAATAGACGCCGTTGACATAGTTGCTGCCTTCGCCGCAGGCGGTCGTCGGCAAGCCCTGCGGATGGCGGCTGTTGAACGCGGCGCTGCCGGCCGTGCTCAGCGAGCGCAAGGCGGCGGCGCCGTTTTGCGGCAGGCCGCTGTTGCCCGACAAGAAGGTCATCAGGCCGCCGGCCGCGCTCACGAGCGCGCCGCTGGCGTTGGGCACGGCGCCGACGAGGATGTCGGCCACGACCGTACCCTTGTTGACGCCGGCCACGGTGCTGACCGAGGCGACGAGGTCGGGGCGGACCGAGGCGACGTAGCGCGAGGTCGGGCCGCCATGGCTGTGGCCGATCAAATTGACCTTGCTCGCGCCGCTCGCGGCGAGGATCTGCTTGACCTGGGTCAGCAGTTGTTCGCCGCGCACCTCGGTGCTGTTGGCGGCCGAGACCGACGTCACGTAGACGCGCGCGCCGCCGCTGCGCAGCGCCGAGGGGATGCCGTAGAAATACTCGACCGGGCCGAGGCGGTCGAAGCCCATCAGGCCGTGCACGAGCACGACCGGATGCTTGGTCTGCGTGTAGCCGAGCGCCCAGGACGGCGTCGGCAGGGCGAGCAGGGTGACGAGGGTAATGGTCAGACACTTCCAGAAACGATTCTTCATTAAATCTCCGTATATAAGTATAAGTATAGGTATAGGTTTTATCTGTTTGAAGTCGACACCTGGACCTGCTTGCCGCCGTTGAAGCGGGGCCATCAGGCACCGAGCGCGCCAGTGTTTTTCGCATTAAATTCTCAAGCTAAACTTGAAACAAGAAAATAAAGCGAGCGCTCGGTTTATTAAATGTAGCACCACGTTTCCACAAAAGCATGACGCGGCGCAACATCCACCGTAGTTATTTCGATGACAAGGCGATTTGTGGTTTTTCCGAGATATAATTATTCCTGTAATCAACTTTGACGGCCGCAGACGCCTTAATGGACATGTCCTTGCCCGCCAGTTTCAGCTTCGCCCAGTTCGAAAAAATGAGTCCGCTCAACGGCGAGACGATCTGGGCCTATATCGTCGACCACAATGCCGAGCGCATCGGCGTCAAGCGCCGCAAGAGTGCGCTCGAGAACCTCGAACGCGTCTTCAGCGCGACCTTCAAGCTCGCCAACGAGGTCGGTTTCCGCGCGATGAGTTTGCGCGACCTGTGCCGCGAGACGGGCTTGTCGATGGGCGGCCTGTACGGCTACATCGACAGCAAGGACCAGCTCGCCGAAATGATCGAGGACGTGGTGCGCCACACGACCGAGGAGTTGCCGCGCATGTTCGAGCAGGTGGCCGTGCCGAAGCAAAGGCTCGAATCGGTGGTGCGCGCCTCGATCTATCTTTCCGAGATCCTGCAGCCGTGGTTCTACTTCGTCTACATGGATTCGCGCGTGCTCGACTTCGAGCAGCGCAACATGGCCAAAAACTCCGAGTTGTCGCTGCAGACGGTGCTCGCCTCGCTGATCGAGGCGCTCGACCCGGTGCCCGAGGGCGACTCGACCCTGCTCGCGGCCCACTGCCTGGCCCTGTCCGAAGACTGGTACGTGAAGCGCTGGAAATACCGCGCGGCCAGGGTGCATGTCGACGATTTCGCCGACAGCGCCTTGCGCCTGATCCGCAGCCACCTCGACGCGGCGCGCTAGCCGCGCGGCGGGGCACGGGCGGGGAGCGTCAATTGTTAAATCCGGCGCGCGCAAAGACACCCGCAGTTCGGTTTAAATAGCAAGCCCGATCGGCAAAAAAACCGCGGCAAACGGCGCGATCGTTGCTCTGTGGCGTCGCCGGCGCGCGCGCCGCGCGGATCGGCAAATAAGTTTGCGGGCAACGTGTTGCGAATTGTCAATTCGCGGCATAATTGGTGCACCCGAACCGGGAAGCATTGGATTTTCCGCCCGCATGACGCGTCCCTATCGCCACTTGTCCAGCCGCCTGTCCCGCCTGTCACGCATGCCGCGCCACCGCTGGCTCCTGCTCGGCGTTTTCGTCGTGTTCGCCGGCAGTTTCGTCGCCTATGTCCAGGCCGAACAGCGGATCGACCGCGCCCACGAGGCGCGCGCGCAGTCGTTCATGCTGGCCGAACAGCTGCGCCGCTCGACGGACGAACTGAGCCGCATGGTGCGCACCTATATAGCGACCGGCAACGAAAGTTACAAACGCCAATACGAACACATCCTCGACGTGCGCGACGGCCGCCAGCCGCGCCCGCTCGACCGGCAGGACCTCTACTGGGAACGCGGCGATGCCGGCGCGCCCGGCGGGCCCGGCCCGGCCGTGCCGCTGATGGCGCTGGTGGAGGGCGCCGGTTTCCCCGACGAGGAATTGGCGCGGCTGCGGCTGGCCAAGGCCAATTCGGACGCGCTCAGCCGCACCGAATACGCGGCCATGGCCGTGGTCGAGTCGGTGCATCCGCCGAGCGAGGCCCTGCGCGCGCGCGCGACCGCGATGCTGCACGATCCGGCGTATTACCAGGCCAAGGCCAACATCATCGATCCGATCAACCAGTTCGAGGAGCTGGCGAGCCGGCGCACCGCGCGCGGGGTCGACGCGGCCAAGGAGCTGGCCATGTTCCTGCTGTTCGCGTTCGTCGGCTGCGGCTGGCTCGGCGCCGCCTTGTTGCTGGGCCGGCGGCGCAAATTGCACGACATCCTCGGCGGCCCGGCCAGCGAGCTGCACCGGCGCATAGCCTTGCTCGGCGGAGGCGATTTCACCTCGCCGATCGCGGTGCGCGAGGGCATGCAGGACAGCGTGCTCGGCTGGTTGTCGGAGACCCAGCACAAGCTGGCCGCGGTCGACGCCCAGCACCGCGCCGCCGAGGCGCGCAACGCACGCCTGACCCAGCTCTACGCGGCCCTGATCCAGTGCAACCAGGCGCTCGTGCGCTGCGCCAACGCCGAGGCGCTGTTCGACCAGTTGTGCCGCGTGATCGTCAATTACGGCGGCATGACGATGGCCTGGGTCGGCGAGCTCGACGAGACAGGCACGCAGATCATCCCGGTCGCCTCGTTCGGCGGCGGCACCGCCTTCCTCGAGGGCCTGCGCATCCCGCTCGACCAAAGCCAGCCCTTCGGGCGCGGGCCGACCGGTTCGGCGTTCCGCGACGAAGTGCCGTGCTGGTGCCAGGACTTCCAGCACGATCCGGCCACCTCGGACTGGCACGCGGCGGCGGCGCGCTTCGGCTGGGCCGCCTCGGGCGCCTTGCCGCTGCGCCTGCGCGGCAGCCTCACGCGCGTGCTGACCCTGTACGCCGAGCGCGGCGACGCGTTCGACGACGACGCCCGCGAGTTGCTGCTGGAAATGGCCACCGACATCGCCTACGCGCTGCGCGGCTTCGAGCGCGACGCCCAGCGCCAGTCGGCGGCCGAGGCGCTGCAGCGCAGCGAGCACCGGATGCGCATGATCATCGAGACCGAACCGGAGTGCATCAAGGTCGTCGACAGCGCCGGCAACCTGCTCGAGATGAACCCGGCCGGGCTGAAGATGCTCGGCGCCCAGACGCTCGAGCAGGTGCAGGAGCGCCGGCTGGCCGCCTTCATCGTCCCGCAATACCGCGAAGCCTTCGGCGCGCTGCACAAGGGCGTGATCGGGGGCGGCAGCGGCACGCTCGAGTTCGAAATCGTCGCCCTCGACGGCACCGCGCGCTGGCTCGAAACCCATGCCGCGCCGCTCAAGGGCGTGGACGGCGAGGGCACTTTGTTGCTCGGCATTACGCGCGACATCACGGCCCGCAAGCACGCCGAGCAACAGATCCAGTTCCTGGCCCAGTTCGACGCGCTGACCGGCCTGCCCAACCGCACCCAGCTCGACAGCCGCGCGAGCTACGCGATCGGTCTGGCCCAGCGCAGCATGGAGCCGGTGGCCGTAATGTTCCTCGGGCTCGACCATTTCAAGGACATCAACGACTCGCTCGGGCACGGCATCGGCGACCGCCTGCTCGTCGAGACCGCCGTGCGGCTGCGCCAGGTGCTGCGCGTGCAGGACACGCTGTCGCGCTTCGGCGGCGACGAATTCATCTTCCTGCTGTACGGCGTGAACGCGCGCGCGGCCGGCCACATCGCGCGCAAGGTGCTCTCCGTCATCGCCGAGCCCTACCGCATCGACGAGCACGACCTCAATGTGACGGGCTCGATCGGGATCGCGCTGTATCCCGAGGATGGCACCGAGCTCGACACGCTCTCGCGCAGCGCCGACGCCGCCATGGTGCAGGTCAAGCAGGACGGGCGCAACGGCTACCGCTTCTTCACCGCCGAGATGCAGATCCGCTCGGCGCGCCACCTGCAACTGGTGCACGCGCTGCGCCAGGCGCTCGAGCGCAAGCAGTTGCGGGTGCACTACCAACCGCAGATCTCGATGCTCGACGGCAGCATCATCGGGGCCGAGGCCCTGCTGCGCTGGACCCACCCCGAGCTGGGCGCGGTCTCGCCCGGCGAATTCATCCCGGCGGCCGAGGACAGCGGCCTGATCCTGCCGATCGGCGAATGGGTGCTGCGCGAGGCGGTGCGCCAGGCCACGCGCTGGATCGAGGCCGGCGTGCCGCCGATGGTGATGGCGGTCAACCTTTCGGCCGTGCAATTTCGCCACCCCGACTTGCCGAACCTGGTCACGCGCATCCTCGACGAGGAGGGCTTGCCGGCCGAATACCTCGAACTCGAGCTGACCGAGGGCGTCGCGATGCACGATCCGCAGGGCGCGATCGCGATGATGAACAAATTGCACGAGCGCGGCGTGCGGATGTCGATCGACGATTTCGGCACCGGCTATTCGTCGCTGAGCCACCTCAAGAAGTTCAAGGTCTACAAGCTCAAGATCGACCAGTCGTTCGTGCGCGACATCAGCACCGACCCGGAGGACCGCGCGATCGTCGGCGCGATCATCAACATGGCCAAGAGCCTCGGCCTGCAGACGATCGCCGAGGGCGTCGAAACGGCGGGCCAGCTCACTTTCCTGCGCGAACAGGGATGCGACGAGATGCAGGGCTACTACTACAGCAAGCCGCTCGCGGCCGAGCAGTTCGAGGCCCTGGTGCGCTCGGGCCACAGGATCGATCCGCGCTGACCGCGCCGCGCCGGTCGATCCACGCGGCCCGCGCCGCGCCGTTCGATCCACGCGGCCGTGCCGCCCGGACGGCGCCGATTCGGGCGCGGCGCGCAGCGGGCCGGCCACTCGCCTATACTTAGCGTGGAATACGGCAGCCTGCCGGACGATCAGCGGGAGTAGACACATGGGAAACATGCAAAGCGACGCCAAGGGCGGGCCGATGGCCGCCGCCGACCTCGCCGAGTTGGCGCAGGCCAAGCACTTGCTCGAAAATCCAAGTTACATGGCCAAGGTCACCGAGGCGATCGGCATGCCGATCGAGAGCGCGGTCAAGGCGCTGCCTGCGGCCTGGAGCAAGGGCATCACGACCGTCACCACGGCGTCGCTGAACAAATGCTTCAAGGTCGCCAACGCGACCTTGCTGCCGAACGGCACCAAGTCCTACCCGAAGATGCACAGCGCCACGGTCGCCGTCACGGGCGCGCTCGGCGGCGCGTTCGGCATCGCCGGGCTCGCGGTCGAGCTACCGGTGTCGACCACGGTCATGCTGCGCTCGATCGCCGACATCGGCCGCGCCAACGGCGAACTGCTCGGCACGCCCGAGGCGCAGCTGGCCTGCCTCATGGTGTTCTCGCTCGGCGGCAAAACGCAGGGCGACGACGCGAGCGAGTCCGGCTACTTCGCGGCCCGCGTGGCCCTGGCGCGCGCGATGTCGGAGGCCACGGCCTACCTCGCGCAACATGCCGTCGCGCACGAAAGCGCGCCCGCGCTGGTGCGCCTGATCGCGCAGATCGCGGCCAAATTCAATGTGCAGGTGTCGCAAAAGGCGGCCGCGATGATGGTGCCCATTTTGGGGGCGGCCGGCGGCGCGCTCGTCAACACCTTGTTCATCAACCACTTCCAGGATATGGCGCGCGGGCACTTCACGGTGCGCCGGCTCGAGCGCCTGTATGGGCCCGAGACCGTCGCTGCCGCGTACCGGGCGCTGCCCAAATAAGCCCTTTTCAACCCGCTTTGGTTTGCATTCCATGTCCGAAATCCGCATCAACGCCCTGGACGCATCGCCGGCAACGAGCGCCATGCTTGGCGAAATCCTCGTCGAAGTCGTCGCCAACGGCGGCTCGGTGGGCTTCATGCATCCGCTCGCGCCCGAGGCCGCGGCAAGCTTCTGGACGGCGTCGCTGGCGGCTGCCCGGCGCGGCGAGCGTGTCGTGCTCGGCGCGTGGGACGGCGAGCTGCTCGCCGGCACGGTCACCTTGTTGCTCGACTGCCCCCCGAACCAGCCGCACCGCGCCGAGATCGCCAAGCTGATGATGCGCATGAGCCACCGCGGGCGCGGCATCGCCGGCGCGCTGATGCGCACGGCCCAGCAGATCGCGCGCGAGCGCAAGCGCACGCTGCTTGTGCTCGACACGGCGACCGAGGGCGGGGCGTCGGGCTTGTACGAGGGGCTCGGTTTCACGCTCGCCGGCACGATCCCGGATTACGCGCTCAAGCCCCATGGCGGCTTGACGGGCACCCATATCTACTGGAAGCGGCTGGCCGGCTAGCCCCTCGACGGCTATGCATTTTTGGATGGTCGGCACGACCGTCATACATAATTGCATAGCCGGACGGCGCGCCTCCTGTGCTGCCGGTTCAGTCGAAGTCGTCGAACAGGCCGTCGACGTTCAACAGCGCGTAGACGATTTCGGGATGGTTGGTCAGGCAGCGGCGCAGCGCGGCGGGGATGTTTTCGCGCGTCTTGCGGCACAGGCCGGGGCGCTCGAGCAGCTGGATGTTCAGGCCGCGCACGGTGCGCACCCCGCGCGCGCTCGGTGTGATGCGCAAGGTGATGCCGAGCAGGGCGAACAGCCGTTCCTCGAGTTTGCGCAGGTCGGGGTAGGTGGTCAGGCCCTCGATGCGCTCGACCAGTTTCTTCTCCTCCTCGCGCGTCAGGCGCAGCACGCGCAGGTCGGCCGCGGGATCGTTGAGCAGGACCTCGCGATCGCACACGCAGGCACCCGGCGGGCACTCCTTGCGGATCGGAAAGGGTATGGTCTCGGACATCGGGCGCTCTGCTAGGACGGAAAGGCGATTCTACAGGCAGATCGGCGCATGTTCAACGAAATCGGAATCGCCGCGTGGGGCGGTCGGCGATGCGGGCGCGGCGCTTTCAGGCGCGTGACCATCCGCACGTGGCAACGCGCACGCCCGGAATGCGCGCGCTTCGGAGCGCGCCGGGCGCGCGGTGAAGGCACCGATGCCTCAGACACCGACCGGATAGGTTTCGGGCGCCTCGCCCTTGTGCTCGCGACGCGTGGTCGGCAGCGCCTGCACCGCGTCGGTCGTGTCGAAGTGGAATACGGCGTCGAACTGGCGCGGCAACAAGGCGTGGAAATAGTGGCTCTGGCGCTCCGTCTCGGGCAGGTAGAGCACGCCGATCGCACGTTCTAACCGGTCCCGCATGAGGGCGTCGCGCGCGGGCCCCTCTTTGTTGAGCGGCAGGAAAAACCGCCCGGGGCCGCAGCGGTGGAACGCGTCCTCGTAGCTGCCCGGCAGCGCCGGCAGCACGCGTTTGCGTTGTGCGGGACCATCCCATTCGGATGCGGCCGTGACCCAGCCCTGGTAGGTCGAAAAGCCGATCAGGCGCGCTGCGTCGCCGTACATCTCGCGCGCCAATTGCCCGACCGTCCACTCGCCGTGCCGGCCCAATTCGGTCGCGCGCGCGTCGCCGACGTGGGGTTTGTGTTCCCAGACGACGAGCTTGGCCGGCCTGCCGTGCGCGCGGCCCAGGTGCCGGGCGAGCGCGTCGAGCGTTTCGGCCATGTGCTGGTCGCGCAGGTTCCACGAGGAGACGCGGCGCCGCAGCATGGTCCGGTAGTAGCGCTCGGCATTGACGACCAGGCGCGCGTTTTGCTCGGCGCAGAAAAAAGCGTCGGCCGCGCCCGCGCTGCCATCGTCGAGATCGGCGAAGGCGCGCGCCTGCAAGGCGTGCAACTGATCGAGCGCGTCGTGCTCGCAACTGCTGGCCGGGTCGAGCCCGGCCGTGTACGCATAGCGTTTGCTGTCTTCGGCGTAATGGGCGAAGCAGGCATAACGCGCGCGCGCCTGTCCGGCCCCGGCCGGGTCGACCGATTCGAGGTAGCCGACGACCTCGCCGATCGAGGTGAACAGGCTGTACAGGTCGAGCCCGTAAAAGCCGACCTGCGCGCCGGCCGCACTGGCATCGTTGTGCGCGCGCAGCCAGGCGACGAAGTCGACGACGTCGGTGTTGCGCCACATCCAGCTCGGAAAACGCTCGAAGCCGTCGAGCGCGTGCACCGCGTCGCGGTCGGCGCCATGGCCGCGCACATAGCGGTTGACGCGGTAGGCGTCGGGCCAATCGGCCTCGACGGCTATGGCATCGAAGCCTTTCTCGGTCACGAGCGCGCGCGTGATGCGGGCGCGTTCGGCGTAGAACTCGTGGGTGCCGTGGGTCGCTTCGCCGAGCAGGACGAAGCGGGCGTCGCCGACCAGTTCGAGCAGGGCGGCGAGGTCGCCGGCCCCGCCCGACAGCGTATGCGCGCCGGCCGCGATGGCGGCGCTCAGCGCTCGGTTCGCTTCGACGCCCATGGTCTTTCAGTGCAAGAACTTGTCGGCGCCGGCCGACGCCTGCGCCATGTCGCGCGGGGCGATCCCGCGCTCGATGACGCTCTTCATGCGCGCGAGGTCGGCTTCGAGTTCGCGCTGCGGGTCGTTGCCGAGCAGCTTGGCGACAGTCTGGCCGAGCACGCCGACGGGTGGTCGGTAGCTCATGCGCACGGTGGCCCGGGTGCCGCCGCGCGAAGGCTCGAACTGCACCGAACCGGCGTTCTCGACCTCGGCGCCGGGCTCGCTGCGCCAGGCCAGTTGGCGCGGACGCGATGCTTCGGTGAGCACGGCGTTCCATTGGTACTCGGTGCCGCCGGGCCCCTTGACGGTCCAATGCGAGCGCTGGCGGCCGAGGTCGCGCACCTCGACCACGTACGACATGAACTGGGGGAAGTTCTCGTAGTTGCTCCAGAAGTCGTAGACCTGCTCGGGCGTGGCCTCGATGCGGATGGTTTTTTCGAACGAAACGGTCTGGGCCTTGCCGCGCGCGCCCGCGAGGGACGGCGCCATGCCCTGCGCCATGCGGCCGCGGGCCCCGGAGCGCATGCCGCGCGCCATCAGGGCCACGCCGGCCAGGCCGAGCAGCATCGCCATCGGCGAGCGACGCATGAGGCCGTATAAGCCGAGGGCGCCGCCGCCGACCATGGCCGCGTTGCGGGTGGCCGGCCGCCACGGTTCGCCCGCGCCGGCGGGCGCCGCGCCGAGCCGCTCGATGGCCGCGCTGTCGTCGGGGCGCTCGAGCGTCTCGGTGCGGTCGTTGACCTCGCGCACGCCGCTGACGGCGCGCACGGCCGAGAGCAAGCCGCGCCGCTCGCTCGCGAGCACCAGGCCGCCGAGCGTGATGCTGCCTTCCTGCGCGTCGATGCTCAGGGCCATTGGATTGGACACCGCGCGCTCGACCGCCGATCGCACATGCTCGACCAGGCTGCGCTGGTCGACGCCGCCGCGCAGCGCGAGGTGGGACATGGATTCGCGCACGCCGCCGAGCCGGTGCTTAACGCCGCGCATGGCCTGGTCGAGCACCGTGCCGGTTTTTTTGCCCATGCCACGCAGTTGCTGGCCCGACTGCGCGCGCCGGTCCCTGCCGCGGTCCGGGTCGAACAGGTACATGGCCAGCGCGCCGACGGCGGCGGTGCCTGCCAGCTTGCCCCACTGGGCGCTGCCTTCCAGACCTCCCCATCGCTGGGGCTCGCGTTCGCTTGTTTGTTTCATGATCTCTCCTTGGAAGTGAAGTTGCTGGGGCGTGGCGCCGGCGGCGCCGGGACGTGCTCGCGCCAGGCCAGCGCGAGCAGGTCTTGCACCTCTTCGTCGCTGGTCTGGTCGAATTGCGTGTACCACTTGCCCACCGCTTGGAATTGCGCGGGCATGCTCAGGCAAATCAGCTCGTCGACATCGGCGGCGAGCGCCTCGCAGCTGTCGGGCGCGCCCACGGGCACGGCGACGACGATGCGGGCGGGCCCTTGCCGGCGCGCGACGTGGACGGCGGCGACCATGGTCGCGCCTGTGGCGAGCCCGTCGTCGACGAGGATCACGGTGCGGCCCTGCAATGCGGGCGGCGGTCGCGCGCCGCGGTAGAGGCGCTCGCGGCGCGCCAGTTCGCGCAGGGCGCGCTCGGTCGCGGCCTCGACCGCCGCGGCGGGCACGCCGAGGCCGGCGAGGCCGGGCTGCAACACGCGCACGCCGCCGCTGCCGACGGCGCCCATCGCGTATTCTTCGTGGCCGGGCATGCCGAGTTTGCGCACCAGTACGATGTCGAAGTCGAGTGCGAGCGCCCGGGCCATGGCGAAGCCGACCGGCACGCCGCCGCGCGGCAAGGCCAGCACGATCGCGTCGTCGTGGCCCGCATACGCGTCAAGCTGCCGGGCAAGCAATTTGCCGGCCTGGATGCGGTTTTTGAAACGGAGTGCCTGCGGCATGCCGCGCTCCCGACGAGGGCCAAGCGGGCCCGATGTGGGTTTGACCGGCGCCGGCGCGACTGGTTGCAAAAAAATCAGCAGGAAATGATGCGGCCGGTCCGCGGCCGGGCTGCGACCGGGGCTGCGACCGGGGCTGCGACCGGGGCTGCGACCGGGGCTGCGACCGGGGCTGCGACCTGTGCTGGCTTGAGACTGCGCTTGACCCGGACTGCGCGTGGCTTGAGGCGGGCTTTTGCTTGAGCCGGGCTTTGCTTGCCCGGGGAAGGGGCCGGCGTGGATGCGCGGCCCCTCGACCCAGGCTTTACTGGATCGTGATGCGCTTGGCTTCGCTACCTTGCTTCTTCGGCAGCGTCAGTTTGAGGACGCCGTCTTCAAGGCGGGCCTGCGCGCCGGCATCGTCGACCTCGGTCGGCAGCATGAAGCTGCGCGTGAATTTGCGCACGGAACGTTCGGCGTAGACGAGTTGCTCGCCCTCGCGTTGGGCGTCCTCGCGCTTGGATTCACCTTCGAGGGTGACGCGCTGGCCGTCGATGGCCACCTTGATGTCCTCCTTTTTCACACCGGGCATTTCGGCCTGCACCTCGAATGCGTTTTCATCCTCGGTGATGTTAAGGCGTGGCGAACCCACACCATCCCCGGCCATGCGCGAGATGCCGCCGCCAGTTGCGAGCGGAGCGAAAAAGTTGTCGAACATGTCTTCCACCATGCGGCCGAACTGGTCTTCGATCGCGCCGGGACGATAGGTCGATAACGGCGAACCGGTTCTGCGAACGATGTTCATTTCTTTGCCTCCTTTCAAGTAGGTATGCTGAGAGAAAGAGCAGTGCCTCGCTCCTTCCACCTATTTATATGACACCGGACGCCGGTTTTCAAGTCCTCTGGGCGGCTTCTTTTTTGGCCGGATCGAACACACGTTTGAGCCATCGCAGCGAGCGCCGCGCGGGGGTTGCCGATGCGCGCTGCGTGCGCTCTTCAGCCAAGCCTGATCGAGTTTAGTGGGCGGCGCCGTCGCCGCCGCGCCGCGCGCCCGTGCCCTGGTAGTCTTGACGGTAGCCCTGGCGGTCGTGCCGGCGCTCGCCTTGCCGGAACGGCCCGCGCGCACCCGGTGCCTGCGGATGCGACGGGCGGGCGTCGTCGGCGGCGGCCGGCAGCGGGCCGATCGCCTCGCGGATCGCATCGTCGACCGTGTTGAGCCAGACGAAACGCAACTGCCGGCGCGCGTCCTCGGGGATCTCCTCGATGTCTTTCTCGTTGCGGGCCGGCAGCAGGACCGTCGTGATGCCCGCACGCTGCGCCGCGAGCACTTTTTCTTTGATGCCGCCGACGGGCAGCACGAGGCCGCGCAGGCTGATTTCGCCGGTCATCGCGCAATCGCTGCGCACGGGCGTTTGCAGCGCCAGCGAGACGAGCGCGACGAACATCGCCACGCCCGCGCTCGGCCCGTCCTTGGGGATCGCGCCGGCCGGCACGTGCACATGGATGTCGCTGCGGCGGAACAGCTCGCGTCCGAAATGGAAGGCCGCGTCGTGCGCCTTGACGAGGGTCAGCGCGGCCTGCGCGCTTTCTTTCATGACGTCGCCGAGCTGGCCGGTCAGGATGAGGCGGCCGCTGCCGGCGACCCGGCTCGCCTCGACGAACAGGATGTCGCCGCCGACCGGGGTCCAGGCCAGGCCGGTCGCGACCCCGGGCAAGCTGGTGCGCATGGCCAGTTCGCTCTCGAATTTTTTGGGGCCGAGGATGGCCCCTAGGTCGGCCGCGTCGATCGAGAACTGCCCGGCCTCGCCTTCGGCGATGCGCACCGCGGTGTGCCGGCATACGCCGCCGAGTTCGCGTTCGAGGTTGCGCACGCCGGCCTCGCGCGTGTAGTCGTTGACGACCGCCTCGAGCGCGGCGTCGGTGATCGTGCATTGCCCTTCAAGCAGGCCGTTGGCCTCGAGCTGGCGCGCCACGAGGTAGCGGCGCGCGATCTGCACTTTTTCGGCGTCGGTGTAGCCGGGCAGGGAGATCACCTCGAGCCGGTCGCGCAGCGGGCCGGGAAGGGTGTCGAGCATGTTGGCGGTGCAGATGAACAGCACCTTGGACAGGTCGAAGGGCACGCCGAGGTAATTGTCGCGGAACGAGAAATTTTGCTCCGGGTCGAGCACCTCGAGCAGCGCGGCGGCCGGGTCGCCGTGGAAGCCGGCGCCGAGCTTGTCGATCTCGTCGAGCATCATCACGCAGTTGCGCGTGCCGGCCTTGCGCATCGCTTGGACGATGTTGCCGGGCAGGGCGCCGACATAGGTGCGGCGGTGGCCGCGGATCTCGGCCTCGTCGTGCGTGCCGCCGAGGCTGACGCGGACGAATTTGCGCCCGGTCGCGCGCGCGATGCTGTGGCCGAGCGAGGTCTTGCCGACGCCGGGCGGGCCGACGAAGCACAGGATCGGCCCCTTGCTCTGCGGCTTGAGCTTGCGCACCGCGAGATACTCGAGGATGCGGCGCTTGACCTTGTCGAGGCCGAAATGGTCGTCGTCGAGGATCTGGCGCGCGTGGGCGAGATCGATCTTGTCTTCGCTCTCGGCCGACCATGGCAATTCGGTGAGCCACTCGAGATAGGTGCGCAACATCGAATATTCGACCGAGGCGTCGGACATTTTTTCGAGGCGGCGCAATTCTTTGAGCGCATGGGTGTTGGCCTCGTCGGGCATGCGGACCTTGGCGATCGCCTCCTTGAGGTCGGCCAGTTCGGCGTTGCCGCCCTCGACGTCGCCGAGCGCGGACTGGATCGTCTTGAGCTGTTCGCGCAGCATGAATTCGCGCTGGTGCTCGTCCATGCGGTCTTTGGTTTCCTGCTTGATCTGTTCGGACAGGCGCAGCACCTCGATCCGGTGGACCAGGAACGCGAGCACCTTCGACAGCCGTTTCGGCAGGTCTAGCGTTTCGAGCACGTCTTGCTTCTCCTGCACGCTGATGTCGAGCAGGCCGGCGACGAAGTCGGCATACGCGGCGGCCGAGGTGATGCCTTGGACCGAGCGCGACAGTTCGGCCGGCACCTGCGGCAGCAGGCCGAGGATTTCGGTCGAACGCTGCTTGAGCTGGAGCAGCAGGGCCTGGATCTCGGCCGTGTTCTCCTGCGCCTCGGGCAGCAGTTGCACGCGCGCCGCGTAGAACGGGAAGTCGTTGAGGAATTCGATGACGCGGAAGCGCTGGTGCCCCTGGCACACGATGTGGTGGCTGTTGTCTTGCGCCGTCACGTAGCGCACGATGCTCGCGATGGTGCCGATCTGGTGCAGTTGTTCGGGCAGGGGCAGGTCGGCGTCGGGTTCGCGCTGGAGCAGCACGCCGATCTGGCGCTCGCTGCGCACGGCCTCCTGGGCGGCGGCGATGGTGCGTTCGCGCCCGATGTTGATCGGGGAGACGAGGCCGGGGAAGACGATGACGTTACGCACCGGCACCACGATGACCGCGTCGGGCGGCAACGCCAGGCGCGCGCCGGCGCCCGCCGTGCCGGCGGGCTTGTCGCCATCGATGACTGGCTGTCGGGAACGCTCGTGCTCGGCATTCATCGCGTCGCTTCCGGTCGTTAAGCATGCATGGTTTGACCGGCGACGAATCGCTTGGTTCTGCCGCCCTTCGACGCCTGGACGCCTAGAGGCGCGCGCCGTGGAAGCGCAGGTGTTCTTCCATGAAGCTCGAGATAAAGTAATAGCCGTGGTCGTAGACGGCGTGGCGGCGCAGCGTCAGCGGCTGGCCGGCGAGCACGCAGGCATGTTCGAACGCCTCGGGATACAACTGCTCGGCGAGGAATTTATCGCCCATGCCCTGGTCGATCAGTATGCCGTTCGGAAATGGCGCACTCAGCGTCGACATCAGGGTGCTCGCGTCGTATTGCTGCCACGCCTCCGGCGCCGGCCCGAGGTAGCCGCCGAACGCCTTTTGTCCCCACGGACACTTGCTCGGCGCGGCGATCGGCGCGAACGCCGACACCGAACGGAACAGATCGCGGTTGCGCAAGCCGAGCACGAGGGCCCCGTGCCCGCCCATCGAATGGCCGAAAATGCCGATCCGCGCGGCGTCGACCGGCAATTGCGCCACGACCAGTTCGCGCAGCTCGAGGATGTAGCTGTACATGCGGTAATGCTCGCTCCACGGTGCCATGGTCGCGTCGACGTAGAAGCCCGCGCCGACCCCGAAATCCCAGGCCGCGTCCTCGCCGTCGACGCCGGCGCCGCGCGGGCTGGTGTCGGGCGAGATCAGGATCATGCCTTGCTCGGCCGCCACGCGCTGCCCGCCGCCCTTGGCCGGAAAGGTTTCTTCGGTGCAGGTCAGGCCCGCCAGGTAGAACAGGGCCGGCATGCGCCCGCTCGCCGCCGAGGCCGGGACGAAGGCCGAAAAGCGCATCGGCAGACCGATCGCCGTCGATTGGTGACGATAGAAACGTTGCACGCCGCCGAAACAGGCGTGTTCGCTAAGCAATTCAAGCATGGAGGAATCCCGGTTGGTCGAAGGCGCCAGTATGCCCCCTTGCTGGTCACCTTGGCAACGCGGATCGCCCGGGCAAGGAAGGGGGCCGGCCCGGGCCGCGGCCCGGCTTGGCGAGGCGGCGGTCGACCGCGGCGCGGATCGCGGCGAAGTCGTCGGCGGTGCCGCCGAGGTCGCTGGCGAGCATGGTGTAGAGCGCGCGCACCTCGAGTTCTTGCGGCGATTGCTGGCCGGGCAGGGGGAAGCCGTTGACGGGCGCGGCGTTCAGGTTCAAGGTGAATAGTTGCTTCTCGTCGGCCCAGGCCCCGAGGCGCACGCCCGCATACAACAGCTTGCCCTGCATCATGGTGCAGCCGCCGGCCAGGCAGGCGCTGAAGAACATGGTGTCGGCGTCGCCGCGCAGGATGCTCGGGGTCAGCACCGCGACGTCGTGCAGGATCGAGGCGCGCCGGTAGGGACCGGTGAACGGACTGCCGACCGAGGACCAGAGCGTGCGCGGAATGCTCGCGCCGTCGATGATGCTGCCTGCGGGCGCCTCCCAGCGGCGCCCCTGCGGATCGATATACCAGAAGGGCGCGAGCAGGCGCATATTGCGGTCTTCGAGATTGTCCGTGAGCCATTCGGTGAGCGGATTGCCGGAGAAAGTTCCATTGCCCATGTTGTGCGCCCTCCCATGTTCATCAGACCAGCCGCAGTGCGCCGGCCACGGCGCCCAGGGCCAGCACCCACAGCAGGTGAATGCCGGTGCGCCACAGCAGCATGGCGCTGGTAAAGGCCAACACCCAGGCCGGCCAGGCCGCGCTGCCGGCCGCGCCGGCGCCGGCGAGGATCCAGCTGGTCGACAGCAGCAGCGCGATCACGACCGGCGCCATGCCTTGCTTGAATGCGCGCACGGCGCGCAAGTCGCGGTTGCGGTGCCCCCACTGCGCCGCGACGTAGGTGAGCGTGGTCGACGGTATCAAAATGCCAAACATGGTCACCGCGACGCCGAGCATAGCCATGCCAATGCTACCGGCATTCATACCGACGTGCCAGCCCATGAGCGCCACAAACAGGACGTTCGGACCGGGCGACGCTTGTGCCAGCGCAATCGATTCGTTGAACTGCGCCTGGCTCAGCCAATGGTGCTGTTCGACGAGGTAGCGGTGCATTTCGGAGCTTGTGGAAATGGCACCGCCGACCGACATTAAGGACAACATCAGGAAGTGGGCGAACAGGGCCAGCCAGTCGCCCGCGCCGAGCACGATGTGGATCGGCGACGTCGGCGCTGCACTGCTTGGCGCAAGCATTGGCGCAAGCGTTGGCGCAAGCGTTGGCGCAACTGCGCCGGCAATCGTCGGCGCCATTGTCGGCGCAGCTTCGAGCGCGACCGCGATTGCGAGCGCCACCGCGGCGAGGCACGCTGCCACGGCCGCGATCACGGGCGCACGCCGCGGTAAGCGAGCGCCCAGCCGAGTCCGCCGAGGCCCAGCAGCACGTAGGGCAAGGGCCACTTGAGCAGGGCCACCATGACGAAACCGGCGACGCCGATCGCGGCGCAAAAGGGGAGCGCAATAGGGCTCCTTTTAAGCGCGACAACAAGCTTGAGGCCGGCCGCGCCGATCATGCCAGCCGACACCGCGGCCATGCCGCGCAACGCGCCCGCGATGGCCTCGTTGTCGGCGAAGCGCGCATGCAGGTTGACCAGCAGCAGCACCACGACGAGCGGCATGGCCAGCATGCCGGCCAGGGCGGCGAGCGCGCCCGGCAGCCCGAAGTAGCGGGCGCCGATCATCAGCGACAGGTTGACGACGTTCGGTCCCGGCATGATCTGCGCGACCGCCCAATCTTCGAGGAATTCCTCTTGGCTGAGCCATTTTTTACGCTCGACGAGCTCGCGCTGGACGACGGCGAGCACGCCGCCGAAGCCTTGCAGGGCCAGCGCGGTGAACGACCAGAACAGGTCGGCCGGCGATTGCGGCCGGGGCCGTTCTGGGGAGGGGGCGTCGGGCACGCCAGGCGTCGGATTCATGCCGGCCATTATCGGACGCGCCGGCCGCCGTGTCCAATGGCCCTGCGGCCGGCGCTAGCCGCCCCCGATGCCGCGCATGACGCGGCCGGTGCCGTCGCACTCGGGACACTCGGCGCCGTCGGCGAGCATGCCTTTGCCGCTGCAGCGCTCGCAGATGCCTTCGGCCGCGCCGAGGGTGCCGGGCTTGGCCTCGTCGCCGGGTTTGAGGGGTTGTTCACGTTCGGTCGGATTGGTCATGTTGTCCTCGCTAAGCGGGTCTGCGATCGGTGCCTAATTCTAGGCCGCCCCGCAGGCGCACGGCGCGCGTGAGGGACGGGCGCCGCCCGCATAGACTGCAAAGAAATGTTCCATTGGACGACATGGGAAATTTTCGATTGACGATGGGAAGCTGACATTGACTTTGAAATTTATTGTTGGATACTCTTGAGACGGCATGGTCAACCCACTCGATCGAAGGAACTTCCTATGAATCGAAACACGCAAGACACGCTGGGCGCGCTCGAGATCGCCCAGGCCCAGTACGAGCGGCGCGACACCGCGCGGCGCGATATCGTCGACTACGGCATCCTGGTGCAGGAGAGCCGCAACACGATGTCTGCGCTCGAGTACCTGCGGGCGCACGACATCGATCCCGAAGTCATCGCGCGCGTGTTGCTCGAACCACGCCTGCGGCGCGCGATGCAGTATTCCTGAGCGCGCCGTTACGGGGCCGTCCCGGTTCCGCTTGCGTCCATAAAATTGTAATAATTGCATCGTATTGGAGGCGTTTCCACACCTGCCGCACGGCCGCTTATACACATAAAAAAATCCTTCAGAAATATCCTATATTTTTTTTCCGCATTGCCCATTGACTTTGTAAGACCTTGATTTTAAAGGTCTATTTTTTTGCCTTCAGAATGAGCATTTTGTTGAAACCCGCATAAAGACTGGCTTGCGCGGTGTCAAGGCCGGCTTATCCACAAAGTTATCCACAGTGATTGTGGATATCTGAAAAAGCCCTTAAGAAACGGCTACTTAGCTGACATCGGACAAAGCAAACGCCAATTACGATGCGCCCTTGACAAGCTAATAATGCTTTCGAGCCGCGTCCGAGCGACAATTTCCTTGCCTTCCTCTACTGGATAAATGTACAGTATCTGCCTGTCCCCGAACGAATGCCCGCGATGCCCGCCGTAATTGCCCCAACTGCGCCCGACGACCCGTTCGCCAGCCTCAACCCCGAGCAGCGCGCCGCCGTCGAGCACGACATCGGCAGCGCCAACGGCGTCTCGCGCCCGCTGCTCGTGATCGCCGGCGCCGGCTCGGGCAAGACCAATACGCTCGCGCACCGGGTCGCGCGCCTGATCCTCGGCGGCGCCGATCCGCAGCGCATCTTGCTGCTGACGTTTTCGCGCCGCGCCGCGAGCGAAATGACGCACCGCGCCGGCACCGTGCTGCAACGCGTGATGGGGCGCGGCGCCGGCCAGGCCCCGGCCAGCCTGCCCTGGGCCGGCACCTTCCACAGCATCGGCGCGCGCCTGCTGCGCCAATACGCGGGGCGCATCGGACTCGAGGACTCGTTCACGATCCACGACCGCGGCGACTCCGAAGACCTGATCGGCCTGGTGCGCCACGAGATCGGCCTGACCCAGACCCAAAAGCGTTTCCCGCTCAAGGGCACCTGCCTGTCGATCTATTCGCGCGTCGTCAACAGCCAGCAGCCGCTGTCGCTCGTGCTGCAAAGCACCTTCCCCTGGTGCAGCGAATGGGAGGCCGAACTCAAGACCCTGTTCGGCGCCTATGTCGACGCCAAGCAGGAGCAGAACGTGCTCGACTACGACGACCTGTTGCTGTTCTGGTCCGAGATGGCGGCCGACCCCGAGCTCGGCCCCGAGCTCGGGGCCCTGTTCGACCATGTGCTGGTCGACGAATACCAGGACACCAACCGGCTGCAGGCGGCCATCCTGATGGGCATGAAGCCGGACGGGCAGGGCCTGATGGTGGTCGGCGACGATGCGCAATCGATCTACTCGTTCCGTGGCGCCACGGTGCGCAACATCCTCGATTTCCCGCAGCAGTTCGGCGGCCCCGGGCAGTCGGCCCGCGTGCTCACGCTCGAGCGCAACTACCGCTCGACCCAGCCGATCCTGGACGCCTCGAACGCGGTCATCGCGGGCGCGCTCGAGCGGCACGCCAAGACCCTGTGGACCGACAAGGTCTCGAGCGCGCGGCCGCAACTGGTGCTCATTCCCGACGAGGCCGAACAGGCGCGCTGGGTCTGCAACCGCGTGCTCGAGC